>PKDX01000041.1 GCA_002862745.1 Bacteroidota bacterium | reverse complement strand
GTTCCAATAGATAAGTTCTTTGATGTTTAAATCTGACAAGGTTCTACTTACCTGATGATAAGGCATGTTTTCCTCAAAGTGAATGGTAAGGTCCCGATGCACGTTGAGAGTTGTTGGAATCGACTTCATATGGGACACCTCCTTATCAATCAACGACAAGACATTGTCGATATCAAAAAGTGCCACAAACACAGGTTGATCCATGCCAAATTGCTCTCGGGCATCATGCAGCACTTCGCCTAATCGAAGAAAGACTTTCTTTTCCATCATAAACTCCTGTCCTTGGGCGAAGGGTCCGTTCCATACCTTCATCGAATGGACATTGAGTTTTAAATCGCTATTCAAAGCGTCCACTAACCCTTTAAATGCATTAAAATCTTGTTTTGCGACAGCCCCAGACCAATGACGTAATGATCCCGGACTGGAAAAATATATTGCAAGCTCTCGACGCTGACTATATGCCTCACCATTTTTCGAATAGGTATGCCCAAATTCAAAAAGGCGTAGATTATCCGCTTTTCTATTGATATTATACGCAATGACTTCAAGCCCTTCAGGAATAAGGTTAGGCCGCATAATATCCAACTCACTTGTCATGCTGTTTTCCAAGCGAACAATACGTGCCATATCCTTTTCACTAAGTCCCTTGTAATGTTTTGACTTGCTTATGGAATTCGTCATGATTTCCGAATAACCAAATCCATTAAGAAGACCAGCTAAACGATCAATCCATGGCTTGACTTGGAAACGATCTTGGAAAGTAAGCGAGCTATGCACTCGGTCAGGAATGCTCACGCGATCAAAACCATAAATTCGAAGAATTTCTTCAATCACATCTTCTGGGCGCGTCACATCACTCCGATACATTGGGATGGATAGCGTCAACCAACCGCCCTCTTCATGGAGCACCTTCATATCCAAATCTTCCAATATCTGCACTACGGTAGCATAGGAAAAAGATACTCCTGAAAGTTGATCGAGATATTCCAAGGAAAGCTTAACCTCTGTAGGCTTGAGCGCACCACTATCAAAAAAGTTATATCCTTCAACTGCCAGATTGGGGCAAGTTTCACGAAGAATGTCTACTGCTCTTTCCAAACCCAGTTGCAAAATTTCTGGATCCGCGCCTTTTTCATAGCGCTGAGCAGCATCGGTACGAAGACCATGACGCACCGAAGTCTTACGAATCGTTGTGGCATCAAAGTATGCACTCTCCAGGAGAATTGAAGTCGTCTTTTCCGTAACGCCTGAATTCTTTCCTCCATAAACACCTGCCAGGCAAAGCGCACTTTTGGCATCAGCGATCACCAAGTCTTCCTTGTCCAGTTTAATCGGCTTGTCATCAAGGGTCACAAACTGTTCTTGGTCATTCGCCTTACGCACAATGATGGACTCTTGATCTACATGATCCGCATCAAAAGCGTGTAAGGGCTGACCGATTTCCCAAAGCACAAAATTCGTAGCATCCACGACGTTGTTGATTGATTTTAGGCCAATGGATTTCAATGCTTGTTGAATCCACTGCGGAGAATCTTTGACTTCGATTCCTGTTATCTTTAAAAGCGAATATCGAGGACAAGCTGAGGTGTCCTCAATGGATAGTCCAACCGAAGGGAGATCACTAGGAAGTGCCACACTTTCTACAGGCTTGCATGACGCACTCTTCCCCTGAGCTCTTAGGGCAGCAACGAGATCTCGAGCTACGCCGTAATGGCTCATAGCATCACTTCGATTGGGTGTCAAGCCAATGTCAAATTGGTAGTCACTATCCAAATCAATAGCCTCTAATAATGCCTGACCTACCTTGGCCGTATCGGGTAAAATCATAATTCCCTCATGATCTTCACTCAGACCAATCTCGCGCTCACTGCAAAGCATACCTTCTGAATACTCACCACGTATCTTGGCTTTCCGAATGGTGAAGGATTCTCCATCCTGAACGGGAATTTCAACTCCCACGCAAGCCACAACAACTTTTTGACCTGCTTCTAGATTGGGAGCACCACATACTATGTCTAGCGGAACCTCTTCTCCAACATCCACCTTAGCTAATGCAAGACGGTCTGCGTTTGGATGCGCGCTCCTCGTCAAAACCTCTCCTACTTTAAGTTGCTGAAGAAGCTTTGCGTCGCCTCCTGTGCTGGTGAGATGCTCTACCTCTAGACCCGTTGCAGTTAGACAATCCGCAGCAGCATTAGGGTGAATTTCTGCCGAAATATATTGTTGTAGCCAGTTATATGAAATCTTCATAATTAATCCTTATTCGCCAAGTTTAGATTTTGCAGCATGCACAATACCATTCGCATCTGAAACCCAAACAATCACTTCCATATTATCACTATTCCAACCTTCTTCAAGATCGAAGGCAAAGTCTTTTTCAAATACTCGACCTGACTCAAGAGAAGCCTCTAATCCTTGACCTGAAACCGGAGTAATATATCGTCGTAACACGTGCTCTTGCTCGTAGTCTTCAACCTCAACACTTCCTACGATCTGAGTCGTCGCCACCTCATTTTCAGTGAGCAGAATCCCAAATCTATGGTCGGAGGCCACATCCGTATACGTCATAGAGGCGCTTACCACCCCTGAATTGCCATTGGAAGATATCGTAGAGGATACCTCGATGTTCACAGGAGATGTTTCCATCATGCGCTCATTAACACGAATCACCCATTGGGGCAGACCTAGAAACCGATACTGCTCACCGGGATAGCTAACGCGATCAATGAGGGAAGCCGGCTTACCATCATAGCCACCGAAAGTACTCTCCATATCAATCCCTGCCTGGGTAATTAAACTTGCTTCACCTGGAAATGGCTGCCCCAAAAATGGAGTATGCACCGCAACGGCCAATACTCGGCCTGGATTATTAGCTAGAATGGATTCTACTTCTTGATGGCCATCTGGACAATTCGGACAGCGCACTCCGGTCAACTCTTCCATAAGCACAACTTTGTCCTGAGCACTGGGAACGGTTGAAGTGATGTAGGTAGTATCTGATAAAGTTTCCGCTTCATCTAAGATAACAGCAGGACCCTCCTCTTCACATGAGGAAATCATGAGACATAAAAAAGAGGCAAACAAATAGGGTGTAAAACGATAACAATGCATTAGAAACTGGTTACTAGGTTAACACGAAATCCGTTAAAGGCGGGTTCATAACGACATACCCCTCCGGTACAAACAATCCCTGCAACCTGCTTGGCATAGTTTAAGGACAAGCGATGTTGTTTTTCCGTATACGACATAAATATGGAGTAATAATGAATACCGGACTTAGACCCTTCTTGAGATACACTCAGGACATTTGGGCCGGTTTGAAGATTCCACATATCAGAAATGGCAAAGGAGAGTTTGGGAGGTAAGTTCAACTGAACCATTCCATAAACCCACTGGCCGAAGTCATCCACTGTGTGCTGATATTGCAATTCGTATTTCATAGAAACTTTTCGCGAGATACGGTTGGTCCAATGAACGAACGGTGAGTAGACAAAGGTCTGGGCAAGGCCTTCTCCTTCGTAGAATAAACGGTTATACATAGTGTAATACATACCATATAATCCTTTCCACTTCTTAGAGTGTTTCCACTCTACGTCGAGATAGACCTCTTTAAATAAAAGCGCTCCTTCTGCCTTCCCGCTGTTTAAGCCCGAAATGCTTCCTCGAGCATACAATAAGTCATTAATGAAGTCACCTGGAGTAGCCCCTAGATCATGAATCTGACTGTAGGTTCCGTGTAGCGACATCGATTTATTCATCTTCCAGTTTACATCGAGCGACAGTCCCATTTCCCGTATTTCTTGAGAGGCTGGCTGGTAACGCGCAGGAAGACGAAGTGACAATTGACGATTTGCAGGTGGCAAGAAGTTGATGGCAGAATTTAAAATAGTTTCCCCTCCCAATGGATTACTTCGAGATTGAAAGTTATCGGTGCGCTTAAAGAGCAAGGTAGCCCCCAGTCCTGGTTTAGCATAAGACACAGTGGTAAAGAGAGCATTTCCGGCGTCAAGTTGTAGAGGCTCAGTCAGGCTAACAAGCTGTAAATCTTTTGACTTCCATGCTCCTTCAAGATACCATCCCCAGCGTTTATGATTTAGCTGATTGTACGCTGAAAAGGCATAGCTGTTATAAGTAGGTAAGAATCGTTCGTCAAGGGGATAACTATTGATTATAGCTACTATGGCATCCATAGATTCTTGATCGAGCGTACGATTTACCGCAGCAATCCCCGAGGACATGTTCCAATCCTTTTCTTTTCCAAAACTTTGAAAACTTTTCAACTCCATAGCGGCAATAACCGAACGATCCATTCCAAGTCGCTGCTTGCGCATTCCAGCCATTGCCTTTATCGAGAACGCTTCAGAGATCTTATAATCTGTTCGTACACCTACTAAAGCATCATCAATACCTAATGCACGATCTTCATAGGCACGAAAGATAAGTCCACTTCCAAGCTGATCATAAATGTACCCTCCTGTGATTTCTAGATTGTTGACTGTCTTTCTAAGATGAAATCGACCAATACCAAATCCCGTGTAGGCTTCTCTTCCTGGATTAAACAAGTTGGAATGCAGAAACCCATCGAGTCGAACACTTGCGTCAAAGTCCCATTCTGGATTAGCATAATTTACGGTTAGCCAAGCGTCAATACTCGATTTTAAATTATCATATTGCGCCGTATTCGATGCACCAATCAAAGAATCTCTTTCGTAATAGTCATTTCGAATCTCCAAATCACCATAGATCGTGCCCTGTCCAAACACAAGCGATGCAGATAAGATCGAAACCAATAGCAAAGCAGTTGTAAATGCTAAACGTCGCATAGAATAGATTGAAGTATGAATGTACAATGTTTATCGCTCCTTTCACATGGTTTACGAAGTAGATGACCACATATAAAACTTGGCACTGACTTTGTAACTTAACAGCCGTTTAGATTAAAAACTTAGAAACTATGGCTACAATCGTTAAAGCATTGCTTTGCGCAACCCTTGTCTTTAGTACAAGCGGACTGTCCGCACAAACAATAACATCCACTACACTTAAAGACGGAGACAATAAAGAGGTTGATCTAAAGACCTATGCTGAAAATGGAAAGATTACCGTGCTTTGCTTTTGGGCTACATGGTGCGCTCCTTGTAAAACGGAACTCAAAACGATTGCAGAAGACTTTTATACAGATTGGCAGGATCTTTACGACGTTGAACTCATAGCCATATCAATCGATGACCAACGAAATGTTGAACGTGCCAAAAGTTATGTAGCGGGCGAAGATTGGCCTTTTGAGGTACTCTATGACCGTAATTCAGATACAAAACGAAGCCTTGGTTGGCAAACGGTACCATTTACCATTGTCTTAGACAAAAATGGAGAGGTAGCTTACAAACACACGGGATACAATGCCGGAGATGAGTATGCCTTAGAAGAGGAACTTGCGCGAATCGCAGAAGACTAAAAAGAGAACCACTCTGTTATCGCACAAAAGATTGCGTCTTAACAAGAATAGACCCTTGTAAAACTTGTACGAAATACATCGTCTTAGGTAAATCACGAATATCCATAGAAAGCTGACCGTCACACATAGCGCTTTTTACTTGATTACCTAGTAAGTCATAGACATTAACCGTAAGACGAGCGTCACTCGTTGCAGATATTTGCACATAGCCATTAACAACAGACAGTTCGACATCTTCTTCACTCAAAACGTCAGAAATCCTGGTCGCAAACGAAGGGTCGTTTTTAAATGCGTAAGGTATAACTTGAACAGAATTTACGCTGTCGTTTATATCCCAAACGATCAGTTCTGCAGTAGCTTCCCCTGAGAAACCATTTGTTAAAAAGTGCATATCAAGCCGTGAAGAATCTCCTGGTGCAATTGCATCGAAATTTCTCTGACTAATTTGAGGTGCTGCGCAATTGACATTGTCACAAACACTAGTACCTGACCATTTCGCAGCTGGAAAATCGTTGACGGTTCTTCGCCAGGCCAAAAAAATTGAATCTTGACTATCATTAAAAACTTGGTTTTTAAGGACAATATCTACCTCCTGTGAGAATGAATCTACGCTAAAAGAGCTGTATCTGGTTGTGAACTGACCGTATGATGAGCTAGCGACAAAAAGAATCATCGTAAAAAATGCTATCGCTTTTGGAACTAATGAAGAAAAGCTTGTCATGATATATCTAAATTTGTTAATTTCCTACTCGAAATATACAACAAATGAAAAATATATTTATCCTATCATCACTAACTATTTGGGCTAGTGTTGTTACAGCCCAAGGAATACCAGTAAGCCAAAATACAAGCAATAGAAATGCCTTGCTAGAGGAGTTTACAGGTGTCAATTGTCAGTTTTGTCCTGATGGCCACCGAATAGCTGATGAGCTAGTAGCTGCTAATCCTGGTCGCGTAGTGGCTGTAAACATTCACTCAGGATCCTACGCGAGTGACCCTACAGATTTTCGTATCCAAGACGGTGAAAGTTTAGATAACACTTTCTCAATCTCAGGTTATCCGACAGGAGTTGTGAGCCGAGCCCAAGGGAACGCAACCTCAAGTCGCGGAGCATGGGCCAGTCAAATAAGTCCTATATTATCTGAAACATCTTATGTCAATTTAGGAATGCAAGCTGACTGGGACATTACTACTAACGAAGCAACAATCACCTTACAGGCCTATTTCACAGGAAATTCAACTGCTTCAAGTGAACGTCTACACCTCTATCTTCTTCAAGATGATATAGAAGGCAAACAAAGTGCAGGTTCAACATACTACCCTGAAATGGTCCTACCCAATGGTCTTTACAATCATAAGAAAATGCTTAGGAACATGTTCTTTGGACTTAATGGTATCACTCTCCCAAATAATTCCTTAGGTAGTCTATTTGATACAACCTTCTCAGTGAGTATCCAAGATTTTTATCCTTCCGTTTCAGGAAGCACGAATGTGATGACTGAAATTGGTAAAATGAGCTTTGTACTCTTCACGACAGACCAAAGTAATAGAAATGTTGAGACAGCTATAAAAGTTGCTCCAAACTACACAGGACTTACTGCACTAGATGCTAGTGCTGAAGGTGCATCCGTTGAATCCCCTTCTTGCGGATGGCAGGTAAATCCAAAATTTGCCTTTGAGAATCTTGGTCAGAGTGCGGTTACCTCTCTTCAATTACGATATGATATCAATAATGGTACAGAGGTAACTTATACATGGAATGGACAAGTTGATCAATTTTCATCTACTGAAATCACCCTTCCAACATACTATTACCTTCCTCAAGCTAATAATATAATCACTGCTGAGATTATTGCGGTGAATGGTTCAGCTGATGATGTTTCGTCCAACAATGTGGCAACAAACAACTTTAATGTTGATGCTTCAGGTTATAACACAACGTCAATCAGTTTAGACTTACGATTAGATGATTGGGGGTCTGAAGTTACTTGGGGAGTTTATGACGCCAACGGCGATTTCGTGCCTGCGCGTGATAACATTACAGGAACTACGTATACTAGTCCTATTGTTTATCCTGATCAATTAACTTCTGCGAATAATCAATTCTTCTACACAATTAACCTAAACGACTTTGATTGCTACTCGATTATTTACGAAGATTCCTATGGAGACGGATTAGGAGGAAATCCAACGGGATCATTTACATTCACTGACCCTACGACTAGTGCCCCACTTCTTACAGGTTCTGGAGCGTCAATTGGTAGCGGTCTTTCTGCAGCGTTCTTTACGACGAATTCAACAGGTGGATCAAATGCTACAACCGACTTAACGGAAACAACGGATTCAGACAATGATGGGGTTACTGATTTAGACGAGTTAAACTTAGGGTCTAATCCCAATGACCCTAATAGCCAGCCAACATCTATCGATGATTTAGCTAATCTAGGGGTAAGTATTTATCCTAATCCATCAACGGGAATTATCAATCTTGAATCAGCTAGTCGAGTAAACTACCGTGTGATGGATGCCTTAGGCAAGGTAATTACATCAGGAAATGTAGAGGGAAATAAAAGCTTGAATCTATCCTCAGCAGCTAGCGGACTTTATACTCTATCCGTTATCGATGCCTCGGGCAATGTTTCTTCTGGAATTATTCAGATTATGAAATAATTGACATTGTATATTTTTCGAAAGCGGGCAAATTGCCCGCTTTTTTTTGCTCTTATCCTATGGCAGAATAGCTGAATTCCAAGAGACGAGAAATGCACAAGATCAAAAAGTATGAATCCTACCTTTACATCCATTAATTACTTAGCCTTAAGACAACCTATTACTCCGGTAAATCTTGAACCCCCATCCACAATAATGCCTTTACTTTATCGGAGTGCTGGTTCTCGTCCCTAGTTACACTTAGCACCTTGGCATGTTGCTGTATGGCATAGGTAATTGGAGCAGGGGCCGGAAAATCAATGGGATGGCTAGTCAAGGAAGTTGTACTTCTGCCTTCTTCAGATCCTTGATTACTCATATTTAAACCCAGTTTGCCATCCTTTATCTCGATATAGGATGCTAAGGTATCATCTCTGCGCTCACTCACAAAGGTTTCGATAGCCTTTGCCACGCTGTCATTATTTTCTGGTATCCGCAAAGGACTCAAACTCGAAAGGAAGCTGAGGTAGGGGCGATCGCGGAGAATCGTTGTGATACCACTCCAAAGTAGCGTAAGCAGCAGATTGACCTTGGATGAACCATGGTCAATACAAAAACAATCCAGGTCGATAGACTTTTTTAAGAGGCCATCAAAGGACGGCTTTAATCGGAAGTTCTTATCTAGGCTAAGTCCTGACTTTCCGTGGGTTGCAAAAACTCTCTTCCCGTCCCCTACTCGACATGAGGCGACTATTCGCTTATCCTCTGCACTCCAGACTACTATATGCTCATGATACAGATCCAGCTCATCCAATCGTCGTGGTTGATTGCTTTCTTTGCCGGTTAACCGATCATTCAGGGCGCGCAAGCGACCTATCTCCTGAACCCAATTCGGAGCATCCAAGGCATAGAATAGATATACCGCATAGCCCTCCGATTCGAACAGCAAATGGTCTTCGTCCAGCGCTTTTTTTTCCTCTAGCAACACATCTTGACGAACAGGATTTGCTAGAGGACCTTTGGTTAACTTTTCATTGAAAAAATAGTCATCAACGTGAATAGGTGTACCCAGAGAAAAAACCTTTGACCTAAGCAGGCGAGAAAGTTGACCTTCACTTGAGCAAAGCTGTAATTGTTTTTGGTCAATGGGTCGACCAATATGGATAGTTACATCGTTTTTCTCCTCCTGTAGAGCAGAAACTAATATCTGAGTTGTTCGATGCACCGAATGAAAAGACGATAAAACACGTCCAGCTGTCGCAATACGTGCCTCCAAGCGCACGGGATAAATGGGAAGACCCAGTGCCATAACATGGCGAATCGTCTGTCTATTCCAGCGGCCATCTACTTTTGCTCGCTTATGATTTCTTCGCTTGGACAGCACCCCTGCTGGAAAAATCACGTTGACCCGATTTTGCAATTGTGCGATATCTTCTGTACTACGGTCGTCATTAGTCAAGACCATCTTATCGCGTATCCCTTCATTTGATGAAAGAAAGGGATTCTTATAAAAGGCTATTCTCTCTGAAAAATGGCTTGGTAAAATGCTCTCTAATAGCAATTCTTCGAGGGCTCCAATCGGTCTATTACACAAAAGAATACACCCACTGTCTTTAGGTAATCTATTCAGGCTTAACTCATCAATGTGCAGAACAAATGAATCCTTGACGAGTTTGGCATCTAACGCAAACTTCCTCGAGAGATACACTCTATCGCGATTTGATTTACCTAGGATACTCAAGATGCATTGGTTTTACACAAACATACAGCATAGGAAATGAAGCTGCTTATGCTAACCAAAGAACTTTAAATCAAGGAAACCTCTACAGGACGAGAAAAGAACCGACAGTTACTATCTCAGTAAAGCTCTATTTCTTTATACGCTTTATGCTGCAGCCAATTGCATCTGTTGATGTGACTTTAACAGGTTCCCCAGCATGGACAGCAAGCATTGCATCCAACAAGTATGACGCCTTAACTTGACTGGCATCTTTATAATTATCATCTATCGCGCCGATATACTGTAACACACCGTTTCGGTCAAATAGATAAACATGGGGGGTAACTTTAGCTCCATAGATATCCGCCAAGACAGAGTTTTTATCGAGTAGATAGTAGATTCCCATTTCTGTGTAGCCCTTCTCCTTATCATGATCTACCATAGCACTAAAGTTATCGACTTGTACATCTTCTGCGCGCTTAGCTTCATTAGAGTTCACCAAAACTACTTGAAAACCTAACTCACTAGCAAAAGAAGCAACGGATTGGTATCGGTCTTCCCAAGCAACAACAAAAGGACAAGCATTACATGAAAAAATAACTACATAACCATTTTTACCGGCAATACTCTCAAGAGTAAGTGACTTGCCAATAGTACTTTGCATTTGATGCGACAACATCGGCATTTCGCTACCAACTTTTAATGGTTTGTTTTGTTCATTAGTATTATCCCTATTAACCATCTGAGCGAAAGCATTCGACGTTAATATTGAAGTAAAAAGAATGGCAAGTGTCAATAATCGTGTCATAAGTTGATATTGTTTGATGAGTTTTGCTACAAATAAACTCTTTCTTTTCGACTTTTGTTGCTTAACATGACCATGATCGCCATAAACAATGGATTTAAAGGACATATTGAAGTGTCCGAAATGTACAGGGCAGCTTATGCAACGGACGCATCGGTGTACCGTGAACTTCCACTTGGTGTGGCTTACCCTAGGTCTCAAGAAGATCTAGTCGCTCTTATGCATTGGGCGAACCAAGAAAGTAAGTCCCTTATTCCAAGAGGTGGAGGAACGTCGCTTGCTGGGCAATGTGTAGGCAATGGGCTCGTCATTGATACTTCCCGATACATGAATCGTATTCTTAGCATTGACAAAGAGAAAGGCATGGCCATTGTCGAACCAGGAGTAATTAGAGACGTCCTGAATCGAGAATTGGCGGAGTACAACCTCATGTTCGGCCCTGAAACATCTACCTCAAATCGAGCGACCATCGGAGGAATGGTAGGAAACAACAGTTCAGGAAGCAATTCCATTATATATGGTGTAACTCGAGAAAATCTAGTAGCGATAACTTGTATTTTATCCGATGGCAGTGTAACAAGATTCCATAAGGACTGGAAGCCCGACCCCAAATCGCCTTTGCAACAAGCTATAGCCGAATGGGCAGACGAGTTCAAAACCAATGAATCAAATGCCCAACGCATTGAAGAAAACTTTCCTAAAAAGAGCATCCATCGAAGAAATACTGGCTACGCCTTAGATGATTTTGTAGAATTTGGCTGCCTAGCGCGCTTACTCTGCGGTAGTGAAGGAAGTTTAGCGCTCATTGCTTCCGTGGAATGCAAACTACAACCTACTCCCCCATCATACGATAGTCTCCATCTATTTCATTTCGACAGCTTAGAAAAGGCATTATTAGCCGTTCCTTACGTGATGAAGCATAAAGTGTATAGCTGTGAACTTATGGATGACGTGGTCTTGGACTGTACGCGACAGCATCCCGAATATGCTAAAGAGCTCACCTTATTGGAGGGTAATCCAAAAGCGGTTCTCATGGTATCCTGCAGAGGACAAAACCAAGAGGAAGCACTTACTCTTGGTCGCCAAATAAAAGACCAAATCAAAACCTTGACTTATGCTGAACCTTTTTACGAGGATTCATCTATTATTAAGCGACTATGGAACCTGCGTAAGGCAGGCTTGGGACTACTAGCCAATTTGCCAGGAAAAGCACGTGCAGTAGCAGTTATTGAGGACACAGCAGTCGATGTAAATGACTTGCCAGAATACATACAGGCATTCGAAAAGATTATGACTGACTTTGGCCAACGAAGCGTCTATTATGCCCATGCTGGAGCAGGAGAACTGCATCTACGCCCTATTCTTGATTTGGATAAAGAAGAAGATCGAATTGCATTTAAGAAAATCGCGCAAGCCTCTGCAACATTGGTCAAGCAATATAGAGGATCCCTGAGTGGGGAACATGGAGATGGCCGTGTGCGGGCTCCGTTTCTCAAGGAAATGGTAGGTGAAGCGTGCTATCAAATGATGGTCGATCTCAAGCAACTTTTCGACCCGGAGAACCTGTTAAACCCTGGTAAGATTATCGACGCTAAACCTATTCTCGAAGATCTGCGAACCGCCTTTCCTCATCAAAACCAACCGAATAAAGAAACCCTAAGCTTCAACAATGTTGAGAGCGCGCTTGAAATGGCAAGTCGATGCAATGGATCTGGCGACTGTCGAAAGCCATTTAGTGACGGAAAAGTCATGTGCCCAAGCTATCGTGCAACACAAAACGAAGTACACAGTACACGGGGAAGAGCAAATCTACTACGTGAATTGTGGACAGGAAAAGAAGTATCCACCAACGAGGTTAAGCAGTCCTTATCGCTTTGTCTCTCTTGTAAAGGCTGTATCAGCGAATGCCCAAGTCAAGTAGATGTGGGTGGACTGAAAGCTCATTTTCTGCAAAATCAAGGAAAATTCACATTAGCAGAGCGGTTAACTGCTTCGTTACCCATGTTAAACGCGGTAGGAATGATCTTTCCATCACTCACTAACCGAATTTTAGCATTAAATCCGATAA
Organism: Bacteroidota bacterium; assembly: GCA_002862745.1. Classification (GTDB taxonomy): domain Bacteria; phylum Bacteroidota; class Bacteroidia; order Chitinophagales; family UBA8649; genus UBA8649. The sequence goes on along the minus strand of PKDX01000041.1, from coordinate 27,784 downwards.
AAAACCTACTCAACGTCCATAAGGAGCGAACGCTTCCCTCATTACCTATGAAAACAGCTGTATCGCTGCTCAAGAAATATATACAAGACCACTCTAAGGGGAGTAATACCAAACCTATCGCACTTTTTGTCGATGAGTTTACCAATGTCTACAACCCGCAGCTTTGGATTCGATTAGCAGACATATTGACGTTTTTAGGATATCAAATACATCTTGTCAACGCCCACGTCAGTGGCCGTGGAAGTATGTCTGTTGGTATGGTAAACAAGGCCAAAAAGGAGGCGCACAATTCCTTTGAGCAAATGAAATCCTTCTTAGAGGATGATGTAGACATAATTGGAATAGAACCAAGTGCTGTTTCCATGATTAGAGACGAATATATTCGTTTTGATTCGAATAGATCTTATTTAATTGAAAATAAAATCTTCCTTTTTGATGAGTTTTTAGTTGAAAAACACCGCAATCTATCCAAAAAAATCAGGAAACAAGAAAGCCAAATTCTACTTCATGGACATTGCCACCAGAAAGCTATTTCCTCGATGAAATTCAGCCTTACCTTATTATCATGGATTGGTAAAGTATCTCTAATCCAAGCAGGATGCTGTGGAATGGCAGGAGCTTTTGGTTATCGTAAAGAAAGCTACGAGTTATCCCAAAAAATCGCTGGTTTAGATCTTCTTCCAGCTATTGAAAAAGCAGATGAAAGTACTTTGATTTGTGCCACTGGCATTAGCTGTCAGCATCAAATTGAGGATTTTACGTCTCGAAGGGTCTTACACCCTATCGACTTGTTATGGGAGGCCATGCATGAAGTTCATGGCTAGTTGCCTTAATCACAACCTTTGAACACAGCCAGACTACACTCACCATAAGGCGCCATGTAACCAATCATAAAGGGTAAATCAGGGGCACTTTTTATAGCCTCTTTCAAGCTGGACTGGCTGTATCCTGAAAACAAGGGAATCGGCCTTGTGTATGTTCCATGTAAATCAACACTACATCCCGCTGCAACAAGCTTTCTGTAAGGAATACCGGAAGGATCTTGAACTACTAAATGTGAGGTGTTCATAAGATACTCCCGTATAATAGAGAAGCTGCTATTATGCATCAAATAAGATGCACTTTTGACAAGCACATTGTGTTTTCCAAAGGATTCAAGAAAGTCAAATAGACGAGGATTGCTTGAAAGATTAGAATTAGATAAATCATAGGCAAAATAATAGAGCTTTTTCTCCTTACCCTTGTCGCTGTAAATCACTTCTATACCCTCTTTGCTTGAAGACGTCTCCAATCGTCCGCTAGATGTCAAACGAACATTACGAATGGAAACGATTTTCATTTCAGCTCTTGCCATATACCAAAGAATCGAATGGATTGTACCATTCACATGATTATCTCTGAACTGACGATTCATATCTTTTGTTCTGAAGAAGCCTAGGCGATTGGAAATGGATAGACTACTGTAGATTGCATTTAAATACTCCTTGATTTCGTATTGAGACATCGCATCGAAATCGGGTAATGTGCCTGCATCTTGCTGACCGATCAGGATCATATTGTCAACCTCGCCAAAGAAAGCATCTGCATAGATAAAATCCGCACCAGCAAACGGATAAAACAATGTTTTTTGGCGATCGCTATTACTTATAACTGATGATGAACCCGCCCATTCACTTATCGGCTCTAAGTGTTTCTCATTGAGGCGATCAAAGGCCGATTCGCAATCCTCGGAATAGTCACTTGGTATCGCATCATTTAACTTATCATCTGAAGTAAATGTTGGGGCAGGCATTCCTGCTATATACCTCGATAAATCGGTAAGGCGTTCATCCACTTGTGCACTGCTGAGCAAGTAGCACGCCATGAACATTATAAAAATCGATAGCCGTTGCATACATAAATCGTTTTATTACGGAGAGCAAACTACCATTCAACAGTGAAAGGTGGTAGCCTATAACTCCACAGTAAATTCTCCGAGTGTCTACAAACTACATGCCAGGAAAAAACCCGCTACCATATCCGTAAAATGGCCAAGGAATCGCTACAAGAACAATAAGCAACGCGAAAAGCATCAAGCGAACAACGCTGCGATGCGTTGCATTCTTCTTAGCTAAGCTATGTGCTTTAGTTATTAACGTAATCGCTGTAACCATAAGCACAAAATGTATAATGCCAAAAAACCCTAAAGACGAAAAAAGACTCGCCCCCGTATCAAACAAACTGTTTAGTGCCGTAAGGCCATTCTCACCCATAAAGTAGAGTCCAAGCCCCAACAAGAGTTGAATATGGGCAACAATCATGGCGATGAGGTAAGGTCGCCTCTCTTTGCCCTCAACTGCCTGTTCACCTGCCTTCCAACCTTTTATAATGGCATACAACAGGGCTGCAAGAACGATATATCGTAAACTTGAGTGAAGATGAAGTAATCCAGTTTCCATAGCAATGATTTATCCGCGCTCGTCCCAAGATGGGTAAGGTCGATGTACTTCTCCCGTGTAAATCTGTCGCGGTCTTCCAATTGGCTGACCCGCCTTTCGCATCTCATTCCACTGCGCAATCCAACCTGGCATTCTTCCCAAGGCAAACAATACGGTAAACATATCTACTGGGAACCCCATCGCGCGATAGATAATCCCAGAATAAAAGTCAACATTCGGGAATAACTTACGTTCTGCGAAGTACGGATCAGCGAGTGCCTTTTCCTCAAGTTCTTTTGCAAGATGAAGGATCGGATCATTTACTTTGAGTTGACCAAGGACTTCATCGGCTGACTTTTTAATGATTCGAGCACGTGGATCAAAATTCTTGTAGACTCTGTGACCAAATCCCATCAAACGGAAAGGATCGTTTTTATCTTTTGCTCGGTCGATGAATTTCTGGACATTGCCACCATCTTTGGAGATTTCTTCTAACATCTCAAGTACCCGCTGATTTGCACCACCATGGGAAGGACCCCAAAGCGCTGCAATACCCGCCGAGATCGATGCATACAGATTGGATTGAGAGGATCCTACAATGCGTACAGTAGAAGCCGAACAATTTTGCTCATGATCTGCGTGAAGAATCAACAGCTTATTCATCGCCGAGCTCAGCACAGGGTCTACTGCATAATCCAGGGTGACTTGTCCAAATGTCATGTTCAAGAAGTTGTCTACGTATTCGAGATTATTCTTTGGATAGACTATTGGATGCCCCATTTTCTTTTTCTGAATCATGGCAACCAAGGTGGGTGTCTTAGCGATTAATCGAGTAATCGTCATATCAAAGTCCTCCTCACTGCGATGTGGATTCAAAGAATCCGGATAGAAAGCCGACATCATCGACATCATCGTCATAAGCTGACCCATTGGGTGAGATCCATTGGGAAATCCTTGAAAAACATGCTTAACATCTTCATTGACAAGAGTGTGCATGCGAATCAAGTCTGCATAGTTCTCATATTCCTTTTTGTTTGGAAGATGCCCTTTAAGCAATAAAAAAGCCACTTCTAGAAAGCTTGCATTATTGGCTAAGTCTTCAATACTGTATCCTCTGTGTCGCAGAATGCCCTTCTCTCCATTAATGAAGGTGATTGAACTCTGTGTTGCTCCTGTATTTTTGTAGGCTACATCATAGGTTACTAATCCAGTACTCCCTCTTAACTTTGAGATATCGAGACCTAGTTCCCCTTCGGAACCCTTGATTACAGGTGCCTCAAATGTTTGATTGTTGTATATAATTTTTGCTTGGTCACTCATGAATTCTTGCTTGCTCTAAATGTACAAAAAAGGCCTTTATCAAACGGGCGTTCGATATAATTTTTTTGACTTTTACATAGAAATCCATCTTATTCATCGTATGCCCTTATCTTTAGGTGGGAACACGACAAAAATATTCTATGCTTGATATGACGAAAAGTAATGCTAAACAATCGACGCTTCTTGCCGTAATCACGGTTGTGTTTGCCGTGATCGCCCGATTCTTAACGCTTCACCTGCCCAATGTTGCGCCATTTGAAGCGATGATGATCTTTGGAGTTTTCGCTCTGCACAGAAAATCATTGAGCTTGATTTTACCACTGGCTGCTTGGTTTGTTACCGACCTCATTATAAACAATACCATCTACGCAGGATTCTATGAAGGCTTTACATGGATCAGCCAATCGTTTGTTTTTGCCATGATTGCCATGTTAGTGATTTTTGGATTTACCCAATTTCTTAAAAAAAGAAGTGAAGAGAAAGGCCATGTTCTAGGCCATTATGGATTGGCTAGTGTTGTATCTCCTTTACTATTCTTTGCCGTGTCCAACTTCGGTGTATGGGCGGGCATGCATATGTACCCTCCTACTCTTAGTGGATTAAGTATGTGCTATATCAGCGCTCTACCCTTTTTGACCTATGGAATGGCCTCTACCATTGGATTCTCTATCCTCTTCGGAGTGATGGGTTATCTTTTCCAACGCCAGAATACACAATCCACTTCGCAGGCATAAAAAAAGCACACCCGATTAGGATGTGCTTTCAATAAAGGAAGATCAGCTTATGCTTCCTTACTTCTTCATTGACTACTTAGAAGGAGTCTCTTGACTCACATCTTGGGTCTCATCACCTTCAGCGGATGCTGTATTCTGCGTCTCGTCAAGAACAGCTGAAGACTCTACATCTTCTGCATCGCCAGATTCTATGGCATCAGCTTCTGACGATTTAGTAGAATCTACATCATCTTGTACAACCTCTTCTTCCCCCTGTGCTTCCTCTTTAACAAAGTATTCACAGGATACCAGACCAACACTCGTCAATAAAAGACCACCTAAGGCAAAAAACAAAACATTCTTTTTCATAATAACTAATAATTTTTGATGAACAATTCAGGATAAAGACGGATTTAAGTTCAAGTTTATTTCCTGACTATCAGTTATTTATGATATTTTCACAATGCCTTAATTGTGTTAAATGTTAGCATTCTTTAACGGGGTTTGGACAATAACTATGCAATCCTAACTCTGTAGAAACGAATTGATTGTCTCCTGGAGATTATCCATAGATTCCTCCAGGAAAGGTCGGCCGAGCATGATCTCATAGAGTTCCATATATCGGTCACGGATCAACTGAACGTCCTCATCCTCCATAACCGGCATAACGTCTCCTTCGCGTCCTTGAAATCCCTTAGACATTAGCCACTCTCTAACAAATTCTTTGGAGAGGTGCTTAGGCGGTCTTCCTTGGCTTACCGCGCCATCAAAACCGTCTGCGTAAAAATATCGAGAACTATCGGGGGTATGAATTTCATCAATGAGAATGAGTTCTCCATCGATTAAGCCGAATTCATACTTCGTATCCGCAAGAAGGAGTCCTCGCTCAGAAGCCATTTGTTGGCCAAAGGCAAAAAGCTCAAGACTAATAGAGGCCAGTTTTTGCCATAAGTCCTCTGAGACGATTCCGCGATCAAGTATTTCCCTTGGAGATATATCCTCATCGTGCTCCCCATGATCCGCCTTTGTGGCTGGAGTTATAATCGGTTGAGGGAAGGCCTGATAAGGAAGCATACCATCAGGCATCGATGCACCGCAAAGCGTACGTTCACCCGCTGTATACTGACGCAATGCATGTCCGCAGAGAAAACCTCGTACTACCATTTCAATTTTGATGGGCTCAGCGGTCTTCCCAGTAGTTACTGATTTATGGGGTAGGGCCTCGCTCCAATTAGGAATGATGTGCTCTGTAGCTTGCAAAAAGTAATAGGCAATATCATTTAACATCTGTCCCTTCCCTGGTATAGCACGCGGCAAAATGTGGTCAAATGCAGAAATCCTGTCACTAGCGACAATAGCTAAACGCCCTTCATCTAAGAAATAGACATCCCTTACTTTACCTTGATAAAAAGCTACTTGTCCATTGAGCGTTAACGGTGATTCCATATATCCTAATTGTCTTCCTCAAAGGTAGTATTCGACAGAGCTTCCTTATCACTTTCTGTCCGCTTATCCACATCAAATGCTCGAATGATTTTAGCCACTAAATGATGACGCACGACGTCGCGTGTAGAGAGTTCTACAAGCCCTATCTCTGGAATGGAACGCAGTCGATAGATGGCATCTTTTAATCCGCTGCGCTGGTTTTTGGGAAGATCGATTTGGGTCATGTCTCCTGTGATAATACAGCGAGCACGAGGACCGATTCGGGTCAAAAACATCTTGAGTTGGGCAATAGTAGCATTTTGCGCTTCGTCTAATATGATAAAGGCCTTATCTAACGTTCGGCCTCTCATAAAGGCTAAAGGAGCTACTTCAATGATTCGGTTTTCCATAAAATACCGAAGCTTGTCTGGCGGAATCATATCATCAAGCGCATCATAAAGAGGCCGCAGGTAAGGATCAATCTTTTCTTTCAAATCCCCTGGAAGAAAACCTAAGCTTTCTCCTGCCTCAACAGCCGGTCGGGTTAAAATGATTCGATTAATGGTCTTCTCTTTTAATGCCTTGACTGCCAGGGCGACTGCAGTATATGTTTTTCCAGTACCCGCAGGTCCAACCGCAAAAACAATGTCATGATGTTGGCTTACATCTACCAGTTTCTTTTGATTGGCCGTTCGTGCACGAATCACATGCCCTCTATTGCCGTAAAGGATAATTTCATCCGTTGACTTTGTCGTTTGTTCTTCTATGTTTGGCGAATCGCCATCCGCCTCAAGAATGCCAAGCATATCGGCTTGGGTCAATTCACCAAAGCGCTCTAAATGGAGAATCAAGGCATTGAATTTACCTTCAAATTGTTCCAATTCTTCCTCATGACCTGAGGCCTTTATCATGACGCCTCGACTCACCAATTTAAGTTTTGGAAAGGCTCGTTTAAGGACTTGAAATTTACTTTGATGAATTCCTAAGAAATCAATTGGGTTCACTCGGTCAATGTGCAGTATTAATTCGTTCAATTTACCTTACTTTTATCTTATCAGTCAACTAATTTATGGCGCTCCTGACACTCACTACAGACTATGGCTACAAAGATTACGATGTAGCTGCCCTAAAGGGTCAATTGCTCCAACGTAACAAAGATATTCGCCTTATTGATATCAGCCATGGCATCGACACCAACGATCTCATCGGAGCTGCCTACACAAGTCGTCAAGGGTCTGCTAATTTTCCATCGCCAAGCTACCATCTTACGGTGGTAAAACAACACGAAGGCAAAAATCGTTTGCTCGCGATGGACTACGAGGGTAAAGTTTACATGTTCCCAGATAATGGGATCATTTCTTTAATGTTCCCTGAAACTGATTTAGCGATTTATGAAGTCGGTCGTTTTGAAGACCATTCGCTCTTCGATTTAGTAAACAAAGTAATTGTAGAACAAGAAGCTGGAAGAAAACTAGAGGATTGGTGCAAGCAGAGTCATGGCTTTAAACAAAGCATTTTTGGCCAGCCAGCCATACAGGACAACATAATGAGAGCCATGGTCTTTTTCGTGGATTCAAAAAACAATGCTGTCCTGAATATCCATCGAGATAAGTTTGAGGATTTTATCGGCGAAAACGCCTTTGAAATCACTTTTCTGAGATACAATGCCACTCGAATTCACGAACGCTATGATGGGGAAGGTGCTCAAGGACGTCATGTGTGCCGTTTCAATGATGCGGGCTATTTAGAAATCTCTATTTACGGTGGTAATGCAGCAGGTCTTCTCGGTTTACAATATGGCACTACCGTGGTGATTGAGCGGAAAAATTCATAAGACTTCCCATGAAGATTACACGATTGGTTAAACTGAGTTTGTCCGAGGATTATCTTGATACATTCCTTTCGAGCTTCGAAAAGAAAAAGCAACAAATCCTATCCTATGAAGGTTGTCTTACTGTGGATCTCCTTTTAGATAATACAAATAAAGGGTTGTGTTTTACAGTGTCGACGTGGAAATCAGAAGGAGATCTAGAGGCCTATCGACAGAGTGATTGGTTTCAGTCCACATGGAAAGAGGTCAAACAACACTTTACCGATAAACCCGAAGCCTGGACTACCCATTCACAGGAGACGATTCAAAACCATCCGGAATGAGCGAATCAATGTCTTTACAAATACAAGGGATTACCGTCGCCTATTCCTACACAATCGGCGACATAAATACGATGTTATCCGAATATCTATCGGAAGATATGAACCTTGTTGTCGTTGTCGATGAAAACACGGACAAACATTGCTTACCTAAACTTGATATACCCTTCTCACATCTCGTGATCGAGCTACCCCAGGGCCCCGAACATAAGTCGCTTGCGAGCTGTCAGTACATCTGGCAACAACTCGCCGGTCAAAAATATGGAAGGGACAGTCTTTTCATCAATGTAGGAGGGGGGCAAATAACTGATCTCGGAGGATTTGCTGCCTCGGTCTATAAACGCGGCTGCCCATTCATCCATGTCCCCACCACACTACTCGGGGCTGTGGATGCGACCATCGGAGGGAAAACAGGTATAGATTTCGCCTCCATAAAAAATGGAATAGGTGTTTTTTCAGACCCAAAGGCAGTCTTATTTGATCCCTCATTCCTACAGACATTGCAACCTGAGCAGGTACGCGATGGAAAAGTCGAAATGCTAAAGCATGGCCTGATTCATTCTGAAGAACATGTTCAAGATGTTTTATCCTATGACCCTGCAACGCCCCCTCTAGGAAAGGTTGTACTCGACAGTGTCAATATAAAACACCACTTTGTAAAGGGCGACATGATGGATAATGGTATAAGAAGATGTCTGAACTTTGGGCATACTTTTGGTCATGCGATAGAGTCATTTTTCTTGGCGGAGAACAATCCAATAAGCCATGGTTGTGCCATCGCTTGGGGTATTCAACTTGAACTTGCCTATAGTTCCCTGCACTTTAATCAATCAATCGAAGGGACTGAATATGCTATGGACTTTTTGCGCAGCGCTTTCCCTCCAATTCCTCATTTTGCGTTCGAAGAGTTAATGCATCACATGAGGGATGATAAAAAGAACAGGGCGCAGAAGATTTTAGGAGTTGTCCTACGCAGAATTGCAGACCCACACTTTGACTTAGAATATGAGGTGGGACAGATTAAAAAAACATGGGAGAATGTCCAACGCCCATAAATCCGTCACACTACCCTCCTCCAAGAGCATCAGTAACCGTTTGCTTTTGCTCAACAAACTCCACGGAGGGCCACTAGAGCTTTCCAATTTATCCAAGGCAGAGGATACAATCTATTTGGATAATGTGCTCAACAAGCAACAGGTAAATCGTTACGTGGGGGAAGGAGGAACGAGTCTTCGATTTGCCATGACCTATTTTTCAAGTCAAAAAAGAACTACCGACATCTATGCGGCACCCAGGCTGTTGCAAAGACCCCATCAAACGCTATGGAACGCACTACGTGCAATGGGTGCCGATATAGAAGAATTAAGCAATGAGAAGGGTCAAGGTTATCGCATTTCTGGAATAGACTATCAGTCCTCACCAACTGCTGGTCGTACGCAACATATCGATGTCAATACGAGCAGCCAATTTATTACCGCATTACTACTTCTTGGATCGTCCATTAAAGAGGGAATGATTCTTCGCTTTACCAAAGGCCAAATGGTATCAAAACCTTATGTGTCCCTGACTATCGATCTAATGCGTCAACTTGGCTTATCCGTTAACGTAAGTCCGAACCAACTATCGGTTATCCAACAAGATTTGACACCACAAAAAATACAGGTGGAAGGTGATTGGAGTAGCGCATATGCATTTCTTGGAGGGGCACTCTTGACCAAAAGCGCACTGTCAATAAATGGACTCAAAAGAGATGATGTACAGGGTGATCGAAAGCTCTTAGATGTATGCCATACCATGGGCTTACAGTACGAATTTACGGCTTCAGGCTTACGAATCCATCCAAGTGATTTTCAGTCATCACCAGGTTTGGTAATCGATATGCTTGATTATCCAGATCAAATCATAAATCTAATTGTCTTGTTATCCGCATTTAAGTGCCAAGGAACTATTATAGGAATAAATACCTTGTTTCATAAAGAATCAAATCGTGTAGAAGCCCTTCGAGTAAATCTTGAAAAATTTGGCGTATCACTGACTTCCAATGACTCAAAAATGCACTTCGATGCAACAAGGTTTGCACCGCTAGACAAAGTAACAATTGACACCTTTAACGATCATAGAATTGCCATGGCCTTTGCTCAGCTCTCCATGCAATCAGCACTTACTTTTAACGACTCGCAATGTGTAAAGAAATCGTTCCCGGATTTCTGGAATCAGTGGCTATCAGCCTTTCCTGAGTCGCGCATCGAACTAAAATGAGCGAGCATTATTCCCGTCGCCATAGCAGCATTCAGTGACTCTGCTTTTGACTTTTGGGATGCACCTCGTGGAATAGTAATCGAGGTGTAATCAACCGACGCACGTGTGGAAGGATGAATCCCATTACCCTCATTACCCATTACAAGAACCAGCGGATGTAATCCCAACGGAGAACTTAGCTGATTAGTGAGCCCAGGACTGGTAAATGAAAGCCCCTCAAGGTCGGCAAAGAAAATATGGCGACCATCAAACAAATCCTTCCATTCTTTGCGAGTTTGTTGACGAACCGAAACTCGGCTAAGGGAACCCATGCTCGCTTGAACCACCTTGGGGTTAAACACATCCACACATCCTTCACTAAGTACAAGATGATGACACCCAAACCAATCCATCGTTCGAATAATCGTCCCTAGATTTCCTGGATCTTGCAGTTGATCAAGTGCCACCCATATCCTAGAAGAGGCATTCATGCCACTTTGTTTACGCTGAAAAACTGCGAGATGATCAGAAGCAGACGATAATGCTGAGATGGATTTCATCGTCTTATGGTCAGTGAAATGTACTTCCCCAGGAAAGCCATCAATAGGTTGGCTAGAATCTTGTACAACATATTGCAAACAGCGCCAGCCTTCCTTAACAAATTCTTCTATAGACTTTCGCCCTTCAACAAGGAAAGCGTTATGTTTATCTCGGTACTTCTTTGAGTGAAGCGCGCGGATTTGTTTGACTTGAGAAAGACTTAAAGTGGACATGACAGGTTCTAAAGTAAGACGAAATAAAAAGTTTACATGGAGGGTGATACATATTTTGCCCTTAACCATTGCCATAGCCGCGATGTTTTCGTCCTGTTCCATGAGAAGAAACCTCAACGAAGGAGAGTATCTCGTATGGAAAAACAAGATTGTCGTAGAAGAAAACAAAGGCCTTAACGAAGGCTTACCCCAAAAAGAGTTGTTAAGCGATATTCCCTTCCAGCAACCCAACCGACGTTTGCTTGGTGTATGGGCCTTGCGCGCTTGGTTTCAACGAGAAGTACGAGGAGATGGCACAGAAATTCAGGGCAAAAGCTTACGTTCTTGGATAAAGCGGTCTATCGGAGAAGCGCCGGTCATTCTTGACCCAACACTAACTGAAAGGACGTCCTTAGCGTTTCAGCAGTATATGTATAATGCAGGTTTTTTGGACAACTCCATTGAGGTTAAAACGGACACCATGGGCAAACGCGCTAAGGTGACCTATATACTTAAGCCTAAGGAACCCTACTACATTGGTAATGTCGAAGTCAATGCAAACAACCCCATACTTGACTCTATAATTCAAAGGCATCAGAAAGACTCCAAAGTTTTACCTGGAGCAAGGTTTAGTATCGATGAATTAGACCAGGAAAGAAGGCGATTATCCAACATTTTTCGTGATGAAGGTTTTTACGCCTTTAGCCCAGATTATATTCGCTTTACGCTGGACAGCTTCAGCGATGTTTCTTCCATCAACCTTGAGTTGCAGATTACCAACCAGGTCAATGGTGAAGGACATGCAATTTGGATGGTTGATTCGATTGAGGTATATCCAGACTATAGAGTGCAACAACGGAGCGATACCGCGGTAAGCCACCAGAGAAACTACAAAGGACTTTCCATTTTTTGGAATGGCAAACTCCGTTATCGACCCATGCTCCTTCGACAAGCAGTGTTTTATGATGCTGGTGATCGATTTAAAGCATCTTTATATGACCCAACCGTTCAGCGATTTGCATCCTATGGAACATTTCGATTTATCGATTTAAAGTTTAATGTGCTTGATACCGCAAAGCATAAACTAATTGGCCGAGTCTACCTTACCGAAGGAAAACACCAATCGCTTGACTTGGATATTGAGATCAATCACAGGATCGAGCCAGGCTTATCAGGGGTATCAACTAGTGTGGGATATACAAATCGCAACCTCTTTCGGCTTGCCGATATTTTTCAGATTAAAAATATAGCGGGTGTGGATGCAGAATTCGGCCGAATTGATGGCGCATTGAATAATGCTGATTTTGTCATTGATATAAGCGAAGCCTTTCCCAAAGCCATTTTACCCTTTGCAATTAAGCCACTTAATCGCAGTACTAGGATACGCACTACGTTCTCAACTCGCTATAAATTTGAGCAGCGATTCCGATTCTATCGACTGCACACAATCAGTGCATCTGTTGCTTATGAATGGAGCAAGAATAAGAAAATACTACATACTCTAAGACCTATTCAATTGAATGTCTTTTATCTGCCCGATGGGTTTAGAACTGCAGAGTTTGAAGACAAACTCCTTCAATTTCCTTCATTGGCAAGAAGTTTTCAGGAATCACTTATCGCAGGGTCGAACTACACATTTCTTTGGACAGGTATCCCTCGAAACAACAACCTCAATATAGAAAGTTTTCGATTTGACGCCCAGATGGCAGGAAATCTTGTAAGCGGCTTTACACGAATCATCCAAGGAAAAAGAGAACGCGGAGATTATACCATTTTTGGCCGCCCCTACGCCCAATATTTACGTTTTGAAGTCGAAGGAAAATATGCTAGAGGGATTGGCAGAACCAAAGCACAACTGGCCTCAAGAGCTCTAATAGGTGTTGGTATACCTTTTGGAAACAGCTCAATCATTCCATTTATCAGTCAGTTTTATGTGGGAGGTGCTAACAGTATTCGTGCATTTAAGCTGCGATCCATTGGGCCTGGAACATACAGTGACTCACTTACACTAACGGATCCAACCTACTTCTTTGATCAATCAGGAGATGTAAAACTTGAAGCCAACATCGAATTGCGTTGGTCAATGAATTCATGGATAAAATGGGCTCTTTTCTATGATTTAGGAAATGTGTGGTTATATAATAGAGATGAGGCTCGTCCAGGAGGTCAGTTTAACAGGGACTTCTATCGAGGCATAGCCATGGGATGGGGAGGCGGTATTCGTCTTGACTTTGAATATTTTGTAATTCGTCTTGATGTAGGGCTTCCGGTGCATGACCCTCGCTATGACCAAGGAGAGCGATGGCGCGTTGGAACCTACGAATGGCGTGATCGAGCCTGGAGACAGCAAAACCTAGTGTTTAACCTAGCAATAGGCTATCCATTTTAACCTAAAACCCAGAGCAAACTGTCTTTTTGTCATCTTTATTTAGCAAAACTGTCTTTTTGTCATCTTTTTAGCGCACTTACTACTACTTTGTCTTGCTTTAGTGTATTGGAACATGCTTTGCTCTATGCATCGCATATTTCATAATCATTAAATCATATTTATGTTTTTAACACACACAAAACCCTATTATCAAAGGGCGGCTGATCTTAAAAAAGTTAACCGACTGTTTTATGACGATTTCTTTTCACCCAGCTTCTTGTTCAACGAGCGCTTTCATAAAGAAGGATCTGTTCACAGCCAAATTGATGAAGAAGAAGACGCTTGGTACATCCGTCTTGCGCTTCCTGGATTGAATAATAAATCAATATCCCTTGCGTTAGAAGAGGGTGTATTAGTTGTTCAATACGAGAAAGATGACCAACAAGAGGAGGTAAACAATGGATTAGCTACCTCATTTACCAAACGCTTCAAGCTCAATGAAGAGATTGATATTGACAAGGTAAAAGCCCAAATGAACCATGGCCTTCTCACCATCACCTTACCCAAAGTCAAGGTGAAAAAAGCAGCGCGGAAAGAAATTCCAATTGCCAGCTAGAACCGCATCTATTCTAGATTATTTGTTTCAAAAAAAAGCCCATCCAATTGGATGGGCTTTCTTGTATGAGCAGATTTCTTATTTCGAACCGCAACTCTTTTTAGTCCCTTTGCAGCATGCAGGCAAAGCCTCATAGCTTTCAGGATTAGCCGCCACTTCATTGGCACTATAACCCGCCATAGAAACAGCATTTTTGATATCATCGGCAGAAACCTTCTTATCCTTATACGCTACCGTTAAAGAACCGTTAGTAAGGTCAACGGTTGCTGTCTTGATACCTGGCAATTCGTTAACTGCCGCCTCAATGCGCGTCTTACAACCGCCACATACGGCAGATGTCTTAAGAACTAGAGTTTCTGTACCTCCTGCAGCAAAAACGGTTACCGCAAGAAAAAGGGTGAATCCCAAAGAAAGAATGTTTTTCATTGTTTAAAATTTTTCTAAAAATAAGAAATGTGGTACAGGATTTCATTCAACTTGGGTTAATACTTTGTAAAAAGTCTAGCAAGCTTACAAGAACTTCCATCTGATAGGATGACTAAATATGTTCCCTTCTCCAAAAATGAAATGTCTACTGAAACTTCTTCACCACTGAAAAAGCCAGAAAGCTTATGAAGAGTCCTTCCCTGCAAATCAAGGATCTTAATCTCAGCATTCTTTGATGAAATCCCAGAAAGACTTAACTGAGAATAAGCAGGATTAGGATACAACGCGAAACCGCCCTCGAAATCACTATTTGAAAGGCTTAAGATCTGGGAAGAATCGGTAACTATCGTCGAATACAAGCTCAATCCTCCTCGACGATTTCCATAGAGTACATCCGTAAAACCATCACTATTAATGTCATGAGCAAATGGCGCCGCCTCAGTTCCAACGTCGATTCCACCCCATTGCTCTGCCTCTATGGAAAAGCTCCCAGAAAACAAGCTATCCGAATCCAACGCATATGCGGTTGTTTTTCCTGAGCTACCTCCAACCAATAATAAAACCTCTCCATTACGCTCTATGAAATGGGGAGAAGCATTCCCAATAAGAAAGCCAGCCTCTGAAACACTGATGCCCCCAAAATTGCTATTCAAAGAATCGGACTCAAACGGAGAAGGATTCAATGGATTTACGTTTGGATAAAAATCAACTTGACCGAGGTATTCCTTACCAACAACTAAATCAAGATCGCCATCGTCATCTACATCATACAAGGTTGGATGTGATGAATTCCCAACATCTATTGCACAATAAAACGTCGTATCAAATACAAAACTTCCTGCTGCATTGCGTTCAAAATGAATCAACCGCCCTTCGCTGTTAC
Source organism: Bacteroidota bacterium (assembly GCA_002862745.1). Lineage (GTDB taxonomy): Bacteria > Bacteroidota > Bacteroidia > Chitinophagales > UBA8649 > UBA8649. The sequence goes on along the minus strand of PKDX01000041.1, from coordinate 12,475 downwards.
CCAAAAGCATATCATCCAATCCATCATTGTCAATGTCACCAAAACATGGGCGATAGCGGAAATAGCCAAGCAAAGAAAGTCCAAGCCAATCCTCAGATTCTAGCGTAAATGCTGGACTAGTCGCACTTCCTATATTTCTATAATAGGCAATTTGACCGTTTGACTCGTCCCCGATAGCGCGATAGATTGACGATCCCGACAGGAGTAAATCTTGCAATCCATCTTCATCTACATCATAGAAAATCCCATAACTGTTACTTCCTAAATCGAGGGTGGTTTCTATTAGAAAATCCTGCCTGTCAAATACAAAATTCGGCGTTGTATTTTCATCGAAACGATATAGCCAGGCATTGTTCAAATTGAAATACCTAGAGTATCCATTGGGTGAAACCACAAGATCCTCTACACCATTCATGTCGACATCAATAACATAAGCCGCAGGAAAAATCGGTATATCAACTGACAGACTATTCGACGGAAACGTGTAGTCAACATTAATCATACTATCTACTCCCCCACCAATATTTTCTAAGTAGGTCAAGCCACGAGATGAGATATCCCCTAGCACTAAGTCGAGATCACCGTCACCATCGCCATCAAAGGCTAATTCAGTAGACCCGGCATGCTTGGGCCCAGCACTTTTACCATCACAAGCAAAGGCCAACTGAATGGCATTATCTGTTTCGCTTTCTTTGAAATCACCCCAACAGGGATCTTCCTGAACAAACAATAAACTGTCTCCAGCGTAGCCTAGTTCAGCACTTAAATTTTTATACAATGGCAAGGTCGTCCCAATGACTTCAAAGGATAAGATATCTAGATCGCCATCACTGTCCATATCCCCTATATGAGGAATATCAATACTTCGATTGTAGATGTTTGAATTCCCAAATCCAGTATTGTACTCTATGAGATTGGATTCAATAGAAAAGGAGGTATAAAGCCCCTCATTTGACCCGCGATACAAACGAATCCCCCCAGTAGTATGGGTAAATATGTCCGCAATTCCATCTCCGTTGTAATCTCGTAACAAAGCAAAAGACCGACAAGCTGGCATTTTCAAGGCCAACTCAGGCCTAGCAACCCATGCGCCATTCTCCCATGAAAAAATCAGCCAGGAATCGCCGGCTCGATCAAAAACAGCAAGCTCTTCGATTCCATCTTGATTCAGGTCACCCATCGACCACTGAGGCAAGTCAAATCCCCCCGTCCATGGATTGGATAGCACCTCTGCATTAGAAACCGCCGGCAACGTGTAGGGATACAACTGCATTTGTGCCGTTGCACTGCATATCGTGCACAAGAATAGCCAGGCACAAAAAATAAACGGAGGGCTTTTTCTATCTTGTCTCCTCATGAGCCAAACAATTTTTTTGACGTCGAAGTTGAGGTACTTCACATCTTTTACACAAGGTAGTCTGATTTTTCTACTTTCTTTCTACCCCGCATTTTTATTGGCCAACGACCAGGAGACTATTCCAGACCAAAAGATACCTATTGAGATGATTATGCTTGATTTGAGCGATGCTCAAGTAAGCCTAGTTATAGAAGATGCAAACACCAATGCACCCACCTATCACGCAGCCAAAAGCAATGATTTGCCGTTTGGATTGCTATCCATTCCCTTAGATAATGGCAGTCGATTCCGTTTGATTCCCGCCTGGCTCTCGGTGCTGCCTCCCTTGCTTGCCATCTTATTGGCACTATGGATACGAGAGGTTTATGCCTCCTTGTTTATCGGCACCTTACTTGGAGCCTTTCTTCTCACAGGTCTTGATATAACGGCCTTGCCCATGGCCTTTTTTCGAATCATTGACACCTACCTTTTAGAAGCTATAGCCTCAAGCAATAGTGAGGGAGGTGTTGACACCTCGCACCTATCCATTATCGTCTTTAGCCTTCTTATTGGCGGACTCGTTGGCATTATCTCCAAGAATGGAGGCATGATGGCCATTGTTCACCGCATAGCACGCGTTGCAAAAACTGCAAAATCGGCATTGATCTCAACCTGGCTTATGGGGCTTGCGATTTTCTTTGATGATTACTCCAATACCTTGGTGGTGGGTTCGACCATGCGCCCGTTAGCTGATAAACTAAAGATTTCTCGGGCAAAACTTGCCTACGTCGTCGATAGTACAGCAGCACCAGTGGCAGCCATAGGCCTTGTAACGACTTGGATTGGCATGCAACTAAGTGAGATTGGAAAGGGAATTGAGATGCAAGACTATGTAACGATTGGGGCAAGCCCATACAGTCTCTTTTTATCATCTCTGCAATATGCTTTATATCCTGTGTTAACCTTGTTTTTTGTTGGCCTCGTAATCTTTACCAATCGGGGCTTTGGCCCAATGCATAAGGAAGATGCGCTTGCCCAAACTAAAGAATCCAAGGGAAGTGATACTGTAGATTCCAAAGACCAAAAAGCCAGCAAACCTTACTTAGCGCTAATCCCTTTGCTCATGCTTGTTGGAGGAGTCGTTTTTGGAATCATCTTTACAGGGAGTCGCGGTGACGCCTCCAATCTCATGGAGGTTGTGGGAGCAAGTGATAGTTATCTCGCTTTGCTTTGGGGAAGTTTGCTCTCGGTAACGACCGCCATTGTCATTAATCTTTTTAGCCGAGTAAGAAATCTGCATAATACGGTAGAAGATATTATGGGAGGGATATCCTCCATGATGACGGGTGTCCTTGTGTTAGTCTTTGCTTGGATGCTTGCAGTAACCATTGACCACTTGCATACGGCAGACTTTCTAAGTGATCTTATTCCTTCGTCTACGCCGGTTGAATGGATGCCCGCAGTAGTATTTATCCTTGCAGCTTTAGTGAGCTTCTCTACCGGGTCAAGTTGGTCTACCATGGCCATTTTATACCCACTTTGCATTCCCGTAGTATTGAGTCTAGCGACAGATGGCGGAGCAAATACCGATCCAGCAGTCTATATGCCCGTACTCCTTCAGATTATCTCCGTAGTTTTATGCGCCTCTGTTATGGGAGACCACTGCTCACCAATTTCTGACACGACGGTGATGTCATCGATGGCGACCCAATGTGATCATGTTACCCACGTTCGAACACAACTTCCCTATGCACTGCTCGTCGGTGGTGTAAGCTTCTTTTGTGGATGCGTCCTTTATGCCTTTGGAAGTCCTTGGTACGTCAATTTTATCTTGGGATTCGGGCTGCTAACTGGACTGTTTTTCCTCTTGAGCAAACCCAACGAATCACAATAAAAAAGCCCCTGAAAAGGGGCTGTTAAAAGTTGGTCCACTAGGGCTCGAACCTAGACTCTTCTGGACCAAAACCAGACGTGTTGCCAGTTACACCATGGACCAATTTCAAGCAAGTTTTGCTTAAATGGACATCAAAGATAAGTGCATTCTTAGTTATATGCAACGTAAAATGTAATCTCATCGCGCAATTTATGTAAAATGACGCCTAGGAAACGCTCAATCTTCGTATCTTCGCACCTCTCTAAAGAAGAATCATGAATCGATTTTTAAAAGGATATCAAAACCAAAATAATCTTGTTGGCTGGGCAATCTTTGTTTTTGCCTTAGTGATCTACGCAATGACCATGGAACAAACCGCAAGTCTCTGGGACTGCGGAGAGTTCATTGCTGGTGCATATAAACTAGAAGTAGTGCACGCCCCAGGCGCTCCGCTTCATGCGCTCTTAGGTAAAATTTTCTCCCTCCTATCCTTCGGTGATGTCACTAAGGTGGCCTTATGGGTTAATTTTCTGAGTGCTGTGAGTACGGCATTTGCGGTGTTGTTCTGTTTTTGGACCACTACATTTTTTGCTCGTCAATATTTGGGATTAGCAGGCGATGACTTATCAACTAGTGATAAACTAAAGGTTTTTGGTGCAGGTATAGTTGCTGCATTATCATGTACTTTCCTCGATTCATTGTGGTTTTCAGCCGTTGAAGGTGAGGTGTATGCCCTTGCCATGTTCTTTATGACCATTATCATTTGGGGAGCTACTCGCTGGTATCGCGCAGAAGGAGCACTTGCCGATCGATGGTTGATTTTCATTGCCTTTATGGTTGGGCTTTCTATGGGGGCTCACTTGCTTTCGATGCTTGCTATTCCATTTGTAGGCATGATGGTCTATGCACGGCACAATGAGTTTTCCTGGCAATCTTTCCTTATTGCTGTGGCTGTTTCTTTTGGCGTATTAGTCTTTGTTCTCCAAGGAATTTTCACAGGAATCGTAAACATCTTTGCCCAATTTGACTACCTCTTTGTCAACGGATTTGAACTAGGAAAGGGCATGGGTGTATGGTTTGCAGTCATCGCACTATTCAGCGCATTAATCTTATTCCTTCTCTCCTTTCATGATGCGCAGAAAGCCAAAGTCTTTCGCCAAGTCGCGGCATTCTTAGTATTTGTCCTCATGCTTGGATCAGTACTGAATGGTCAAGAGGATGGCGGTTTAGGAGGTAGAGGTCTACGTTTCTTCTTCATGTCTGCTATGGCCTTTGCCATTTTGCGAGCTGACAACTTTGCAGCATTAGCCTACCGCGCGACCCTTGGGATTATGTTTTTAATCATAGGGTATTCATCCTACACTATGGTACCCATTCGTGCCAATGCTCAAGTCCCAATTAACATGAATAAGCCCACGGATGCATTTACTATGCATTACTACCTAAATCGTGAGCAGTTCGGGAAGCGCCCAATCTTAGAGGGCCCCGACTACAATGTCACTGATTTTGACGTAATGGGTCAGGAAGAAGTAGGTGGATATTACGCGTACAATCCTGAAACCAAGACCTACAAGAAAACGCAAACGAAAAGAGAATATCAATACAAAAAAGAGGCAAAGCACTTCTTCCCACGCCTAGGATTTACTAAGTTCAATCAGCTTGATTCCCGTAAACGACAAGCCTACCGCTCTTGGTTAAGCCCAAGCTACAATGTGATTAATCTGCAAAATGGACAAGTGGTGCAATCATTTGGCCCCGAGGAACTCAATCAAGCCACCGCCAAAGCACAAGAAAGCCAGTATTATGCCGTAAAAGACAACATTACCCTAGGTGATAACTTCAAATTCTTCTTGCAGTACCAGGTGGGTTACATGTATATGCGATACTTCTTGTGGAACTTCGCTGGAAGAACAAATGATCTCCAAGGGACTTATGCCAACGAGCACGGTCGCTGGCAGTCTGGTATTTCTTTCATTGACAATTTTGGCGCATGGAATGGTAACCACAACTGGACGAACACGGATTTACCTAGCCATCGGGCGAATAACAAGGCAAACAATACGTTTTATTTGATTCCATTCATCTTAGGAATCATTGGCCTTGTATATAGCTATCGCAAGAATCAAGTCTTGGCGATTGCCATCTCGGCCATGTTCTTGATTACAGGCCTTGTCTTTATCATTTACATCAACCAGCCTCCGGTTGAGCCCCGTGAACGGGATTACGTTTTGGTGGGTTCTCTTTTTGCCTTTTGTATTTGGATGGGACTTGCCGTTCTTCAACTTATTGAATGGCTATCAAGAGGAGCAAAGAAAGTTACTTGGGAGCCTGTGCTCGCCATTTTCATTGGTCTTTTAGCTCCTGCGTTAATGGGAAGCCAAGGATACGATGACCATGACCGATCTGGGCGAACGACAACAATTGACTTTGCGTCCAATTATCTCAAATCGCTCGAAAAGGATGCCATCATCTTCACCTTCGGCGATAATGATACCTATCCTCTGTGGTATGCTCAAGAGGTAGAGGGAGTGCGACCTGATGTACGGATTATCAACTTAAGCCTCCTCATGCAGGATACTTATTATGATAATCTGCGTCGAAAAATGAATGAAAGTGCGCCGCTAAATGTAAGCTTAACCATGAATGATATGCATAGTGAGCAGCTCTCAAGATCGCTTAGGTTACCGGCTAGCAATCCAAATTCATTTTTTGGAAAGCTTAAGAACTTCGGTCGTTCAGCAAACGGAGGGTTACTATTCCCTATTGACTCGGCTATTGATACCACGATTTGGGGTGACTATGCTCCCTACTATGATTTGATAAGTGACACCATGAGGGTCCAGTTGAGTAATTCGAATGATCCAACGAGTTATATACTTTCTGATCTGATTGCCGGTAACATTAATGACCGTCCAATTTATTTTGCGATTACTGTTCCAAGAGATTACTACAGCGATTATCAGAGAAACTTAAGTTTAGAGGGCTTAGCCTATCGCATTACACCATTTGAATTTGCAAGTGCTAATACGATTCCAAATCCAGATTTATTATTTGATAACTTGATGAATAAGTTTGCTTTTGGTGGTCTTAAGCAAAATCCTGACATGTTACTCGATGAAAATGTACATCGTCAGTTTATCACACTGGTCAATATATATACCATGGCAATTGAAACGCTAAGTGCTAAAAACCCTGAAAAGGCTAAAGAACTTGCCACTTCATTTATGAGGGAATTACCGATTGAGGCCCTTGGCGGATATAGTAATATTAGTTACTTCAGTGTGCCTCGAATGCTATACGGTTTAGAGATGAATAAAGAAGCTGATCAAGTCATGGCATTCTTAACTAAGTACGCCGATGAAGAGCTTGGATATCTCAGTACCGTAGTTAAAGACGATGACACGGAAAAAAACATCACGGACCGATACACTAATGACCTTTTAGGTTATATGAATCAAACCCTTGCCTTTGCCTTAGAAGAAAATACAGGGGATGATGGAGTGGCTACATTGTCAATTGATTCCGCGGCAGAAAGTGCTGTCAACTCAATGTTTAAGGTATTAACAAGCCATGTTTCAGCGGGGGAACTAGTTCAACAAGAAGATGGGAATCTAACCTATTCTAAACTTGCTGTTGCATTAGGCGACACAAGCTTGATGAACGCCATGCAAAGTGCTCGAGAAGCTGAGAAGATTCCTTTAGAGGAAGAGATAAAGCGCGTCGAAGGTTTGATTCAAGACTTAAATCAACGAGGCCAAGATGCATTGGAAAAGGCTAACACCGACGAAGAGAGAAAGCAGATTCAGGACATAATTAGTTCGGAATATCAGCGCATTTCTCAACAGATTAGTCCAGTACAAGCTAAAGTAAATGCTATCGACCAGTTTGAGACGACTTACATCACACCTCCGGCAGCGAATTTAATGGACACAACACCCGCTGAGGCAGACACTACGGGTCAAGTTATTGAAAGCCCTATGACAGTGGAAATTCCCCAGCCATAGTTTTGGATTCAAAGGATAATCATCCTATTGATGGGCATCACTGTCCTTTGAGTGAAAGGGAGTGCAAGAAATCATGCTGGGAGCAGCCCTTTGAGCTTCCCGATGGAAGGACAACCTATTGCTGTGAAGACAGCGATTTATTATGGGCAGATAGCAAGGAGGCAAGTGAAGCTGTCTTCCCAATTCAAGCGTCTACTGAAAACAGATTATTTGACCAATGGCTCGCGAAGAAGCTTTCTTGGAATAAAGCGGATGTAACCCATTTAGATTACGTATCTCCTGAAAAGGCAACTACTGAATACGCCACGATCTACAACAGCCTAAGTCATAGTGTTAATCCAGCCTCCTTGATTCGCTCAATCGACAACAACACAGAAATTAGACAGTTAATCATATTGTTTCACAACGCTTCCTCCCGGGAAGCCATTCACTGCGGACCACATTGGCCTGTTTGGCAGCAAAAGGCGAACTATTTCTTTAGCCCAATGGCTATAGAAGAACTTATGGCTGATACTTCTTTCAAACTAGAAGAGGCCCATTCAGTGGAATACCTTATGCATAAGAATACAGTTGCCTCCAAGCAATCAAGCCACCCTCGAACCGCATTTTGGAGAGGACCTGTGCGTAGCTTGATTCATCGCATCGGCGGTCGATTGAATACGCAAGATGCAGGACATATTGTTTATCTTTTTAGTCGGGATGCTTAACCTCAAGTCTTTGCCATGACGAAAAAGGAAATCATATTTGGACGTAAACCGATTTTGGAAGCGCTGCAAGATGGTATTGACTTCGACAAGATTCTGTACAATGCTAAATCAATTGGGCCTGAAATGGATGCCATCATACGAACAGCAAAGAGCCAAAGTGTTAGTGTAATCTCAGTACCCCGTGTAAAGATTGAACGTCTGCTTTGGCCTTTGTATGGCAAGCAAAACGTCAACCACCAAGGCGTGCTTGGTATTAAGAGCCCTGTACAGTTTTTTAAGGCACAAGACCTACTTGATAAGTGTTATGATGAGGGGCGCGTACCCCTATTTCTTGTCTTAGATGGCGTAACCGATACGCGAAACTTCGGAGCCATTGTGCGCTCAGCTGAGTGTTTTGGAGTAGATGGGCTCATCGTACCCCATAGAGGAAGTGCTGCCATCGACGCCTTTGCCGTTAAATCAAGTGCAGGAGCTATTCATAATCTTCCCATATGTAAAATGGACTGGGAAGAAACCAAGAAATTCCTTCAAGGAAACGGAATTGCGCTCGCTGGTGCTAGTATTGACACAGAAACCTTTATTCAGGATATAGATATGAAGATTCCCCTAGCGATTGTCATGGGCTCCGAAGGAAGTGGTCTGTCGGATAATGTACGCAAGCACTGCCAGCATCTCTTTCAGATTCCTATGGTCGGCCAAACTGAATCGCTTAACGTCTCGGTATCCGCTGGTATTTCCCTTTATGAAGTACTTCGGCAGCGACTTATGCAAATGGAGTAAATACTCAATCAGATTTGCCGGATGATAATTATCCTATGCACGTCTGAAAAGTAAGTAAGATCTTCCCCGAAGGGAGGCGGGATGTGGTGGGCCATACCCGAGCAAGTCAACCTCTATGCAATAAAAAAGCCCCTTTGCAGGGGCTTAATTCTATATCCTTTATTCAAAGGACTGTAGTAGTAAACTTACTGTTTTGTACCTGTGAACGTACCTCCACCAGACACTACTCCTGAAAGTACAACGTCAGCTGTTAAAGTGTTACCTGAAACATTTCCAGTACCTGAAACAAAAACACCAGGAATTGGAACTCCAGATGCTTCTTGGTTCGCTACATCAATAGATGTCGTTCCATCTGCATTTTCAACATACGTTGCTGAAACAGAAACTGTAACTGAAACAGGAAGTGTTTCTGAAAGTGGTGGAAGCGTTACGTCAAGAATTGCCTCACCAGCATTGGCACCTACAGTTAATGTAGCAGAAGCTGTAGAGTCGAGTTGTGTGGTATCGAGACCAAGAACTGCATATCCAGAAAAAGTTCCAGGATAAGTTCCTGCCCAAGTAGCTGCTGGAGGAGGAGTAGTTCCACCACCATCATCTTCACCACAGGCAATAAGACCGAAAGTTAGCCCAACAAGAGCAAGAGATAGATAAAATACGTTTTTCATGTGTTTAATTTATGTTATGAATATACGAAGGTCATGTTTTAAGTTGATTACCGATTAATCTGAATTGGATGTATTCCTCGACCATAATCTGTGGATAACACAAAATAGTAGAGACCTTCTGATACGTATGGGAAAGAAACATCAACTGAGTTACTTCCGGAATTTATCATAGAATATGACTGCCATACTGTTCTTCCTAAGGCATCCATTAAGTACATCGAGGTATTTGATGGATGCAATGCTTCAAAGGTTAGCACGACCTCACCTTGACTAGGATTCGGTCTTAGATTAAAGTTTGATATGCCATAAAGCTCATCAATGCTTGATTGAATCCCTGTGACCGAAATCAGCGTAGCATCACCAAAGGTCTCACAACCCGCATTGACTGTTGGGAAAGATGCTGGCACTGGCGGAATTTCAAATTCAATGGTAGTCGAACTATTCGGACTAATTGTGTAGCTATCTCCTGAGATTATCGTTACTTGATCAGAGGATAGTAAAGGACAGGAGTCAGCACTTACCGTAAGGTTAATATCATCTACCTCAACTGTCAAGCTCCCCGTTCCTACATTGAGCACCGATATAGACCATGAACCATTTGGATCAGCACTGTAGAGATCTGATAGACCAAAACAAAGACCATCAGGTAATACCACAGGTAGTAAGTCTAAGAGTTCATACTCAATGGTGTCAGGTAAAAGGGATTGGAATTCAGGTGGGACGATTTCACTAAGTCCAACTGAAGACCCATCAGGGAAGGTAAATCGCAAACTATCTGCAACTAATGCTAGACCCGGTGTGCCGGATAAACTGATACAGAGTTGACCATTAGGTGTACACCCCGAGTCAACCTCTGGCGCATAGATTACAGAATCTGCTACAGCAATCTCTGCTGTAAATGGCGTGGCATGATAAGAACCATTTGCATCAAAGTCTGTCAAAGTAAGCGTTAACGTTGAATCATCATCACCAGGGAAAACCAATCCAGCATCAATAGCCGCTTGAAGCTCCGCCATAGACGTTATAGGTCCATTAAGAGACAATGCCCATGCAACAGCATTTCCACTCGTCACACTGAAGCCATCAGCCTCAATCGTCACATCATTTCCTATGGCAACTACATTGCTACCTACAGCTGATGACGTACCGGGAAGACAAATTTCATAAGAATCAGAAACTGATACGCAGCCAAGCGCGTTGGTCATTTCAACGGTAAATGGTCCGCCAATACTTAGAGAGGTTAATGTATCGTCATTCGCTCCAGGAATAGGAAGGCCGTCGCTATACCACTGAACGCTATTGCTATCTGGGTTTTCAATATATAGTCCATTAGCAGCGGCTGCGATTGTTGGTTGAGCTACAATTGACTCGTTAACCACAAATACTTCACTTGTCGTAGGACATATTGTTCCAACATCTGTTACAGTCACGCTATACGTTCCAGGACTAGTCACGAACAGATCTTGGGCATTACCAATAATGCCGCTGCCGTCTGACCATTGATAAAGATCGGAGGCGCTCGATGATAAGGTAATCGTATCACCCAAACAAAAGACGGTATCCCCTGCAATTATTGGGGTGGCTGAAGCCTGATAGACAAATATAGTATCCGTTGTTATGGTCTGCGATTGTTGTCTTCGATTCACCGTGAGGTTGCCTGAAGCGCAGTTCGTTCCATTGTTATTAAGTGTAAAATTATAGGTCTGGCCGTTGGACGGAGTTGAATTAATGCTAATAACTGCTGTACCTAATTCGTCATTTCCATTAAGGGAGGTTACTGGGTCAAGTTCTGTACCTGTAATAGAAATAGCTCCCTGCCCCACCACAATATCCGTCGACCATACTGGAGATGTGTTATCCGTAATCTCGGGAAGACTTGAGCTACCTGCAGTTGTAACCACATTTAGTACTACATCTGGGTTACATGCTGCTCCTAAAAGACATTGACCAAATAGTGGATCGGTAAGTTCTCCTGTTCCCTCAGAAAAAAGCCCTCCTTGATAACAACTTTGATCAATGCTACTGAGACGAATTTGAGAAATATAGAATTCATCAAACGTAGTAGACTGCGTCACAACGTTTGGTCCTGGATTAGTAAATGTTGCCGATACGAATTGCCCTGCAGCATCTTCCGTACCATCATTATCAAAATCCCAACCATAAGCCACGGGATTTAATACTGGATCGGGACTTGGTACGTTGGCTTCGAAGTCTACGTTGACGGTATCACAGCCAGAGCCGGGACTAAATGAAAAGAAGGCATTCCCTCCTGGAGAGGCCAAAACTTCTAATTCTAAAGGTAGAGGTACAGGTTCACATTGACTTATTCCGAGCGCACTTCCACATCCTTCTACTTGCACTTCTACTTGGTAAATGCCCGGCGGAGAAAAAGTTGTTCCACAAATCTTGAAGGATCCATAGCGATTGTTCGCTGGATTGTAGCTGTTTCCATTCTGAGACCCCACTGCATCGAGATCCCAAACAAGCCCTGTAGGAAGGCCGCTTACCCCCAGGATAGTAACGCTTGACACATCAACCACACTAACTCCAGGCACTCCTAAATCCGACACATCAAATTGGACGGGCATGAGGTATTGTATTTCAAAACTAGTGTCTTGGCCTTGTGTGAATCGAATCTGATCATCATTGGTGACATCTATAGAATCTACAGTTAATCCTAAATCAAATGAAGTAGGACCGCTACCTCCATTGAGTGTATTCCACCAGGAAGGCTTTACAACAGGATAAGTCGTGCAATTTTGAGCGTTTGACTGAAAGATTAAAAGCCCAACGCATAATAACGTAAAAAGTTTTTTCATGGTATTTGATTCTTTTTAAAGATAGAGAAATTAGTATTAGACATTTATGAATTCTAATGTGATTAACCCATATCTGTTAAAAAACTTGAAAATTCTATATTTAGCATGACTAATTCAAGACATGATGTACATAAAACAGTTATCGACTTTGCTTTTACTTTTTACAGTAGGAATTTGCGGAGCACAAAATGGAATACTTAATGGAACGGTAAGTGATGAGGATGGTGAACCCATTATTCATGCTCAGGTTATTGCAGACCAGTCACTTGGGCTGACTACTGTAACTGACTT
>PKDX01000019.1 GCA_002862745.1 Bacteroidota bacterium | reverse complement strand
AAAACACTTCGTTCATTACTAAAGTCAAGGAAGCCGTGGTGACCATGGCTTTTTCCTATGCCTGAGGTATTCATTCCTCCAAAAGGTAGGTTAGGGTTTGCGATGTGCAGCACCGTGTCGTTGACACAAGCGCCCCCTGATGGACAGCGATTAAGGATATAGTTAATGGTTTTCTTGCGCCTACTAAAAACATACATCCCAAGCGGCCGTGGTCGCTGCTGGAGTTCGGCAACAACTTCTTCTAAGGAATCATACACTATTATAGGCATGATGGGTCCAAAAATCTCCTCAGCAAGTAAGGCAGTATTTGATAAATTGCCCAACACAATTGTGGGCTCCATGCGCAAGGACTTTTTATCCGCTGATCCACCGTAAGCGATTTCGGCTCCAGCATCTTTGGCCTCATGTAAAAAATCTTGCTGCCGAGCAAAGTGCCGTTCGTGGATTAGGCTGCAATAATGGTTGGATTGAATAGCGTCATTATCGTAGGCCTTTGCTAAGTAAGCCTTGAGTCCTTCGACCAGGTTGTCTGCATGACTTCGATGCACGTAGATTAAATCGGGCGCAAGGCATGTTTGGCCGGCGCCTGTCCACTTTCCCCAGGCAATACGTTGTGCCGCTAACCTTATGTTGGCGTCCTCGGTAACAATAGTGGGAGATTTACCACCTAATTCTAGTGTAACACTACTTAGATGTTCTGCGGCCGCTTTCATGACCACCTTTCCAACTTGAGTGCTTCCTGTAAAGTGGATGTGATTCCACTTTTTTTGAAGTAAATGTTGAGCAATGTGATGGTCTCCGTATACTACACAAACCTCTTCGGTTGAAAAAACAGAGAGCAAAATTTTTTCCATCACCTTGACGGTTTTATCGACATACTCAGAGGGCTTAACAACGATGTGATTCCCCGCAGCCACGGCACTGATTACCGCAGCCATGGTTAACCAAATCGGGTAATTCCAAGGGGTTATGATTAGGCAATGCCCCTTAGGTTCAATGCGCACACTGTTTCGGCTTCCAAAAAGACTAAGTGGGGTGGGAACCAATCGCTCATCCATCCAGTGACGAAGGTTTCGAAGAGCAAACTTAAGCTCAGCAACCGTTGGGTGAAACTCAACAACCTCTGTCTCTAATGTTGGCTTTCCTAAGTCATCTTGTAGTGCCTCTAGTAGTTCTTCGCGATGGAGGAACAAGGCAGAGAGCAAGTTCTTTAGCTTTTGCCTTCGCTCTTTATAACTCGGGGCAACACCACTGCAGACAAGAGAGGCCTGAGCGTTGTACAGCACATCAATTGAAGATACATCTTGGTTTACACTGAGGTTCATAGAAAATGTTATCGGAGACCAATAAGATACTACCTATTGATATAATGATCGCAAAGAAGTTGCTTTCTGTACGCGGTCAAGCGCTTCGGCAACGGCCATTCTTTCCTGCTGCATGCTATCCCGTTCTCGCAAGGTTACTTGGTTATCCTGAAGACTATCGTGGTCAATGGTAAGACAATAGGGGCTTCCAAGGGCATCTTGACGACGGTAGCGCTTACCTATAGAATCTTTATCATCATATTGACACATCATATCAAGTTGGGCCTCATGAAAGATTTTCTTAGCGAGTTCGGGAAGACCATCCTTTTTTACAAGCGGCAATATGGCAAGATGATTTGGAGCCAAAGGCGCAGGAAGGCTTAGGACCCGGCGGTGTTGTCCGTTATCCAAGAGTTCTTCTTTTAGGCTTGCACACATAACGGCAAGGAAGAGCCGATCAAGTCCAATAGAAGTTTCAATAACATTGGGCGTAAAATGGCTATTGCTCACAGGATCAAAAACTTGTAGTTTTTTGCCACTCAATGCTTCATGCTGTTTTAAGTCGAAGTCCGTCCGAGAGTGAATACCCTCTAATTCTTTAAAACCAAAAGGAAACTTAAACTCAATATCGAGCGCCGCATCAGCATAATGCGCGGTTTTTATATGATCGTGGAAGCGGTAATTATCCGTCCCTAGCCCGAGACGGTGGTGCCACTTAAGGCGCTCCTCTTTCCAAAAGGCATAATGTTCAGGTCCTGAACCTGGTGGAACAAAAAATTGCATCTCCATCTGTTCAAATTCACGCATTCTAAAGATGAATTGTCGTGCGACAATCTCATTTCGAAAAGCTTTACCCGTTTGGGCTATACCAAATGGAATCTTTTGGCGGGTGGAATTAAGGGTGTTGAGGAAGTTGACAAAAATGCCTTGGGCGGTCTCAGGACGAAGATAGAGCTTAGATTCTTCGCCCGATATGTTGCCAAGTTGTGTGTGAAACATCAAGTTAAACCGTCGAACTTCTGTCCAGTTTTTGCTTCCTGAAACAGGACATGTTATACCAAGGTCGTTGATTAGGGCGGTAAAATGACTTAGGTCCTCTTGGTCTAGCGCCTCTTTTAATCGTTGGGTAACGTCTTCAATTTCTTTTGCTCTTCGGACTGTGTTGCCATTTGTGGCGCGGAACTGCGCCTCGTCAAAGGCATCACCAAATCGCTTTTTAGCTTTATCTACATCCTTTTGAATTTTACCCTCAATTTTAGCGATGTATTCTTCAACTAGGACATCAGCTCGGTATCTCTTTTTGGAATCCTTATTGTCAATTAATGGATCATTAAACGCATCTACGTGGCCAGAGGCCTTCCATGTTTTGGGATGCATAAAAATGGCTGCATCGAGACCAACAATGTTGTCGTGTCTTTGCACCATATCTTTCCACCAATAATTGCGCAAGGCATTTTTAAGTAAAACTCCATTGGGGCCATAGTCATAGACGGCGCTTAGTCCATCGTATATATCGCTAGACCCAAAGACAAAGCCATATTCTTTACAGTGAGATATTACGAGTTGAAAATGGTCTGTGGAATGCGTTGTTTGTTGTGCCATGATTAAACTTGAGCTAAAGGTAACGAAGCTTAACTTTTCTATAAAAGAAAGCTCTACTTTTCGCGTTACCTTTAGGCAACGGATTGTCAACCTATGATACAATTAGATCAGGTTTCAAAAATTTACGGAGCACAACATGCAGTGGATGCCCTGAGTTTTCAGGTCGGCAAAGGTGAGATTGTGGGCTTCTTGGGCCCTAATGGGGCTGGAAAGTCTACGACCATGCGGATGATTATGGGATTTATTCGCCCAAGCAAGGGAAGCATCAAGGTCAATGGCTTAGAGGTTGAATCCAATAGACAAACCATCCGACAAAAAATAGGTTATTTGCCCGAAGGCAACCCCTTGTACTATGATCTGTATGTGCGAGAGTTTTTGCGTTTTGCTGCCTCAATAACGGGTGTAAGTAACACTCGTCAGCGCATTGAAGAAACGATACACCTTGTCGGTCTTCAGCAAGAAGCGCATAAAAAGATAGGACAACTTTCCAAGGGGTATAAGCAACGAGTGGGTCTTGCCCACGCATTAATTCACGACCCCGACCTTTTGATTTTAGATGAGCCACATTCGGGATTGGATCCCAACCAGTTGGTTGAAATTCGATCGAGGCTCCGGGAAATTGCAGATCATAAAGCCATCATTTTATCTACCCACCTTATGCAAGAGGTTCAGGCGTTATGTGACCGGGTAATAATTATCAACCAAGGAAAACTAGTGGCCGATAAGAAATTGTCGGAATTGCTAGAACGACATGGACCAAACTTGGAGAAAGCGTTCGCACACTATACCTCATTAAACACCAATACCTCGGAATGATAGCGATTTACAAAAAAGAGTTTCTCCAGTTTTTTGGACAAATTGTTGGCTATGCTTCGATAGCCCTTTTTGTATTGCTTACGGGGCTTTATGTCTGGGTTTTTCCATCCCATAGTATTTTGGAGCGAACCATTTTATCCCTTGATCCATTTTTTACCTGGGCACCCATTTTTTTAATATTGGTTGTTAGTGCGGCAACCATGCGGCAGTTTGCTGAAGAATCAGCAGAAGGGACCCTGGAGTTGCTCGTAACAAAGCCCCTGTCCTCTATACAGATTGTATTAGGAAAGTACTTTGCAGCGATTAGTATTGTTGCCCTTACGCTTGCGCTTACCGCAATTACTTATATACCTTCAGTCCAAGCGCTTGCTGTAGATAATGTGTCGTTGGATTATGGGCCTATACTTGGGGCCTATCTCGGCTTAATGCTTTTGGGGATGACCTTTTCTGCGGTAGGTCTCTTTACATCGATTTTATTACGAAGCCAAGTCGTTGCTTTTTTGTTGTCAGCCACGATAAACGCCATGGGTTATTTGGGTTTCGAATTGATTTCTGAAAAGAGACAATTTGCCGGATATTGGGATTTTGTGATTAACGGTATGGGATTTAAGGCCCATTATGAGAGCATAAGTATTGGGCTATTAGATTTTGCAGATGTCGCCTATTTTATGGCAATCATTGTAACCTTTTTATCCCTTGCAATATTGATTATTGCACGGTGGCCAAATTTCAAGAAACTATGAATAAGGTCCTAAAACATTGGTCCTTTTTGCCGACCGCTTTGGTTCTAATCTTTTGGGTGGCCTTTATGCTTCTTTCCCGTTATCCAGTGCGCGTGGACCTCACTTCCGACCACCGTTTTACATTAGGTGATAAGACCAGCCGTCTTTTGTCATCCCTAGATGCTCCTATAGAAATTCGAATCTATCTTGGCGAGAATCGCAAAGAGGTGCCCCTCCCCCCAGCCTACAGACAGCTAAATAGCGAAGTAGAAATTTTGATGGATAATTTTCGCAAGCATGCGCCCCAAGGGGTATCGGTCACTCAAGTTAATTTGGAGGAGTCATTGACCGAAAAAGAGGCCTTAAATGCTGCTAGGAAGTTTCCTATACTCCACAGTACAGAGCGTGGCGCAGAGCGCGTCATAAGCCAAGTGTATCCCTATGCTGCAATCGGCTACAAAGGCCAACAAGTCGTAATTGATTTGACTTCTTCGCAGGCAGTATCTAGCGATGAAGATGTGGCCGGTTCACTAGCGAACATGGAGCATCGTTTTTATCAGGGCATTGCGAAACTTCTTAGACCGAGTATTCCAAGAATAGCCATTGCTTCGGGACATGACGAATTGAGCTCAGGCGATGGGAATACGGATTTAGATGATTTGGGCGACCTGCTGGGTGCAGATGCGTTCTTTGCTCTAGATACTTTGTTTATCGATAATGATAAACCAAGCGTCATTCCCGAATCAATAGACCTTTTGATTATAGCCCAGCCCAAAAGCCCAGCGTTTTCAGACATCGCGCTGAAAAGCATCGATGACTTTGTCATGAATGGAGGGAATCTAATGATGTTTTTAGACCCCTGTTTCTTACAACCCGAAAACAGGTTTAAAGAATTTGTTTTGGGAATAGAGCTTGGCATAGAGCCACTCTTGTCGTCTTATGGCCTCCGGTTGAATAAGCACCTTGTTCAGAATTTTACTTGTGTTCGCCAGGAATTGCCAACTGGAGGAAGCCTTGATGGTCTTTCGTTGGAACAGACGCGACAACCAGAACTCAAGGAACTCTTGTGGCCGTTTTTTGGCCTATTTGATGCCGACCCAAGCCACCCAACGGGTCAGTTAGATGCTCCTATATTGGGTAGATATGCAAGTACTTTTGATCTAAAACATCGAAGACCGGGCATAGAATACACCCCACTGCTTATAACTTCTCCGTATGTCAATTATTTTCCGGAATGGAATACCATTTCCCTAGCTGAATATGCTCGTGATAGTTTTGCGCTATCTTCTTTTGAAGGGGAACAGGGAGTAGTTGGTTACTTATTGGAAGGTGAAATTCCTTCCCATTACGACATGATGACCAAACTTAATGGCGTCTATAGAACTTCTTCGTCCAAAGTGATGCTTTTTGCCGATGGCGATATGGTTCGCGGCGGATTAGGAGAAATGGGCCTTAACAGCACAAGTGAAGGACAGGTACGATATGGCAATAGAGATTTCCTAAGAAACTGCGTGGAATATATCCTTGGAGAGGAAGACATGATAATCCAAGAGACCACATTAAGAAAGGATGTTTATATGGATACGGAGTGCCTGAGTAGAACGCGCAGTAAGTGGTTATGGATAAATTTTTTAATACCACTTCTTTCTTTGCTGTTTATGGGGGGGCTAGTGTATTATATTCGAAAGCAACGCGCATTATGAAAAAAATAATGTACATAAATGATTTTCGCCTAAGCGGGTTCTGGGTTATGCTTCTTTTTCTTTTGGCATGTCGCCCAAATCTTGAGGATCCTTCAGAACCGTCCACGGCATATCTTTTTTACGATACAGCGGTTGTTGTGCAGCGTATTTCCATTCAGTCAACATCGGGCGATGAGGTTGATTTTATCCTTAAGGAGTCTTCATGGGTCAACAAGGATAACCAAGCCATGAATGCTTCTTTTGCTGAGGAAATGCTTGACGCCCTATATAACGCGTCCTTTGAATCGGTCAGGGAAAGTCAAGAGGTTACAGCGCGCCAGGCGCTCAGAGATAAGGGCTTGCGAGTTACTGTTGATTGGGCTGACGGAACACAGAAGACATTCTACTTGGTAACAGCCTTTGACCCTTCTAAAACCTTTGTTTGCTTTGCCTCTGATGATGTTATGGAAGGCGCCTTGCATCAAGCATGGGTGTCTGATGAAAAAAAGAAGATTACGCGGGATTTTACGAGCGCCTTTGACCCAAGTATGGCAGAATTTGGAGCGGAATCTATGCGGGACCGAAGCATTTTATCCATGGACAAGCCCCTGGAGCAAATTCAATGGATTGACGTGGTGTTTTACGATACGCTTGGTGGGCCCAATGATGAAAGTTATGTCCTTGATTGGGCTGGAAGAACAATTCATACAAGTGACGGAAATTATTCGGTGGATACACTCAGAGCTCGAAGCTATATCAGAGATTTTGCAAGCATTCAAGTTCAGCGCTATAATACAGCGTATGAAGCACAGGGAATCGTGCGGGATAACGACAAACTAGTCTCTCTAGTTGTCCACAGTTTGGAAGGCGGCAAGTGGGTTCTCCATGTTTACAGGATGCCCTGTACATCATCTTTGGGCTGCCCTGAGGGAGAGTATGTGAGCGATCAATTCTTTGGGGAAGTTGAGGGTCAGCCTTCATGGTTTGAACTGCAGGCCTTTGCCTTTATGCAGCCTATGGTAAAGCCAGTATCATTCTTTTTGCCTTCAGATAAAAAATAGACAGAAAGGTCTAATCTGAAATACTATCTTTAAATAAATCATTGTTATGCGTTTTGTCGTTTCGACCACCTTACTTCAGCAAAAGCTTCAACGAATTCAAGGAGTGGTAAGTACTAATACGGTACTTCCCATTTTAGAAGACTTTCATTTTGATATTCAACAAGGCACGTTAACTGTACGGGCAACAGACCTCGAAACCTCCATACGCACCTCGTTAGAAGTCGAGGCTTCGGAGAATGGAAGTGTTGCGATTCCTGCAAAGATTTTGCTCGACACATTAAAAACGCTTCCGGAACAGCCCATCACGATTTCTTTTGATGAAGAAACCTATGGCGTGGAAATTCACTCGGAAAATGGTAAATACAAGCTTGCGGGTGAGAATCCAGAGGAATTCCCTGCACTTCCGGTCTTAGAAGATCCATTTTCAATGGATGTTCCTTCTGATTCGCTGATTCGAGGGATCCAGCATACACTCTTTGCGGTAAGCAATGATGAGTTGCGTCCTGCCATGACAGGTGTATTCTTTCAGTGTGATATGGATGGTCTAATTATGGTAAGCACAGATGCTAGCAAATTAGTGAAGTACAAGAACACGAATGTTAGCTGTAATCAAACCACTTCGTTCATTGTTCCCAAAAAGGCGCTTTCCTTGCTTAAAGGAAGCCTTCCTGCGGAGAGTGTTTCTGTAAAAGTTGAGCAGACAGCTAACAACGTGTTCTTTCACTTTGGTGACACCTCATTAATGTGTCGTTTGGTTGATGCTAAGTTTCCAGACTACAATGCAGTGATTCCAATGCAAAATGATAATCGACTGAGTCTAGATCGAATCACCTTTCAGAATATGTTAAAGCGTGTATCTCTTTTCTCTAATCGCACGACCTTCCAGGTCGTCTTAAACGTTCAGGCAGGGCAGCTTAAGGTGAGCACTCAGGATTTGGACTTTGCCAATGAGGCCTACGAAAGCGTTCCAGCAGAATTTGAGGGAAGCGATTTGGAGATAGGTTTCAATGCTCGATTCTTGATCGAAATGTTGGGTGTGCTTGAAGGAAAGGAAGTAGAGCTAAAGCTTTCTTCACCGAGTAGTGCAGGGCTTCTATTGCCCAAAAACCAAGAGTCTGGTGAGGAAATCACCATGTTGGTAATGCCTGTAATGATCAGCTAATTTCAGACCAAGACCACTTCGGTTTAAGTTCATACAAACGGTTTCGAAGTACAAGGTTTTCCTTCTTCTCAAGCATACTGTCTTTGTCGAGTATAGCTTTTACCCATTCGGCAGCGGAGTGCACAATATTTGTGTCGTTAGCCAGATCAATGGCTTTAAAATCGAGTAGGCCACTTTGTTTTGTTCCTGCAATATCTCCAGGTCCTCGGATAAGAAGGTCTTCTTGTGCAATGCGGAAGCCATCTTGACTTGTGGTCATAATTTGCATTCTTCGTTGAGCCACTTCAGAAATTTCATTAGAGGTTAACAAAATACAGTAGGATTTTGCACTACCACGTCCAATCCTTCCCCGCAATTGATGCAACTGAGAAAGACCAAAGCGCTCGGCATTTTCAATAACCATTACCGTGGCATTGGGAACATTAACGCCGACTTCAATCACCGTGGTGGCTACAAGAATTTGGCTTTCGTTTGAGGCGAATCGCTTCATCTCAAAATCTTTATCCTTGGGGTGCATGCGCCCATGCACTATACCAAGTTGATATTTTGGCTTGGGAAAATATCGCTCTAAGCTCTCGTACCCATCTTGTAAGTCTTTGAGGTCAAGTTTCTGGGATTCTTCGATTAATGGGTATACGACATACACTTGATGCCCTTGACCCACTTGCTCCTTTATAAACCCAAACACTTTTAATCGTGAGCTGTCCTTTTCCCAGGTGGTGTTTATGGGTTGGCGACCCGGCGGTAATTCATCAATTACCGAAACATCTAAATCTCCATATAGGGTCATGGCAAGGGTCCGCGGAATAGGGGTGGCGGTCATAACAAGTATATGGGGCGGCTGTGAGTTCTTAGCCCAAAGTTTTGCGCGCTGAGCAACTCCGAATCTGTGCTGCTCATCGATGATGGCCAAGCCAAGGGATTCAAATTGAACACGGTCTTCCAATAATGCATGGGTTCCAATCAAGAGATCAATCTGTCCGGACTTAGTGCCCAGTAAAAGGGTTTTTCGCTCTGCTGCAGGAGTAGACCCAGTAAGCAACGCACAACGGAGGCCAAGTTTGCGACAAAAGGGTTGAAGGCCTTCGAAATGCTGCTGACTCAAAATTTCAGTAGGTGCCATTAAGCACACTTGGTAACCATTATCAATGGCAAGAAGGGTCGCAAAAAAAGCTACAATGGTTTTTCCACTTCCCACATCTCCTTGGAGCAATCGATTCATTTGCCGCCCGGAAGCCGTATCCTCGCGAATGGTTTTAATTACGCGTTTTTGTGCTTTGGTTAGCGAAAAGGGAAGTATCTCATTGTAGAAGGTATTCATGTTATCCCCTATAGCGGAAAACAACACGTCAGAAGACTTTTTGCCTACTTGTCTTTTGGCAATTTCCTGCTGAAACTTAAACCAGAAGATTTCTTCAAACTTGAAATATTGTAAGGCTAAATGGGCCTCCTCGAAACTTGATGGTTTATGAATACGCTGCAATGCTTCAAGCCTGCTTTTGGGCCCAAAATGTTGCATTAGATATTCGGGTAAACGCTCTTGAAATTCTTGGGCATCGGCCTCCTTAAGCACTTGTCGAATGAGCTTTCCCATTCCATTGCTATCTAACCCAGCTTTCTTTAGCTTTTCGCTGCTGGGGTATACGGCAACGAGACCTGTGTCTTTTTTTAGTGAGGCACTTGGAACAATCTCTGGATGAGCCATGGTGAGTTTTCCTTTATGGGCTTGTAGTTTCCCCATAATGGCAATCGGTTGGCCAAGGGCAAACTTCTTAATCATCCACTGAGCGTGTTTAAAATACACCAGGTCTAAATAAACACCTGACTGGCTAAGCCGAACCCGAAGTCGTTGTCTGCGGGGATGTCCCTCAAGCTTTGCATCTAATACCTTCCCTGAAAGGCCAATAGTCTGGCCGATGTATTGATTTAATGTTTTCCAATCCTCTAGGCTTTCTCGTTTTTCATAGCGAAAAGGAAAACAGTAGACGAGGTCCTGGATAGAGCGAATGTTAAAATCGTTCTCTAGAGCAGAAAGGGCTGGTTTTTTACAAAAACGCGAAAGAGACATCGAGTTAAACGCTTAATGAAAGGTCACAGAGGAAATAAAATGTTCTATATCCTTTTGAATAAAAGAGATATAAGGGGATAAAGAATCAGAGCTTTGGCCTGCCGAGTTAAAGATTAACGAACCCAATAAACAATGTTGTCCAAGGGTATCGGCAATGAAAAACATTTCGGGCTCACCGGCCTCAGCGTAACTGTAGTGCTCATAATAATATCCTTGAGGCGTACTTCCTTGTTGTTGTTCTTCTACCTGTGCTCTGCGATTATTTGTGTTTACAAAACTGCTCATGATGAAGTCGCTTTTGATATGATCGGACACGCCATCAAAATGTAAACTCTTATAGGTGAAATTAAGGGTTGCATCGAACGATGGGTAGTACAAATCAAACCAATAATCCTTGCAGCAAGGAAGGAGATTGGTTGAGTCACAACAAGAGTCTAACGCAGGATGGGTTTTGGTTGTGAGCTCGGCATATTCACTTGCCTCGTAGGTAAGGGGTGCGCCCTTTTCTTTGGTATTTGTATAGGCGGCCTCTGGCAAATCAACCCGAGTAAAAAGTTTGGGTAAGCGTTTAATGCGAACAGGCGGTTCGGTATGAAAGCACCCAAGACAAGCCAACCACAGAAAGGAGATAAAAAGTATGTTTGTGTATGCCATAATCAATCAAAAAGAGTCAAATGAACACGTTTGATACGGTAACGATCAAGGGATAAAATACGCAATTTAAATGCCTCCTTAACAACCTCATCTCCACGCTGTGGTATTTCGCCTAATTCTTCTAAAACTAGTCCACCCAACGTGTCTGCCCCCCCGCCCATATCCAAAAGATAGGATTCTTCTAATGGTACAATTTTCGCAACATCACTGAGGGTGGTTTTGGCCTCGAACACATAATTTTTTTCATCAATTCGCTGAAAGGCAATACTGCTGTTTTCTACATCATCTCTGAATTCACCAAAAACTTCCTCTAGGATATCTTGAAGTGTCACCAAGCCCTCGGTTCCCCCATACTCATCAATGACAATAGCCATGTGTTTGCGCTCACGCTGCATGCTTCTAAGGGCATCATCAATTCGTTGGTTCTCGGGAAGAAACAAGGCCTTCTGCAGGAGACTGTGCCATTCTTTGGGAGGATTTTGGTCCTTCATTTTTGCAAAAAAGTCTTTAGCATACAGGATGCCCTTGATTTGGTCAGGGGAACCTTCATAAACAGGGAGTCTAGAATATTTGTGTTTGAGGAGCGTGTCGAGCACCTCTTGGCTCGTTAGGGTCCAATCTAAACCCACCATGTCAAGCCTTGGTGTCATGGTGTTTTTTACTGATAGCGCTCCGAGATTAATAATCCCTTTGAGCATAGAAACATCCGACTGGTGCTCGCCAATTGAATCTTTTGATAGCTCAATAGCGCGTTCGATCTCGTCGAGGTTTATCGAGGCGTTGTCCGACACCATTCGTTTTTCCAGCCAAATACCACTTTTTGAGAGCACGACGACAAGGGGCCAAAATAACACGCGTGCCACGGCAAGAAATCGACAAGATGCTCTTGCAAAGGCTAGATTTCTATGGTGTGCCAGACTTTTTGGCGTTACCTCTCCAAGGAGCACAAGCAAACTTGTAATCCCTAGGGTAATTAGGGCAAATTCTATTAAATCATGATTTGGAATTCCCCATGATTCCCCAGAAATAGGCATTTGTTGGATTTGTGATTGGATCAAGCGGCTCGCAAGAATTACAAGCAACACATTGATTATGGAATTGGAAATAAGAATGGTGGACAATAGCTCCCGAGGATTTTTGAGGAGTGTCGCAATCAGACGGTCGGTTTTGTGATTGCTTTCATTAAGTGCATCGAGGTCTGTGGGTTTGATAGAAAACAATGCCACTTCTGACCCTGAAACCAGGGCAGACAAAAACAACAGGGCACAACAGGTTAGAACGGGAAGAATACCGTTATAATCATCGGGTGCGACAGCTAAAAGGTCAAGTATTATATCACCAGCAAAGAAAGAAGGGGATAATTCTGGGTCTGAATCCAAAGTCTAGCATTTAGTTAAAAAAAGTATCAAAAGGGTAGGTCGTCATCAACCTTTGGGGTATTTGATACGGTGCTGTCTGCTGCCGACGGACTTCCCTGAGAGGAGTTGGCTGACATGCCAGCGTTGCTTTGTGGAGCCATAGAGGACCCGGTATCTTGTGATCGCTCAAGCATCTGTAATTGGTCAACATGAACTTCCGTAGTATAGCGCTTGTTGCCCTCTTTATCATCCCAGGCTCTTGTTTTGAGTTTTCCTTCAAGGTAAATGAGCTTCCCCTTTTGTAGGTATTTCTCGGCAACGCCAACAAGACCAGGGCGCCAAATGGTAATGTTGTGCCATTCGGTTTGATCAACGCGATTTCCTTGACGATCTTTATAGGATTCGTTGGTGGCAAGGGTGAAATTACAAACAGAGCTTGTATCGGAGAGGTGTCGTACCTCTGGGTCTTTGCCCAATCGACCAACTAAGACAACTTTATTTACCATGTACTAAAACTAAGGGTTTTGTTTAATATTACAAGACGGGTTAATAACGATTATGGAATGGACTCTATAGCAGCAATGGCGACCTTTTTGGAATCTTACAGTCTTGGAAAAACCATAGTGCTTTCTGGGACGATTATACCCTATTCTTTCGGCGCAAGTGATGTTCTTATAAATTTAGAAAGTGCGCTGGCGTTTGCTCAGGCCCTAAATCCAGGGGTGTACGTGGCGATGAACGGCAATTGTTATAAGGCGGGTACGGGTAAAAAAATCGATCAACCGGTTATTTTGAAGCCATGCAACGACAAACATGACTAGCTACCAACAACTAAGTATTCTTGCGGTGGGATTCGCACTTTTTGCCTTCCTTTCCAAACCAATTCAATCGGAGAGTGTTAATCTCTCCTACAAAGGGTTTAACAAAAAAGACGTTATGAAAGATTTGCGGACCATCGACTCAATATTCAGTCCACCTCCTGTCCATTTTGTCGGCGATGGGTTTCGAGTTCATTCATTAATCACTCCAAGGGGCCCCATTCGGTCAACACGTATGAATCCATTTATCATGCTGGATTATAATGCCCCTCATTTCTTTTCTCCTGCCTTGACCCCGCGAGGGGTAGATGTTCACCCACACAGAGGTTTTGAAACAGTAACAATAGCCTATCAAGGAGAGATTGCACATCAAGACAATAAAGGCGGCGGTGGAGTTATTGGCCCGGGAGACGTTCAATGGATGACGGCAGCCTCTGGTGTATTGCATGAAGAATTTCACAGTGAAAGCTATTCGAAAGAGGGAGGCATTTTTCAGATGGTTCAGCTTTGGGTAAATCTTCCGGCGAAGTATAAAATGTCTCAACCCAAGTACCAGCCCATCTTAAAAGATTCGCTGGTTGAAGTCTCTGTTGGAAGCAATAGCTCAGTAGAATTGGTTGCAGGAAGCTATGGCGATGCTCACGGTCCTGCGGAAACCTTTAGCCCGTTGCACATAAGTAATGTTCAGTTATCTAGAGAGGATATTGTGCCTTTTAGCTTTCCAAGCGAATGGAATATTGGGCTTTTGGTGTTGGAAGGCGGTTTGGTCGTTAATGAAGACCAAGAGGTGGCGAAGGACCACTTTGCTGTATTGGCTCACGATGCAGCATCTTTTGAACTTAGAGCCCTTGAAGGAGATACCAAAGTTCTGCTCTTAGCGGGCGAGCCAATCAAAGAGCCCATTGTTTCATATGGCCCCTTTGTCATGAATACTGAAGAGGAAATTCGCCAGGCTATAACCGACTTTCAACAGGGCGTTTTCGGGGACTGGCCGCAGGATTGAGGGCTAAGCATATTAGGCCCGCACACCCCCTTCGACGTGGTCCATTACAGCATCTATTCCGTGCGATTCAATAAAGAGATGTAGTAGTTCTGCTGTAGCTTTACAGTCTCCCATTGCGCGATGTCGGGAGGTATTGTCAATATTGAGTGATTTGCAAAGATGAGCCAGATTGTATTTCTCTGATGATGGCATGAGTGCCTGCGCAAGCTTTACCGTGCACAAGGTCGGCCTCTTATAGGACATTTTATGGCGTTTAAACGCCGATTGTACCATGCGATAGTCAAAACCAATATTGTGTGCTACAAAAATGCAGTCATGGGTGAGGCTGTCGATTTCTTGGGCAAGGACAGAAAACTTAGGCGCCACGTCTACCATCGACCCCTTTATTCCTGTTAACTGTTGTACGAATTCTTGAATATTGCGCTCAGGATTTATGAGGCTTTCATATTGGTCTACGATTTTTTGCCCATCATGAAGGACAATCGCGATTTCCATGATTCTATCGTCGGCGGGCTTTCCTCCTGTGGATTCTAAATCAACTATAGCAAACACGTTATGAAGTTACAGGTTGATTATGTTTCTTCGTATTATGAAACGACATCTTATCCTCATTGTCATGTTGGTTTGTACGCTGAGCGCTTCTGGCCAAGTTGGTCAGGCGGCAAGACTTATAAGTCCGCAAACCACGCTTACTTTTCAAGCACGTGGAGCCGTAGTCTTTGGCCAGCAGGAGCGATTATCCAACTATCAACTCCATCTTGGATTAGGTAAGAAATGGTTCCGATTTGGCCCGACCTATTCTATGATGGCGCTACGGCCCTCATTGGTTATTCAAGGGAATACAAGGGTAAGCGAGTGGACGAATCATGCTGTAGGCCTTGAGGCTGGGGTCAATGTTCTCAACTTTAAATCCCTTAAAGTGACGCCTACTGTCATGATTGGTTGTATGCTCTCTTCCTATCGAAACGCTTCTTCGTTAAAAGAGCGCCAAAACGCTTTTTATCTCTATCCCAAAGTTGAGGCAATCTATTATCCAATTCCTTTTGTGGGGATTGGCATGTATTCAGGATTTACCTGGAACTCTTCGGGATCAATGACATTAAACGATCAACTGAAGGGCGCAGACCTCGGTGTTGTTTTGTCGTTCAAGACGCGTTAGCAGGAAGACTAAGTCTGAGCTTAAATGGGGCCAGACCAACAGTAAACGGCCCATCTCCAAAATACTCTCCATCAATTTCGCCTCTGAGGGCGGTATGCTCCAAGGTGCTTCTATTTTCAATGATAAACGATTTACCCCTGTGCGTATGCACTTTGGAGTGATGAATAATGCTGCCTGTCTTGAGGCGACGGGTATTGGCAATCACATTCAACTTTCCAAGATGTTCTATATAGGTTAGGTCTAATATGCCGTCGTTGTTAATGGCCGCTGGGCACAGCTGCATGCCACCCCCCGCATAGGGCCCAATGGAAGCAATCATCATATACAACCTTCCTTGATATAGAATTTGATTGTTCTCTGAAATTTTCCCCATCGGACTTTTGTAATTCCATAGAGCGGAAAGAAGGCCCATTTCATACGCAACGGCACCCCATCGTTTGTATTTGACAGATTCGAGAATCACTTGGCTATCAAATCCAGCACCGAAAAAATTGATAAAGTATCGGCTCTTACCTCCTTCTCTTTGGACTATCCCTAAATCTTGCTCAAAGAGGTTTTTTTCCTTCAACGCAGATAGGTAGTCAGCAATAGATGCTTTGCTAATATATTGTCTCATCCAATCGTTTCCTGTGCCCATGGGTAAGGCGCCAAAGATGAATTCATCGGAATACCCTTGAGCGAATGCCCCATTGACCACTTCTTGAATCGTACCATCCCCGCCAATAGCAAAAAACTTGGTGTATCCTTTTGCTCTGCATTGTTGAGAAATCTCGACGGCATGCCCAGCAGATTCTGTCCAATGAAGATTAAAGTCGACTTCTAGGCCCTGCAGCTCTGCATCAATTTGCTGCCACTTTTTTTTGGTTTTTCCGGCACCACTTTGTGGATTTATGATAATAGCCCAGGTATTTGAGGACATGGCAAAAGGAGTTATACGTTAGTCAAAGGTCGTTTTCTTTTTGAAATCTTGGATTTTTTTGTAGTTCAATCCAAGAACAGTTGCTGCGATAAGCAACATCATCATAAGAAAGCCCATGGATCGGTCAGGGTTGTCCGAGAAAAAGGTGAATTGACTGATAATAACGATGAAGAGTATACGAGTTGCGGTATTAAGCACACCAAAAAAGCTATTGGTCCGGCCAATAATTTTATTGGGCACAAGCTGAAAAAGGGTGGTTGTGCGAAGGATGCGTGTGCTGGCATTCATCATCCCTAAAAAGAGATACATCACTAAAAGAACGATGGCGCTTTGGGAGAAAAACAATACGGCATAGATAGTTGCACCAAGTAATAGGAATAGGATAATGCCAAAGAGACGGTTTTTGCGAAAAACACGGTCCACCAGAATCCCTGCAAATATGGCCCCAAGGGCAAAGAGGCCTTCACTCAGCCCAAAGATGGCGGCATCGCCTTCTACAATATGTCGGATATAAGAGGGAAGAATAAGAAAGGAACACACCATAATGCTCGCAAAAAGAATGTGAGAGAAATATCCAAAGACGAAAATTAGCGGTCGTTCTTTGAGAAAGGTTAATCCGTCTTGAAGTCTTTTTATCACGGGAATAGAGCGTTTATCTCGCTCAGTAAGGCTCACATAACTCATTTTCCATAGGAGTAATACGCCCACGAGATATGTACACCCATCGATAAAGATCAGTTTTTCTAATGCTATGGGTTCGGCCATGATGTGTGCATATTGTTGCATGCTGAGGGCTTCTAAAACATGCACCGGAACACCCTCTAAGAGCACGGCGGCCAGCCCACCACTGAGCACAAAGGCTAATTGATTTTGAATTTCAACGGCGCTTGTGATTTTCCCATAACTCGCTGGCGGAACAATTTCTTGTAAGAAAGCATACAAGTTGGGAAAGTGAACATTGTAAAAGACGACAGTCATAATAAAGATGCCACAAACCAAAAAGATGGGAACATCATCAAACACCAAGGCCGTTGCAGCACATACCATCATATAGATGCCTCCGAGCACATTGATTGTGATCATGACCTTACGCCGGTCGTATCGGTCGATTAAGCTGCCGGCATAGGGCCCCCAAACAATAGATAGTAGGCTCGACCCCAAAAAAAGGGCATTGTATAGGTCGGGTTGGTCAATCGTATTATTGATATACCAAGTAATAGCAATCATCATCATTCCTTGGCTAATACCTGATATGGCATTAGCTAAGAAAACATAAAGGATTGCTGGTTTATTTTTCATTTGTCTCGAGCCTTATTGCGTAGTTTCGAACATAGATGGCGAAACTTGATCCAATAATTCAGCGCAAGATAATGCGGTATTGTGCGTATCAAGAACGATGCATCCAAGAAGTTGAACGTAAACTACACAATCTTGGTTGCCCCCCACGTCGGATTTCAGCTTATTTACGCTATCTAAGCGAAGAAGATTTTCTTAAAGAATCTCGCTATGCCGAGGTGTTTGTGCGAGGGAAGGTTAACAACAACAAATGGGGACCACGGAAAATAGAAGTGGCCTTGATGGCAAAGAAAGTAGACCCTACACTTATTCAGAAAGAGTTGGCCCAATTTGATACGCAGTGGCCGGCATTAGAAGCCTATTGGAGCGCCCGCATGACCAAGGCTTGGGCCCATAAATCATATGATGATTTTACCTTAAAGGGAAAACTGCGTGTCTTTTTGCGGCAAAAAGGGTTTTATGTGTAGAAGCTTATAGCTTGGTATTGTTTTTATGCCGTGTCGCATCGCGCTTGGTCTTTTTGAGAAGGTTTTTTTGTAGGGCTTGGGCTAAATCAATATCGTGTTGATTGGCTAGGCAGGTAATCACAAACAATACATCGGCTAATTCATCGGCCACTTGGGCCTTCCATTGCTGCTCTTCTTCGGGCTTTTTAAAACTTTGTTCGCCATGCACACGGGCCATAATCCGCGCAAACTCCCCGACCTCTTCCATAAGAACGGCGGTATTGGTCAATGGTTCAAAGTAACGCACGCCTAAAGTTTTTATCCAATTATCTACAGCCTGTTGCCAATCTTGTACTGTGGGGTTTGCGGGAATCATTGTGTTTTCTGATGGAGGAGTCATTGGATGCGATTACTTTTTATTGCTTTGGTTAAACAGAAACGTTTTTTCCTCTTTGGAAAGGGAGTCATACCCCTTGGCTGATATTTTGTCTAAAATCATATCAAGCTGTACTTGCTCACTTTCTCCACTAGGCCGGGTGGAAGATTTTCTATTTTCCCCCTTGCGTTGAAAGTTGGCCTGTCGCTCAACCCGAGCACTGTATTGACGTCGGCTCTGTAGGCTAAGTCGCCAAGAAGCGATGCGCTCTCTGGGCCAAGACATCCATCCTATGATATTATACCCTCTTCGATACAGACCGACAAAGCTGAAGCCTGTAATCATCCCTCCGAAGTGGGCAAGAATACCTCCGGGGTTACTCTGAAAGGACAATAAATCTCGGCCAAACATAAAGAGCACAATGCCCCACAAGGGTACTGAGCCGATAATAAAAAGCCGAATGCGATACGCTGGATTCGTTGCCATTGCGGCAGCTATAATGGACCACACAGCACCTGATGCGCCAAGAAGATAGGCTTGATGTTTAGCCTGTTCGAACACGGGAAAAGTATTGTAAGACAATATATAGAAGGCGCTTCCAACAAGCGCTCCTAGAAGATATAAGTTAAGTAGCCTCTTTTCACTATGATATACTTGAAAAATTCGGCCAAACCAATAGAGATAAAGCAGGTTAAAGAGAATATGCCAGAAATCTGCATGAAAAAAGGCATAAGTTAATACCGTCCAAGGACGGTAGAGAAGGTTGCTCAGGCTGGAGGGCGCATAAAAGTAATTCTGATAAAAGGTTTCGAAGACAGCACGATCTGCCATAAAAAGAAACCCAATCATTCCGACAAAGGCCTGTAGAATAAAAATTCCGAGATTGATAGCAATCAGCCATAACACCACATTGCCCTGTCTTAGGGTTATGGTGAAATCATTCCATTTTGATCGTCCATATAAAGCCATAGCGACTAGTAAAAAGCATCACGGTTTAAACTCCACATTTTCACGATCAGAAATCCTGTGGCGGCACCTCCTAAGTGCGCCCAGTGGGCAATGCCATCATCAATACCCTGAATTACAAAGTAGGCATCAAAGGCAATAACAAGGAGGACAAGATATTTTGCGGCAATTGGGATAGGGGGAAACAACAACTGCAAGCGGGTGTTGGGAAAGAGTAAGCCGAAAGCCACGACGACACCCATAACGGCACCGGAGGCCCCAACTACTGGGATGTATATTTCTCGCCAATCTTCGGCGGGATAAATGCTATCAAAGAGCATATACGCTTCGACTCCCGTTGCAATCTGATGAATCAATGCTGCTCCGAATCCTGCAGACATATAGAAAAAGAGAAAACGTCGCCAACCCCAGACGCGCTCCAAAATGCTGCCAAAGAGGTAGAGTGCATACATGTTAAATGCAATATGCATAAATCCTCCGTGCATAAACATATGGGTTAATGGTTGCCAAGGTTGAAACAAAGGCGAGATGGCGTAAAACATTCCACCGTAAAGATTGAGGGGTATGCCTTGACCCTCCATGACCAAGGTGAAAATCCAAACCAAGGCGTTGATTCCGATGATATGGCTTACAACCTGATTATCGCGCTGCATCTAGAGGGGGTATGGATTTTGAATTAAGCAACATTTTTTGGATATCGATTTCTTTAAGGAATCGGAGGATCAGTTGTCCTCGAATTCCACGTTCCGGATACTTAAGGGCAAACAATGTATCAATGATTTCGTTCATTTCTTCTGTAAAAATTCCACGCTTGAGTTGCACGGTAGCTTGAGCTGTTGCCATTAAGTGGAGGGGTTTTCTCTCAGAATGCAGGGTTTCGTGTTCAGCTAAACAGGTGCTCACTTCATCAAAATAGGTTCGAAGATCATCTTGATGAAGTTCCTTTGGAATAGCGGTGAGTTCAATTTGGGTGTCATGTACAAACTGAATGCTCCACCCCATAGATTCCCAAAGTTCTTGTTGGGACCGCATAAGAGCTACAAGCGTTGCGGGGAGATCTACAGGCAGAGAAAACAACAATCCCTGGGCAGCGGGCACCTGTCCACTTTGAGCGGTAGCTTCGAGCTGTTCGAAACGAATTTTTGTGAGCGCACCATGTACATCAAGTACCATGAGCCCATTACGCATGCTTTTAGCATAGTATTTCTTGGCAAAGAGCTCAATTTTTTGATGACTATGTTGTTTAATGGTTTCCTCTTCTCCAAGGTTAAGGTTTGCTTGCCGGATCTGAGGTTGTTCAGAGCCTCCTGGATTGACAAAGGCATTGGTCCATTCGGAAGCTCCTTTTGGCAGTCGCCCTTCTCCATGCCTTGCCATTCCTCCGCTAAATGGGAAGTGTGATGTAAAGGCGCGGGCTTTGTTATGTCCGAAGTCTTCTTTCTCCCCACCAAATGCACCATAGGTGTTTAATCCCTGCTCTTGGTCAAAGTCAATAGCAGGCTGCACTTGAAACTTAGACAGACTATGCTTTAGTGCGGCCAGTAAGATAGAATAGATGATTTTTTCTTCTTCAAATTTCACCTCTTCTTTGGCAGGATGCACGTTGATATCGAGTTTATTAGCATCTACTGTGAGCGCGATAAAATAACTGGCTTTTCGCTCAGGGGCAATCAACCCTTCGAAGGCTTTCTTTACGGCATGTTGAAGATAAGGTGATCGAATAGCTCGACCGTTGACAAAGAGAAACTGTTCTTGATTGGTTTTTTTTGCCAGACTCGGTTTGCCAATAAAACCTTGAATGGTAACGACTTCTGTGCTTTCTTCTACAGGAATAAGTCCCTCATTGATTCGCTCTCCAAAAAGATCGCAAATTCTTTTGCGCATTGAAGAGGGCTTGACAGCATATAATGGCCGCCCATCGACCTCATAGTCAAAGGATATGTCGGGATGAATGAGGGCCATTCGAAGGAAGGCGGTATTGAGGTGTTTCATTTCCACTCCACGACTTTTTAGAAAATTTCTACGAGCTGGAATATTGGAAAACAAATCGCTGACGGTAAAGGCACTTCCTTCGGCACAAGCGCATTCTTCTTGGGTCGAAATAGACCCACCTTCAATCTGTAGTTGATTGCCGGTAGCTTTTCCTTGTTGTCGACTTTCCACCACTACATGAGCGACGGAGGCTATGGATGCTAGGGCTTCTCCCCGAAACCCCATGGTGTTTATGGAAAACAAATCATCTGCCTCATGAAGCTTTGAAGTGGCATGCCGCACAAAGCACATGGATAAATCTTCTGCTGACATCCCCTTCCCATTATCTCTTACCTCAATGCGTTGGCTTCCGGCACCTTCGATAAAAATCTTTATTTCAGTCGCACCAGCATCGATTGCATTTTCTACCAATTCCTTCAATACGGAGGCGGGTCGCTGAACGACTTCCCCTGCTGCAATTTGATTGACAAGATTTTCTGGTAAGGGTTTAATCTGAGACGTCGTCATTAGGCATTTGATTTGCGAAGAAATCTTATGGCAGCAATAAATATCAGCCCAAGAACCATGAATTGACCATTGTGTCCCCATTGGGCTTGAATCCAAGCGCCTTGGGTAAAATATACAACAATCAAACCGATCACAACGGCCCCAGCAACTAACTTTTGATAGCCCTTTCTTTTTGAAGAATTCATACTGGCTCGGTATCGACTATTGCTTGTTGGACTTGACGCCCTGTGAGACCTCAGAAAACCTTCTTCAAGACCTCGCTCTCCGGTCCTTTTGTTCCTCGAAGAAGGATACCTGGGTTGGTAATCAAAGGCGTTGGGCCGTTTATTTCGAAAAAAACTTTTCACGTTTTACAACTCGTTACAAGGTTATTACTCGGTGTATTGAACGAAAGGCCAAAAACTTTCCATCAAAGAGCTTTTGATGTTCCTCTTGCAACTTCGGCGCGTGAATTTCTTCATAGGTTGTAAAGGAAGAAAAATCCTCGAAATGATAGTGAATGGTGTAGGTAAACCCTTCGCGTTCATCTTCTTTGAGCACTTTGGTCATAGAGGCTTTTGAAAAACATCCGGTGTCCAATACATCTTGAATGTGTCTACCCTTCATATAGGCCAACCACTCGTCATGGTGGCTAAGCTGAATTTGTACTGTTACGGCATAGATATAACCCATAGTCTTTGTTTAGGGATAGCTTCGATAAAGTTCTCGGGCACTATTTATGAGTCGGCTGTCTGGATAGTCCGTAAGGATGGCAAGACAGTGTTCTTTGACCAGTTCATGCTCTTCTTGTTTTTGATACAATTCAGCTAAGGCCCAATGTACATTATCACACAAAATACTTGACTCAAATCGATCCAAAACACGATTATAGGTGCGAATTGCGGCTTCTGGATTGCGCTGCTTCTCATAAATTTCTGCCCGCATTACTAATGCATTATCCATCAGCACATGCTCGTCATATACTTGTTCCCAAGTATTAAGAGCGGTTATCGCCTCACGATATCGACGCTGTGCGACCAACAACTCAATTGCGGCATAGCCCATCATCGCGTCCGTGTTTGAGTCCAAGCCAAGGTTGTCTGTGATAAATACGGACAGTTGAATGGCATTGTTTGAAATTAATTCTGAGGTGGCCCCTTTGAGAATGTTGAGTTGTGCTTGGGCCCATTCAAACTCCCCCTCATAATAGCTAAGTTGTGCTTTTTTAAATCGTGCTTCTTCACCAAGAATTCCATCTCCATCGTCATGGTCCACTTGGGTGTAGACAATCAGTGCCTTCCATGGTTTCCCCTGCATGGTTAAAGCTTCCCCATAGAGAAGTTTAATTCGGTTAAGGTTTTTCCGTGCAAAGGTATTGGACTGGATGAGGCTATCTAAAAAGTTCACGGCATACGTAATATCCTGACGATATTTTATTTGTATGCTGCAGTATTCAAGAAGAGCTTCTGTTTGAATGGATGGGTCTGCTTCACGATTATTACCAAGTTCGAGCAGGGCGCTTTCTAGATAATTCAGATCTACAGCCTGGTCTTCTCCTTGGTCGAGAAGGCGTTTTTGTGTAGCTAGTTTAAGTTGGGCGGCCTTGCCCCCATAGGCGTTAACATAATCTGAGGCCAAGACAAAGTCACACAATTCAAGGCATTGAACAAGGGCATCGTTGTTGAATGCATCCTGGGCCAAGGCAAGCAGGTTGACAATAAAACCTGCTGATCGCCGCGCCAGCATTAGGCCAAACCGTGCGGCCTCCCCAAAATTTCCATGAACTTGTTCAAGCCATATGAGCAGGTGAAGCGTAAAAGACACCTCGGGATGTTGACTGGTATAGGTAAAGAGCTTTTGTTTGAATAAACTGTAGAAACCTTCTTTTGATTTTTGTCGATCAAAGAATCTTTGAAAACCTTCAACTTGCAACGGCCGTTCCTTCAGATATTCCAATGAAAGAGCTAGGGCTTTATCCATGGAGTCCTCAAGAAAATAAAGTTCTAAATATTGTTCCACAAGGTTTTGAGGGGCTGAGTGGATGGCGGGAGCAAACTGAGAGAAGATCGTTTTTGCTTGGCTAAATGCCCCATATCGAATCAAACGCTGCATTAAACGACTACAGTTAACCTCTGTTGAAGCCCTGGAGTAAGCTGTAATCTCTTTCCATAGGTTGTCAGCTTTTTTTTCCTTTCCCCTGCTTACAAGCGCCCAATATTGATCAATATATCCCAGGGGGTCCTTGCTGTCAATGCGATATTTTTCGGCAACTAGACCTAGGCGATCGAAGTTCTTTACTTCATATAATGATCGACTTAGGGCAAGATAGGTAGAGGGGTTTTTCGGCGACTCAGCGTTAAAGAGGTCGAGATATAGTTGGGCAGCAGAATCAAATTTAGCTTCATTAAAGAGCCGCTCAGCGCGTACATACTCATCTTGGGCGAAGAGCGAGGTGCTACATGCCATACAGAGTAGAGAAAGTATAATGTTTACGAGGTGGCGCTGCGCCCTATTGGTCATTGTATGAATACGTAAAGTCGCTTAGCGTAATTTAAAAGTAAAAGGTGCCACAAAGCGTGAGCGCACACTTTCACCGTTATTTTGGCCAGGCACCCACTTCCCGCCAGAGTTTTTGATG
The DNA here is from genome assembly GCA_002862745.1 of Bacteroidota bacterium. Classification (GTDB taxonomy): domain Bacteria; phylum Bacteroidota; class Bacteroidia; order Chitinophagales; family UBA8649; genus UBA8649. The sequence continues at coordinate 18,436 of PKDX01000019.1, read as the reverse complement.
TGGCGAATCGCTGCAGACGCAAGCATATCATCTCCTCGAACTTTTTCGATTTGAGAAATACTTCCATCTTTTTCAACAACAAAGCGAAGAAGCACCTTACCCTCTACACCTAAGTCCTTAGCCTGAGTCGGGTATTCAACTTTAGCCAAGTAGGTCAAAATGGCTTTTTGGCAGCACTCGTCTTGTTCCGTACCCGATAGACTCCCACAATTCGCATCAGCATCTTTAAAGCATGCCTTTTGTTGAGGAACATCGACAATGACATCATCCTCAATTTGCGGCTCATCAATAACAATGTCGGGCTCGATAATCACCGCAGTGGTGTCAATGGCAATTACGGTATCTATTTTCTCCTCACTGATCACCACATTGTCTACCGTCGGTGGCGGTGGTGGCGGTGGTGGTGGTTCAGAAGGCGGTGGGTCTAGGATTTCTTCCTCTTCAACCGTCACCAAAAAATCAGAGGGCTTGGCTTCGATTTCCCATACGGAAGAAAACATTTGATTGAGGCTATCTGTAGCCGATTTGCTTGAAAAAACAAAAATTGTTGTGGTTGAAACACTGAGGAATCCTCCTAAAACAAGTACGGCTGCCCAAGGGCGCAAGTCCTTTCCTTTGGCTTTCTTTTGCAGAGGATTGGCCTTGTTTTGGGCAATCAAATTGACATCGCTTTCTTCTCCGCCAAGTGTCATTAAGTACCACACCAATCCAAACAAAAGGGCGACGGATCCTATAAATCCAACGAGTGTAATAAGTATTCCTAAACCCATAATTTTTTCTTTGTAAACATTGAATACACTGTAGATGCAGAAAAGACTCCTATTCCATTAGCGACAATGTCTAATACCTCAAAAAAACGACTTTTTGTCGCAAATCTCTGCATAAATTCTAAAAAAATGCCGTAGAAAAAACATGTTAAGGCAATATATACAAGCAGCTTTCCATTGGGTTTTGTGCTATGAGCTCCGAAAGCTAGCAAGGACAGCACACCATAAAACAATAGATGAAAGACTTTGTCCGCGTGAGGGAAGAGGGGCGGAGACACTGAACTTTGTCTTAGAGAGAGGTAGGCAAGGAGTACAACCCAAAACCCTAGCCCAATTCTGTAGATTACGATCAAAACAATCTTGGCTACCCTTCGACCATGGACTTATAAGATGCGCTGTCCATAAGTGCAGCAGCGTCTGATGCGTTGATCTTGATTTTTACGATCCAACCTTCTCCATAAGGGTCGCTGTTGACCAGCTCTGGGTTGTCTTCAAGGGCCTCATTCACTTCAACAACTTCTCCTGCAACAGGCATAAACATATCGGACACTGTTTTCACCGCTTCAATGGTTCCAAAAACAGCTTCTTTGTCAAGAGATTCTTCAACGGTGTCAACATCAACAAAAACGATGTCTCCCAATTCGCTTTGGGCAAAGTCAGTGATGCCAACGGTGGCGATTTCGCCTTCGACCTTGATCCATTCATGGTCTTTGGAATACAATAGATTATCAGGAAAATTCATGGTGTTATTTATTCAATAAAGATAACACGCACAGGCAATCAAAAGTTGACATTTTACTCAAAAAGTCCCTCGTCTCGTTGAAGCAACAAAATAGAGGTTTGAGGAACAATCATAAGCGTATGTCCTTTAAACACCACCTCATAGGCGTACTTCTTGAGAAAAAAGGCAAAATCGCCTTCTTTTGCCTGCACGGGAATGTATTTGACCGGATTGTCGTTTGACTTCCAAGGCTCGCTTTCTTCATCAAATGCGATGGGATGTCCTGGGCCGACTTTCAACACATAGCCACTTTGGATTTCTTCTTTTTCTTTAACGTTTGGAGGAAGGTATAGTCCGCTATCTGTTCGGTCACTGCTCTCTGAGGGCTCAATAATCAAGCGATCCCCAACAACAATCAACTGGTCTAGATAATCTTGAATCATAAGGGCTTGATCTCTTTAGCAATGTCTAGTAATTGCTGCTCTTCAAACATTCGTCCGACCAATTGAAACCCAGTGGGCAGGTTATCGTTTCCCGGTCCGTTAGGAATGCTTAGTGCAGGGTGGCCTGTTAAATTGGCCACAACAGTAAAAATATCAGCATTGTATTGTTCCACCCCGTCAGCATCTTTTGTGATTTGTGCAAAGGCTGTAGTCGGGGAAGTGGGCAGGGCAATCGCATCGAAATCTTCTAGAATCGCATCAAAAAAGGAACGAACCTTATGACGTGCACGCATAGCTTTTTCATAGTAGGCGTCGTAATGCCCAGAGCTTAGCACAAAGGTCCCGAGCATAATCCGATTTTTCACTTCTTTACCGAAGCCCTCAGACCGTGAGAGGGTGTACACCTCCTCAAGGTTTTCCGCTTTATCTGAGCGATGGCCATAGCGCATACCATCAAACCGCGATAGATTACTTGAAGCTTCTGCAGTCGTTAAAATATAATAGGCAGATAACATGTAGTCAATCAGGGTAAACTCTTTGGTTTCCACGGTCATGCCACAAGCCTTCATTTTCTCTATGGTATCATGATAATTTTTCTGAACGTCTTCATTGCAGTATTCTGCCGATGCAAGGTGACTGAAGCTTGCAATTCGCAGATTCGTGTTGGGTTTGGTTGTATTCCATGCCCTGTGTATTGACGTGGAATCATAGGCACATGGCTTGCTCGACATAACTTGAGTCGCGCGGCTGATGTCCTCAATCGAATGAGAAAACGGCCCAATCTGGTCAAAGGAAGAAGCAAAGGCAATCAGGCCATGACGAGAAATTCTACCATAGGTGGGTTTTAATCCATAGGTTCCGCAAAAGCTAGCGGGTTGGCGTATAGAGCCCCCTGTATCCGAGCCAAGGGCTACATGACATGTTTTGGCAGCTACCGCAGCAGCCGATCCTCCCGAAGATCCTCCGGGTGCGCGACTTGTATCGAGTGGGTTCAGGGTGGCGCCATACACAGAAAAACCAGTTGCAGACCCCATGGCGAACTCATCGCAATTAACCCGTCCAATGATAATGGCATCCTCATCGAGAAGATGCTGAACGGCTGTTGCTGTGTAGGGGCTTACAAAGTCTTTGAGTATGGCGGATGCTGCGGTTACCGTGTGACTCGTATAACAGAGATTGTCCTTTAAGGCTACAATTCCGCCTAACATGGAGCCTAGGGCTTCTCCATTCGACACTTTCTCATCAAGTTTTTTGGCTTTTGCTAGGGCTTCCTCTCGGTAAACTTCAATGTAGATATTGCAATGCTCGCTTTCCTCAATGCGCGTAAGGCAAGAATTGACAACTTGCGTAAAGGTTAGCAGGCCTTGCTGAACATCCTGCCATGTTGCCTCGATGGACTTCATGCTTCTGCGCTGTCGTTCGTAGAGTCTTTAGGGTTGTCATTCATTTTTTTTCGCTCACTTGCCTTTCGCTCTTCAGATCTAAGTCCTTCTTCTACTTCATTGCGAACATTGGCTTTGGCGGCGTTAAACTCGCGAATACCTTTACCAAGCCCTCGCATGAGTTCAGGTAGCTTACGGCCTCCGAAAAGAAGCAAAATGATTGCACCAACAATTAATAGTTCTTGTACGGATAGCCATCCAAGAACTAACGAGAATATAATACTGTACATAATCTAATGTCATTTATTAAATCTAAGGTAAGCCGAGATTCTTCAAAATCCCATTCTTCCCCTAACTTTCACTGTCTTTATTGCTGAACGTGACATCCCAGCTATGATCTGCGAGCAATCGGACCTCAGCAACATGGACTTCAAATGGCAGGGTTTTCCCCCAATCCTTGGGCGCTACCATAGAAAGGACATGGCTTTCATTGCTTCGTTGGTATAAGTGGTAGTGTTGACCAATTACAGGCTCAAACCGTATTTCAGCTTCATAGATAAGCTCAGATATTCGGACGCGCTCCTTGAGTTTTTGAGCCTGTTCAAAAAGAGTTCTCACCTGTTCTTGAATTTGCGACATCTGCGCACCTGTTTGCTCATACATTGCCGAAAGAGCCATTCCCTTGATGGCTCCTTCTTTATTTGGCTCAATTTTTAAGCTTGCTACGGAGTGGGCATAAGGCAGGTTGTGCGGATTCTCAGCAATTTTATCCTTGTCAATGGGGTTGGAATCAGGTCCTGCGCCCTGCTTAGGCTGAAAAGGGTCGAGCTTAGGCATGTTGTGCTGATATTTTGTAAAAAGGCATTTTGCTTCGTTGAGCGGCAATGTGTTTTCCTCGGATGTCAACCAAGACATGATTCAGGGATTTTTCAAGATCGGCGTCTATATAGCCAATCGCAATGGACTGTTCCGTGCTAAAAGAAGGACACCCCGAGGTGATTTCACCAAGGGTTTCTAGCGTTTCAGGATGTAAGATTGCTTGGCCTGGACGGGCTATTCGGTAGCTATCCAAGACAAACCCAAGCCGCTTTTTGCCTGGATTTTGCAGGTCGAGAGCAGCTTTTCCAAGAAAGTGGCCCTGAGCATGAACTGCCCACATCAGCCCTGCTTCTTTCGGGCTTTTATTTTCATCAATATCTTGCCCATACAAACAAAAGCCCATTTCTGTGCGCAGCGTATCTCTTGCCCCTAAACCAATTAGTCTCAGATTATGCTCTCCCTCTTCAAGGATTTCCCACAAACCATTCGTATCTCCTTGAGGGATAATTATTTCATATCCAACTTCCCCCGTATATCCCGTTCGGGCAACATATCCCTTTGCTCCAGTAGAAAAGGTAACAGGGCAACAGTCGTTGAGGCTTGAAAGGCTCGAGGAAGACTCATTAAGTATATGTTGCATGACTTCCGTGGATCGCGGCCCCTGTAGTGCCAATATGCTCCAGTCGTCGGACAGATTCTCCCAAAGAGCTTCTGTCTTTTTGTTGTCCACTATGTGGTCCCAGTCTTTTGCAATATTGGCGGCATTGACCACAGCAAGATATTCGTTGGCAGTCATGCGATAAAGCAATAGATCATCCACTATTCCTCCTGTCTCATTTAACAGAAGGGTGTAGTGGGCTTTACCAATAGATAACTTATTGACATCATTAGAGAAGATTTCTTGTAGCGATTGGCTGGCTAGTTCTCCTGAAATCTTAAAGAGGCCCATATGAGAAACATCAAACAAGCCAACTTCTTGGCGCACCCATAGATGTTCTTCTTTTACGCTAGAATACACCATGGGCATATGGTATCCTGCAAAGTCGACCATTTTGGCGCCTTGTGCGACATGAATTGCGTGAAGTGCAGTAGTTTTCATCTTCTAATTATACAACCCAAAGGTATTGTCAATAGTTCAGTTTTTGAGTCGAAATGACCTTCGATGATATGGGGTTATTCCATACCTTTCTATAGCTTCTCTGTGCGCTTTGGTGGGATAGCCCTTGTTTCTATCCCAACCGTAATCGGGAAATTGCTCTGCTGCGCCGATCATTAATTGGTCTCTGTATTGTTTGGCCAAAATAGAGGCAGCTGCAATGGAGGTACAACGGCTATCGCCCTGAACAATGCACCGATGGCGTAGGTTTCCAAATGGTTTAAAGCGGTTTCCATCCACCCATAATTCCAATGACTCGGAGGTGCCAACACCTGCTAGGGCTCGATGCATAGCTAAAAAGCTCGCCTGCAATATATTTATGGTATCAATTTCTTTTGGGTAGGCAATGCCCACCCCTCGATACAGGGCCTCTTTTCGTATGATACCTTCTAGATGACTGCGGTGTTTTTCGCTGAGTTTCTTGGAATCATCAAGCCCTTCCAACACGAAGTCATTTGGCAAGATAACGGCGGCGGCAACTACTGGGCCCGCCAAGCAGCCCCTTCCGGCTTCGTCTAAACCCACGACACTTGACAAGGGAATGTTAGCATCAAAATCGGCGATTTCCTCATTAAGGAAGAGGGAGCCTTGTACATTTAATGTATTCTTAGGCCATGGCTTCATTGCGAAAATTATTAGGGCAGACTGCAATTTACGGGTTTACGCACGTATTGGGAAGGGTTCTGAATTTCGCATTAACACCGCTATATACGTACACCTTTACCGATGCCGAATCGCTAGCTCCTGTATGGCTTTTTTATGCTTACATAGGATTTATCACGATTGTATTACAGCATGCTATGGCTATTGCTTTTTTTCGGTTTGCGGGCAAGGAAAACCAAGACAAAGATGTTGTTTTTGGTACCGCGATGTGTTCCGTCATGGCGATATCGTTGTTTGCGGGAATAGGCTTGAGCCTTTTTTCTCAAGAAGTCGCCGCCTTTGCTGGCCAACCAGGCAAAGGGTCCTGGGTACGGATTTTGGGCTGGGTTCTTGCCCTTGATGCTATAGCCTACCTTCCTTTGGCAAGATTGCGATTTGATGAACGACCCACAAGCTTTGCGGGAATTCAAATCACTGAGATTGTAACGAACCTCAGCCTTAATGTGTTTTTTCTTGGTTTTTGCAAACCTGCTTATGAAAGCGGGGGCAGTGAATTTTTGGCAAGCCTGTACAGCCCATCCATTGGAGTGGGCTATATTTTCATATCAAATCTTGTGGCAAGTTCAATAAAAATGGTCCTGGTCCTGCCCGTTATCCGTCGAATTCGACTGGCCTTTTCAAAAGATTTATGGAAGCAAATGTTTGCCTATGCTTTTCCGCTTGTAATTGTTGGATTTGCTGGAATGATTAATGAGCTACTTGATCGCGTAGTATTGACCCGTTTGCTCCCTTTTGACTTGGCAACTAATAATTATTATTTGGGTCTTTATGGTGCTAACTACAAGCTAGCTATGTTTATGGCCCTATTGATTCAGGCTTTTCGTTATGCCGCAGACCCCTATTTTTTATCCAAACCAGGCGATAAATCAACTCACCCTCTTATTGCACAATCCCTAACCATATTTATGGCATTAGGCGGTTTTGTCTTTTTGGGGATAACCCTGTTTATGCCCGTAGTGCGTCATTTTATAGCACCTGAGTATTGGCCCGGACTATATATAGTTCCCATTTTACTCTATGCTAATCTCTTTTTAGGCGTTGTTGTCAATCTTGGCATTTGGTATAAGGTTTCTGATAAAACCTGGCTAGGAGCTTATATCACACTGTTTGGTGCAGCCATTACTATTGGAGCCAACCTGTTTTTGGTCCCACGTGTAGGTATGGTAGGGGCGGCATGGTCTACGGTACTTTCCTACGGATGCATTGCTGTGTTATCGGCTAGCATAGGCCGAAGGTACCTTCCAATCCCCTATCAGTGGGGAAGGCTTGCGGCATATCTAATGCTTCCTTTAGTTATTTATGGACTCGTCACCTATCTTGTTACTGGCCATATGGGCGATATTGTTCGTTACGCGAAGGCACCATCGTTTTGGCCACTGGCTTTGGTTGGAGTCGTTTTGTATGGTGCGTTAACTGTATTTTTAGAGCGTTCGACCCTTGCCCGGTTGTTTAAAACATCACCAATGAATAAATAATTTAAAACAGAATAATTATGATGAATACTAGATATGTTTACCCCTTCCTTCTTTTAGCCGTCCTTTTGGGCGCGATTGCTTCATGTGGCAATGGCTCTAGAGAAGATCAGATAGAAGACTTAATGGACAGAGCCGATGAAGCTAAAACAGATAATTTCTATGATGATCCGTATGAATATAATCAGGCAATAATCGGACTACAAACAGAAATTGGCTACCAATTAATCCAAGCGGAAACTGTCGAGGAGATTGAAAAAGCGAGAGAAACTATTTTAACAAACATCCAAGCTCTTGAAAAACTAAGTTATTCAGGTGTTGATTATGGATTTAAGTCCTCGATGCTTGATTTATTTTCATTTTATCTAAGACTTACAGAAAATGAATTCCTTGAGATATATGATTTAGTTGCGGAAATGGAAGAGAATACTTCCGATGAATCGTTTGTATTGGAGGGATATAGTCGATTGTTAGAAATTCAAAATAACATTGACGAGGAGGAGATGGAGTTATCAAATGCTATGTTATCCTCTCAAGAGGAGTTTGCGGCAAATAACAATTTTGAATTAATAGACAACCCTCTTGATGAAGAAATTAATGCAATCAATGAAGGACTATGAATATAATTATACCAATGGCTGGCTGGGGGTCAAGACTACGTCCTCACTCGCTAACTGTTCCTAAACCCATGATGCCAGTTGCTGGCGACCCTATAGTAGCCGGTCTCTGTAAGTCGCTCATTCAGTTAGCGGGTAAAGCAGATTGTTTGCACTTTGTTATTCGAGAGGATTTTGGAAAAGAGGTAGAAGACAAGCTTCAAGAAATTGCGCGAGACTTAGACGCTGAGTGTCGCATTGACTACCAAACCGAGCCTTTAGGTACGGCCCACGCCATTTTGTGCGCATCATCGTCCTTAGATGGAGAGGTAATCATTGGATTTGCAGACACCTTGTTTGACGCGACATTTGACTTAGACCCCACGGCGGATGCTACAATATGGGTCAAACAAGTCGATGACCCTCGTGCCTTTGGCGTGGTAAACCTCAATGCGTCCAATCGCATTGAGTCCTTTGAGGAAAAACCACAAAATCCCAAGTCGGACTTGGCTATAATAGGGGTATACCATTTTAAAGATGCCGCCGACATTCGCCGTGAAATGCAATACATCATCGACCATGATATTCGGAGTAAGGGAGAATACCAACTTACCGATGCTCTAGAGCAGTTACGCCAAAAAGGCACGGTCTTTGTCCCTGGAGTGGTAAACCAATGGATGGATTGCGGGAACAAAGCAATAACAGTGAAAAGCAATGCACAAATGCTCGATATAAAAGCGGCTCAAGGCACATTGGTTATGCAGGGTAGCGTAAAGAATTCGGTGCTTGTTGAGCCAGTTTATATTGAAGAAGGGTGTGTTATTGAAAACAGCGTGGTGGGCCCACATGTCACCTTGGGGCCTAATACGGTGATTAGAAACTCTCTTGTTGCCAACAGCTTGGTTCAGCATGATACAGAGATTGTTAATGCAAGCATAGAGGGTTCTATGATTGGGTCAAAATGTTCTGTGCATGGCAAGGCGGCTGACCTCAGTATTGGAGATCATACAACCATTCAACTCTAAAACGCGCCATGCCAAGAATTTTATTCATTGCATTATTGGTCCTTTATGTTGCATCAAATCCTTTATATGCTCAAAAGAAGAATAGGGGAAAGAAAAGGCAATCCAATAAGGAGGAGCAAGTTTTGGAAATGGATAGAGTTTCTGGCGAACGAGCTTTTTTCGAGGGTATTAAATATCGTGCCGTTGACAATTATGAGGAGGCCATAGTATCTTTTGAGGCCTCGCTATCTTTTATTCCTACGAATGATGCTGCGCATTATGAGCTGGCAGTAATCTATTTTAAAGAACTCGACTTTAACCGTGCAGATTATCACCTAACGCAAGCGCTTTCGATCGACCCCAGTAACACGTGGTACATGGCGTTTTTGGCCGAGATATACGTCGGCAACAATAAATTCCCGGAAGCGGTAAGTCTTTTTGAACATCTTCACGAGATGGAGCCTTCAAAGCGCAGTCATCTAAATAACATTGCAATTGTAGAGTTGATGATGGGCGATACACTATCTGCCCTTGACTCATATGGAGAATATGTTGAACGATACGGATTAGACGATGAGGTCTACGGGCCCTACATCGAAGTTCTTAAGGAACAGCGAGCGTGGGCCGACATGGAGGAGCTCAGCAAGAGATGTTTTATCGAGCGCGGAGGAAACGCACAATCCTTTCAGGACCACTTGGCGGCGCTCTTATATCAAGGCAAAGACCATGCTGTGGAGGTGTGGTTAGGTGAAGGAAAAAAGATAAAAGAGCTTGTCCCTGCTGTGGTGGACTTCTCTGCCAATCGTGCACTTTCTAAGGGCGACATCACCAGTTGGCTGAATGATCTTAGAGCGTTAAATGACTTTGGAAATCAAGGGTTCTCTTTCCAGAAAGAGCAAATTAACCAATGGGTTAAGTCCTACAGTAATCTAACCGATAAGCGTATTGTGGCTTTTGTTGATACGATGGTCTTGCATCACGAAGCAAGTGATGATCTAAAGTTTTTAATCACATTGTACATGCTTTACCAAAAGCATCACGAATATGAAAAAATGATCGGGGCTCTAACCCAAGGAATCAACCTCGACAAAGGCGACTTTCGTCTATGGAGAGAACTCTTTTATGCGTATTATGATGCAGAGGATTATGAAAGCCTTTTGCGTGTCACCGAAGAATCAACGGCCTATTTTTTTGCGCAGCCTCTGATTTTCTTTATGCAGGGTGTCGCCTACAGCAAGCTTGGACAGCTTCCTGCTGCTATTGAATCATGGAATAAAACGATACCTCTTGCTTTTTCAAGCCAACCGACACTGTATATCCAAACCTTAACCACGCTTTTTGATGTATATGAAGAGGCTTCTAATACCCAGGACGCACTCGGTCTATTAACCGCCCAAGGAGATGTTAATCGCTTTAAATCCTATGAAATTGTGGAGTTTTTAGGAGATAGCTATGCACGCTTTGGTCAGGCCTCAGATGCAGTTCTGTTTTATGAGCAGGCCATAAAGCTTGGTGGTCCCGAAGAATTTTTACAACAAAAAATACTCGGAATCAATCCATAATGCGTCAAAGTATATCATATGGTGCGCTACTCTTAGTGTTCGTTGCGGGTTTATTGATGCCTCAGTGTAAGGTACTTAAGCAACGGCGGCAGCCTGCTTCTTTAGAGACCAACTGGCTAAAGGGTTTGGATACACTAGAGATGACCACCTCGGCCACTATTCTCTACGATAATCAGCAACAGCGATTTAAAGCAAAGTTTAGAACCAATGGTGGCGACAGGGTTTGGGGACAGTTTACCAAGTTTGGATTTGAGGGGGCTCGGATTTTGTTTTCCAGAGATTCAGTACAAGCGCTTAATCGCTTGGAACGGACCTATTATTCGGGGTCTATAGCTGGACTTGACGCCCTTGGGTTGCCAGCCATTAGTGATTATGATTTGATGATGTCTTGGATGTTTGGTGCGGTATTACAGCAAGACGATTTTCAAAAAGAAGACTCTCTATGGTTGTCTCCGGCGGGATTGATGGTTAAGATTATTGCATCGGATACTCTAGGGGTAAATTACCTAGAAGTTTATGAGCCCTCTATTGAGCAATGGGCTGCGCTTCAATGGATGAATGTCGGAGAATTAGAAGGAGGGCTTTGGGCCAAAGATCGCACCTTGATTATCCAAGCAGAGGGCTTAGAAGTTTCTCTATCCACAAATTCCTTGGAAAAGAAAGGGCCCTATGACCTTCCTTTTGAAGTACCTTCATCCTATGAAGTCATTCAACCATAGCCTGTTTTTTAGCTTTCTTTTCTGTGTGGTGGGCTTGGTTTGGGTGGCTGGTTGGTTGCATGCACAAGAGCCTGAGACTTCATCATCCATTGTGAGCAAGCAGGATAAACTACGAAGTGATTTAGCAAATTTAGAGGGAGAAATACAACGCCTTCAAAGCCAACAACAAGTGACGATTAATCAATTAAGGTTACTCAACACTCAGCGGCAAATTCAAGACTCCTTGGTTAGTCTCCTCCGGCAGGATAGTTTTCAATTAGCCTACAGCCTAGACTCCTTGCAAGAAGAGGAGAACAAAACCAGGAATGAATATGAACGACTTAAAGGAAATTGTGCCGGTGCTGTTCGAATGGCCTATCGTTATCGAGTTTCACAGACCCGGTCAATGTATGTTTTGTCCTCTACCTCATTTGAAGATGTTTTTCAGCGCTATCGGTTTATGGGAAATTTATCTCGGGTGTTGAATTACAAAATGCGTGCATTACAAGAAATTCAAGACTATTTAGTTTTACTCCGTAATGAGGTAAAGGCACAAATAACAGTTTTAGAAGCCAAGCAAGCCGAACTTCTTGAAGAACAACGCCTTCTCAAGGCATCGGAAGATCAGTATAACGCTACCTTGCTCGTATTGGAAAACGATATGGCTCGACAGCAAAAGATTAAAGCGGAGATCCAGGCCAACATCAGCGCCCTAGATCTTCGGCTCAAAGAGATTTTAGAAGAGGAAGCACGGAATGCGCGAGAAAGGCAGGCCAGCTTGACCGCGCCCGACCCGGTAGACGTTGAATTAGCAAATTCTTTTGCAGCCAACAAGGGGCGTTTTCCATGGCCGGTGAACAACGGACGTATCGTTACCCGTTTTGGCCAAGTAAGTCATCCGGATATGCCCTCACTACTTATCCAAAGCAATGGAATAGATATTGAAACAAGGCCAAATGAAGAAGTGCGTGTTTTGTACAATGGAAAAGTATCCCGTGTTTTTGAAATGACCAATGTTCACTGGACTGTGATTGTACAACATGGCCCATATTTCACTGTATATAGCAATCTATCTAGGCCCATGGTTTCAAGGGGTCAAGCTCTTTCTTCAGGTCAGGTTATTGGATCGGTTTATGGCGAGGGATTGGGAGCCCTTTCTCCAAGAATACACTTGGAAATTTGGAAGAACAGTGTTAAGCTAAATCCAGAAGCATGGATACGGTAAACCCACCAGCAAATAGCATGCCTGTACCGAAGATAAATATTCGCACGATGGCTCGCGAAGACTTAGCTCAATGGCTTGAGCAATACAATGAGCCTCATTTTAGAGCCAAGCAGATTTTTGAATGGCTTTGGATTAAAGGAGCAGATCATTTTGATATGATGACAAATCTTCCCCAAAGTCTTCGGGCCAGGCTTGAGGAGTCGTTTGTGTTTCACATTGCAGAAGTAGATATTGTCCAGAAAAGTCAAGATGGGACGATTAAAGTTGGCTTTACTCTCCACGATGGTCGGACGGTTGAAGGGGTTATCATTCCAACAAGTAAGCGGATTACGGCCTGTATTTCCTCTCAAGTTGGTTGCTCTCTTCATTGTTCATTTTGTGCCACAGGACAACTTAAGCGCGATCGCAATTTGGACTTTTCTGAAATTGTAGATCAAGTTAGAGGCTTGAATGAGCTTGCTCTAGATCAATTTGGAAGAGGACTCACAAATATTGTGTTTATGGGGATGGGAGAACCCTTGCTCAATTTGGAAGAAGTGTTTCGAGCTACAGAAATTCTTACAGCCGAAGAAGCGATGAATATGGCTTCAAGGCGTATTACGCTCTCTACAGTGGGTATTGCTCGAGGCATTAGGAAACTAGCGAAACGCGGCAGTAAGTTTAATTTGGCATGGTCTCTCCATGCAGCCACCAATGCCAAGCGAGCTCAAATTATGGACATTAACAAAAGCAATCCTATTGAAGAAGTGGTGGATTCTATCAAGGAATTTTATGCTCACACGAAACGAAAAGTAACGCTGGAGTATATCCTCTTTCAAAAGTTCAATGATTCAGAAGAGGATGCGAGGAATCTTATTAAGATTGCTAAAGAATTTCCTTGCTTCATCAATCTTATTGAGTACAATTCGGTGAAGGGAGTGTCCTTAGAACGATCAACGCCAACACGTTCACGCCGGTTTTTAGAAATATTGACAGACAATGGGTTAGAGGCGCATATCCGACGAAGTCGCGGCCATGATATCGATGCTGCTTGCGGTCAGCTGGCAGGAAAAAAACAATGACTTAAAAAGGTTGTTACCATAGACATGGGCAATGCTTCTCTTCAATATAAGGACCAATCAGTATCCGTCTTATCTGTTCAGGATTTTGCGTCGAACCACAGCGACCTAGTGGCTGAGAAACTTCCCTTTCAAGAAGTGGATTACCTCACTCATTTAGCTCAAAGCAATCCAGCAATGGAACACTTTATCTGTGCAGTCTATGATGGCGACACCCTATTGGCACGGGCGTATCTCCAAAGGATGCCTTTTAGCGGAGAACGGTTAGATAACTTTCGGCCCATGAGGTGGTTGCCCTCAAAGGTATATGACCTCGTAGTCCGTCCGATTCAATGGAGGATATTGTCTTTGGGAAGCATCTTTACCACAGGCGACAATGGCTTGGTTTTTTCCGGAGAAATGACCCAAGAGCAAAAGAAGGGTGCCTACCAATATTTACTTAGCCAGTTACAAAATGGTTTGATACCCTATGATGGATTATTGATTAAGGATATTTACACAACAACCGACTCTTGGATGGTTGATAGTCTAAAAGAACGCGGTTTTTTCATGACACCATCAGAACCTGACATGATTTTGGAGAATGTTACACGCTTTTCCACTATGGAGGATTATGCTGGGGCATTGCGAGCCAAATACCGAACAAAGTATAATCAGGTAGCCGAGCGGAGTAAGGACCTGCAAGTAATCGATTACAGCAACTGGAGCGAGGCGCCGACGGAGGCAATGTATCCGCTTTACATAAACATTATGTTGGCTGTAGACTTCTACATTCAGCTGATGTCGCCTGCGTATTTTCAGATAGAAAGAAACACTTCTTCGAGTCTTCCCAAACTGCGAACATATTCTGTCGGCGACGAGGTCATTGGATGGATCTCCTGGTTTGAAGATGATAACAGGATTCATGCTCATTTAATTGGACTCAATCACAAAAGAGCACGAAGATTCAAAGCTTATCATAGAATTTTATACGACTTAGTTGAGTTGGGTATAGAACATAAAAAAGACATGGTTTGCTACGGGAGAACGTCACAACAAGCAAAGTCGAATGTGGGGGCTCAGCCAAATGCAATGGCATCAGCCGTTTATCATCGGCGAAGGTCCATGCGATATCTAATGAAATCCTTTACCCAATCCGTTGAATTGGACACAGAAAATACGAGGCAGGCATTTCGATAAATCTTTTTTAATATTGAGAAAATTTTGGTTATGAATATTGGGGTACCTAAAGAAATTAAAAACAACGAAAACCGGGTGGCTGTTACTCCTGGCGGTGTGTTGGAATTGGTAAAAAGAGGCCACGCAGTGCGCGTACAAACGCAGGCGGGAATAGGCAGTGGATTTAGCGATCAAGACTATGTGGATGCTGGAGCATCTATTGCCCCCACAATAGAAAGTGTCTATGCTGAAGCAGAGATGATTGTGAAGGTAAAAGAACCCATTGAAGAAGAATATGGTCTTTTGCGTGAGGACCAGCTCATCTTTACCTATTTCCACTTTGCGTCAAGTGAGCCTTTAACCCACGCCTGTATCAAGTCAAAGGCAGTGTGCTTAGCCTATGAAACGATCGAAAATGACCAAGGCGCCTTGCCACTGCTCATCCCGATGAGTGAAGTGGCGGGAAGAATGTCCGTTCAACAAGGCGCAAAATACTTGGAGAAACCTGTAATGGGAAAAGGCGTTTTGTTGGGAGGAGTGCCAGGTGTTGAGCCAGGCCGAGTACTGGTTCTCGGTGGAGGAGTAGTGGGAGCACAGGCTGCCCGAATGGCCGCGGGCTTGGGGGCCATGGTGACCATCTTAGATATAAACCTGGACCGATTGCGCTACCTTAATGATGTAATGCCTTCCAATGTAATTACTCGTTTTTCTACTGAAATGACCATTAGAGAATTGATTCCACGAATGGATTTAATTATAGGTGCTGTGCTGATTCCTGGGGCAAAGGCTCCAAACCTTATCACAAGGGATATGCTACCCCAAATGCACAAGGGCGCAGTTCTAGTTGATGTAGCAGTGGATCAAGGTGGATGCATAGAAACATGTAAGCCAACGACGCACGAAGACCCTACGTATATCATTGATGACGTGGTACATTATTGCGTAGCGAATATGCCAGGCGCTGTTCCTTATACTTCGACGATGGCATTAACTAACGCAACCCTTCCCTATGTAATAGATTTAGCCAATAATGGGTGGAAAGAAGCGTGCTCCAAGCGTAAAGACTTGTTGAAAGGACTGAATGTCGTTCAGGGCAAGGTGGTCTATGAGGGAGTAGCAGAAGCCTTTAATCTTCCTTACGTCCCAGTAGAGACGCTTTTTAATTAGGAAACCTAGGTTCAGCCTTTGCCCTGTTCTTCTCGAGGCTGGACATTCGCTTGATTTGAATTCTTTACTTCTAGAAATAAGGGAGCTAGCGAATCAACGGCCGTCTTCAAGGTAAGTGGAGGATTCTTTTTGTTTCCATACTTTACAATGATGGCCGCCTTAGGTAAGTCAGGATAATGAGATAGAAGGCTTGCGCTTGCTTCTCTTAACAAACGTTTCACCCGGTTACGACTATGCGCTTTGGCAAAAAATCGCTTAGGAACGCTGAATCCAATGTTGAATTCATGGTAGGGAATGAAAATGATAGTGAAAGGACCCTTTCTAATTCGGGTGCCCGTAGACAATAGCTTACCCCACAAAAGAGTACTCTTTAGACTGTAGTGTCTACTTAAGACGTTTTTCGTCGGATACGGTGAGTTTTTTTCTTCCTTTGGCACGGCGGGAGGCAACAACTTTTCGACCTCCTTTACTTAGCATACGCTCACGGAAACCGTGCTTGTTTTTACGTTTTCTTCTCGAAGGCTGAAATGTTCTTTTCATGATGAATGATTATTATCCCCTTTTTATGGGTAGGCGAAGATACAACAATCTATCGAAACAAACAATATGCTGTGCTTTTCTAAGAAGGACTATCATACTTTTTTGTTCAGGTATTCGTTTTTGGCGTGTTTTCATTTGTTTCAATCATTTTGTTTCGCTGGACAATGGCTTTGTAGATTCTCATGGACATCAAATCCAACTTTGTGGAGATGCAGGGGACCTAAGCTTGCGATATTTTAGAGAACTTTATATTATGGAGAAATATACTCAACCGTCACCTCATAGGAGCCTAGCTTCCTCTTTATTAATGGTCGTTGGATGCTCTGTCTTGTCGGCCAATTCTGCCTGGGCTCAAGGAAGCTTTTCACGCGCCGATGACTACCCTTTCCTTCATCCTGAAGCGAATGTCATCCAGTGTTATTCAGATAGTGCACTTACTCATGTGAGAGAAGCTTGGAATAATGCGGATAGCAATGCATTCGTTATTGCTCACTTTGGCGACGAGCATGTTCAAGCGGATAGGTTCACTGGACACTTACAAGAAATTCTTCAGGAAGAAGCTGGCGATGGCGGCTGGGGAATGGTTCAACCCCATTCGATTGCGTGCACCTTTAGTTCAGTATACTACACCAGCAGTCATAAAGGGGCATGGCGATATGATATTGCCAGTAGAACGACACCGTCCATTCCTAGAGGGGTGTCCGGCATGGTGGCTAAAACAGCTGATGAAAATGCTCAGATTTCTTTTGAATTTCAAGAAAAGCTTCCTCAACGGCCTATGAGGCTTCAGATATTTTGTGAGCCAAGCAATAGTTTCGATGTTTTGTGGGTTTCTGGCGAAGATACCGTCCTTATTCAGCCCTCTTCAATGAATACAGATTTAGGTTACTTAGAAGCGCTCATACCCCCATTCGAACGCCAGTTTACCTTGATGTGTCAAAAATCGGCACAAAGTCAATCAGGTTTTATTTTTCATGGGGCTAACCTTCTTTCTGCTGAAGATTCTGGACTAGTCTATCATTCTCTAGGCGTTAAAGGTTCTGGGTATGCAGGAATACTTAATGCAGAATTGTTCAGTGCCCAGTTATCGGCACTTAATCCAGATTTGATCATCCTTGATTTTTCCATGGCCGAACTAAGTGGGCGAGATGTCTTAGGTCCTTTCACCAAGAAAAACATAAGCCGAACGATTGCTAAGGTCAACCGTGCATGTCCCAATGCAGCCATTTTATTGGTGTCAGGTCAAGATATGTATCGCAGTAAACAAGAAAATGTAGCGGTAACCGAAGAGTATTCAGCCTTGCTTCATGCGATAGCAAAAGAGAAGGACTGCCTATTGTATGATTGGTTTTGGGCTTCTGGGGGAAGGACTAGAATTTTAGATTGGAAATCGAGAAGATTGGCCAATCTTGATCTTATCTCTTTGAAACCTAAAGGATATCGCCTTAAGGCCGACATGTTAGGAGAGGCCCTGCTTATTGCTCTAAATGAAGGGACATCTCAATCCACAGAAGTTGACGTAGAGGCTTTTAGAGAAGCGCAAGCAGAACGCCTTCTAGCATTTCAAACTCTAGAGGTTGCTGCTACAAGTACAACGACCCAAGAAGTTACTACTTCCAATACAACCATCCGCGCTCATTCACCCCCAACAGTAGAGTCTGGTAGCGCTGTGTCGACTAGCAATAGTTCAAGCGCTTCGAATTCAAATCAAAGCATTACGCATGTCGTAGAAGAGGGAGAGTTTTTGGGTAGTATCGCTGAGCAATACGATGTTGGGCTCTCTAAGCTTATGGCTTGGAACGGTCTAACCGAAGAGTCAATACTAGCAATAGGTCAGCGACTGACAGTTTATTCAGATAATCGAACGGCTTCCTCAAGCAGTTCGTCATCTTCTTCGTCCTCGTCGTCTAAGGTGATTCATACGGTGAAGTCTGGCGAGGTATTAAGCGTGATTGCTGAGAAGTACAACGTAGGCTTATCGCAGGTTATCGGCTGGAACAATATT
>PKDX01000035.1 GCA_002862745.1 Bacteroidota bacterium | reverse complement strand
TAATTTATCAGCCGGCACCTATCAAATTGAGTTTGTAGAAGATGGCACAGGGTGTCGAGGGGATAGTGTGTTTACCTTGTCTGAGCCATTAGCAAATAGCTACAGTGCCCAATCTGTGGCTACCACATGTAATGGAGATGCAGATGGCAGTCTAGAGGTTTTTGTGAGTGCTGTAGATACCTCACGAACGTTTACGTATCAGTTATTAGATGTAACGGGAATCCAGCCCAGCCCACTTTTTGAAAATCTATCCTCTGGGCAGTATAACATCATTGTAACCGATGATCTTGGGTGTTCTGATACGTTAAATCCAATACAGGTCATTCAGCCTCAAGCAATTGGCCTATTTATGGCTGATCAATATCTTGATTATGGAGATACAATGACCTTAGTACTTGATAGTCTTTGGAATGGGATAGCGCCCTTTGAGTATTTATGGTCTCCTTCTGTTGGATTGAGTTGTGATGATTGTAGTAATCCAATAGCTACACCATATATCACAAGTGATTATATGGTATCAGTTTCTGATAGTTTGGGATGTGTTGGTTCAACTGAGTTTACCTTGTTTGTAGGCGAGCCTCTAGATATTTATATCCCCAATGCCTTTACGCCTAATGGAGACGGTCAAAATGATGTATTTGAGATTTACGGCGTTGGAGTTTCTCAAGTTGACCTTACTATTTATAATCGATGGGGTCAAGAGGTATTTCAGGAGTCGAGTAACCGTCCACAATGGGATGGAATGTTTAAAGGAAAAATGCAGCCACCGGGAATGTATTCCTATCTCGTGGAGGTGTGGTTTCTAGGAGATCATGTTGTTAAGCAAAAGGGAAGTGTAGCCCTCATTCGGTAATGCCAAGGCTTTATTTAATTCCCAGTGACTTAGGCAATCCTGATTGTATGGATCCAAGACTGGTTGAGACCATTACGCCCATAGGGTACCTTATCGTCGAACGCCTCCGAACAGCGCGTCGGTTCTTACGAAAAATAGGGGATAAACGAAACTTTGATGAAGAGGTACGCTGGCTTGAGTTAGATAAGCATAATCCTAACGTAAAACACATTCGTAAAACCCTCCAGGAGGCTAAATCTACATCCCAAGA
Source organism: Bacteroidota bacterium (assembly GCA_002862745.1). Taxonomy (GTDB): domain Bacteria; phylum Bacteroidota; class Bacteroidia; order Chitinophagales; family UBA8649; genus UBA8649. Next base: position 49,690 of record PKDX01000035.1, on the reverse strand, counting down.
CGTGGGAGTTCTCAGTGAGGCCGGTAATCCATGCATTGCCGACCCGGGATCAGTGATTGTATCAATTGCCTATGAGCTAAACTTCGAGATTGAACCTCTTGTAGGGCCATCAAGTATTCTTTTAGCTCTCACAGGGAGTGGCTTAAGCGGCCAACAATTTTCATTTCATGGATATCTTCCTGTGGAACAAGCCTCTCGTAACAAACGGATACGAGCAATGGAACAGTCCGTGAATGCCTATGGAGCGACACAACTTTTTATGGAAACGCCTTACCGCAATATGGCCCTTTGGAAGTCTTTGCTAAATCAACTTAATCCATCGACCCTCTTACATGTTTCTTGTGATTTAACTCTAGATACCCAGTGGATTAAAACAAAGAAGGTTTCGGATTGGAAAAGTGAATCTGTCGATTTACATAAGCGTCCCTGTATTTTTGCCATCGGGAGAAAAATGCGAATGAAATGATTTTGTTCAAAGACAAACTACTCAGTGAGGCAATTTTTGAAGAACACTTTGTCTGTGACTTGAGCGCCTGTAAAGGAAAATGTTGTGTTGAAGGTGATACAGGAGCTCCATTAGAGCCGTTTGAGTTAGAAGAACTTGAAAATATATTAGATGCTGTTCGACCTTATCTAAGCAAGGCTCATCAAGAAGTATTGGATGCTAAGGGTCCCTACACGCTTGATGAGGAGGATGGAGTATTTAAGACTTCACTACATGGATCGAAGCATTGCGTGTTTGCCATTGAAAAAGGGGGTGTTACTCTATGTGGTATAGAGGAGGCATATAATGACAAAAAAGTAACGTTTCGTAAACCGATATCCTGTCATTTATACCCTATACGAATTACAAAACTCAATGACACAGAGGCTCTTAACTATGAGGAATGGGAGATATGTAAGGCAGCGTGTGCACTTGGTGAGCAACTGAAGACTCCTATCTATGCCTTTGTAAAAGATGCATTGGTCCGCAAGTATAGCGAGGAATTTTTCAAAGAGCTCGAGCAGTTAGCTGACTACCTCAATAGTGAGAAATCCTAGAATACAGTTATTCTTTCCATTCTTTTAAAAAGCCTTGGGCTTCCTCAACCTTATCACCATTGAGAGCAACTACTTCTTCCATGGTTTTTCGGGCTTTCATAGGCTTGCCTAGCGCATGGTAGGCACGTGCTGCAAAAAACATAGCCTCTTCATTTGCATGTTGTTCAGCCCAATCAGTTTCCTCAAATCGTTTGGTAATCTCTTGAAACTGGTCGTTAGCAAATGCGCTACCCCAATCATAGACTGATTCCTGTGGATCAGAATCAGCTATACCCTCTGTGGATAGTGAATTTTTTTCACTCATTCTGTACGTCACCGTTGGTAAAACTTCATCGTCCATCACATCATTTGGCACCATCTCATCGGGCATGAACACCTCAAGTAGGTTTTCCTCTTGCTCAATAACTTCAGATCCTTGACTCGATGAGTTATCCTCCACTTCATTAGGAAGCTCAAGAGCAACTATTTCTTCAGAGGCAATCTCTTCAAAGTTGTCTTCCTCTATGCCTGAGTTTTCTGTGATGAATTTCTCTTCCTGGACTTCTGTGCGCATCGCCGGCTCAGCTGGGGGTGGAGGCGGAATTGGAAGTATGGTATTTTCCTTTACCTCTATCACTGGATTGGGACTGTTTGTCGCATCATCTTTTACACCATCTTTCATGGAAGATGCTTCATCAGGTGTAGGTTCATTAGTAATAGTCTCTTGGATAGCCTCGGTCGAGGGTGCCGAGCTTTCGTTTTGCGGAATCTCTTGAGCTTGTGTCTCTTGGGCATCATAGGAAATGGGCCCTTCGTTGGTGGTAGAATTTATGATTTGATTTCCGATAAATATCATAATCCCTGCACATGCAGCGGCTGCACCATAGCGCCATAAAGGGATGACAGTTGGTTTTTTTGATTGTTTTCTTTTTTGCGATTCAATTTTATTGCGGATACGTGATAAGGCTTCGACTGCCTCTTCTTCTCCTAGTTGATCCAGTCCCTCCTTAGCTTCCCATTCAAGATCAGTATAGTCCTCTTTAGATTGCTCTCTAGAAAAGACCTTGTTTAGAAAGGAATCGCTCTTTGGAATATGTTTTTTTTGCTTACTCATGATTCTTTCTGGCTTCTACACGAAGGGCAAGGTTGCGCTTCCCATTTTGAATATAACTTTTAACCTTTTTGAGTTCGTAGTCCTTAATTGCTGCTATCTCTTTGTAGGAATGCCCCTCGAGATACATCATTCGAAGGCAAATTTGTTGTTCTTCGCTGAGGTTCTCTAATTCTTCTTCCATGATATCAAGCCATTGATCTTCAATATATACTTGATGCAAATTATCAGTGGATTCCATATGGTTTAACTCGGTGATATCAATGGAGTACTTACCCTTTTTTTTGCGCAGGATTTGTAGGCAGTGATTTCGGCTGACCTGCATGATCCATGCTTTAAAGTGCTGAACGTTCTGATGACGCAGTGGTTTTTGAATATGAGTGTATATATCCATTACAGCATCTTCTGCATCGGCAGAATGCTTAAGGTATTGCATGCATAAACCTAACACCTGTGCAGCGTAGCGTATAAACAATGCAGCAAGGCTATCATGATCCTCGAGGGATTGGTAGGCCTGCAAAAGCTCTGCATCAGATTTTTTTTTCATAAACTCTTAAAAAGCTACAATAAGATAAACTTTCTCACGTATTAATAATACTCTGTGCGAAAGGAGAGATCGCTATAGAGTTCATAGTCTTGGTTCGATGCGGCGTTTCGATAAAAAGAAGCGCCGCATCTTTTTTATGCCATAATGTTAAGGCTTGGGCTGGGATTCTATATAAATCGATTGTGAGGGGAATGCGAAGCTCAGACCCTCTTTAGCCACTAAGTCCATGATTTCAAAAATTAGTTGTTCTCTGATGTCCAATTCATCATCATAGGAATTGGCATCCATATAGATTAGGAGTAAAACATCAATTGAGGAGGCATTTAAGGTGTGTAGGTGCACGGAGCTATTCTTAATATCAACGTGTTCAGAACGGGCATAGAGTTCCTTAATAGACCGACATAGGTTTTGGATTGTTTCAGGCTTTGAATCATAGGTTAGACCAAGTACTGTTTTCCATCGCCGCAGGTTGCGCTCTCCTAAGTTATCAATCGTCATATTCGACAACTCCCCGTTTGGAATAGTGACTAAGGAACGATCAGGTGTGCGTAAACGCGTAGAGCGAATACCCACACTTTCAACTGTTGCTTCAACACCATTAACCTTGACATAGTCCCCGATTTTAAAAGGTTTGTCAACAAAAACGGTGACTGATCCCAAGAAATTCTTCACGGTATCCTGGGCAGCTAGGGCGAATGCTAAGGCTCCTACAGAAAGTCCTGCTAGGATAGCGGTAAGATCAATGTCAAAAACGGTTAACGCATACACCAAACCGGTTCCAATCACAAGAATATTCAAAACTCGGACAACTACAGGCAGCAGTTGGTCATCCATTTGATTGTCCGTACGGGCAACAATTTTTGCGAGGTATTCCTGCAAAATATCAATGGCTTTGAGAAAACCAAAGACAAGGGCCACGCAGCCCGATAAAAGAAACCCTATGGTAATGTAATTATAGAGATAAGGGTTGAGCTGTAAGCTAGAGCTGGCGATGTGTAGTCCTTTTATAACAAGGAAAATGCTAAAAAACCGAAGCATTTCTACAAGCTTTCCTCGTTGGGGTGCAAATCGTTTAAGTGCTGATCGGAATAATATACCTACGAATAAACTGAGCAATTGAGTGAGCAGGAAACGCAAAAGAAAGGCACTAACAATTAAGATTCCTATACCTGACCATTGCCATAGCGCTAGTCCTAGAAAGGATTGCGTCCCAACATCATAGGGGAGTAAATTTTTAAGAAAATCCACACCCAATGGATAGATTTCTTTATACGCCTTGTCCAGCCCCTGAATGGTAGCCTCAGAATACATCCAATTGCCGCTCGTATCTCTAATGAGATATAGAGAGGCATCTAAGGGGGTGAGTGAATAGATATTTTGATTATTGTAATTGGTGTCGACGTAGTCCGGATCTTGAGGAATAAGTTCCGGGTCTAGATATAAACCCATGCCATCAAAGAGCTCTTTTAGCTTTATAGCGATTGCCTTGCGTTCTTTTAGGTTGCCAGCGGATGCTGGAATCGCTTTTGCCGAGCGTTCAGGATTGTAGCTGTCATCTTGTAGATAAAGTAGGTGGGTTTCAATAGCCTTTTGAGGAGATATGAGGTCCGGGTCAGTACCCTGGCTATATCCCGAAGCACTTGCCAAACCAATAAACAAAACAACAAGGAATTGTTTTACAATCATGGGGTTTAGAGGATTTATCATAACGGTTCGATTGGTTGCCAGAATAGATGGGTAAAGTTAACAACTTGGTTGTTTTCAACTTGCACCCCTTCTTCTTCTAAGCGTTTTTTCATAGAGTATTCGTGATCAAAAAAAGCTTGACCTGTGAGCATCCCGTGTCTGTTTACTACTCGATGTGCCGGCAGATTAAACGACGAATATCGACTCATTTTAAGTAAGCTTCCTACATATCTTGCTGATTTAGGACTTCCGCAAAAGGTCGCTAAAGCCCCATAGGTGGTGACTTTACCTCGTGGAATTCGCATCACTGCCTCAATAACCTTTTCGGCAAAATCAGGTGAGTTTTTCATGCAAACAAATTGAACTCAACATACATAATTGTTTTCTTGGCCTCTAAATGCATGGCCTCGTAAAACGTTTGGATTTCCTGTAAACCCCACAGGCTGCATGGACCGGCATAAACATCATTAATTTGATGGTTGATTTGCAGTTTTTGTTCATGGATTACCTCTAGCGTGTATTCGTAGAGTTCTGGGCTATCCGTCTTAAGTCGAATGGTTGCCTTTGGGCCACAAATTTTTCGATAACGATCTAAAAAAGGAGGAGAGGTAAGTCTTCGAGAGGCCGATCGATTCCGTAGAAAGGGATCGGGGAAAATGATAAATATACCATCGACTTCGCCTGGGTTAAAAAAGTGCTCAATCAATTCTATTCGGCTTCGTATGAAGGCGGCATTGCTGAGTTTTTTCTCGTCAACGAAGCCTGCCCCTTGATGCATTCGAGCCCCCTTTATATCTACGCCTATATAGCCATTCTCAGGATAGTGTTCGGCCATGCCTACTGTATACTCACCCTTGCCACAGGCGAGCTCTAAGATTAGATCGCCACGAGTAATACCAAGATTTGATTTCCAATGGCCGGCGATACTGACCGCTTGGTTTTGGGAATCGAGTAATTGCGGTTGGTCAAAGGATAGATTTTCGTAGCAAAAAGGGATGGATTTGTACTTCGCAAATTTTTTGAGTTTATCTTTCCCCATCGTCTTGATTTTTACGGAAAAAGAGTTATTGCGCTAAGACGAGATGCACCACGACATCTCCTTCATTGAGAAAATTCAACGAACCAGGAGTGAATACCTTTTGCTTTCCTTTTTTATCGATAATCATCACTGGAAAAATCTCTTCGCGACTTATCCAACTGTCTTGTAAGTCTGCCTTCGATATTATGCGGTCCACGAATTGATCCGTGTTGTTAAATTCAGCCATAATCTTAGGAAAATGTAGCCTGCCTTTTCCCATGATCCGTGTCGAACTGGACAGGCTGCTGTTTTCCGTTTCTGTTTTGCTACAGATCCGGCTAACATTTTCATCTCCAAAGATCTTTTCAAATTTCTGACAGGAAAAAATATTGACATCGTTACTTGGGGTTAGAGCCAACATTTGTCCGACGTCTTCAGTGGTCAACATATCATCCATTTTGTCGGACAGGGCATTTACTTCGAGTGACCTTAATCCTTGTTTTGCAGCACTGCGAACATTTTCTTGGTTTGTGTCCGCGAGGGTAACTGGCAAATCTTTTTTAACTAAATGGGCCGCAAGACTTTGGGCAAAGGGGTGGGCACCAATTATAAGCAAACCATTGGATTCTCGTTTTTTGACTTGGAGAAGGTTGGCCACTACACCAGAAAACAGTCCATTTAAGAGCACCGTACCCAAAATGATTGAAAAGGTGAGTGGCACAAGAAGTTCTGCATCTGCCCTAAGGGAGTCCGGGAGATAACCATTGTCTATTCCATTATTAATCTTGAGCGCAAAAATCGCCGCAACAGCGGCAGCCACAATACCCTTAGGCCCCACAAATGCAATAAATGCCTTTTCCTTCCAAGTCAGTGCAGAGCTCTGGCTACTAAGCCAAACAACAATAGGTCGAAGGACTAGGATAATAATCAAGAAGACAAAAATTATGTTGGGATCATTAAGTCGTTGAATATCCTCTCCGCTCAGATTGGCTGAAAGCACAATAAAAAGAACGGAAATCAAGAGCATAGTGATACTCTCCTTAAAGTCAATGATTTCATCCAAGTAGTCGGCATTGGGTTTATTCGCAATCATGATTCCCATAATCGTTACGACTAGAAGCCCTGATTCATGTTGCACCCAATCTGCTGTGGAGTAAGACATAATAACAAAGGCGAGCACAAAAACATTGATTAAATAATGAGGTACAAGTTTTCTTGTAATGCATTCATGTAAGATCCACCCGAAAAGTACACCCCCACCGATTCCTATGAGCAGCATGATTAATAGGTTTTGTATCACATCGATGGCAGAATGGTCAGCTCCGGAATGCCCCATAGCCATAAAGAAAATCTCATAAATCAATACTGCGAGAAGGGCCCCAATGGGGTCGATGGTTATACCTTCCCATTTTAAAATGGCTGCCACTGAGGGTTTAGGGCGAACAGATTGGATAATAGGCTGAATAACCGTTGGCCCCGTTACAACAATCAAGGTCCCAAAAAGTAAGGCCACTCGGTAATCCAAGCCAAGAATGTAGGTAGCGGCCAATGCGCCCCCTGCAGTCATGATAATGGCCCCATAGATCAACATGTTTCGAACCGTTGCTACAAGCCCTTTGATTTCCTGAAACTTCAATGTCAGCCCTCCTTCAAAGAGAATAACCCCAACAGATAAAGAGATAAAATGCGACATGGTTGCCCCCGCAAAAATATCTTGTGGGACGATTAGTGAACTCCCTCCTAAAAGCACAGGTAGTGGGCCTGCGCATAGACCAATAAGGATAAGGGGTAGGATCGCCGGGATTTTAATTCTCCATGCCAGCCATTGCGCGGCAATTCCAAGTATCAAAATGCTTGCTAGGCCCATCATTGACCCTCCTGTTTCTGCGCTCAGCAGCATGGTAGCGTAGGCTGATTGTAAATCCATAAATCGATTGTTCTATGAATATGATAAAAAAATGCTTCAATTGGAACTTTTTTGGCCCTTCTCTTACACTTTAACAAAACAATTACGGCATTCTTAGCGTATCTTTAAAGACTAGGATGAAACAATGTTTTTTAGTCATATGTATTCTTCTTTGCTTTAGCTTTGACGGTAATGCAACGCATCTTGTAGGTGGTGAGTTAACCTATACTAGAATCGCGAATACAAATAGTCTAGAATTTACCCTTACTATATACAGGGACAACTATAATGGAAATCCCAATGCAAACTTTGATGATCCTGCAACAATCAGCGTCTTTGATGATGCGGGGAACTTTGTCGTGTCGTTTTTTCAGTTTCTAGATGTTGATGAGACAATTCCCATTGAACTTAATCCTTGTCAATCTTCTCCTCCAGACGTTGATACTGAAATTGGTCAGTATATTTTTACGGTCGATATGCCCACCGCTATTCCGGGATATAATCCCAATACCTTTTACACTTTTGTCTATGCAAGATGTTGCCGCAATGGCGCACTAGTAGATAATCTGCTTAATCCAGGGGAAAGTGGATTTACTTCTTCAGTAGTTGTTCCCCCTATGAATATTATCAATAGCTCCCCGGTCTTCGATGAACCGGTCGAACAATATTTATGCGAGGATAGATTAAATACCATACTGTTTTCTGCCACTGATCCTGACGGAGACTCCTTAGTATACACTTTTTGCAGTCCACTCTTAGGCCTTGGGAATGGACAGGGGAATAATCCGCCAATTGCAGATGCCAACGATTTAAATGCTCAAGGGGGCCCACCTACATTTAATGGATATACATTTTATGGACCGCCATTTTCGCCCGTTACGTTTGGACCTGGTTTTTCGCCAAACGATCCCTTCGGCCAAAGTTCTTCTTCTATTGACCCTATAACGGGTATTGCACAGATTACGCCGCCAAATTCAGGAACCTTTTCCATGTCAGTTTGTGTTGAGGAATATCGAAACGGGGTATTGCTCTCCACGATATCGCGTGATTTTCAATACACGGTGAGCTCATGCGACTTTCCAGAAGTTGATATTGCCTATGATCCGAGTATTCCCCAAGACTCTTTGACGGGGCTTTTTACCATTGACGCTCAGTGCGATGATGGAACCGTATTTTTCGACTTAGGGGTTGATTTTGGTATTACGGAATATTTCTGGGATTTTGGAGTTCCTTCCCTTACGGATGACACGGCAAATATTCCCAACCCATCTTTCTTTTATTCAGACACCGGGACATTTATTGTCACAGTTATTGGTAACTCTGGGGATGGATGTGCGGATACCGCTACGGGAATTGTACAGATGTATCCCATTTTTCGCCCAGGATATTTTCTAGTGGATTCATGCCTTAATCTTCCTGTGGTATTTACCGATACTTCGTTTGCCACTTCGGGGTTCATCAATTCCTGGAGCTGGGATTTTGGTGATACGTTGACCAATGCTGATACATCCAACATTCAAAACCCAACCTATACCTATACAGAGGCGGGCACCTATGTTTCGAGTCTTGTTGTAACTACAAGTAAGGGATGTCAAGAAACAGTGTATGATACAGTAGTAGTTCATCCCTTGCCAGAATTTGCCTATTCTACATCGCTTCCTTGTGAGGGAGACTTGATAGATATAGTTAACGAATCCACCATTCTATCAGGAAGCATTACCTCGTATGAATGGGATTTTGATGATGGTAATGGATGGTCAAGTACGGCCATTGATCCTCAGATCTTTTTACCTGCTGGCACCTATGATATACAAGTTAATGCCATTTCAAATCTTGCCTGTAGAGATACGGCCACCCTTCCTCTGGTTATTAATCCCTTGCCAAACATTGTGATTACTCCTGATACGGTTATTTGCGAGGGAGATGCCGTTGCGTTAAATGTTAGTGGTGGACAAGACTATTTATGGAATGCTTCACCAAGCCTAACTGGCGAAACAACTAACCAACCCACGGTAAATCCTGATTCATTAAGTCAATATGTCGTTTTAGTTACCACGGCAGAGGGTTGTTTTGATGAAGATTCAGTAGAAGTAGACGTAGCGTATACCGAAGCAAACTTCCAAGCATGGGACACCTGCCTAAATATTGCCTCCCAGTTTTTAGATGGTTCAACTACCACAGAAGGCAGTATAGCTGATTGGTCTTGGGATTTTGGCGACTTGAGTGTATTATCTGATACGTCGAATGCCACAAATGTTAGCTACTCTTATCCTCAACCGGGTTTTTATCAGGTGAGCCTTGCCGTTGAGTCATCTTTGGGTTGTGTAGACAGCACGCTTCAAAACATCGAAGTCCTTCCTATACCCAATGCAGATTTTGTGTTTGGTGATCGTTGTGAGGGGTCACCTATCTTTTTTGTCGATTCCTCTTCATTGGACTCAGGTATATTGATTGCTTACAATTGGTCCTTTGGAAGTCAAGGCTCTTCCTTGGTTCAAAATCCGAGCTTCACCTTTGATTCGGCGGGCACATACAATGTATCGCTCATTGTCACGTCATCATTGTTTTGTAGAGATACATTTTCTGTTCCCATGACGGTTAACTCTCTGCCCATAGTGAGCCTGACAGCCGACACATTTATATGCGGCAGCACATCGCTTCAATTAAATGCTTCTGGTGGGGTGGGTTACGAGTGGAGTCCTTTGTCTAGCCTCAGTAACCCAGCGATTGCAAGCCCTGTAGCTAGCCCTATTTCTGCCACAACCTATATAGTCGAGGTAACCGATGGAAACAACTGCATTCAATTGGATTCCATGAATCTTGGAGTGTATCCAGCACCCAATATTGATGCGGGCTTAGATACCTCTGTTTGCCTCAATATCAACTTACCTCTTGTCTTTAATGATGAAGTGCAATTACAAGCAACTGGGGCCGTAACCTATGCTTGGACCCCCCTTGATGGCCTTAACGACGGTTTGATTAGTAATCCTATTGCTTCACCAGATAGCAATACGCTCTACGTTGTTGAGGGAATTGATTCCAATAATTGTCTTGGTCGTGATTCTGTTTTAGTTACGGTGTTAAATCCAGCATTGGATCTTATTAGCCTCTCGGTAGATTCCACATGTTTTGGAGATACGGCACAAATTAATGTCGCCGATCAAGGGTTGGTTAGTGAATATGTATGGACGCCTTCGGCTGGACTAAGCGATTCCAGTATACGTCTTCCAATTTTTACACCTCAGGTAACGACGACGTATACCCTGCAGGTGACCAATTATTGTTATGGAGACTTGGATAGCATTCGTATAGAGGTCCTTCCTCTTCCGCTTATCACAATCCCTGATCTCGATTCTGTATGTATTGATGCCTTGCCTTACGAGCTTTCGGCACCTCCTGGGTATGATAGCTACTCCTGGATAACGAGCGATCTATCCATTCTTGACCCGACAGCAGATACAACATTTGTTAGCCCATCTTTTGACGAGACGTATGTCTTGGAAATTGCAGATGATATTGGAAGTTTACAGTGCCTAAATCGCGACACCTTGCAGCTTGAGGTTAATTATCTTCCAGATGTAACCATTCTTCCAATAGGTCCTTTTGTGTGCGAAGGTGTCCCCTATGTTTTAGATGCGTTTTCAGATGAAGCAATTTCCTATCAGTGGCTTCCAGACCCTGCAATAGATTCAAGCCAAGGAAATCAAGCTTTTATTACCCCGTTGGACACGAATTGGTATACAGTGATTGCATCCAATATCCATGGCTGCGAGAACTCGGATAGTATTTTTCTTCCCGTTCAATTTCCTATCTCGGTAGATGTAGTGAGCGATACGGCGTTGTGCATCGGAAGCGAACTTATTCTTGACGCAATAGGTGCGGAAACCTATCAATGGGCGGAGGCGAGTATTGATCTCTCGCAGGACGCTACACTAGTTTATCCTGTGACCGGAAGTACGTCCATAGCGGTAATCGGTTCGAATGCGTGCTTTAATGATACGGTGGTTATTAGTGTTACAGGATTGGATTTACCCCTTGTCGATGCAGGGAATGACACGACGATATTCCGGAACACTCAGGCTGAACTTTTTGGAGATGGAGAGGCCGTACTTACCTGGATAGACAACCCGAGCATTCTTAATCCAGGAAGTCTTGCCATCGACGTTGAACCCCTTGAGAATACAACCTATATCCTTTCCTCACTTGGTGGAAACGGTTGTGAAAATGTTGATTCTGTTACCGTCTTTGTCGAGGGAAAAAATGCCCTCTATCTGCCTACTGCATTTTCTCCAAATGGAGACGGTGTCAATGACTTCTTTCATATAATCGCTTCGCTAAACCTCACACAGATACTAGACTTTAGTATTTGGAATCGCAGAGGGGGGCTACTGTTTAATACGTCTGACATCAATGATATAGGTTGGGACGGGCGCTTTAAAGGGAAAGAACAACCCCTAGGGGTTTACGTTTGGTCTATCCAAGCGTTGTCGTATGATGGAGAGATTGTTTCCTACAAGGGTAATGTAACGCTTACGCGGTAATGAAGAAAAGAAGTGCTTGGTTAACGCTTTTTTGCATAGCATGGATTATTGGTTCGTGTGACGGTGTGGTTGGAAAAAGAAAAGCTCTTTCTAAGGGTCAACGTATTTATCTTGAACATTGCCAACGTTGCCATGGCGCCCATGGTAATGCTCAACTTAATGGGGCCAAAAATCTTCAGTATTCCACGCTCAATATGGAGGAACGCGTTCATATTATATCCAACGGAAAAGGAGTTATGCCAGCCTTTTCTGGAAATCTTGATGCAGAGGAAATCACTCATGTCGCATCTTATTTGGATTCTTTACCTGTGGCCCCTTAACTTATGAAAAAGGCATCATCAAAGTGGTCGGTTCTAGGTTTGATGTCCGGCAGTTCATTGGATGGTTTAGATGTTTGTCATGCCGAGTTCTCGATCTTGAACGGTGAATGGTCTTTTGCTATACACTCACTAAAAACCTATGCTTATCCAAAGGAACTGGCCAATCGTTTATCTATGGCAGCTAAGGCTTCTGCCAAAGAACTCTTTACCTTGGATGCAGTATTAGGACATTTTTTTGCTCATTCTGTTGAAAGCCATTTACGTAAAGAGGGCATTGGTAACCTAGACCTTATTGCAAGCCATGGCCATACGGTTTTTCACGACCCAAACATTGGAAGCTCTCTCCAAATTGGCAAGCCGAATGCTATGGCATCTGCGGCTCAATGTCCTGTGGTCTACGATTTTCGATCTTCTGACCTCAGTTGTGGTGGCCAGGGATCTCCCATATTGCCTTTTTCTGAAGAAGTGCTGTTTCCTGCCCATGACGGCTACCTTAATCTTGGAGGCATAGCCAATCTCAATATGCCTAAGTTGGGATTAGCTTTTGATATTGCGCCTTGTAATCAAGTTCTAAACCATTTAGCCCAGCGTGGCGGCCATGAATATGATCGCAACGGAGAACTCTCAAAAGGCGGACAGGTAGATGAGGGTTTGCTTAAACAACTTAGGGCATTGAGTTATCTTGCTCTAGAACCGCCCAAATCCTTGGATAATTCGTACAGTAAGGAAGTACTACAACATCTTGAAAAATACTCATTAGACGCACTAAACGATACCTTGTTTACCTATATCCATTTCCTGGCAATGGAGATTGCTCGTTGGATAGAATTCGGTAACCTTCAACGGATAATGGTTACCGGGGGAGGGGCGTATAATACTACCTTGTTCAATAGCATTTGTCAGGCCAGTCAATGTGAGGTTATCAAGCTAGATAATCTGGTTGTCGAGGGCAAAGAGGCCCTATGCATCGCTTGGATGGGTCTAAGTCGTTATCTTGAGACGGTAAACGCTAAAGCGAAATACACAGGAGCAAGAAAGGATACAATCAATGGAGCCATTATTTTACCCTAAAGGGGATCGTATTTTTATTACGGGTGCCACAGGTCTGTTAGGGGCCCAATTTATACGCAAACTATTGGGTCAAGGCTATCGAGTGGTGGCATTGCGCAGAAAAGAAGTTGTAGATCCATGGCTTAAAGAAGTAGATGATCAAATCGAATGGCGTTTAGGAGATATCAATGATGTTCAGTCCTTGCTAGAAGGTATGAAGGGATGTCAGCATGTGATTCATGCGGCAGCAATGATTTCTTTTTTACCCAAAAGACGACGGCAAATGATGGAGACCAATATTCAGGGCACAGCCAATATGATTAATGCTGCGCTTGAATTGAATATGGCATCTTTTGTTCATGTAAGCTCGGTTTCTGCTCTTGGCCGCTATCAAATGGACGGCATTATTGATGAATCCAAAAAGTGGATGGACCACAAGCATAATACGGGATATGCAATTAGCAAATACAAGGCGGAGTTAGAGGCATATAGAGGGTTTCATGAGGGGCTAAACGTCCTTATTGTAAATCCTGCGACTGTTATTGGTTACAGTGATTGGAATAGAGGTTCTTCACGTATGTTTCAATTGGCGTTTAAGGGTAATCGATTTGCTCCCAAAGGGCGAATGGGCTTTATTATGGTTGAAGATGTAATTGATTTAACGCTCAAATTGCTTGAGCGCAAGTGCTTTGGTGAGCGATACATTCTTACAGCAGAGCAACACAGTTTTTCGGATATCCTAAAAATGGTAGCTAAAGGCTTTAACAAGCGTCCGCCAACGTTAACCGTTAGCCCATTCCTTGCTGGGGTGGCATGGCGAATGCATGCGGTTCAATCTTGGTTTACAGGGCTAGAGCCCGGAATATCCAAAGAAACAGCACGTTATACTCAATTTGATTACCACTACAGCAATGCCAAGGTTATGTATGCCGTTGATCATAAGTTGCGAGACATTGAATCGGGGATTCAAGAGGTTTGTGCAAAGTATCTGAACCAAAATTAAACTGCTATGCGCCTAGTTCATTCCATTGCGTCGTGGATTATGAAAAAACGCTTGCACTCAATTGAGCTTTTCATGCAGTATCCCGAGGAGGTTCAAGGTGATGTGCTTGAGCAGTTGGTACAAAGCGCCACGCCAACTTCTTGGGGAGAGACCTATGACTACGCGTCGATTAATGGAAGAGATGATTTTGTTCGAAGAGTGCCCCTGCAGTATTACAATAGTCTTGAACCATGGATTACGCGTATGATGGAAGGTGAACGACATGCCCTCTGGCCTGGAAAAACAAAGTGGTTTGCGCAATCATCAGGAACGTCCGGTGGCCCCAGGAAGTTTATTCCTGTATCTAAAGAATCCTTGGAGAATTGTCACTTCAAAGGAGGTAAGGATATGTTAGCACTCTATCTAGCAAACCACAGTGAATCCTCGTTGTTTGAAGGAAAAAACTTAATTGTAGGGGGGAGTGCTCAAGTTCATGAGTTAAATCCTAATGCCTACTATGGAGATTTGTCGTCCATTATTATTCGAAATTTTCCATTCTGGGCTCAATTCCGTCAGGCTGCTCGGAAATCCTTGACCCTTTTACCCGATTGGGAAAGTAAGCTTCAACAAATCACCGAAAGGGTCTGTGAAGAAGATGTTACCATGATAAGTGGCGTTCCAAGTTGGAATGTAGTGCTCCTTCGACGTGTTTTGGATTATTCCGGGGCGAAAACTATAGCGGAGGTTTGGCCTAACTTAGAACTCTATGTCTGGGGTGGAATGTCTTTGGGGATATACAAGGAGCAATTTGAACGGCTATTAGGTAAGTCCATTAACTACCTCCAAACCTACAATGCATCGGAAGGATTTTTTGGGATTCAAGATCGCTTTTCCCAAGGGACAGATGACATGTTACTCATGTTGGATTATGGTATTTATTATGAGTTTATACCAGAATCTTCTTGGAACGATGAACAGCCCAAAACTCTGGCAATTCATGAGGTGGCCCTTGAAGAGCGCTATGAGCTCGTGATTTCTACTAATGGGGGGTTGTGGCGTTATAGAACAGGAGATGTAGTCCAGTTTACTAGCCTTTCTCCCTTTCGAATCAAGGTTAGTGGCCGGACAAGCTATAGTATAAACTTAGTAGGAGAAGAACTCATGGAACCCCATGTACAACAGGTCTTGCCTCGAGTATGCGATAAATACAATGCCGAGATTGAAGAATACACAATGGGTCCATCAACTCAGGTGTGTCAAGGAGTTGCTCGGCATGAGTGGCTTATTGAATGGAATAGAGCGCCATTAGACCTAAAGGGATTTACGCGAGATCTTGACGAAGGACTCATGCAGGCTAATTGTGACTATGCAGCCAAGCGACATAATGATTTAGTGTTAGAAGAACTTCACATTAAATCTTTGCAACAAGGCCACTTTTATCGATGGTTAAGTCGAGAGGGTAGACTTGGAGGGCAGGTGAAAGTACCTCGAATGCGCGGTGACCGTAGTATTTTAGATAGTGTATTAACAGCGCAAGAACTATGATGGTATTATTGTCTCCATCCAAAACCATGGAGCTTACAAGTCATCCAACACTTACTCCTTCCCAACCCCTTTTTGAAGAAGTCACAAAAGAGGTCCGGAAAGAGATTCAGGGTGTAAAGAAAGATGAGCTTCGACAATGGATGAAGTTGTCACCGGCATTAACGGAGGCGGTATATACTATGTACCACACAAAGAATAGACAACATGGTATGGCGATGTGGTCGTATACAGGAACAGCTTTTTCTGGACTTGATGCACAAACTCTTTCTCCCGATACTTTACGCTATGCCCAAGATCACTTAGGAATTCTGTCAGCAATGTACGGGTGGGTAAGGCCTTTAGATAGCCTTTGCCAATATCGATTGGAAATGGCTTTACGAAGCCCCAAGACAAACATAGTATATCACGATTTTTGGCGTCAACGAATTACGGAAGCGTTGAGTGCTCATGTTAATGCTTTAGATACGAAGTATTTGCTCAACCTTATGTCTGCTGAGTATAGTAAAGCAGTGGATTGGAAGTTATTTCCAATTGATGTCGTAAGCTGTTCCTTTTTACAAAAGTCTCCCAAGGGATT
Source organism: Bacteroidota bacterium (assembly GCA_002862745.1). Lineage (GTDB taxonomy): Bacteria > Bacteroidota > Bacteroidia > Chitinophagales > UBA8649 > UBA8649. The sequence continues at coordinate 33,387 of PKDX01000035.1, read as the reverse complement.
AAAAAATGTGGCCGTTCATAGCAAGCGAGCTCGAGGACTTATGGCACGATATGTCATGGAACATCGCATACATGAAATCGATCGCCTTAAGAAATTTTCGGCTAAAGATTACCAATTTTCGGAAGCTGAGAGTTCGGAAGATCGATTAGTCTTTATCCGATAAGCCGTAGTGCTTTTCCATAGCCTCTAATTGGTGAGATAGCTTACCAGTAATCCAATGGAAGTACATGACAAAATCACTTGCCAAACTGTAGAGGGGGTAGGTAAATGTTGCGGGTTTATTGCGCTCAATAAGTCCATGGCCAATCCAGGCAAATCCATATCCAACAAGTGGAATAAAGGCTAATAGGGTCCAGTACTGCCATAGAATACTCAGGATAAGCAGGGCAATGACTCCTGAAGTTCCTATATAGTGAAGTACTCGATTTCTGGGGTGGCGATGCTCGTAGAGATAGTACAGATAAAAGGAGGATAACGAGGTATGCTTCTTATCAATATCGGATGGATGCTTTCCCATAAATACTAATCTTGAGTTGATGTCCAATGCATGGCGCGTTGAGCTGCTTTTTTCCATTGAGTATATCCTTCTTTATAATCCGAAGTACTGGGAGAAAACAAGAAAGTGTCGTGTTCAATATTTTCGGAAAAGAAATTGCTTGGTTTTGCCGCTAATTTTGCAGCCCCTAAGGCGGTTTGTTCTTGATTAGAAGGGAGATGAATGACTATTTGGCAAAGGTCACTTTGAAACTGCAATAAAAAGGAATTTGCCGTCATGCCCCCATCTACATACAGGGCAGAGGGTTCTAAGCCGGAGGCATGCTTCATGGCGAGCAACAAATCTTGATTTTGATAGGCAATGGACTCGAGTACAGCCCGTCCAATGGCCTCCTTGGAAGTATTTCTTTCTAAACCGATAAGAAGTCCTCGAGCAGTTGAATCCCAATAAGGCGCACCTAATCCCGTAAACGCAGGGACAAAGATCAGTAGCGGATTATGAGGGGTTTTCTCTGCACTTTGTCCGGTTTCTTTTACATTTTGGATTAAGTTGACATCCTCTAACCAAGTCATAGCGCTTCCTGCATTGAAAACACTTCCTTCTGCAGCATAGGTAATCTTGCCATTGATTCGCCATGCGACTGTCGCCAGAATTCCAGAGCTTGGGTCAAGGATTTTGTCTCCGGTATTCATCAACATAAAACATCCGGTTCCATAGGTATTCTTAAGCATTCCTTCTTCTATGGCATCATGTCCATACAAGGCTGCTTGTTGGTCTCCTGCAATTCCTCGAATGGGAATAGCTCCTCCTAGAACATCAGGGTGGGCTATGGCGAGATCACCACTAGAATCTACAACCTCAGGCAGCATAGACATAGGGATGTTAAAGAGCTTACAGAGTTCTTCGTCCCAAGATCCAGTCGTAAGATTAAACAGCATAGTTCGAGAGGCATTGGACGCATCGGTGATATGGGATTTTCCTTGAGTAAGCTTCCAGATTAACCATGAATCAATAGTTCCAAAGCATAGGTGCCCTCGCTCTGCGCGTTGACGGATTTCTTCAGAGGAATTTAGAATCCAACGCACTTTGCTAGCTGAAAAATAGGGGTCGATAGGAAGCCCTGTTTTTTCGCGAATGCCATCTTCTATCCCCTTCGATTTTAATTCATTGCAAAAGGACAAGGTGCGACGATCTTGCCATACTATGGCGGGATACACTGCCTTTCCATTTCTTCTATCCCATACTACGGTAGTTTCTCGCTGGTTTGTGATACCGATGGCCTCAATAGAGTCCTTTGCATTGCCTAATGTTTTGCAGGCTTGCTCAAAGGAGGCCAAAGAAGTCTGCCATATTTCTTCAGGATCATGTTCGACCCAACCGGAGTTAGGAAAAAACTGTTCAAAAGGCAATTGTCCACGACTTACTTCTGCCATTTGCGCATTGTACACAATGCATCGACTACTCGTTGTTCCTTGATCAAAGCTGACAATGTATTGTTTTTTCATTGGCTTTGCATTTTATCCAGTCTAATAAGTAGTATTGTCATTTTTCTAAAGTAATTTACGAATTACCTGTTTATGAAGTCGCTCCTGCATTTAAGCTTATTATTTTTTGTCATTATATCAACTGCTCGCGGGCAGGTTGAATCCAATGCAATAGACTCAGCTGAGGAGGATAATGTATTTGTTTACGAGGATCCAAAAGGTTTTGGCAAAGTTCTTAATCTAGTAAATCTCCCTCAAAAGACGAATCGTTCCATATCAGTCCGAGAGGATTTTCTTCCGTTTGAAGGCATGGAGATTGCATCAATAGATGTAATTGTCTTCGATGAAAAAAACCAAGTAATCGAGGATACAGCCCAATGGAATCCCAATGTCCACTTTGTGTCAAAACCCAATCAGTATCGCTGGAATGCAAAGCTTGTAAAGCGGCAGCTTATGTTCCGTGAAGGGGACTTGGTGGATGCGCAGTTAATGGTCGATAATGAGGTAGTTCTTCGTCAACGCACCATTTATCGCGATGCGGTTATTCAACTCTATACAATAGATGATCATCGGGTGAAGGTCAATGTCCTTGTTCAAAACAACCGTCATTGGCAGGTCCTCTTTGAAGGAGGTCCTGGGTCAATTCAGCTGGGCTTTGGAGTCTATGACATTTTCAGTATCCCTCAAACGATTCAGGTAGCCGCAAAAGGAAATTTCAATAGGTGGAATCCATATTCTGCCTTTCTTCGACATGATCTACGGAATGTCTTTAAATCGGGATTGGACATCAAAACAACGGTGCTTCATGAGAATACAAATCAAGAATTTGAGACGAAAATTCAGCGAAAGTTTTTAGCCTTCAATACAAAATGGGCCTTTCAAGCCAAGGCGAACTTCAATAAGTCAAAGTTGGTTGACCGAAGCTTTGAAGCGCCCTATGATTTGACGTCAAACCGGCAGAGTATCTGGTTGGCTAGATCCTTTAGTGCACGGCACCTAGGCAAGGCTTTTTCGTTATCGCGTTGGACGGTGGGTCTTCGTTACATGCGCAGAGGATACAGCCGAATTCCCGAAAGTCAGCCCTTTTACGAAAGTGAGCAATTTGTGGCCTTCGGCATTGGTTTGGTAAGTAGAGACTTTTATGAAGTGGAAGAGCTTGTTCGGTTTCGAGCCTATGATTACTTGGTAAAGGGTTGGAATATCGCCTTAATCGGGGCGTATGAAATGAGTGAAAATCGAGGGGAACGTATCGGTTTAGCACTGAAAATGAACGCTTCTACAATCTATCCAAGATTTGGTCATATGACAGCGGGCATTCATGCGAATATCTACCTCAAGTCGGCCTCCTATGATCAAGCGTCTATTCGGCTTTTTGACCAATATATTTCAAACCCTGTTCCTTTGGGCAAGTTGAAGTTTCGGCAATTTATAGCCACATCCGCTGCGATGAGTATGGATCGAACACCCAACGATTTTTTTAGTTTCAATGCGGTGCAGGGATTGGATGGAAGATTACTTAAGTATTCGAGCAGCTTAGTCGCTAATTTCGAGTCTGTTTTTTATACCCCGATTACCTGGTGGAATTCAAGGGGTAATTTCTACGGATTTGCTGATTTTGCCTTGACAACTTCGGGTGGTCCTCGTGATTTTGATAGGAGCATTTTACACCATGGTTATGGAGTAGGCATTCGTTTTCAGGCACGTAACCTTGGGTTGAATTTCGTCGATATTGCCTTTGGATTTTATCCAACCTATCAAATTGCGGACGCTCCTTTTTTCAATTATCTGTTTTCAACCACTCCTCGATTGTATGATGTGGGAAGCTTAAGGTCACCGAGTTATTACAGTCCTGATATTTAGATAAGCTACAGGATTTATTCCTCGTAGGCAATAAATAGCACGGCGCCAATTCTATGCGAAACAGCCTTTAGCGTGCATTGCTTTCCACTGAGTATAAAGGAAATTGGGCCGACATTTTCTTCTTTATCCAACGGAGCCAAAACCCCATTGGCTAGATCAACATCTGGAAACAATGCCTTATTGGCTTCTTCATGAGAATAATGTGATTGGCTCAGGGAGAATACAGCTTGTACATGGCGAGAGGCCTCAAATCGGTTATTTTCTCTCCAATACAGCACAAAACCAATGTTTTGACTAATCATCATGGCATCTAAAACCTCATTCAGTAAGGAGGTTTCATCATTGATTTGGTTAAACTGCTTATTGAGGTCTGAGCGCTTGCTCGCATACTTAATGGAAGAGTCTAGAATGGCGCCATCAAAACGTCCTTTCACTAAAAAATCTTGAGCTCCCTTGCTCACGGCATTTTCCCCCGTCTTTTCATCGGATAGACCCGTCATAACCACAACAGGAACATCGGGCCGCGATTCTACTATGGTATCTAAAATGCCAAGCCCTGAAGCATCGGGTAGATGAAGGTCAAGAAGAATGACATCAATGGATTCGCTTTCGAGTAGCTCAAGGCCTTTAGCAAGACTACCAGCATCATGAATCACATAGCCTTCAGGATCAATTTCTTCAAGATAGAATCGAATAAGAAATGCATCACCTGGGTTGTCCTCGATGGCCAAAATATGTAGTGGTCTTTGTTCACTCATAGCGCGCAATTTTTGCTGTACTTAACCAAAACGTATGAATTGCTGTTATCGTCTTTATATAGTCTTCAAATTCTATGGGCTTAACAACGACAGCATTGGCCAGCTGTTTATAGGCAGATCGGACATCCGAATTGAGGCTGGATGTGGTCATGACAACGATAGGAATCAATTGTAAGCGATCATCTTCTTTAACCTTTCCAATAAACTCAAGGCCATTCATTCCAGGCATGTTCAAGTCTACGATCAACAAATCGGGGTAGGTGTCAGGACTTGACGCCTGCAGTCTCTGCAGTGCCTCCTGTGCATTATCTATATAGGTTAAGTTCACATCGAGATTGGTGCGTAAAATGGCTTCTTCCATTAAAATGGAATCCCCCAAATTATCATCAATCATCCAAACATTGTTTTGCTCCATGACCCCTGTTATTGAACAATATAGTGAATCTTTACGCCTTCTAATGTGTAAAACTGCGTTATCCGTGCACTTGGCTTTTCACCCTCGACAAGTATCTTCCCTAAACGATGGCAGCAAAGTATACTGAGGATAATATTCGGACGCTCGACTGGAAGGAACACATACGCCTTAGGCCTGGAATGTACATAGGGAAATTAGGGAATGGTCAGTCCGCAGATGATGGCGTGTACATCTTGATTAAAGAGGTTATTGATAACTCGATTGATGAGTTTATCATGGGCCACGGTAAACGCATTGATATCCAAGTTAATGAAGACAATGTTTCGATTCGTGACTACGGACGGGGAATCCCACTCGGCAAAGTGGTGGACGCGGTGTCAAAGATTAATACGGGAGCAAAATACGACAGTGCGGCCTTCAAAAAGACGGTGGGGCTAAACGGGGTAGGAACCAAAGCAGTCAATGCGCTCTCCTCTACGTTTACCGTGGAGTCAGTGCGTGACGGCGAAGCACTACAAGCCACCTTTTCCTGTGGTAATCTCAAGGAGGAAAAGCGGATTAAAAGTGACAAGGAAAATGGAACATCTGTTCATTTTATACCCGATGCCACCATATTTAAGAATTACAGTTTTCGCACTGAATTTGTCGAAGATCAAATACGGCATTATGCCTACCTCAATAAAGGCCTTGCCCTGTATCTAAATGGTCAACGCTTCGTTTCAAAAAACGGCTTACTTGATCTTTTACTAGACAAAACAGAGGCGGAGCAGATTCGATACCCCATCATGCATTTTGAGGGAAATGATATCGAAGTCGCGTTAACGCATGACAATCATTACGGTGAGTCGTATTACTCCTTTGTCAATGGTCAATATACAGTCCAAGGGGGAACCCATGAGGCAGCACTAAAGCAGGCCATTGTAAAAACGGTGCGAGATTTTTACAACAAACAGTTTGATCCTCAAGATATACGTGCATCCATTGTGGCAGCTATTTCTATTCGCATGCAAGATCCTGTCTTTGAGAGCCAAACGAAAACCAGATTAGGCTCTACGCAAATTGAGGAGGGTGGTAGCTCTATGTACTCTTTTGTGCTTGACTTTTTGAAGAAGGCCTTAGATGATTTTTTACATAAAAATCCGGATTCTGCCGAAGCGCTCCTTAAACGAATTACACAAAGTGAAAGGGAGCGCAAGGATATGGCTGGCGTCAAAAAGCTCGCCAAAGAGCGGGCAAAAAAAGCCAACCTTCACAATAAGAAATTAAGGGATTGTAAATTCCATTATAACGACAAAGGAAAAAACATTGAAGACGAGGATAAACAACGCACAACAGTCTTTATTACGGAGGGAGACTCGGCAAGTGGGTCCCTGACAAAGGCAAGAAATCCTCACTATCAGGCAGTGTTTAGCTTACGCGGAAAGCCATTAAACTGTTACGGACTAAAAAAGAAGATTGTCTATGAAAATGAAGAGTTTAATCTCTTGCAACATGCTTTAAATATTGAAGAAGGCCTTGAGGCGCTTCGCTTTAACAATGTAGTGATTGCCACCGATGCTGATGTTGATGGAATGCATATTCGGCTTTTGCTCTTAACATTCTTTTTACAGTTTTTCCCTGATTTGGTGCGAGAAGGGCACATAAAAATCCTTGAAACACCACTTTTTAGGGTACGGGATAAGCAAACCACGATTTATTGCTATAATGAAACAGAAAAGCAAGCTGCTATTGAGCAATTAAAAGGTAAGCCTGAGATCACTCGATTTAAGGGCCTTGGAGAAATTTCTCCTAATGAATTTGAAGATTTCATTGGAGATGGAATTCGTCTACGTCCTGTTCGCATTGCGCAAGACCAATCCATTGAGGAAATTTTAACCTACTACATGGGGAAAAACACCTCGAGTCGTCAAGAGTTTATTATCGAAAACTTGAGAGTCGAGTTGGATGAAACCGAACGTTCCGCGCTAGCCTCTTAGTGGTGATCACAGGAGGACGGATGATTCAGCTCATCTTGGTCTGATTGATTAATAGGAATTACTCGGTCATGGAATTGAGGCTTACCTGCATTTACCCAACACGTAAACCAGACACTGGCTACCGCGTGCACCGCTTGTCTGTAACGCTCCTCGATGTGACCTTCGCATAACTCAGCATAGCGCGTACAAAATGCTTTGCTGTAGGTTCTATGTGCTCTTCCTTGCCTATATCGGTAACTATACTTTGGAATGGTGACGTCCTCTGACACACAATATTCGGCAGAAAAAACCGAAAACAGCATGTTATGACTATCAAGGATGATAGACCATATTTTCTCCAACGGATTCTCCCAATAGGAGAGTTCCTCATCAATCCAATAATCATATTGCTCAAATTCTAACTCGGGAATGGTGCTCTCCCAAAGTCCATGAATGCCATGTTGTCCAGAACGCTGCCCGTTATAGTTAAGGGTAGTATGTAAAGGGACATGCGCATCCGATATATAGTGGCCGAGTTCTCCTGAGATGTGGAGTATGTCTTCTAAACGTCCACCTTTCATCGCCTCGGTTAACTCATGTATCATAAGTAGACAATGCCAAGGCAAGATGCCATCTTGTCCAAATTCATGATGGTCCTCCACGCACTGATTATATAGATCTTTAGCCGCTGAGTAGTTTAATCCAACAAATCCGGAATCTATAGCATCATAAGTATCTAAGTCGATGAAATGTCGAGGCCCCTCTTTTGGATCGATGTATCGTCGATTATCGGGCTTTGTGGCATATACTTTCAGGGTAAATTCGTTGTTTTTGTATAGGGTGATAAGCTCAGGTGGAAGCAGATAAATTGCATGGCTATTGATCTTTTTATGCATGAAAAAGCCCCACGCCTTACCTTCGTAGGGTAGTCCGTTTAAAACGAAGAATACCACTGAGATTAATCCGAGCTTTTTCGAGAACGATGAATTCATGGAATAAACATTCAAATTTTTGTGCCTCTGCAATGCATCACTTCGTATTGGGGATATTCTTGTTTTTGGGATTGGGATTATTATCCAGCGCACGCGCCCAGACGGTATCGAATCAATTAGAATTTGGTATTTCGAGCGGACGTGTTATCCGTCATAATACCAAGTTTAAACCCGTAGTTAATGGACCAAGCTTTCTTTATCAACTTTCTTGGATACGCCATAGAAATGATAGCCTTGCATGGAGAAAAGCGGCAAACTTTCCTAGGGTCGGCTTGACCTTGATGGTGGCCGATTGTGCCCCGAATGATGTCTTTGGCTACGGTATTGGGGTGTCTCCCTTTATTGACTTTACGCTAAGACAGCGGCCCAAGTCTCGACTAGATCTCCGATTAGGGACAGGGTTGGCCTATTTTACTAAGGCCTATGATCCAGTAAGTAATCCTGAAAACAATGTAATAGGTTCACACCTTAACACGATAGTTCACCTTGGCATTCATCATCAATGGATACTAAATTCTCGACTTTCTTTGGGTCAAGGAATTGACCTCATTCACTTTTCGAATGCTCGGTCCACCTCACCTAATCTTGGAATAAACACGGTTGCTGCGAAATTTTCTGTACGATATGCTTTAGCCAAGCAACCTAAGCAAGATACGCTTACCACTTGTCATCGAAGTAGATATGCTCACGAAGGTTTTCGTCCTCATTCGCTATCGCTGCGCTATGGCATTGGACTTACCGATCGATTTGTTGGAGGGCCTGTGCGCCCCATTCATTCTAGCATTTTACAATACATGTATTCCACAGGACCGCTTCATTCCATAGGATTTGGTGTTAAACATAGTTGGGATATGGGGGAGTTAGAGGCATTAAGCTTTTTGAATCAGGGGGAGGCAAGTATTAAGCTAGGCTCGGCAAGTAATGCTAGTGCGTTTATTGCCGATGCTTGGCGCTTTGGAGCTATGGGTTTAGAATTAGCTGTAGGGGCTTATCTATACGACCGGTCTATGACCTATGATTGTCTATGGTTTAAAATAGGCATCCAAGGTTTTCTAGGAGGAAGGAACCGCCTAATACAAGGAATTGCGGGTTGTCATATGAAAAGCCACTATGCGGTAGCGGAGTACGTAGAATTACAATCAGGTATTCAGTTTAACTATGGGAAAACAAGGCGATAGACCTCCCCTTTTTGATTTCCTAAGTAAAAAGTGTTTGTGGTCATTGCATATTGAACCGAAGTCCATTGAGCGGAAGGCAGATCCATTTCAATCCATGACTTTCCAAAGTCTCGCGTCCACAGGCACAGACTATTATCGCCTACAGCCACGCATTTTCCATCATCACTACAGGACATAGATCGTATACCGGTTATTCCTTTGGACATGCCGCCATTTACTCTAATAAAAGAATTGCCATTATAAATATATCGTCGCCCACTAAATCCGAGGATTAAACATTGTCCTTCCTGACATTCGATGTCAATAAAGACATCTCCTTGCATAGGAATGGCTTCCCACGTTATCCCTAAATCTCGACTCAATAGCCCACTTCCAGCTCCAATGGCAATTAAATGTTCTGACAAGGCTTCCCATCCAAGATCATAAAGTGCGATGTTTTGTTGTACGCTGTCCCACAGAAACCAAAGAGAGTCTGCAACATGACAACTGCCACGATTATATCCTTCCCCGGCTACGGCGACAAAGCGCTTATAAGAAAACCAGTACCCTGCTTGCAAAGGGGCATAGCCTGGATCATTGGCACCTTCCCATGTCATGCCTTGGTCAAAGGAAACATAGCGCAAGCCATCGTAGCCGATAACCAATAGGGAATCGGCATTTCGTTGAATCAATTGTTCTAGGGCTTTCCCTGTGGTAAGGAGCGTATCAACGGTTACACCATCGTCAGATTTCAATACAAATCCCGAAGTGTAGGTGTTTCCCCCGACCACCCATAGCGAGTTATTGGAAGGGGATATATTGATATCACGTATAGGTTCACCAACGGACAGTATTTTTTCCAAAGAAAGAGGAAGAACACGTTCAGTTTGGCAAGCTCCTAGTAGCCACAGGCTTACGATAAAGAGCTTATACCATTTCATGGCAAACTTCAAGTATGGTATCGGTTGCAAAGTCGATTTCCTCATTACTTATAGGTAGGGGTGGGGCAATTCTCAAGGCATTTGGAGCAAACAAAAACCAATCGGTTAACAAACCCTTGTCAAGGCATCGTTTAATTACTTCTTGATTGAACTCAAAGGATTCAAAATGAATAGCCATCCAAAGGCCTTTGCGTGATATACATCCAAGCGGTAACTCGCTCAAATTGTCCTCAAATTGTTGCCCTTTTGCTTCTAGCGAAGCCAACAGTGGTCCTTGATTTAGCAGGTCAAATGCCGCAAGACCGGCAGCACAGCTTACAGGGTGTCCACCAAAGGTGGTGATATGGCCTAGAATGGGTCGTGTTTGAAGGGCTTCAAACAAATGCTTGTCCCCAATAAATGCCCCAAGTGGCATTCCGCCACCTAGTGCTTTAGCCAATAACAGAATGTCAGGACAAATGCCATGTTCATCAATCGTAAAACGATGACCTGTTCGTCCAAAGCCGGTCTGAATTTCATCAAAAATTAGCAGACATCCCCATTTATCGCATGCAGCGCGAAGCGCAGGGAGAAAGTCTGGAGGGGGGACTCTAATACCACTTTCGGCCTGGACAGGTTCAACGATTACAGCGGCAGTAGAACCGTTGATTGCATCAACACCTTCCTCTGCTCCATATTCATAGATATAATGACCTGGAATCAAGGGTCTGTAGTTTTGCTTAAAGTGCTCATCGCCCATAGCAGATAAAGATCCTGCCGTTGACCCGTGGTAGGAATTTTTAAAGGATATGATATCTGTTCTTCCCGTGGCTCGTTTGGCAAGTTTTAAAGCACCTTCGGTGGCCTCAGTACCAGAATTGACGTAGTAGACTGTGTTTAATTTGGACGGTAAATAATCGGTGAGGGCCTTGGCATAAGCAGTTTGGCTGTTTTGAATGAGTTCTCCATAAACTAAAACATGCATGTGCTTAGCTGCTTGATCTTGGACTGCCTTTACAATATTAGGGTGAGAATGACCCATATTACTTACAGAAATTCCCGAAATCAAGTCTACATATGACTTGCCTTCCTTATCGAATAGATAGCTGCCTTGCGCTCGCTCAATTTCTAAGGCTAGGGGCGCATCATTGGTAAATGCGATATGGTTTTGAAAAAGTTGTCGAGCGCTTAATCCCATGGGGAGAGTTCTAATTTAACTTACTCAATGGTAATTTGACCGTCGAGTATAACACGGCCAATGCAGTACTTTGCCCAAAGCCCTGAATAAAAAGACTTAAGCTTATGGCAACACCGTATAACCTTTTAGAAGACATAAGTAGGAAGATACTATTTTCGATAGTACCTCAGGCATCTTAAAAAGTAGAGATTTAATCTTTGAGAAAAATATGGCGCGAAAGTTATTTTTAAGGATTAGTATGGGTATTATTCATCCTTCCTTGTTTTTTGTCAATTTTGCTGTATTCGGTAAAATTCTATGGCTTAACATGGTTAAGTATCCGTCTGTTCGACGGTGGCTTTTTTGTATAGTTCTTGTGCCCGTAATGTTGATTTATTGGTCTTTACTCATTGTGGGAAGGATGCTTGATGAAATACTGTTCTTCCCCTACCGATGGAATGAGGTTAAATCACCATTGTATATCATAAGTAATCCAAGAAGTGGCACAACATTCTTGCATCGTCTATTCAACCTTGATAATGAGCGCTTTTGCACTCCACTTCTTTATCACACCTTGTTCCCATGTATTTTTTGGATTCGGTTGTTTGATACAATAGCCTTGATTGATTCCAAGATCGGTGGCCCATTACATACTCTTTTAGGTTGGATTGAGCGAAAGGTTTTCAAAGGGTGGAAGGATGTACATCCTATGGGTTTTACGATGCCCGAAGAGGACGAGAATCTTTTTGTGTCCACCATGATAAGTCCTGCGCTCATCCTAGCCTGTCCGTTTGTTAAAGAACTTCCAGAGTTGCGTTTTGTAGATACCATGCCCCAACGCACTCAAAAAAGCTTGAGAGCGTTTTATAAAAACTCCTTGCAGCGTATGCATTATGCAATGGATCCATCGAAGACCTTACTTGTGAAAAACGTATTTAATACGGGGCGTTTACAATGGCTGATGGAGACCTTCCCAGATGCCAAAGTGATTTATCCTGTACGCCATCCGTACAAATTTGTTCCTTCTGTGGTAAGCATGTTTACGGGTCCTTGGCGTCTGCATAGTCCTGACATACTCGATGATAGCGAAGAGTGCCGAGATTTTGCGCAACTTGCCATTGATTATTGTGCCTACATGCAGAAGATAAGACCTTCTTTTGCTCGTGACCGTTTTTTTGTAATTGATTACCAGGTTATCAAAGAAAATCCGCACCAGGTTATTTTAGATTTATACCACCAAATGGAGTTAGATTTGCCAGCGGAGGTTGAAACAGCCCTTTTGGAAATTTCTAAGGGAAACAAAACTTATACCAGTAAACACCATTATTCCTTAGCACAATATGGGATGACAAAAAGCGATGTTCACCAACAATTGATGGAAGTATTTAATGAGTTTGAATTTGAAGCCTGATATGAATGCACAACGAACAATAGGAATATTAGCAGAGACAAAGTCACCTCCAGATAGTCGGGTGGTCTTGCCTCCATCGCTATGCCAAGAGGCTATGCAGCGTCATCCTTCTTTGAAGATTGTTGTTCAATCCTCTCCGTCGAGATGTTTTGCTGATGATGAATACAGAGAACGGGGAATTGAAGTAGTGGATGACGTGTCATCTTGTGATGTTCTGTTAGGCGTCAAAGAAGTCGCCATTGATCAACTTGTCGATGATAAAATCTACTTTTTCTTTTCCCACACAATCAAGGCTCAACCCTACAACCGACGCTTGTTGCAAACCATTCTCTTAAAAAACATTGAGCTTATTGATTATGAATGCCTTAGAAGCAAAGATGGATCAAGGGTTATCGCTTTTGGTCGTTGGGCGGGTATCGTGGGGGCTTATAACGGCTTACGTGCCCTTGCCATGCGCCTATCCCTTGGCGAACTACCTGCGATGCATAAATGCTTTGATCTTGCCGAGGCCTTGGAGGCAATACGCGCGATTGATTTTTCCTCGGCACGTCTTGTGGTAACAGGAACTGGACGGGTTAGTCGAGGGGCAGAGGAAATTGTGAAGGCTGCAGGATTTGAGGAAGTAAGTCCATCATCCTATGTATCAAGTGAGCATAAGGGTCAATATGTTATGTTACCTACAGAATCCCTGTTTACTCATGACGAACATGGATTCCAAACGTCATTTTACACGGACCCAAGCGGTTATCGAAGCACATTATTGCCCTATCTCCAATCGACAAACCTTTTGATCAATGGCATTTATTGGGATAACCGTGCACCTTCATTTTTCACCCAAGAGGAGGCTCATACTTTATTGAAGTCAACACGATTGACAACCATAGCGGATATAACCTGTGATATAGCGCCTGTGGCGTCTATTCCCCTTACTATTCGACCTTCGATTATTGGAGATGCTGTGTATGGAGTGGACCCCCAATCGTTAGCTGAATTACCTCCTTACTCAAGTAATGGGTTGGATATCATGGCGGTTGACAATTTACCCAATGAATTACCTCGAGATGCTTCCATGGATTTTGGAGCCATGTTTATCGAGCATGTGCTTGATGCTATGATGACCCATGATTACCCAAGCCAAGAGATGATTAAACAGGCAACCATAGCCCAAGCAGGAAAGCTTACCCCTGCGTATCAATACCTGACCGAATACGTAAACGCCTAACTATGCAAGAACTACCTTTTCATCGCCTTTTAATCGGATTGGACTTAACATCTTCTGATTCGAACCTGTTGAATTATATAGACCATGTACTACCCTATATTCCGGCTACATCCATTCACTTTGTCCATGTCTATCCTTCTTTGTTAACTGACGACAGTAAGGAGGAATTAGAGGGTAAAATGACAAAAGCCATGCATGATCTTGTTGAACAACACCTAACCATAGATGATGTTGAGCTTCACTATAGTATCCACGAAGGATCTCCTTCAGAAGAGATACTTAAAACAGCCTCAAGTCACAAAGCGGATTTGATTTTTATAATGAATCGAGTTGGATTGAAAGGGTCGGCACTTCTTCAAGATCTCGCCAATAAGTCGAATGCAAGTTTATGGATGGTTCCAGAGGGCTATGATCATTTTCAGTTTACCAAGTTTTATATTCCGCTGCAATTTAATGCGCACAATGCGCATACTCTTCGATTGGCCTATGGCCTAGATGAGGCCGATAAGGGCTATAATTTGTTTGTTTGTGAACACCTTTACGAAGTTCCTTCGGGCTACCATTACTCGGGCAAATCCTTGGAAGAATATAAGTCCATCCTAGAAGAACAAAGACAGCACGATTTTCATCGTTTTGTAGAGGACAATAATCTCGGTGCTTTAGGGTTAACATGTAATGTACATAGTGTTGATGGGATGTCTACAGCAGAATCCATTTATGCGCAATCTCGTAAGATGGGCGCTGACCTTATCTTGATTTCTGCCAGAGGGCGGAGTAACGTTTCTTCGTTTCTTTTGGGAAGTGTAACCAATGAACTCGTACTCATGGATCCTGTGGCGCCAATGATTTTGGTTAAAAACCCAAAGGGAAACATGGGCCTATGGCAGGCAATTCAGGAGATCTAGATTTTATTGGTAGTCCTTTTTAAGGAATAATCGACAGAGAATTGGAATCAAAAACAAATCGGCAAAGACCGCACTAAATAGGGTCAAGCTAACAAGCAATCCAACATACATCATTCCTGGTGCCTTGGCAAAGAGCATAACCAAAAAGCCAAAGAACAGAATAATACTTGTTACAATAATGGGTCGCCCTGTTTCTAGTGTCGTATGATAAAGTGCTTTTTCTAAATTCTGCGACTTAGACAATTCGAGGCGTAGTTTAGATAAGAAATGGATTGTATCATCGACGGCAATACCAAATGATATAGCGAAGATCATGGAGGTTGTAGCATCAAGGCTGATTTGCAAGATCCCCATAACGGCTGCTCCAAATACTAATGGAAAGACATTGGGAATTATAGAAATCACAAGAAATTTCCAATTTTTAAACAAGACAGCCATCACCAAGCCAATGATTAAGACTGCTCCTGAAAGACCAAAGAGTAGATTTTGTCTTAAGTAGGCGTTGTTTTGGTCAATTAGCGTTCCTGTCCCTGTGATTTGAACGGATAATTTACTAGGGTCAACGTGCTCTGCAAAATGCTGTTGCAGGCGGTTATTTATTTTTTCAATATCAGAAGTTCCTAAATCTTTTACTGTGGAAGATATTCTTCCCACTTTCCCGTCTTCACTTACTAAACCAATACGTGCAAAGCTGGTAGGAGGAAGATCGGCTTTTAAAGCCTGAAATGAGCGATAACTCATAGAATCTGGTAAGGCATAGTCGTCAAAGCTCTTCCTTAGATTTTTACCATAGTTAAACTGCTTGTATACATCGAGAATAGACAGGGTGGTGGAGAGGTCCTCTTCCTTGTGCATCGCCTCTACAATACTGTTTATCATAACGAGAATTTCATAGTCATCAAGCGAGTAATCGCCTTGAGCTTCTAAGAGGATTTCATAGGGTCGAAAACCGCTATAATGCTCTTCAAAAAAGTAAAAATCATCGGTCAACTTTTCTCCTCTTGGGAGACCTGTTGCAATGTCTAAGTCTGTGTTTATTGTAGATATTCCCCAGAAGCATACGGCCAAGAAACCAACAAATCCAATAGTAATGGCTCGACTTTTTCGCAAGGTAAAGTGATAGAGTTTTTTGAGTTGTTCAGTAAAGAATGAGTCGCCAAAGTCCAGATTCTTGAGTTTGGTTGGAGGAATATATGTGAAGAGTGCTAGGGTTAGGAAAATGACCACCAAAAAGGTAATCATGATTCCAGCGGCAGCGGCTAGACCAAAGATTCGAATAGGCACTACTTTGGAAGTGAATAAAGAACAAAACCCAATAGCGGTAGTTGCTGAGGTAAGAAAGGTCGCCAAACCAATACTTCGCAAAGTAGACTGGATGGCTTCTCCTTTCGATTTGCCTGATTTGACTTCGGTGATATATTTTGAGGTGATGTGAATTACATCGGATACACCTACTATGAGAATGATCACAGGGTATAAGGCGCTAATGGGATCGATATCGACTTGAAAGAGCCCAAGCATTCCTGTAAAAAAGGCAAGAGCAACAAGCATGGTAATCAGAGAAAATCCAATGGAAGTTGGATTTTTAAAAAAGACAATGAATGCGGCAATAACTAACGCTACGGAAAGAAGGGAGGTCTTTACAAACTCTACGATGGCTATTCGCTTGCCCTCTCTTTCGAAGTTTGCCCGTCCTACGTAGTGATGGCCCCCTGCCCATTGAGTGCTTATGATTTGGTGTACTTCGTCCATAAATGCTACAGACGTGTCAAACCCCATTGAATCCACAAACAAAATAATTGCAGCACTCATGGAGTCATTCCCTAGGAGTCTTCCATAAAGTCTTGGATCTTTTTTAATCCGTTCTACATCGTTTGTGAAACTCGAGTCAAATCGTAATAGAGGAATCGCTACAGGACTCAATTTTGCAGGTTGATTTGTATTCGGCATGAAGCCGACTACTTGCTTTATAAAGAGTATATCTTGAAGGGATGTGATGCTTTGTACATTCCGCACATTGGTAATATCAGATAGCTGCGCAGTAATCGTATCCAGTAAGGTTAACTCAGTTTTTCTTAAAATTTTCCCCTCTTTCGACTCAAGGGCTACAAAGAGAAAATCGTCATCTGATCCAAACGTTTCCCTGTAGGTTTCAAAAGCTTTTACCGAGGCATCATCTTTTGGGAAAAAGCGCTTAAAGTCAAAATTGAAGCTTAGATTTTGCGGTAAAGAAAAATACACGGCAAAAACTAACAATGCGCAAAAAACGCCAATAATAGAGGCTCGATACTTGTGGATAAACATTAGGCCGGGACTCGTGGTTGTAGAATAGGATTAATCACTTTTACATAACAATCGATTTCTGATTTTGTTATCAAAATAATCTCGAAAAAAATGTCACGTTTATGGAACAATATCATGCCTTACTTCGCCAAATTTTAGACCAAGGAGTGGTCAAAGGTGACCGCACGGGCACAGGGACTAAAAGTGTCTTTGGCCATCAATCACGCTATGATCTTTCGGCAGGATTTCCTTTAATGACTACTAAAAAGGTATACATGAAGGGTGTTATTCATGAATTGTTGTGGTTTATAGCGGGTGATACCAATATTGCCTATCTCGTCCGCAATGGCGTCAATATTTGGAATGAGTGGCCTTTTCAAAACTATCTCATTCAGCAAGGGCTGGTCGAATCACTACCAAAGCACGGTCAAGCATGGAAGGAAGAGCTAAAAGCATTTGTCGAACGAATAAAAACAGATAATGATTTTGCGCAAAAGTGGGGAGAGTTAGGTCCTGTCTATGGAAGGCAGTGGCGCAATTTTGAAGGGGTGGATCAACTGTCCAAGGCTTTAGATATGATTCAAAACACTCCGAATTCTCGTCGGATCATCGTATCTGCTTGGAATCCACCTGAGATCGATAAAATGGCTAAGGCCGGTCTTCCTCCTTGCCATACGCTGTTTCAATTTTATGTCGCAAACAACAAACTGTCTTGCCAGCTTTATCAGCGCAGTGCGGATGTATTTCTAGGAGTTCCTTTCAATATTGCAAGCTATGCTCTATTGACCCATATGATTGCTCAGGTTTGTGGCTTGGGCATAGGGGAATTTGTCCATACACTTGGTGATGCTCATTTGTACAGTAATCATTTTGATCAAGCGAAGGAGCAATTATGTCGTGACTTCCGCCCTTTGCCAAGGCTAACGTTAAATGCTTCCGTTACCGATTTGTTTGCATTTACATTTGAGGATATCGTTATAGAAGATTATAATCCTCATCCAGCCATTAAGGCGCCTATTGCCGTCTAAACGTTTCTAAAATGATGTCAATTCCAACGTATACCCTTGTCGCAGCACTCGGTCAAAACAATGAATTAGGTGATGGTAAGGACTTGCTGTGGAGGCTTCCAGAAGATCTAAAATTTTTCAAAAAAGCTACACTCGGTGGCCTTGTGATTATGGGGCGTAAAACATACGAAAGCCTACCTCCCAGTTTCCGTCCACTCCCTGGACGCGAAAACATAGTGCTTACCCGACAGGAGTCGTGGAGTATGGAGGGGGTTACTGCGCTTCACTCGTGGGATGCGATTCATGATTATGTTCGTAGCCAAGAAAAACCTGCCTTTATTATTGGGGGTGGGCAGTTATACGATCATGGACTTTCCATTGCACAAACCATGTTGTTGACGCGGGTGAACGGGAGCTTTGATCAAGCGACTGTATTCTTCCCAATGTGGAAGGAAAAAAACTGGTCTATGGAAGTAGTTTATGAGCAGGAATCAGATGACAAACATGCCTATTCATTTGTAGTTGAACGGTGGGAGCGTAAGGGTGCTGATTTATTGCTTTAGCAAATCAGCATACTTCATAAACTTTTGCCATGTAGTAGGGCAAGAATACATTAGGTAGATACCATCGATATCTTCTGCCGACTCCATTTTGTTAAAAATATTCATGTGTCGGCTGAGTTGGTTTTCAGCATCTGACTCACTGAGTACACCGGACATCATCTCGTTAATGATTCGGTCTAAGTCATCTAGAGCATAACATACTTTATCCGCATCTCGATTTGAAAATTGCAATAGCCCACTAGCTTCTAAGCGCATAAGACTTTGGTTTGTCTGTTTTGGACAAGCTTGCAGGTAGGTAGTCAAACTTTGGATACCTTCAGTTTCATCCGAATCAAAGAGTTGATATAAACTTGGACACTCATTAAGAAGGATCTGATCTACTTCATCATCTGACAAAGTGCCTTTTGCATTATCAATGGCCAAGCTGGCGATTCGATCTACACAATGGCAGTTGTCTTGTGCTGTAGCTTGGTTATAAGGTATACTCACTGTATTGAGAATGAGCAATGCAACAAGAATTTTAAATGATTTCATTTATTCGAATTCAAGCTTAATAGGCTTTAGCAAAAAGTACTTTTTCTACAGCGGATTCTCCAGTAAATAAACATTGTTGACCGCTTGGGTCAGCACTACTGTCTTCAAGACGAATGCATCGTGCGGTAGCTTTAGTGTCTTTTCGAATCATCTCTTCGGTGCTTTCTTCTCCATTCCACCATGCCTCTACAAACCCCCCTTCAGCAATCTTAGACTTGAACTCCTCGTACGTACTTGCCGTTCTAATCGATGCCTCAAGCTCTGTTTTTCGGCTTGCGTATAAAGCATCTTGCATGGCATGAAGCATAGCCTCAAGATTTTCAGAAAGCCCATCAAGCGAATAACTCTCCTTTTCCCCGAGGTCTCGGCGCATGACTTCAACCTGTTTATTTTCCAAATCCCGAGGTCCAATAACAACACGTATTGGGTACCCTTGGAGTTCATATTGAGCAAATTTGAAACCAGGTCTTTTGGTTTCATCTACATCGACTTTTACTCGAATACCAAGTTCCTTTAAATCAGTTGCAATGGTGTCAGCTGTTTCAATGAGTGTCTTTTGGACATCTTTATCCTTTGTCATAAAAGGAACAATCACTACTTGGTACGGAGCCACTTTAGGAGGAAGTACAAGGCCCTTATCATCGGAATGGCTCATAATCAAGGCGCCCATTAATCGCGTAGATACTCCCCAAGAAGTAGCCCATACATAATCTGATTCACCTTCTTTATTGAGAAACTTCACGTCAAATGCTTTGGCGAAATTTTGCCCCAAAAAGTGTGAAGTTCCAGCTTGAAGCGCTCGGCCGTCTTGCATTAAGGCTTCAATGCAATAGGTTTCTTCTGCTCCTGCAAATCGCTCATTTTTGGTTTTGACTCCTTGGATAACAGGGATGGCCAACACCTCCTTTACAAAATCAGCATACACCCCAAGCATCGTTTCTGTTTCTTGGATCGCCTCTTCTCGAGTGGAATGCGCTGTGTGACCTTCTTGCCATAAAAACTCAGCAGTACGCAAGAAGAGCCTAGTCCGCATTTCCCATCGCACGACATTTGCCCATTGATTGATTAGTATAGGCAGGTCTCGGTAAGATTGAATCCAGTTTCGATAAGAATTCCAAATGATGGTTTCAGAAGTGGGTCTTACGATGAGCTCTTCTTCGAGTTTTGCCTCAGGATCTACGACCACTCCGCCATCTTGATCATTTTTTAAGCGATAATGAGTAACTACTGCGCACTCTTTGGCAAAGCCTTCTACATGATCTGCTTCCTTGGAGAGATAGCTCTTAGGAATGAAAAGAGGAAAGTATGCATTTACGTGCCCGGTATCCTTAAATCGTTGGTCTAAGTCTGCTTTCATAGCCTCCCAAATAGCAAAGCCATAGGGCTTTATGACCATACATCCCCGTACATCTGAATGCTCGGCCATATCAGCCTTGATCACTATGTCATTATACCATTGGGCATAGTTTGCATCCCGTGTTGAAATCCCTTTACTCATTTTTGGTATACTCTTTGTAACTAGTCTTTGCGATAAATGTATTGATTATTCAACGCTTGCGCTATGCGAAATGTAGTATTTCTTTTTCTGATGGTTTTTGGAACGACTTCCTGGGCCCAGTTCGATGATGTGTATTCTTCTTCTCCTTGGGATTACGAGGAGGAGGAAGCAGTAAGCTACACTTCTTCTGATGAAAGTTATAATGCCTCTGTACATGATGCCACGATTTACTCAGACATTGATTTCTATAATGATGAGTATTGGATGTATGATGACTATGATTTTAGGTATTCGCGTAACATCAATCGTTTTTATCAGCCTATTTATGGCACTACGTACTATGACTTTCGCTACACAAACGGATTTTATTACACATACAATCCCTGGGATTGGGGTGTAAATATATATGTGAATACTTCACCTTGGAGACCACGTCGGTGGGGATGGAATGCAGGTTGGAATAACGCATGGTGGGGTGGAGGTTTTGGCCCTGTATACAGCGTAACCACCTATAACGGCTGGGTAAGCCCTTGGCCACCTATGGTAAATCCATGGCATACCTCATGGGGCTACGGTGGATTGGGTTGGAACAATACATGGTTTGGGGGGTATACAAACTGGTACGGCCACCAATATTGGGCCTACAACAACCCGTTTTGTTCAGGATTTGGATTCAATTACAATGATTGGTATGCTGATGCAGGAAATGTACATTACGGTCCTCGCTTAGGAGGAATATCCTATGGTAATCGAGACAAAAACAAGTCTTTTGCTATGCAAGAGGATGGTTTTGACAACCCTCGCATGCGTACACAAGGCCTTTCACTTTCTTCCACAACTTCAGGGGCTAGGGCTAGTCAAGCAGATGGCAATAAAATGGGTTCGTCTTCTTCCAATAGTGGTGTCACTCGTCACGACAATCAATCATTGAATACATCCCGATCTACAGGACAAGCTTCCATGTATAACCGATCATCAGAAAGTAATTCAACGTCAAAAAATGGGGATAATGCAGCCAGTCAAGGAGTCAATCAACAGGCTACGTTTCGTGGAAACATTCAGTCTGGTGATAACACTCAAAGGCATCAAAATACGGGGGAAGTAAACTCTGGATATTCTAACACCGAGAGAAATACAAATCATTCACAAATTGACCAATCCTCTAGAGGGAATAAAGTGGGTAGCAATGCTAATGTTCAAAGGAATCAAGACCAACAATCTTCTCATGGAAATGGAAGCTTCTCTAACTCTCGTCGTTCCAATTCTAGCAGTTCTTCTTCTGGAAATAAAGGGTCTAGTCATGGCAACGTTAATCGCTCCAATGGAGGGAATACAGGAAACATTGGCAATAGTGGGCGATCAAATAATGGAGGTGGAAGTAATCGCTCCAATGGAGGAGGTAATAGTAATCCACGTAGCCGAGGAGGTGGACGATAATAGATAGCTAAACAAACTTAATTATGCGCAAAATTGGAATTTTAACCCTGGTATTTTCTTTATCTGTCCTTAATGTTTGGAGCCAATTGTACTCTCGTCAAATGCTTCAAATGACAGACTTAAATCCCCACTTTAGAGGTGCGCGGTATAGTGGAGTAAGCGGAGCATTCTCAGCTATCGGACCAGATTTGTCAAGTGTTACGGATAACCCCGCCGGCATTGCACTTATCAAATCTTCGCAATTTAGTTTTACTGCGGGTGGGATGGTTCATCAGAGCAACTCTACCTACATGAATTCAACGGCCGTTGCTGACCGGTTAGGCGTCCCTACCTTTAATGCCATAGGTTTTGGGGTTACAACTGAGGGTAGTCATCGGTGGTCTGTTGGTCTAACGCTTAATCGACTGGCGGACTATAATCAATCATTGACGTTTTCTGGATTCAATCCTATGAATAGCATGGCGGCTTCGCATGCGATTACTGCAACAGAAATCACCAATTCGCTTGGCCTTCCCCCTGATGGCATAAGCGACAGCAATGCGCCATTTGAGGTCACTAACGCCTACTTGGGCTGGCTTGTAAACTGGGATTCTACGAGTAATAGCTATCAGGCGCCAGCTTCCGACTCAGTGTATCAAAATGGGCGCTATGAAAGTCGTGGAGGGTTTTATGAGGCGGCCATGAGTTTGGGAAGAAGCTATCTGTCTGATCGAGTGCACGTCGGGTTTTCTGTTGGTATTCCGTTTATGAACCACAAGAATCGACTAATCTTTAATGAAGAAGAAGGGTCTTCAACCGACCGTGGATTGTATCGAAGTGAACAGCGGACAAGGGTACAAAATGAAGGCTTTGGAATTAATGCAAAGTTTGGAATTGTCTTAAAGCCTGTTGATGGCGTTCGCTTGGCGGCGGCAGTTCACTCGCCGACAAGGATGTTTATTACAGAAAACTATAATGCGAAGATTACGTCCTATGTTGATACGCCTGTTACACCTAGTAGTGGGTTTTGTCTTCCCTGTGAGGAGGAATCTCCTCGAGGTGTATATGAGTACTCCATGCGTATGCCATGGAGGGCTAATGTTGGCTTAGGCTTTGTGATTGACCGTGTGGGGTTCTTGTCGATGCAATATGAGTGGACAGGACTTAATGAGGTACAATATTTCTTTGGGAGTGGTTTCGGTGAATTGGGTCGGGAGATTAACAAGGACATTGCTGAAACGTATCGCAACACGCATAATGTACGATTGGGTGTTGAACTTGCTCCGGGTCCTTTGAGGTTTCGTGCAGGAGCGCACGCCACATCATCTCCTTTAGCTAGTGAAGAAATCAATGGCTTATTTTGGAAGCACGGCATCTCTGGTGGGTTTGGTGTTGTTGGAAAGAATATGGCATTAGATTTCTCTTATGTTCAAAACCGACAAAACCAACGGGATATGCCTTATGAAAATTTTGGAGAGGCGTCACCTCAAGTCATCTCAGAGAATACTCAGCATTATGTTGGAGTAACGCTTAGCATGCGCTTACAGTAGCAGCCTAGACAATATTGACTTCACGCTCTAATTCAATGCCGTATTGGTTGTCAATGTCTTCCATGATAGCACTTGACAGGGAAAGAATTTCTTGTCCATTGCCCTCACCATGATTTACAAGGACTAATGCCTGGTTTTTATAGACACCTACCTTACCATGGGTCTTACCCTTCCAACCTGCACGATCGATCAACCAACCCGCAGGAACCTTTATGTTGTCCGTTTGAGCTACTTCATAACCAGGAATATCTGGATAGTTTTCCTTGAGTTTATCAAACTGTGCTTTTGGGATTAAGGGGTTTTTAAAAAAACTTCCCGCATTACCAATTTTATTTGGATCAGGAAGTTTGGCTTGACGAATTTCAACAACGGCTTGGGCTATATCTTGAATGGTAGGATGACTGATGTTTTTGGAATCCAAGTGGTCCAAAATGCCGCCATAGGAAGCATTAATTATATGATTATTCTTCGTCAACTTAAAGGTTACTTCATGGATAAGGGTGCGTCCCTTTAGCTCGTTTTTGAAAATGCTATCCCGGTAACTAAACATGCAGTCTTCATTGTCTAATACGAGGCTCTCGTTATTGAGGAGGTCATGTGCCTTTAATGATACCATGACATCTTTACACTCAACTCCATAGGCCCCAATGTTTTGAATCGGTGCAGCACCTACATTTCCAGGAATTAATGCCAGGTTTTCTACGCCTCCCCATCCTTGCTCTAGGCAATGCATTACAAAGCTATGCCAATTGACCCCTCCTCCAACTCGAACCCATACGTAGCGGTCAGTTTCCTTTTCAACCACAACACCAGGAAGTTGATTATGGATGATTACACCATTGTACTGCTGAGTAAAGACCACATTACTCCCACCACCAAGGACCATAAATTGATTTGAAATGCAGATAACATCGCTGAGATCTTTAATATACCAACGATCTCTTAAGGCATAATAATATCGTGAAGAGACATCGAAGCCAAAGGTGTTCTTATCCTTTAAACTCTTATTGCCTTCTACCCAGTGCAAACTAAACGGGATTTATACGTTACTTGGCTTCTGCGAGCTTTCCGTAGTCCGGAGTTAAAATGCGACCACAATGTTCGCAAGTTGTTACGCGTTTTTCAGCGTCAATATCAATCTGAATTTGGGGTGGGATTTTAGCAAAGCAACCACCACAACTTTCTCGTTCAACCGAAACAACAGCTAGGCCATTTTTGTAAGAAGAACGAATGCGTTCGTAGGCCTTCATGAGTCGGTCTTCGACATTAGCTTTTGCTGCATCTCGCTGCTTTGCCAATGCTTTTTCTTCTTTTTTAGTTTCTTTGGTAATCGTCTCTAACTCCTTAATTTTCTTATCCAACTCCTCCTTCTTGGAAGCCAATAATTCCTCGATTTCTCCGAAACTTTCTTTTCGGCTTTCAAGTAATTCGGAGGATTCGCGAATCTTCTTTTCAGCGAGTTGAATTTCTAATTTTTGGATACTAACTTCTTTCGTTAGGGCTTCGTATTCGCGATTGTTTTTGACATTATCCATTTGCTTCTCATACTTATTGATAAGATCATTGGATGCGTCAATACTCGCCTTTCTCGCATTGAGTTCGGTTTCCAATTCAGCGAACTCTTCATTGGTACGAGTTATTCGATTTTCGATACCCGTGATTTCATCTTCTAAATCTTCTACCTCCAAAGGAAGTTCCCCTTTGAGTCGTTGAATTCGATCGTACTCTTTATCGATTACTTGCATTTCATAAAGCGAACGAAGCTTTTCTGATGTACTTTGCTGTTTAATCTTTTTTGCCTTTGCCATCTTTTATAGATATAGAATAATGTACTGGATTGGTGTTAACCGTTATTGAAAGGACGGCAAATTTAGCAAATTTCCGCGTTAAATAGTCTTTTATTTCTTGGATAACCCAATGCTCACTCTCATAATGCCCAATATCGCACAAAAGCAAGGTGCTGTCAGCGTCAAAAAAGTTATGGTACTTTAAGTCAGCCGTCACGAAAGCATCAGCACCTTTTTGCCTCGCATTCTTCAAAAGATCAAAGCCAGCTCCACCGCAGATTGCCACTCGATTAATTTTATTATCTATCGGATGGCTATGCCTGACGAGTTGTAACCCTAGATGATTTTTAAGGTATTTAATGAAATCATCTGAGGAAAGGGGTTCTCGCAACTCGCCGATCATCCCACTACCATGGTTTTGGTTTTTGTTTTGGAGCGATACAACATCGTATGCTACTTCTTCGTATGGATGATGTTCGTGCAGGGTTTTGAGGGCAGAGGAAAGCAATGTGTCGGTTAGCAGCACTTCAAGTTTCTCTTCCTCTACTTCGGCAAACTCGCCCGCTTTACCGATACGAGGGTTAGAAGATGCGCTTCCTTGAAAACTTCCAACGCCTGACGTGATGAAGCTTGCTTTTTCATATTCTCCAATGCTACCTGCGCCGATGGCAAACAGGGCATTTCTTACTGTTTGAAGGTCTTTGGTTGGAACAAAGGTGATTAGCTTATACAGGTTGGACGCCTCCTCTAAGATGCAGCGGTTGGTGAGGTTAAGCCGATCGGCTAGCGCTTTATTTACCCCGTCATCTACGCGATCTAAATTGGTATGAATCGCATAAATCGCAATATCATGTTTGATGGCAAGAATAATAGCACGTTGACTGTCAGTCGTTGGTTGTATTGATCGTAATCCTTTGAAAATAATAGGGTGGTGAGCAATGATCAGATTAGCTTGTTGATTTATTGCTTCTTGAACAACCGCTTCAGTAACATCGAGGGAAACAATAGCCTTCTCTACCCTTTGATTAGGATCCCCTACGAGTAAACCGCAGTTGTCATAGCTCAGCGCCAACGAAGGCGGCGCCCATTGTTCTAAGGCATTGGTAATGGATTGAATTTTTAGCATTGTACAGAATACATTAAACGGTGGAGAAATTCGTTAATAAATGTAAAAAAGCCCTCTTATATGTGGTATTTTCAACGAGGTAAAATTATGGTATGTCAAATTCACTTTCAACAGATAGCCTTATCGATTTAGGATATTTGAATCTACATCCAACACACAACCTATGCAATGCCAGTCCTGAAGAATTGGCCGAGATTGCAGTTCAGTCTTATGGCTGTGAGGTCGCAGACAACGGAGCACTCGTCGTAATGACCGGTCGTTTCACAGGGCGCTCCCCTAAAGATCGATTTATTGTTCACGATGATATTACTCGAGAAACAGTAGACTGGAACGCTATCAATCAGCCGATTGAGCCAAAGTACTTTGCAGGACTGAAGGAAAAAATGATTGCCTATCTCAATGCAAAAAATATTTTCACTCGTGATGCATTTGCTGGTGCAGACAAAGACCATCGTCTTGCTGTACGGGTGATTACTGAGTATCCGTGGTCCAACATGTTTGCTTATAATATGTTTTTAAGGCCAACGGATTCGGAGTTATCCGCATTTACTCCTGAGTGGCATGTTCTCTGTGCACCAGGTTTTGAGGCTGATCCAGCGGTGGATGGCACAAAAGACAGTAATTTTTCAATAATCAACTTTGCTGAGAAAACCATCCTTGTCGGTGGGTCGGCATATACAGGCGAGATTAAAAAAGGGATCTTTTCAGTGTTGAATTATATCTTGCCTGAATATGATAATGTTCTTGCAATGCACTGTTCTGCCAATATTGGTCATCAAGGAGATACGGCTCTGTTTTTTGGGCTTAGTGGCACGGGTAAAACAACATTATCTGCGGATCCTAATCGCGCATTGATTGGTGACGACGAACATGGATGGACTGACTCAGGTGTGTTTAATTTCGAAGGAGGATGTTATGCTAAAGTCATTGACTTAAGTGAGGAAAAGGAGCCTGATATTTTTAATGCGATAAAGCCGGGTGCTATTCTAGAGAATATTGTCTTTAAGGATAATAACAAGGAGGTAGACTACGCTGATGGTTCGATAACTCAGAATACAAGAGTTTCTTATCCAATTCATCACATTAATAATATTGCGGAGCCGTCAATGGGTGGAATCCCAAAAAATATATTTTTTCTTACCTATGATGCCTTTGGCGTTTTACCTCCTATAAGCCGTTTATCTGTGCCTCAGGCGATGTATCATTTCATTTCAGGGTTTACGTCGAAAGTTGCGGGTACTGAGGCAGGTGTAACAGAACCTCAAACAGCCTTTAGTGCATGCTACGGAGCTCCTTTCTTGCCCCTTCATCCCTTCAAATATTCTAAGATGTTGGGTGAAAAGATAGAGGAATCAGGTGCGAGAGTTTGGCTTGTAAATACTGGATTAAGTGGTGGAGTGTATGGTGTGGGGAAACGAATGTCTTTGCCTTATACACGCAGTTTAATTAGTCAAGCGTTAGATGGATCCCTGGATCGTGGAGAGTTTATGATCGATGAATTTTTTGAGATGGAAATACCCATGGCTGCCGGTGAAGTTCCTGCTAACATCTTAAACCCTATTAATACCTGGACCTCTAAAGAGGAGTATGCCAAGACAGCTAATCGCTTGATCAAAGCGTTTGAAAGCAACTTTGAGCAGTTTCAAACGGCTTGCTCTGATGAAATTTGTGCGGCAGCACCCAGGGTGAAATAAATTGAATCCAACACAATGCTCGAAGGGGTAAATGCTTTATTCTATACAAGTGATTTAAGCTCCAACGAGTGTGTTATCGAGGGTCAGGAGGTAAAGCACATTACCAAAGTCCTGCGTAAACAAGAGGGTGATGCGATTTTTCTAACCGATGGAAAGGGCAACATTGCCCAAACCACGATTCGTAAGGTTGGAAAGCAACAGCTAGTCCTTGAACCTAAAGAAGTCACAAAGGTACCTCGGATAGAGCCGCAAGTGACCTTAGCTTTTTCAGTATTAAAGCAACCTTCGAGAATGGAATGGATGGTTGAAAAAGCAACTGAGTTTGGTGTGAGAGCATTTCAACCTTTGCTTAGCGCCCATTGTATTCGAAGTCATTTTAATGCAAAAAGGCTGGAGTCTG
Source organism: Bacteroidota bacterium (assembly GCA_002862745.1). Taxonomy (GTDB): domain Bacteria; phylum Bacteroidota; class Bacteroidia; order Chitinophagales; family UBA8649; genus UBA8649. Next base: position 4,777 of record PKDX01000035.1, on the reverse strand, counting down.
TGGCACTCAGCGCTATGAAACAGTCTCTTCAATGCTACTGTCCTGAGATTTATCCCGTTCAATCTTTTGAATCCTTTGTGACAAGTGATTTGGATTCCATTCGGCTTATGGCCTACACACCCGAGCGAAAAAAGTCTTTTCAAAGCACTTGGCCTGCGCTATCCAATACTAACGAGATTATTGCTATTATCGGCCCAGAGGGTGGATTTACAAAGGATGAAGCAAAGCTCGCATCAGATAACGGGTTTTCATGGGTGTCTTTGGGGCCAAACCGTCTTCGAGCGGAGTCAGCATCGCTTGCTATTGTCCAACAAATCAATGTATTTTCCAAGCTGTCATGAAAAGAGTATCAAAGGTTTTAGGGATGATATGTTTATGTCTAGGCTTGCTGCCCTTCTGTATAAAGGCTTTATCTGCCCAATCCTCCTTTTCAATTGCCTTGCTAACCTATAATGGGGGAGGAGATTGGTATGCCAATCCCAGTGCCTTACCTAATTTGGTTGCCTTTTGCAATCAAGAGCTAAATACCAATATTGACCAAACGATTACTGAAGTCAATCCGGGTGATCAGGCAATTTTCAATTTTCCATTCATTCATATGACAGGTCATGGAAATGTGACCTTTTCTGCTCAAGAGAGAGAAAACTTGCGAACCTATCTCAACCACGGGGGCTTTTTACATATTGATGATAATTATGGAATGGACCCTTTTGTGCGGCGAGAGATTCAACAGCTCTACCCTGATAAGGTTCTAAAACCTGTTCCAGTAAATCACCCGATTTATACCATATTTTATTCTTTTCCAGAAGGCCTACCTAAAATTCATGAGCATGATGGAAAGCCCGCAGAGGCACTTGGAATTTTTGTTGAGGGCGAGTTGGTCTTATTGTATACCTATGAGGCCGATCTTGGTGACGGTTGGGAAGATGCTGATGTTCACGGAGATAGTGAGGAACTCCGTCAAAAAGCGCTGAAAATGGGGGCCAATATTTTGGGATATGCCTTAACGGGCGGTTATTGAGCTATCCCAACTTCCTGCTGCCATCCAACGATCTTAGCCGTTCGTCTTTTCATAACAGCAATCGCCTCTTCGCGACTTGCAAAGGCTCCATCGATGTTTACTAAATGGTCTGCAAGCTTATCGTAATTCTTGCGCATCAGGTTAAACCAAACCCCTCCAAACTCGATACCCTCAAAGACCATGGCTTGATGTTTTGCGTAGGTGGTCCGGTTATCTAACAAGTGGTTTGGATGTTCTGTCCAGTGAAGATTCGGCTTTACGTGATGGCTAATATGGTATCCATCGTTCCAGCAGTTGTGATTATATTGGTGATTTATACAGGTCACACTGTTTTTGTATTCATTCCCTGGGTCTTCTGGATCAACAAAGGCATGTTGTGCCCAGTTTCCAAGCATCATGGTAATACGTGTCGTAACAAAAGGCAGAATAAAGACAAAAAGCGTTGCCCAGAAGTTAACAAAGCAAAGCCCTACTACAGAACCAATGTAAAGGAGCTCTCCAAGTATGGCTTGGTTTCTTATTTTTCTGCGACTCTCACCAATCTTGTTAAAGTAGATTACTAGGCGAACCACGCCGAAAAGAAGAAAGCTGATCAAGTATTTGGCAAAATCTCGACCGCTATCGCGTTTGAAGGGCATGGTTGTACTATCATCATCAGGAAGGTTTCCTTCAAGGTGATGCATAGCAATATGATGGGCAAAGTAGGTTTCTGGGCTTTGGCCCATAAAGGGTCCTAAAATCCACGGCAAAAGTTTATTCCAGATTTTGTAATCTGTTTTGAACCAAGGTCTATGGCTTGTGCAATGGAGCATAAGGCCGAAGGGGCTCTTATTTTTCATCGTGATTAATAAAGTGTATATCCCAGCAGTTGGCCAAAAGAGCCAAGGAATTTGAGCGAAACCATACATAATTACTACGCAGGGTAATACAATGGCAAGGAGCTTCATGGTTAGGTATATAAATGGTAGATCTCTAGGGTCTCGCATTCTTTTTAACCAGAAAGAGTCAAAACGATTTGGGTTGGTCTTGACTTCATAGGTCTTATCGGTTAGTTGGGCTGGAAATGTACGTAGTTGTGCCATGATACAAAAGTCGTTAATACTAAGGCTAAAACCAAAAAGCAAGAGAAGTCTTGACAATCAAAACGTACCTTTAGTCGACAACAACGGATCATTTGTGCTATGGAATATAGAAGATTAGGAAAATCAGGGCTTCAAGTAAGTGCTTTGTCTTTAGGGAGTTGGCTCAATTTTGGAAAATTTATTGATGCTAAAATGGCCAAAGAGTTAATGGTCTATGCTTACGATCATGGTATAAACTTTTTTGATAATGCCGAAGTCTATGCAAGAGGAAAATCAGAGGAGGTTATGGGCCAAATTTTAAACGATGTATCCTGGGATCGCTCAACCTATGTTGTGTCAAGTAAGGTGTTTTGGGGCGGGAAGGATCCCGAATCGATGGCATGGCCCAATCACAAAGGGCTAATGCGCAAGCATGTGGTTGAAGCTTGTGATGCTGCATTACGCCGTTTACAAGTCGATTATCTCGATCTTTTCTTTTGCCACAGGCCAGATATTCATACGCCTATTGATGAAACCGTTTGGACAATGCATAATCTGATACAACAAGGAAAGATTTTGTATTGGGGAACTTCTGAGTGGACCAGTCAACAGATTACAGAAGCCCACTATGTGGCAGAACGCTATAATCTGATTGGTCCAACGATGGAACAACCGGAATACAACATGTTTAATCGAAGTAAAGTAGAATTGGATTATCTGCCGATCTACCGACGATTTGGCTTAGGGACTACCATCTGGTCTCCTTTAGCTTCCGGTCTACTTACCGGGAAATACATAGATCAAGTGCCTAAGGGCAGTCGTCTTGATCAGGAGGGATTTGACTGGCTTCGTGAGCGAACGCTTGGCGATGAAGACAAAATGGCAAAAGTGGTAAAATTGCATGCCTTAGCTCAAGAAAGGGAGCTTTCTCTTACACAACTTTCTATTGCATGGTGCCTTAAAAACCCTAATGTCTCGACGGTGATATTAGGGGCAAGTAGCTTAAATCAGTTGCAAGAGAATATTCAATCCTTAGAAATACTACCTCAGCTCACCAATGAACTTATGCAAGCCATAGACGATGTGTTAGGCAATAAGCCTCAAGAGCCTAGTTATTAAAAGCTGTGAGCCTTCTTTAAAGCGTTACGGCAATATTGATGTGGTTGTTAAGGCATTCCACAAAACCGTCCTGAATATCAAAGCTTGTGTCTTTGCCGTCGTGTTTCACACGAATTGAACCCTTCTCCAAAGAAGCCATGATGGCTGCGTGGTTGTTGAGAATCTCAAAAGAACCGCTCGTTCCAGGGAGCTTAACGCCTTCAGCATTTCCCTCAAAAAGCACGGATTCCGGTGTCATGATACGAACCGTCATGGTTTAGGCGTTTGCAGTTTCTGCTAACATCTGCTCGCCAGCCTCAATAGCCTCTTCGATGGTCCCCTTCAAGTTGAAGGCTGCTTCAGGAATGTGGTCAAGCTCACCATCCATAATCATGTTGAATCCCTTGATGGTATCCTTAATATCTACAAGGACTCCTTGCATTCCTGTGAATTGCTCGGCCACATGGAAAGGCTGAGAAAGGAATCGCTGCACCTTTCGCGCTCTGAAAACTGAAAGCTTATCTTCTTCGCTTAATTCATCCATACCAAGGATGGCAATAATATCCTGGAGCTCTTTGTAGCGCTGAAGGATGGCTTTTACGCGTTGGGCACAGTCATAGTGCTCATCACCCACAATGGAGCGCTCCAAAATCCTTGAGGTAGAATCCAATGGGTCAACCGCTGGATAAATACCTAAAGAAGCAAGTTTACGACTCAATACAGTGGTTGCGTCAAGGTGAGCAAATGTTGTTGCAGGTGCCGGATCCGTTAAGTCATCTGCAGGTACGTAAACTGCTTGAACCGACGTAATCGAACCTCGTTTTGTAGAGGTAATTCGTTCCTGCATAAGTCCCATCTCTGTGGCAAGCGTTGGCTGATATCCAACCGCTGAAGGCATACGTCCAAGAAGGGCCGACACCTCAGATCCCGCTTGCGTAAAACGGAAAATATTATCTACGAAGAATAGGATATCACGTCCTCCAGCATCTCCTTCATCTCCATCACGGAAGTGTTCAGCGACTGAGAGTCCTGAGAGGGCAACACGAGCACGTGCTCCTGGAGGCTCATTCATCTGACCAAACACAAGGGTTGCCTGAGACTTAGCCAATTCGTCCATATCTACTTTGCTAACGTCCCAACCTCCTTCATGGAGTGACTTTTCAAATTCTTTTCCGTATCGGATTACGCCAGATTCAATCATTTCTCGTAAGAGATCGTTCCCTTCACGAGTTCGTTCTCCAACTCCTGCAAAAACAGATAATCCTGAGTGAGCTTTTGCAATGTTGTTGATCAATTCCATGATCAACACGGTCTTACCTACACCAGCTCCTCCGAATAGACCAATCTTACCTCCTTTTGAATAAGGCTCGATGAGGTCAATGACCTTGATTCCTGTGTAAAGCACTTCAGACTCTGTGGAGAGATCTTCATACTTAGGTGGCTTCCGGTGAATAGGCATCCCATCTTTTTTATCTAGGGGTTCGCCAATACCATCAATCACATCACCTACAACATTAAAGAGACGGCCTCGAATAGCTTCTCCTTTTGGCATTTTAATAGGTGCTCCTGTATCGGCAACTTCCATACCTCGTGTCAG
>PKDX01000029.1 GCA_002862745.1 Bacteroidota bacterium | reverse complement strand
GGCTTTCGAACCATCTATTTTCCAAATGACGGCCCCAAAATTCAAAGTTTATTAGACATTTTAATCTCTACGATATGACAATTCAAAATGATCTTTTATTGCGTAAACTAGCTCGTGAGCAAACCTCAAGACCACCCATCTGGTTTATGCGTCAAGCAGGTCGGTACCTGCCGGATTATCAAGTCTTAAAAGCGAAATATGATTTCTTTACTCGGGTACAGACGCCTGAACTCGTTGCCGAAATCACCAACATGCCTGTTTACCAGATTGGAGTGGATGCGGCTATTCTTTTCTCAGATATCCTAGTTATCCCCCAAGGTCTTGGTATGGAGGTACAGATGGTTCCGGGTAAGGGACCAGTCTTGCCGAACCCTATTGCAAGCGCAGCTGATGTAGATAAGCTAAGTTTAGAGGCATGCGCTGAATTTTTAACCTATGCTACGCCGTGTATCCAAGCGACATTGGATGACCTCAATGGACGAGTACCATTAATTGGGTTTTGTGGTTCTCCATGGACGTTATTGTGTTACATGGTAGAGGGTAGTGGCTCCAAGAATTTTGCCAAGGCTAAGGCATTTTGCCTCAACCATCCTGAGGCATCTGCTAAGTTGCTTGATGTGGTAACAGAAGCCTGTATAGCCTTTCTAAAGCAACAAGTCGCTGCGGGGGTCAGCGTCGTGCAGGTCTTTGATAGCTGGGGTGGTATTTTGTCTCCTGATCACTATGCTAAGTGGTCCTTACCCTACATTACTCGAATCAATGCTGCCCTCAAAGAGGAGGTCTTCACCATTCTTTACGCTAAGGATGGGTGGTTTGCTTTAAAAGATTTTGCGGCCTTAAATCCTTCGGCTATTGGATTGACTTGGACGATGAATCGTGAGGTGGCTGAGGCCCAATGTGGTTCAGATATGGTTTTTCAAGGAAAACTTGATCCAAGTATTTTGCACAGTTCTCCAGCAGAAGTTAAACGAGAAACGTTAGCGCTCATTAAAGAATTTGAGGGCTTACATCATATTGTGAACTTAGGTCATGGTATTCACCCGAATATTCCAGTAGACCATGTCAGGGCCTTTGTAGATACTGTTAAGTCGTATAGTTTTTAAGATGTTAGCCAAGAATCAATCACCCAAAGAATCCTTTGCTCGCTATGTGCGCATACTTCAAGATGAGATTTGTCATGCCCTTGAAGCCTTAGATGGAGAGGCAGTCTTCATAGAAGATCAATGGAATCGTGATGGAGGAGGCGGGGGATGGACTCGAATCATGGACGGCGGCCGGCTTTTTGAAAAAGCTGGTGTCAATGTAAGCGCCGTCCATGGAAGGACGCCGGAAGTCATTAAAAATCAAGTTCCTGAATCGGCTGCTGAATTTTATGCGACAGGTATATCGCTTGTGATTCACCCCATTAATCCAATGATTCCTACGGTGCACGCTAACTTCCGATTCTTTCAACTGATGGATACGGAGGGTAACATTGTCGATGGTTGGTTTGGTGGGGGAGCAGATCTTACTCCCTATTACCTGTTTGAAGAGGACGCCGTGCATTTTCACCAAACCTTAAAGGATGCCTGCGATCGTCATGATCCATCCCATTACCCAAAGTTCAAGGATTGGTGCGATCGCTATTTCCGCAACCATCATCGAAAAGAACAGCGGGGAATAGGGGGCTTATTCTTCGATCATTTACGTCTATCCGAGGATATAGAGGCAAACAGCGCCCACCAATCCTTTGTAGAAGATGCGGGTAATGCCTTTCTTCCTGCCTATCTACCGATTGTTGAACAACGTCAATCCATGCCCTTTACTCCAGAACAGAAAAAATGGCAGGAGATTCGTCGCGGACGATATGTTGAGTTTAACCTCATTCATGATCGGGGCACCTTGTTTGGACTTAAGTCCAATGGGCGCATTGAATCCATTTTTATGTCATTGCCTCCAACCGTCCGATGGGCTTATGATCTTCATCCTGAGCCAGGTAGTCCAGAGGCCAAGCTAATGGATGTTTTATATCAACCGAAAGCATGGGTTTAATCTAAAATTTCTTCTATGTCCTATCCCTTTGAACGAAACAGAATACTGCGTAAATCGCCATCGATTCGAGAAGCTATGGCGGAAACGCATCTCAGCACGAGTCACCTTCTTCTTCCCATTTTCTTAATACCGGGAGAGGATGAGGTTTCTGAGATTATGTCAATGCCTGGCGTCTATCGTTACACGTTAGACCGCGTCAATGCATTTCTTCAAGAGGCCTATGATCATGGCATACGCCAAGTTTTACTTTTTGCACAAGTCGAAGAACATTTAAAGGACAATGCGGGTACAGAAGCCTTAAATCCTAATGGTCTGATGCAACAGGGGATTCGTCATGTAAAGAGAGCTTTTCCTGACATGGTCGTGATGACCGACGTCGCCTTAGATCCATGCTCTTCATACGGCCATGATGGCATTGTCGTTGATGGTTCGATTGCTAACGATGCAACGGTAGAGGTTCTATGTGCTATGGCTTTATCTCATGTAGAGGCAGGGGCTGATTGGATAGCTCCTTCGGATATGATGGATGGCCGTATCGGGTCCTTTCGTGAATGCCTAAACGATCATGGATATCATGAGGTAGGGATTTTGGCCTATACAGCAAAATACGCGAGTAACCTGTACGGACCTTTCCGAGATGCACTCGACTCAGCGCCGGGTTTTGGTGATAAAAAGACGTATCAGATGGACTTTCGCAATGCCAAAGAAGCCCTTCGTGAAGCTCGACAGGATGTTGAAGAAGGTGCAGATTTTATTATGGTTAAACCGGGAGGTATGTATCTCGATGTGATAAGAGATCTCGCAACGCACTTTGATCTTCCTGTGGCGGCCTACCAGGTTAGTGGGGAATACAGTATGATATCATCTGCTAGTGCTAACGGTTTTCTTGACCGTAAAGCGGTTGTGATGGAGAGTCTTTATGCTATGCGAAGAGCAGGTGCCTCTCTCATAGCTACCTATTTTGCGGTGGAGGTAGCCAAGTATATTCAAAACAAATAACCCTAACCTTTTATGAATCCTACTACGTATTCAACCCTTCAGAGTCAGCGTCTTTTTGAAAAATCCAAAGCCTTGATACCTGGCGGTGTAAACTCTCCTGTTCGCGCCTTTGGGGCGGTAGGTGGAAGCCCTGTCTTTATGGAGCATGCCAAGGGAACCTATCTCTATGATGTAGATGGCAATCAATACATTGATATGATTAACAGTTGGGGGCCAATGGTCCTTGGCCATTCCTTTCCTCCTGTTGTAGAAGCCATACAACAGCAACTTAATCTTGGCCAGTCTTACGGTACGCCTACTGAAGCTGAGTATCATATGGCAGAGCAAATCACCTCGATGGTGGATTTCGTAGATCAGGTGCGTTTGGTCAGTTCCGGTACAGAAGCCTGTATGAGTTGTTTACGCCTTGCTCGAGGCTTTACAGGGAAGTCGAAGTTTATCAAGTTTGCAGGAAACTATCATGGCCATGCTGATCCTTTTTTAGTGAAGGCTGGTTCTGGTCTCTTGAGCTTTGGGATACCTGGGAGTGCTGGTGTGCCTCAAGGAGCAACACAGGATACACTGGTTGCTGAGTACAACGACTTAGAGGGAGTGACTAAGATTTTCAATGAACATGGCAATGATATGGCGGCGGTCATCATCGAGCCTGTTGCGGGTAATTCAGGATGTATTCCCGGGCAAGTGGACTTTTTAAAGGGACTTAGAGCGCTATGCGATCACTATGGAGTCTTGCTCATTTTTGATGAAGTCATGACGGGATTTCGTCTTGCACGAGGTGGTGCTGCAGAACTCTGTGGGATACAACCTGATTTAGTGACGTATGGTAAGGTAATCGGTGGTGGGCTGCCGGTAGGCGCCTTTGGTGGACGGATGGATATCATGCAGCACCTTGCACCAGCCGGTTCAGTATATCAAGCAGGAACGCTAAGTGGTAATCCAATTGCAGTTGCCTCTGGCCTAGCTACCCTGAAACATTTGGATTGGAATCCTTCGATTTATTCCTCCTTAGAGCAAAACACAGCAGCACTTGCTGACGCCTTACGTGCTGTGCTCAATGAACATTTAGATGGGCCGTATGCAATCAATCAGATGGGCTCGATGATGAGTATTCATTTTGGAGTTGATGTAGTAAAGAATGCTTCAGATGCTTCGGCTGCTGATTTAGACAAGTTTAATCAGTTGTTTCATTTCATGTTGGCTCGTGGAGTCTATCTACCACCATCAGCCTTTGAGAGTTACTTTTTATGCCAAGACTTCGGCAATACAGAGATAGAACACATCGTTAATCAGATGAAGGAATTTCTTCAGGGTGCTTAAATGATGCACTTAGACTATTAAAAACTCAATCATGGAAAGCAAAAATGTACTCGTTTCGAAAGTCATTACCTCCTTGTTGTTATGTGTAGGTATTGTATGGGGTTCATACTATTTGGGAAAAGGTGTAGAGAATAAAGGTAGGGCCGAAGGTTCTATTGCTGTTAAAGGATTAGGAAGCCAGGATTTTACTGCTGACCTTATTGCGTTAGAAGGGTATTTTTCTGTAGAAAACGATGATTTACAGTTGGGCTTTGCCGAATCGAGTCGTCAAAAAGATGAGTTGGAGGCCTTTCTTGTTGACTTAAGTGTCCCTGCATCAGCGATTACATTTCAGGCAACCACCTATTCAGAACTTCAACGGGACGTATACAACGATACTGGAAAATGGCTTGGTTATGAGTCCTATTATAAGTTGACTCAGGATTTTGAGATTCGATCGAATGATGTAGCTAGTGTTGAAAAGGCTTCTCGAAAGATTTCGGATGTTCTCGACAAGGGTATTCTCATCAATATGTATTCACCCCGATATTACTATACGAAGCTAGCTGATTTGAAGCATGAAATGATCAAAAAAGCCACTGAGGATGCAAGACAGCGCGCTGAGATTATCGCTGCGCAATCTGGTGGTTCACTTGGTGAATTGCGCGATGCTCGAATGGGTGTTTTTCAAATAACGGGGCAGTATTCCGATGAAGACTACTCTTGGGGAGGATCCTTTAACACGGCAGATAAAGAAAAGACAGCAACAGTCACGATCAACCTTACCTACGAGTCGAATTAAAATTTCACGACACGTTGAGTATTAATTGAAGTGCCATTTATTTTTTGAATCAAAAGATAAATTCCAGGAGATAACTGGTAAAAATCTTCCAGTTTACTTCCTACCTTCTTTCCATCGATGCTGACCCAAATGGCTGGGGCATTTTCTTGAATTAGAACGCGTTGTTTATCAAGAAGTACTGCCCTCCCTTCTGTAGTTATACTATGGGATAAATCGGTTGTAATCGCAAGTTGAAGATTCTGTTGCATGGTATCGCTACAGCCTTGACTATTATATGCAATGAGCTGTACGGTGTATATACCCGTATCAGGGAAGGTAAGATCGAGGGTTTCACTGCCAAATACTTCATCACCAAAGCCCGGACTCCAAAAAAGAACATCGGCATAAAGGCTCGTATTTTGAAGGGTAACTTCTAGTTCATTAATCGAAGCGGTAAAGTCCGTAATAGGGCAGAAGTCAATGGTAATCCACTGAGAAATGGTGTCATTACAAAAGTCATTACTTGCAATAATTTGAACTAGATAATCTCCTTCATCTTGGTAGGTGTGAAGTGGCACTTGTGTGGAGTCAATACTTCCATCACCATAAGACCAGATCCATTGATCAGCGAATTGTGATTGATTCTGAATAAATAGGCTACTGTCTGCGGTTGTCGCATTGAAGCTCGCTACCGGACAGAGGTTTGAAACGATGATAGAGTCATATTGAATGGAGCAATAGTCATTTGTCAAGGTGAGATTGACTTCGTAGCGGCCTGTGTCTTGGTATTGATGTGCGGGATTTATACAGCCACAGCTATCATTATCCCCAAAATTCCATGCACTATGGGAGACAGCGTCTTGAATGTTTGAAAAGAATAAAAACAGTCCATCCTCACTGGTATAGGTTATTCCTCCTCCCTGGGGTAGGGGGCCGAGGGAAACACTCAGGACAGTCGAGTCATAGGCAAGTAAGTCGTTACGGGCTGCCAAGATTATTTCTCCCGTAGAGGCAGTATCTGACCACCGTATTTGTATGCTGTTGCTATCTTGCGATAACAGGATTCCCTCCGAGACTTCAACACAAAGTTCTGTTGAAAGATCGTAGGAAATAGGATATTCTACGGTATCCCCTTGGCATGCAGTTGCAGTACCTGTAATCTTTGGAGCGTCAGGCTTTAACATGTCGTAGAGGAATGGGGTGGTGTATTTAAAGATGGTGTCATCCCATCGGGGTTGTAATAACTCTGGCTCATGTCCAGCTCCCTGAAGTGGAATAAACTGATTATGTACTCCAAGATTTTCAAGGCGTTGGTGAATTACTGAACTTCCATAGACAGGGGGAAATAAAGGAATGCTAAAAGGATATTCTGTGCCAAAAGGAACAACATTGTCATTGGTTCCATGAAAGGAAATCAACGGAATACTATCTCTAAGGGTGGGTTCAATCCAATTCGTATCTCCCATAGCACCCCAGCGGTTGATCACGGCCATTGGGCGTATGTATTGGTTGTTGTAGGAGTTGTTTCCTGAACAATCCGCACATCCTAAGTCTTGGTTTTCTCCTGGAATTCCATAGGTTTCCGCAGGCCGTTCATTTTCATCCATATAAGCATGGTGGAGGCCAATAAAAGAACCTGCGCTCGATCCCATAAGCACTATATGGTTTGTGTCAATGGCATATTGATCGCAATTTTCGGCGAGAAAGCGGAGGGCCGCCCGCATATCCTGTACTCCTCGATATACCGCTCTCAACGCACTTCCTCCGCTGGTTACATTAAACCCTAATCGATAATCAATGGTCGCTAGATTATATCCTCTAGGTACATAATAATCTCTCAGTCGGGGAAGGTCGGGTTGGTCTCTTGAGCCAATGATAAACCCCCCTCCAAAGGCAAAGACTATAGTGGGTCGATGAGATAGCGTATCTCCAACAGGAGTGTACAGATCCAAAAAGAGATTTTGGTTGATGGATAGACCGAGAATATCGTAAGGATCGGCTGCTCCATATTGAATAGCAGCATTTTGGGATACTCCATAGAGCGGATCGATGTATTGTTTTGGAAAACATTGGCTTTGAGCTAACCATGGCACCATGCATGCCATCACAAAGACCATACTAAGCAAATACCTTTTCACAAATCAATTATACATTAAATCGGAAATGCATTACATCTCCATCTTGCACTACATATTCTTTCCCTTCGATTCGGAATCTTCCGGCTTCCTTTACAGCGGCCTCTGAGCCATGCTTTTCGTAATCTTCAAAGGATATGACTTCGGCACGAATAAACCCTTTCTCAAAGTCCGTATGAATTACTCCTGCAGCCTGCGGTGCCTTTGTCCCGCGTTGGATAGTCCAGGCACGTACTTCTTTTTCTCCAGCGGTAAAATAGGTTTCTAGTTTGAGTAATTGGTAGGCGCCATGAATGAGTCGATCCATTCCAGATTCTTTAAGCCCAAGGTCTTCTAAAAACTCCAGTTGATCCTCTTTGTCCATTTGCACAATGTCTGACTCTATTTTTGCAGAGATCACAAGTAACTCTGCTCCCTCTGCTGTTGCAATAGGCCGAATGCTGTCGACAAATGCATTGCCTTGAGCAGCAGAGCCTTCATCAACATTACAGGCGTACAGTACGGGCTTAAAGGTCAGTAAGCTCATTTCAGCGACATACTTAGCATAATCATCAGCATCCATGGAAAATTCACGGAGATTTTTGCCCTCCTCAAGGTGCGCCTTTAGGTCTTCCATGATTTCAACACCGCGCATTTCCTCTTTATTGTTCCCTTTGGCAGCTTTGCGATGCTTGTCAAGCCTTTTTTCCACCGACTCCAGATCCTTTAACTGTAGTTCGGTATCAATGATTTCTTTATCGCGAACGGGATCTACTGATCCATCCACATGTACGACATTATCATCTTCAAAACATCGCAGTACGTGTACAATGGCATCAACGCTCCGAATATTGGCTAGAAACTGATTACCTAGTCCTTCGCCTTTACTGGCTCCTTTTACGAGTCCGGCTATATCCACGAGCTCAACGGTAGTAGGGATTACCTTTTGTGGACTTACTAACTCTTCTAATTTATCCAGACGCCTGTCTGGAACAGTGATGGTCCCTTGGTTGGGTTCAATGGTACAGAATGGATAATTCGCCGCCTGAGCATTAATACTTTCTGTTAATGTGTTAAATAGGGTTGATTTCCCAACATTGGGGAGTCCTACAATACCTACTTGTAATGCCATGTTAGTCTAGGTTTATATCTTGAATTCCTTGTCCAGCGGCTACGAGCTCCGCTAAATCAAAAACATGCATTTCCCCTTCAAGGTTTTGCTTGCTTACCCCATCGCGAAGCATGGTCATGCAAAAAGGACAATTTGCCGCTACGATATCGGCTTTTGTATCAGCCATTTCCCGGCTTCTGCGTGTATTAATGCGCTCTTCTCCCGGTTCATCTTCCTTCCACATCTGGGCACCCCCCGCTCCACAACATAGCCCTTTGGATTTGCAGCTCTTCATTTCAACAAGTTCTGCATCAAGTTGAGCGAGTACTTCGCGCGGTGCTTCGTAAATGCCGTTAGCTCTTCCGAGATAACAAGAATCGTGGTAGGTGATTCTTCGCCCTTTAAAAACATCGGCATCGGTAAGCTTTATGCGCCCTTCGTTGATGAGGTTTTGTAAGAAGGTCGTGTGGTGCATCACCTCATAACTCCCACCTAAGCCAGGATATTCATTCTTTAAGATGTTAAAACAATGGGGGCAGGTCGTCACAATATTTTTTACTCCATAGCCATTGAGTATTTCAATGTTCATATGAGCTGCCATTTGAAAGGCGAATTCGTTACCCGCCCGTTTGGCTGGATCACCCGTACAGCCTTCCTCACTTCCAAGTACTGCAAAATTAACCTCACAGTGTTGGAGAATTTTGGCAAAGGCTCTCGTGATTTTTTTTGCTCTGTCATCAAAACTTCCCGCACATCCTACCCAAAAGAGTACGTCTACGGATTGACCTTCCGCCGTCAATTGAGCCATAGTTTTTACCTGTAGTTCCATATGCTTGTTTATCTATTCAGATTTAGTTCTCTGTCCATTTCAGCCGATCACTTGCGGGGAAGGCCCACGCGGCATTGCTGTTCTCAATACTATTGAAAAGCGCATTCCACTCTTCGGGCGAATTGGACTGCTCCAAGATTAAGTTTCTTCTCATTTGAATAATAATATCCAGGGGATTAATCATTACCGGGCAGGCTTCCACACAGGCATTGCATGTTGTGCAGGCGCGTAATTCTTCGACGCTTACATATTCGTCTGATATCAGACTTTTCCCATCATGCTCTTCACCTGAGCCTTTACGAAATGCTGCAAGCTCCTCCATGCGATCTCGGGTATCCATCATGACCTTTCGAGGAGAGAGCTTTTTGCCCGTTAAATTGGCAGGACACTGATCCGTGCAACGACCACACTCAGTGCATGAATACGCATCAAGTAGGTTTTTCCAAGTGAGATCTCCGACATCTTTTGCTCCAAATGTTGGAATTTCAGCATTAGGGTCTGCCGCAGCAAAGGCGGTATCAGGATTCATCATTAACTTGATTTCCTGGGTAACACTGTCAAGATTGTCCATTTGGCCTGCTGGCTTTTGGCGGGCATAAAAGGTGTTTGGAAAGGCAAGAAGGATATGCAGGTGCTTGGAGTAGGGCAGGTAGATTAAAAATCCAAGGACTCCTGTAATGTGACCCCACCATCCAACTCGCTCGAGGATATGCAAGGTGCTCTCGCTAAGCCCTCCAAGTAATGCGGGGCCTAAGTTCGAGGAGAAGATAAATCCATATTCATCAGGGTGCAGCGCGGCATCTGCTCCATTCATGAGGAAAATACAAGTGACTAAGACGATTTCCCAGTAAAGAATGATATTGGCATCTCGATGTGGCCAACCCTCCATTTCTGCCTTTCTAAATCGTGGGATGGAAAGCATATTCCTTCGAGCAAGAAAGAAAAATGTGGCGATGAGGGCAAGTAGTGATAGTACTTCAATCGTAGAGATGATGGCTGTGTAAAGGCCGGTAAACCATGAAGATTGAATTCCATTGTACAAAATTCGGTGTCGGCCTGTAATTCCATCTGCAAAGATTTCAATCAGCTCAATCTGTGTAAACACAAAGGCTACATAAACACACAAGTGGAGAACAGCAGCTGGCAGATTAGCAAACATTTTCCCTTGCCCCAGGGCAATGCGAAGCATATTCTTCCAACGTAATACGCGGTCGGGTGCTGAATCTTCCGCTTTCCCCATAGAGATGTTTCGATAGATCGTAACATATTTCTTGCCACTCACCACGAAGGTAAAGGTCGTCAGCAAGAGGAAGGCTAGAATCTGAATGATTTGTATTGGTTCCATAATGATCAGTCTTTAACGCCAGTCTATCTAAAGATAGTGTATGTCTTGCCATTACCGAAGCATTATTATTTTATCCTCGAGATTTTACCTTTATTCTATACATTCGGGAAATGAAGTCTACATCCGCGTCGTCTCATCAAATTTTAGACCGCAGCCAGATAACGAAAAAGATTATGCGGTTGGCCTACCAGATTTGGGAGGATCACCATGAGGAGGAGGTGATCCATGTTTTGGGTATTTCAAAGGCTGGTGCTACGCTAGCGAAGGAACTCTGCGATGCATTAAACTCTATTCGTGATGGCGCCAAACTCTCTGGATTTATTACCCTTAACAAAGCCAACCCCTTAGCAAGCTCGATTTATAGCTCATGTGACTTGTCGGACTTGGAACACCAATCGGTACTTTGTGTAGATGATGTATCCAACAGCGGAAAGACCTTGTTTTATGCCTTGAGTATTCTTCACGGCACGCCTGTAAAATCGATTCGGACAGCGGTCTTAGTTGAGCGACGGCATAAACGCTTCCCAATACACTCTGACTATGTCGGCCTATCGCTGAATACGACCATCCGGGAGCACATCGAAGTAGAATGTAGTGAGGAAGAGGTCCAGAGCGTTTGGTTACAATAAATTGTAGGATGCAAGAAAGGATAAAGCTATCCCTTCATCCATAAAGAGAGGCTATTTGCCAATGACTTGTGGTCATAGGGAAAGTCTACTTTATGATCGGCGCGATGATAATTTTCCTTCCTTTTTTCGTAGAGTGTGTGCAACCTATCAATTGCTTCCTTATTCTCTAGATTTACCGCAAGGGGCCGAGCTTTTTTGGACGTTCTAAGTCGACCTAAGCACTTTTCAAAGGGCATGTCTAGAAACACGGTAAGTCCATGGTTCTTTAGTAAATCCCAGACGTTGTGGTTGCAAACTGTCCCTCCGCCTAAACTGATAATACCAGATTGTGGCAATAGATTTGAGAGTGTTTCAAATTCAATATCACGGAAGGACTGTTCTCCTTGTTTTTGGAAAAGCTCAGCAATGTTCATGCCCATTTTCTTTTCAATCTCGTCATCTAGATCGATAAATGGTAGCTCTAGACGTTTTGCTGCTTTTCGTCCATAGGACGACTTTCCCGAGGCCATAAAGCCCAGAAGAAAAACAGTTCGTGTGGTCTTTTGACTTACGATGGACTTCTCCATTCGTTGACCTTTTGCTCAAAGGTGAGAAGATCGGGGAAGTCCTCCTTAGTTAGCTTGTCGATGATTATGCCGTAGTCTAAGACAATCATTCCGAGTTCACTGTCAATAAGCGGAAAGAGAAAATCACGGTGGGTGAAGTTAATTTGTAAGCTGAGTCCTAATGCTTCTTTCATTTCATAAGGATCTACTTCGGAGTTATCGACATAGGCCACCACTTGAATGCCATTATTTTTAGCCCATTGGTGGTATTGCTCAGCAAGCAGCCAGTAGCCTTCATCTTGCGTTCGGAAACTTGGTGCGATAAATACGCAGGTTAAGCGGTCTGCATACAAATGCTCAACAAGTTTGTTCATGCCAAATTCATCCGATAAAGGAAGGTAGAGTTGCGCCGGAATCTCATCGCTGTTTTGAAATGCTACTAGGGTGTCATAGGCCCACTCTTTGCTATTGTATTTTTTCCAACCTCCATTATCAAAGTCTCCTCTGAGAATCGTGTCTTTGCCCAGTTTTTTATACGCATAAACGTAGGCTGTATCATAAGAAGCTGGTTTAGAAAAAATCAATTCCCTTAGGTTGGTTCCAATAGGGTAGAGGGAGGAATCTACGATTTCTCTTTCCTCTGCTCCTTGCTCACTGTTTTCATTCCTTTTGCATGCTGTAATCAAACACAAGCCAAGAATGAAAATTGCGATGATATAATGTGGTTTCATATTCTGCTGATTTACTTCAAGAGGTTTTCAAGGTCCTTGGTTGTGGGATAGCTTGTGTGGTGATACTTGGCAAGAACAACACCATCTTTGAGTATGATTAGCCCTGGATTTGCCCGAATGGCGGTTTTAAGCACTTTGCCATCGGAAGCATAACATGGAAAACGAAGGACTATTTTGTGCTCGTCTTTGATCTCCTGCACTACATCTTGTGGGGTTTTCGCACCGCATTCGAGGTAGGCATGCATTCTATGCGCTTTTTCATTAGCCCATGTCGTAAGCTCATTTAGAGACTCCCACCGCTTTTTAGAAGCCTTTAAGGGCTCTCCGGATACAACCCATAAGGTAACTCCCTCATAATTGAAATGTTCCTGGGCTAAATCGTTTCCCATAGAATCTAAGACGGAGAAATCAAGCTCTGCTGGACTACCTTCTTTGACTAGTTCTTCTTGACGATCCAGAAAGGTCCATGTATTCGTATCACTGTAAGCTTCCCATTCGGTAGCGAACTCCTCATCGCTTAGGATTACTTTTTCGCCTGTTTCTTTGTTTTTGTAGCCAAATCCATAACGGTACTCATCGGGAATACTCACGGTCTTCTCCCCGATATCATTCCCTACTTTATAGGGTCTGAAATCAACAATTGGCAAGCCAAACATATAGTTTGAAAAAGCAAATAGAAAGCAGATTGCACTTACGCTTATCAAGGTGACCTGTCGGTCTAAACCTTTCTCAATCATGGGGCGAATCTTAGACGATAACATCCATAATATTGCGATTGCGATACATAGGATAATATCCTTGTAAAAGGAGTCAATCGGTCTGAGTTTGATAAAATCTCCGAAGCATCCGCAGTCCGAGGGCTCCCCGGTTTGTGCAGTATATCCTGTTAGGAAAGTGAAGAAGAAGAGCATGGCAGCTGTTATGGGAATCACACTTCGTTTAAATATTCCAAGGAATAGGAGTACACCTAAGACCACTTCAAGTACAACCATAAATACGGCTGTCGGTACGCTAATTTTTTTGAGACTGCTAAACAATTGGGTATACCATATGTCACTTGGTGGAGCTTCACCGTGTTCCACTAAATACGCCTCACTCATCTGTGCATCAAATGCGGTGTAGTAATCTTGCATTTTATAGGATGTCCCTAAGGGGTCTATGATTTTTACCGCGCCGGAGAAAATCAAAAGACTCGCTAAAAAGAAACGCAGAAAAAGCGACGTCAGATTGAGCACGTTAGCCTTCGTGCTATCATTGTCAAAATCAATGGATGTCTTTTTTTTCATCCATAGGGAATATGCCGTAGTGACAAGAATAGCAACGAGAGCACAGCCACCAAAAATTTTGAGCACGATGCCAAAAGTTGATTGATCTGGACTTGGGCTAGTCAGTAATAATATATCTGCAATCATCACCTAAAAATACGATTGAAATGGTTGCTGAATTGTTGGAATAATGTAAAAGAATGTGAAAACAAAAGGACTGAACTATGTCCCTTCATCCAAGCGAATCAATGCAAAAATAGAGTAGTTTGCAATGTCTGAATAGTGCCCTTTCGGCCCTTCACTAATGGCAGTAGATCCTTGATTATCCTCGATTTGACGAAGCCGTTGAAGTTTGGTTAACACCATGTCAGTGTAAGACGAAATACGCATCTCTCTCCATGCTTCGCCATAGTCATGATTTTTTCTCATCATAAGATCTTTCACTTCTGCCATTGTCTTGTCATACAATGCTAGTGCATGCGATGCTTCAAGTTCCAATTCTTCATCATTTTGATGGTGTTGAATAATGGCCATAATCGCATAATTCACCATAGCCATCCATTCTTCATATACCCCTTCCTCTACGAGATGACTGCCCGTTTCCTCAATTGTTCGAATGCGCTTAGCCTTGATGTAAAGCTGGTCGGTTAAGGTAGCTGTCCGCATAACACGCCAAGAGGTTCCGTAGTCTTTTGTTTTGAGCGAAAAAATATCACGACATTTTGAAACCACCGCATCGAATTGACTTGATGTATCTTTGGGAAAATCCATTGGACAAATATACCTTGAAATCTTCACTGCCTTTTCCAAGTCAACGTTTTAATATCAACGGGAGGTCTGTTGACCTTGACCGCCCGGTGGTGTTGGGAATTCTCAATGTGACACCGGATAGTTTCTACGCTGATTCTCGTAGTATGTCGATTGATAAGCTTGTCGTTAAAGCAGATGAAATGGCAGCTCAGGGAGCTTGGGCCTTGGATGTTGGAGGAATGAGCAGTCGCCCGGGAGCTTCTATAATTTCTCATGAAGAAGAATGGGCTAGAGTTAGCGATGTATTATCCGAGCTACAGCCATTAAGAAGAAAGGTGTTGGTTAGCCTGGATACTTTACATGC
Organism: Bacteroidota bacterium; assembly: GCA_002862745.1. GTDB lineage: Bacteria > Bacteroidota > Bacteroidia > Chitinophagales > UBA8649 > UBA8649. The sequence continues at coordinate 36,238 of PKDX01000029.1, read as the reverse complement.
CTCTACCGCAACAAAAGCATTAGACCTAGGTTGGGTCGATATCATCAACGACATCAGTGGGGGACACTATGATGACGATATGCATAAGGTAGTGGCAGAAGCCAAGGTGCCTTATATTCTGATGGATATGCCTGGCACACCAAAGACGATGCAAGATCATCTCAATGAATCGGCTGACATCGTATCCGATGTGGTTCTTCGGTTAGAGCGTTTAATTGAAAAAGCACATAAGGCAGGAATCAATGAGGTTATCGTGGATGTGGGGTTTGGTTTTGGCAAGACATTATCTCAGAACTTCACATTACTCGATTCACTCGATATAATCAGAGAACGTTTGAGCTATCCAATCTGTGTGGGGGTGTCTAGAAAATCAATGATTACAAAAACATTGTCTATTGACTCAGCACAAGCGCTCAATGGGACGACGGTGCTTCATACTGTGGCGTTATCCAAAGGGGCAATGATGCTTCGTTGTCATGATGTGCGACCGGCAGTAGAGGCAATTGAACTGATGCATTCGCTAAAAAAAAAGTAGTTTAGATTCATGCTAGCCTTGCAATACCAAGAATTATATGATTTCGGGTGGTTTACGCTTCGATGGATCGACCTACTTGATCTTGGTATAACCGCGCTTTTAGTCTATCAAGTCTACAAGTTGTTACGCGGTTCGATCGCAATTAACCTTTTCTTGGGCGTGCTCAGCATTTATGCTTTTTGGACGGTCATCCGGTATTTGGATATGCGGCTTCTGGATGCCATTTTAAGGCAGTTTCTAGGATTAGGGGTTATCGCATTCATTATTTTATTCCAACCTGAACTTCGCCAATTTTTACTGTTTTTAGGAAGGGGGCGACAGTTTTCTGAGAATAGACTATGGCGCAAGTATGTTGCAAAGGATGAATCAGATGGGATGGATCAAGCCTTGCTTGAGGTGGTTCAGGCCATGAAGCGGATGGCAGAGCAAAAAATCGGTGCGCTGATTTGCCTTGAAAAAGGTAGTCCGATAAATTTTGTAGAAGAAACTGGCGTTCCAATTGATGCCATGGTATCTCATTCTTTACTGGAGTCCATCTTTACAAAAAACAGTGCCTTGCACGATGGAGCTGTAGTCATTTTCGAAGGCCGTATTCGCGCTGCACGATGCACATTACCTGTAACCAATAAATCGATAGAGCCTGATTACTTGGGCATCCGCCATAGAGCAGCTGTCGGAGTATCCGAGCGAAGTGATGCGGTCTGCCTCATTGTATCAGAAGAGACGGGGGCCATGTCAATTGCGCATGAAGGAAAGCTTGATTATAATGTCTCCCCTGATCAGCTCTACAAAGCCATTGTTGCTCACTTAAAATAGTGTGTCTATTCTCCAGTAACTTGAATTGTGTTCAGCACGGTGTCCACCATCTCACTTGCATTTTGAGGGTTAAGTATGGTTACATGACCCATTTTTCTACCGGGTTTTGATTGAAATTTTCCGTACCAATGAAAATAAACATCAGGCAGGGCGCTGAGATCATCTAACCCTGCAATCTTTGCTTTTCCTGCCTTCCCACTGCCAATTACATTAACCATTATGGCAGGGGCATTAATCCGTACGTCAGGTAGCGACAAGTCGAGTAAGACGCGCAGATGCAAGTCAAACTGCGATAGACTTAAGGATTCGATGGTTGCATGCCCGGAATTATGCGTCCGAGGGGCTGTCTCGTTAACTACAAGACGACCATCCTCTAAAAGAAACATTTCTACGGCAAAAATACCGGGACTATCGAGGGCTTCTACAACTTGAATTGCCAGTTGTTTAGCCTCCTCTTGAATGGTCCTGTCCAGGCTTGACGGCATTTGAAGATGACTGACTAGGTTGTAAACGGGGTCAAAAACCATTTCGCATTCAGGGAGGGCTATGGATTGGCCGGAAGGACTTCGTCCAACAATAACTGCGATTTCTGTTTGGATTTTGGCGGCCTCTTCTAGTAAAGAAGGTTCAGCAAACCATGCTTTTAAGTCGTCTTTTGTTCTGAAGACTTGGACTCCTTTTCCATCATAACCCCCTTGACGAAGTTTTTGTACGAAGGGCATCTCAAATGGGAAATCTTTGGGCTTCTCTGAATCGATCAGTTGGTAGGGCATCGTGGAAATGCTATACTTTGAATAGTACTGTTTCTGTAACCCTTTATCGCGAATCGTTTCAATCGCATCAGGGCTAGGAATAACTTGAATGCCTTCTTCTTGAAGTTGTCTAAGTGCCTCTGTGTTAACCGCTTCGATTTCAATACTCACTAAGTCGCATGATCGTCCAAAGGCCAGAACATCTTCATAATTCATGGGGTCACCTTCCACAACATCTCGGCAAATACTACCGCATGGTCCATTAATGTCCTTGTCGAGGAATGTTAGATTTACGGGGTAATTCGTAGCCTGTTGGAAGAGCATTCGACCCAGTTGGCCTCCGCCTAGAATGCCTATTGTTGTGTTCATCCAACCACCATTTCGGAGAAAAACTGATGCATTTTTTGCACCCAGTGCTTCATATCTTGATGACCGTCATTGTTTAAAATCATATGTGACTGAGCCATTTTTTCTTCATCGCTTAGTTGATGAGCCATGCGAGCTTCTACTGCTTCTTTGGAAACATTGTCGCGTTGCATCACGCGGAGAATACGTACTTCTTTTGGCGCATGTACAAGGATCACTCGATCGAATTTTCTATGTTGTTCTGTTTCGAAAATGAGCGCCGCCTCCTTGATTGCGTAGGGCTGATCTTTTTGTTGAGCAAACCATCTTTCCGAATCTCGTCCTACTGCTGGATGTACGATATCATTGAGTTTTTTGAGATTGGCCGCATTATTGAACACCAAGCTAGCAAGGTAACTTCGATTTAGACTTCCTTGGCTGTAGCACTCGGATCCAAAATGCTGGATGACTTGTCTTCGTAGTGCATCGTCTTCATTGAGCAGACGCTTCGCCTCCGTATCGGCCTTGTAAATAGGAACTCCTTGTTCCGCGAACAAATCAGCGATGTAGGACTTACCGCTTCCAATTCCTCCAGTTAATGCGATACGCAAAGGCATAGTATAAAGGTAGTGTTTGTCTTACAGATTGTGAAGAAGAATTGATGGATTACTTGCTGTAATGCTTTTGTGTAAGGTCCATCGATATAGCAATTCGATCAATTTTGATCGATGTATTGCTATCAATTTCAAGTTTCAATGTGCCTTTTTCTTTGTCAAGGCTAACAACTTTTCCATGGATACCAGTACTTGTAACGACTTTTTGCCCTTTGCTCAATTCTTCGACAAATTGATCTTCTTTTTTTGCCTTTTTTTGTTGAGGGCGTATCATAAAGAAGTAGAACACACCAATCATGGCAAAGATGATCAATGAAAATGTTGGATCGCCGAAATTCATAGTTCGATATTTAATGTGTTGATTGGATTATTGATTGGTAGCAACAGAGTCATTCTGCATCGTTAATGAATCGAGTGCAACCTCGTCAACTACAGGATCGGTTGAGACAGAATCAGTTGAATCGTCAGCGCCATATCCTCGGAAGCTTATCTCAAACATTCCGCCTTCTACATTGGCATAAACTTCTGCGGTCTTTTGAAAGCTGTCATTTTCGAGGACTACATTGTAGTTGAGCATAATTTCTCCTGATTTTCCCGGTTCAATGGGCTCTTCAGTGAAGGTGCCTACTGTGCATGAACACCCGGGTTCTACACGTTTGATTAAAAGGTTATTATCTCCCGTGTTGTTTATGGTGTAGGCGATGGATAATGAGTCGCCAACATTGTGGCTTCCAAGCTCTTTATTGGCCCCACCAAATTCATCTTCTACAATTTCAAAGGTTGTTTTAGAACCACAGGAAGAAAGAATACCTGTAAGCAAAAGAAGCAAAACGAAATTTTTCATAATAAATAGATTGCCTCTCAAATATACAGCGGGCAGGGCGAACTATTGACCAAGCGCTTCAAAGAACTTTGAAAAAATGGCTGTGTTTTCATACACTCCCCCAAAATAGTTAGCCCCTGGCCCATAGGCAAAGACGGGTATCAAGGTGGCCGTATGTCCGCCTGTCGAAAAAGTCGGGCTTATCTCGCCATAACCTGACATCGATTTGCCATCTCCTGATAATGAGAACCCTCCGGTTTCGTGATCAGCTGTTACGACAACAAGGGTATTGCCATGCTTTTCAGCATAATCTAGCGCTACGCCAATGGCCTTATCGAAATCCAGTACTTCTTGAATCACATAGTCTCCATTGTTTTCGTGGCCTCCCCAATCAATCTGGGATCCCTCTACCATAAGGAAGAATGGCTTATCAGATTGTGCGAAATATTCAAGGGCCTCAGCTGTAGCATTCGGCAGAAAGTCATCACGCCCTTCGTGTTTTGCTAGAAGACCGTCGTTCGCCAGCAGATAACCAACCCGTTTGCTATGATCAGCACTGCCTAGACTCTCCGTTCCAACGGAAAACCCATAATGCGTTAGTGAATCAAGGTAGTTTAACGAATCGGGTCGATTCATAAACCACTTTTGCCCGCCACCAGCAAAAAAGGAAATATTGCTGTGGACCAAACTTGTTGCAATGTCATATTGCTGACTTCGTTTGGCGACATGCGCATAAAAGGAAGCCGGGGTTGCATGGGTGATGCCTGAAGTGGAAATGACTCCGCTTTGCCATCCTTGATCTTCCAAGAGCTCGTTAACTGTTTGAACCGCTTCGCCTTGCATATCTACTCCTATAGCTCCATTATAGGATTTTTGGCCAATGGAAAAGGCCGTTGCTCCAGCGCCGGAATCCGTAATTCGATCAGATCCTGAGGTGGTATTGATAAGGCCTAGGATGGGGAATCGAGAGAAATTGGGCTGGGCGTCTTCCTCGCCATAAAAGTAGGCCGCGCTGACTTGCGAAGTGCCCATACCATCTCCAATAAGGAAAATGATATTCGTAGGTGTCTCGGCCGAAGAGGTAATTTGAGCGCCCTCCTCTTTATCAATAGAGATCTCTGTTGATTCTACACAAGATGATAGAATCAGGAACAGACTGCAGGTCGCTGCAAAGGGATGGAAAAACATGTTAAAAGCTTTCATGATGTAAAATGTATTGAATATGGTGGTTACTATATCGTGATATTGAATATAAGCACTTGTGGTGTGCTGATAAGGTTAAATTATTGTTACCTCTCTTCTTGGATAGTTGGAAAATAGAATCTATTCGATGTAAATAGATTATCTTCAAAGAATTCTAAAATCAAAAAAATTAAAATGAAAACTATTTATACTCTTTTAATGACGGTCATGGCTGCTGCGACAACTTTTGCACAGCCCATTCAATGTTTCTTTGCCATCTCAACTGAAAGCCCGCGAGAGGTTATGATGGCTACCGATAAGTTGATGAACTCTGAGTTTGGAAAGAGTTTCCCAGCTTCAGTGGCATTATATCAAGAGGCATTTAATGGTGAGCAAGCCCATACTCATACACTTGGATTTACTTTTGAAGATGCAGAAACTATGCAAAAGGCGTGGAGCATGTGGTTTAGCTCTGAAGAAGTTATGGGATGGGAAAAAGCTATCAATCCAATTTCGGACAATACAGGTGAGTGGATGACGATGCCCCTTGTTTTAGAAGGAGACATATCGAAGGATCAAGTCTTTATGCGTTGGGCAATAGACGTCACCGGTGATGCAAATATGTACATGAAAGAATGGACGAAATTTACTGAAGGAGCCATAGAAAGAGGCATGGATATGTCTTCTTACGGATTAAGTGCGGTAATGGCTGGAGTTGCAGACAATGATATGACGCATTACGTCTTTATAGGTGCACCTGATATTCCAACTATGATGGGGCGTATGATGACACTTCAGAAGGATGAAGAGTTTGCCGCGTTTAGTGCCAGAGTGGGCGGTATTCGAACCATTTTACACCAAGATATGCTTATGAGCATTGGTGCTTGGAATGTTCCTGAATAAAGTTTGTATCCCATAAATATTTTATGCAAAGCTCACCCTAGTGGTGAGCTTTTTTTATGCATTTCTTCGTCCTGGAAGAGTATGTCTTTTTAAGATTCTTTTAGACTCCTCGCGCACAGCAGGGTGATTTCGAATCGACCAAATTCGTTTTCTAGCCTCCCTGCCCGCCTCAATATGATTGATAATCGGTTCAGGGTAAACGTTGTCAATATTCAGAAACTTTCGATCGAGTGCTGTGAGTTTCCATGGTTCGTGAATGAATTGATTGGGAATATCTCTTAGTTCTGGTACCCATCGTTTGATAAAATTTCCTTCTGAGTCGTTGTCCATGGATTGTTTCACAGGATTGTACATACGTACCGTATTGATTCCGGTTACCCCCGCTTGCATTTGAAACTGCGAAAAATGGATGCCGGGTTCAAAATCGAGAAAGTACTTGGATAATATAGGGCTTCCCCATCGCCAATCCTGCCACAGGTGGTGCGTTAAAAAGGAGACGACCATAGCACGCATTCTAAAGTTCAAATAGCCTGTCACTTGCAGGCAACGCATGCATGCATCAACTAAAGGGAATCCAGTCATGCCCGTCGCCCATACTTCGAGGTATTGATCATTGCGTACTTTATCAAGTAGGTCATAACCTCTGTTTACGTGTTCAAACTCCATGCGGTCTTCCATTTCAAATTTTTGAATGAAATGATCATGCCACCTCAGACGACTTCTAAAGGAGGCCATATTTCGTTTCCACCCGAATTCCTGTTGGTTAAGCGATGCTTGAAAAACTTGCCGAATGGAAAGATTCCCATAAACGAGAAATGGCGACAAACGACTGCAATGCGTTGCACTTGTCTCTGGCTTGGAGATATTTTGCATGTAATGTCGGCCGCGCTCAGACAGGAAGCTTGTCATGGTATCCTGAGCCTTCTCTAATCCAATATGTTGAACGTGCTTATTATGCGCTGTCAAATTTACTGACCAATGAAACTCAGGAAGACTATCGATTGATGGGGGATGAGGCAGCTGAGCATAATCTACCTTAGGGATCGGGCTATTCATATAGATGTACCAAGCTTTTTTCCATGTGTCCCGATTTTTTAACCCACGTTGTACTCCGTTGCGTTGGAATTCCTTCCATTCGATTGATGATTCCATAAAGAAATCCTTCAGCTGTAGATCGCGTTGATAGGTCTGTCTTAATCCTGTTTCCTGATGAGAAAAAACATGACGTATTGAATAGCGTTGATGGATATACTTAAAAACATCTAGTGGATTTCCCTCCAGAACGATGATGCGTTGGTTAAACGCTCTGAGCTGATTATTCATGGATTGCAAGGATTGGTAGATGCATCGATTGTGCCGATGGTCCATGTGCTCATCTTTCCAAAGTTCAGGCTCCTGAATGTAGAGTAAGAGTAGTGGATGGCCTTCTTGTATGGCACATTGTAGCGGATTGTGATCCGCCAAGCGCAAATCGCGTTTAAACCATACAATATTGATCTTCTCCACACGCTGATTTTAAGAGACTGGAATAAGTTTTAAACCAATGGGCGTAAATGCTTGTTCTAACTGAAGTGTCAAAGTCAAGATTCTATGAAGACTTATGTTGTATTTGGAGGAAGTAGAGGGATAGGAGCTGCCTTAGTGTCGGTTTTGCTTAAGGATGGTCATGCCGTATTGAATGTTTCTCGAAACGATTCTGAGGAAAAACATGTCAACTTATCCTACCATTCGTTAGACGTTTTGAAACAAGATTGGGATGGCCTTCCAGCCTTGCAGGAGATTCATGGCCTGGCCTATTGTCCTGGTAGCATCGACTTAAAACCTCTACGGAGGGTTAGTGTGGACGATATGAAGGAAGCAATGGATGTTAACTTATATGGAGCACTCAAGGCCATTCAATGGGCATATCCTGTTATGCGGAAGACGCCGAACGCAGCGGTTGTTCTCTTTAGTACGGTAGCTGTCTCTCAAGGTATGCCTTTCCATACCGTGGTAGCCTCTGCTAAGGGAGCGGTTGAAGGGTTTGCCAAGTCTCTTGCTGCTGAATTTGCACCAAAGGTTCGCGTGAATTGCATTGCCCCGTCATTAACGGATACGGAGTTAGCTGGTGATTTACTTCGAGATGATAAGCGACGCGAAGCATCTGCAGAAAGACACCCTTTGAAGCGCATAGGGCAGCGCGAAGACATCGCGCATGCGGCCCAATACTTACTTGGCGAAGAGTCCTCTTGGGTTACGGGGCAGATCTTGCATGTGGATGGAGGGATGAGTAGTGTTCGGGTGTAATAACTCTCTTAGAAGCGGCATTCTGTATTTTTATGAGATAAGGGGTCTCAGCATAGCCATACCAATATTCAGATGCTTACATGATTACTAATCATAACAACTCTTATATCTCAGTTTCCTCGGATGATGATAGGATGCGCTATATATTAGGTAAGCAGGGTGAAAAGACCTTGTTTGTAGTAGGGCTAAATCCGAGCTCTGCGAATGAGAAAAAGCTTGATCCAACCACACGAATTATAGAAAAAATTGCCCTTAATCATGGCTATGATGGATGGCATATTGTTAACCTTTACCCCTTGCGTTGTGCTAAACCTTCCAATCTCCCAAAGAGGCGTAAAGTCGATGTGTATACTCAGAATCTTTTATTTCTCGAAGAGCATTTAGCAAAGAACCATCAATCGGTTGGAGCAGTATGTTTAGGCTGGGGCAATCACATAGATTATTATTCCTATCTCAAAGAGGCAAGAGATGCAATTCTCACCCTGTTAACTCTTTACGATTTCAAATGGCATTGCCTAGGAGTAACTCAGGCAGGTCATCCCATCCATCCCTCGCCATTATCCATCAATACCCGCTTTGGTGGAGCAAACAAGGTGGCTTTAGTGCCATATTCAGGAACTCTTGTATCAAGAGAACCTAAAGGGCTAAATCACTTAATGTCCTAGTACAACTCGTTTTTGTACGCTGCCATCGTCGTAGTGATACAACAGGACCTCGCCTGTGGTTGCATCCACTTCTTGTCCTAAAAGATTAGTGATTCGCAGAAGTTTAGGTTCAGATATGACATCTGGTTCAATCGACGTGAGCGGATTGTTACAAAGCGCTTCAACCTCTATATCATAAAAGAAGTAATAGTATTCTGGGTCATTTGCACTAGATGAAGTAATCGAAATCATGTCCGCAATATTGTAGGGGTAGTCCGCCCCTGAGCTGTTTCTGTAAAGCCCGGAGTTTCCATTTGCAATACCTAGTTGGAGGTTGTTGCCGGCGGGAACGTCAAAGTTTAGCTCGATGCGCTGGGGTCCTGGACTAAGTGTGTAGGTTGTGTCGTCGAGGACATTGCCGTTCGCGTCACGTAACTCAAAGGTAACCGTATTATTCACTTCAATATCGACGTCGGCAGATACTATGCGACAGGCTTCGGCACTATTAAATATCAAATGCTGGTTATTATAAAAGTAGCCTCCGGTACCAAAGTTCTTGTTGTAGGCGCCTCCTCTAAAGCTGGTAACATTAGCAAGGGGATTATAGTTTGCTTCAGCGGGATTATTGCATCCTAAGATGGCGGGTATGCACGATCCATCATCAACACAAGCATTGGGGTCATAGTTGGCTGCATCTCTTGCTGTACATCCTCCAATAAAACAACAGCTCCCATCATCATAAATGGCTTGAGCTGAGTAATTCAGGGCTACTGGATTGGTACATCCACATTCTTCTCCTAATTTGTAGGTATATACAGAGGTAGGAAGAGCGGATACAACATTATCTTGCCCAAGTAGAAAGTACACGCTACAATCTATAACGAAATTTCCGGGAGCCCAAATCGCATTTCCGGGGTGGGCGGGGAGCTGACTCCAGCTGTCGTTAGCAGGACTGTACGACCACATTTCTCCAGCATCAAGTGGACCATGGTTGTCCCCATCGCCACTAAGTACGTAGCCTTTGCCGTTATAGGTAAATTGTGTGCCTGCGACACGTGCCTCACCGGGAAAGTCCCCAAGTCTCTGCCATGTTGAATTCGCGGGGTTATAGCGGTAAAAGTCTGTATAAATGTTTACTCCTGTATTGGGATTTGTACCTGGTCCGGGAAGGGTGCCATGCCCCATGCCTGCATAGGCAAAGTCCCCGATTCCAAAGTAAAAGGGATGATGTCGCCCAAGTCCTGGAAGGTTTGGCTTCGCTGACCACGTATTGCTCGGGATATCATATTCCCACCAATCATTTAGGTTGCCATTGTCGTTACTACCACAACCCATTAATATTTTATTTCCCACACAAATCATGGCTGGGTGATTTCGTCCTGCTGCGGGTAGATCAGCTTTTCTTTCCCAGGTATCAGAGTCCATATTATAAGCCCACCAGTCTCGGGGATAGAGGCCTGATTGTGTCGATCCAAGACCCATGAAAGCAATATTACCACTCGTTACAGCATAGGAATACCCTCTTCCTTGAGCGGGAAAGTCTCCCAATTGAGTCCATGTTTTGCTGACCTTATCATAACGAAACATATCTTGACGATAGCTCCCACATACGACATAGCCAGCCTCATCATTAGAGAAGGTAATAGGGTGATGCCTTCCTTCGCCCGGGAAAGCCGTTGTTTGTGTCCATGATTGGGCATGAGTTGTGGTAGCCCATGCGATCAATAGAATAAGGATTAGTTTGTAAGTGTTTGCCATATTTCAATCTCTGATGGAAAAATAAACATATTTCGTGGTGTTTGAAAAATTAATACCAAAGATTTGATATTGCAACCATGTTGCATTTATAAGTACATTTGTATTACAAAGGAAAATCCATTCCATTATGATTGAGAAAAAACTACCCGTAACGGTCTTAAGTGGCTTTCTTGGTGCAGGAAAAACCACCTTATTAAATCATGTCCTTCACAATAAAGAAGGCCTGAAAGTAGCAGTCATTGTAAATGACATGAGCGAGGTAAATGTAGACGCTGAGCTTGTCAAAAGTGAAAACACGCTTTCCCGCACAGAAGAGAAGTTGGTTGAAATGAGCAATGGATGTATATGCTGCACACTTCGCGAAGACTTAATCGTAGAAGTAGAGCGTCTTGCACGAGAGGAGCGATTTGATTATCTACTCATTGAAAGCACGGGTATTAGTGAGCCAGTTCCTGTGGCACAAACCTTCTCTTTTGTCCATGAAGAAGAGGGTATAGATCTTTCGCAGTTTAGTTATGTCGATACTATGGTAACGGTAGTCGATGCTTTTAATTTCTTCAAGGACTTTGGTAGTCCTGAGACCTTGATGGATCGAAACTTATTTTCGGATACCGACGACCCTGAAGAGCGTCCCTTTTAAAGTAAGTTTTGATTTCTTAACATCTGGAGCTAATATTTATATCTTGAGTTAAGAAGTCACTTATGTTAAATTCTTCAATATTGAGCAGAGTTTTAATAATTTAAGTCTCTAATTATGGATTATGCGTGGATTTCTTTTGATTTTGCTTGCTGCTGTGCTCTCGTTTTCTGCCTATGCGCAGTCTAGCTCATATTCTATGTCAAACAATAATGACATACAAGTCAAGCCATACAACTGGTGTTTCAAGTTCGGTTATCAGATGTTTTCTAATCCTATATCAACGGATTTGTTTAAAACCAATACAGTACATGGCGTTTTCAAAGAAACCTCACGTTCGATGTATTCCAACTTTACTTTTGGAATCTATAAAAAGTTTGGGATCAAAGAGCGACCCAAGCGCGCTTTACGCGAGCGTTATGTGGAAGCCGGTATAAAATTCAGAGATCGTTCCTGGAGTGACTTAGTTGGATTGAAGTATGAGTTTATCGCGGCTCCTCCCTTATCCTTTTCACAAAACACGCAAGAGCGATTAAGTTTTAATTCAAGGTTAAGTATTGATGTGATGTTGGCTAAGTTTTTAAACTTAGGTGTCGGTGCTGCTTTCCTTACGGATTACACGGCGCTGCCACAGTCACTCTTTTCTCCCTCGGTCGGGATGACTTTTCCTGTCTGGCGCTTTAACCTTACGGGCCATTTCCACTACTTCACCAATTTTAATCAAGTTAGTCTTTGGAACTTCTCAGGCGGAGTTCTTTATAACATAAACTTCGGACGAAGCGCTTGGAGGTAAGTTTTGCTGTCTCCTCGTTTGTGAGAGATCCTGTTGCCAGGAAAAGGTTGTGGGCGCGGAGGGATTTCTTCAGAAAATATCAGCGAGAGAACCCTTAAGTGCTAAATGGAGGAATACAATCTTTTAATGCGTTGCATTATGCTCCCACCACTTCGTTCGCCATCTTAAGCAAGCTTTGTTGGCTCCTCGTTTGTGAGAGATCCTGTTGCCAGGAAAAGGTTGTGGGCGCGGAGGGATTTGAACCCCCGACCAATTGATTATGAGTCAACTGCTCTAACCCCTGAGCTACGCGCCCTTCGGATGCATTGCTGCGTTGCCGAAGCACAAAGGTAGAAATTCACGACTTTTGTAGAGTATTTCTTTTAAATTTCTCTTTTGGAAACATCATGATGACTCCCGAAAACCTTCTTTACACCATTCTGGCCATCCTTGCATTCAACTTTTTGTTGGGTCGAATCATGCAGTTTCTCACGGCTCAAAGCTGGAAAAAAGCTTCTATTCCTGAAGAGGTTCAAGGACTCTACGATGATGATAAATACGAGAAAGCACGTCAATATCATAGTGAAGGGGGTAAAGTAGGCTTGATACGCCGAAGCCTTGCATTTGCCATGACCTTTGCTTTCTTGGCTTTTGGTTGGTACGGCTGGCTCTATGCAAACAGTCTTTCGTGGGCTGGTGGAAGTCCTGTAGGTGCCGGGTTGTTGTTTTTTGGCATTTTAGGTGTTTTATCCTCAATCATCAATCTTCCTTTTTCCTTGTACAGCAATTTTGTCATCGAGGCGAAGTATGGGTTTAATCGCATGACCTTGGGAACGTTCTTTGCTGACTTAGGTAAAGGAGCCCTGTTGCAAGCCATTATCGGTGGAGGGTTATTATCCCTTTTGATTATGGTTTTTGAGCAAATTGGAATGCATTTTTGGTGGATAGGGTGGGCTGTTATGGCATTATTTTCTATATCAATGTCAGGCCTTTATGTTCGATTGTTTCTGCCGCTGTTCAATAAGCTTACCCCTATGGAGGATGGCGCGCTGAAAAGGAAAATTGAGGAATATGCTCAGGGTATAGACTTTCCTGTTACGAAGATTTTTGTGATGGACGGCTCGAAGCGCTCCAATAAAGCCAATGCCTTCTTTACAGGCCTTGGGCGTCAAAAAACCATTGTGTTGTACGATACGCTTATTGAGAAATTTGACGACGATGAGCTTTTGGCTGTGCTTGCTCATGAAGTTGGGCACTACAAGCGACGTCATATTCCAATTCAGATGGTAACGGGAGTATTACAACTTGGTTTAGTGTTTGGATTATTTCAGCTCGTTGCCTTTGGGTATGGCGACCTCATTGCTTCTATGCTCAATCTACCTGCGATTAACCTACCTGTGGCACTTCTCATTTTTGGGTTTATGTATTCTCCTCTACAATTGATTACAGGCTACTTGTCTTCCTACTTGTCTCGAAAGTTTGAGTATGAGGCCGATGCCTTTGCTAAGGAGACATCAAGTGGGGAGGCGCTGGCTAGTGCATTGCGGAAGCTTTCGGTAGAGCATTTGTCCAATCTGAACCCCAATAGGTTTGTGGTTTCAATGACCTATTCACACCCTCCGTTATGGCAACGACTGCGGGCCTTAGCTCAAAATTGAGGCCTGAATTGCGGAAAGGATTCTTCGGCATAGAAAAGATGTCCTTGAGTGAATGGAAAATAAATGATACACTTTCGCCTATTTTCCTTGCATTAGCAGAATAATTCACTATTTTTGCAGACCAAAATTTTATGGATATGTACGCTGTAGTGGAAATCGCAGGACAACAATTTCGAGTTGAGAAGGGTCAGGAAATCTTCGTTCATCGCTTAGAGGCTGACGAGGGTAGCTCTGTATCATTCGACCAAGTGCTTATGAAAAGCAAAGACGGAAAAGTCGAATTGGGACAACCTGTGTTGGAAAAAGCTTCGGTGAAAGTCAAAGTACTTGAGCACGTTAAAGGGGACAAAGTGATTGTGTTCAAAAAGAAGCGTCGCAAAGGATACCGCGTGAAAAACGGACATCGTCAGGCATTTACCAAAATCGCTATCGAGGGTATCAAGTAAGTTCAGAAAGTTTTAAAGTCAAACAAGACGAAATAATAAAAAATTAAATCATGGCACATAAAAAAGGTCAAGGTAGTTCGAAAAACGGTCGCGAGTCGCATAGTAAACGGTTAGGTGTAAAGAAATTCGGAGGTGAATTTGTTTTAGCCGGAAACATTCTAGTACGTCAACGCGGTACTCAGTTTCACCCAGGTCTTGGAGTAGGTCTTGGAAAAGATCATACATTGTTTGCTAAGCGCCATGGTGTTGTAGAGTTCGAAATAAAACGAAACAACAGAAAATATATCCACGTCCAGCCTGTAGCTGAATTAGAGGAAGCTATGCAAAATGCAGTAAAGGCTGCACAAGAGGAAGTGGTAGAGGCTCCAAAGGCCGCTAAGAAGGAAGCGAAGAAAGCTGAGCCGAAAGCAGAAGCGCCTAAGGCTGCTAAAAAAGAGGCTCCAAAAGCTGCTGCTGCAGATGACCTAACAGCACTTGCAGGTGTTGGTCCAAAAATGGCTGATAAAATGAATGCTGCAGGTATCACTTCCTTTGCTCAACTTGCCGCTATGACTGAGGAGGCAATTGCTGCTCTAGAAGCAGAGAAAGGCAAAATCACTACGCCTGCAAAGTGGGCGAAGTGGACCGCTGAAGCAAAGACTAAGTAATCTCTGCATTGAATACTTCTTTATGCCACGCGCACTAGCCATTGACTATGGTAAAAAGCGATGCGGCATTGCCGTAACTGATCCTTTAAATATCATTGCCACAGCCCTTGACACGGTGGCCACTAAAGATCTTGTTGATTACGTAATACGCTATTGCAGCGAAGAGGAGGTTAATCATATCATATTGGGTAAACCTATGCATCGGGATGGAAATCCTGTAGAGTTGTATCAGGATATCTTAGGATGTAAGGCAAAACTCAAAAAGGCATTTCCTCACATTGAGTTTCATGAGGAGGATGAGCGCTTTACTTCTAAAATGGCTTCACAAACTTTGGTGCAGGCGGGATACAAGAAAAAGGACCGCCAAAAGCGCGAGAATATCGATAAGATAAGTGCTGTGCTTATTTTGCAGTCTTGGATGCAGCGTTAGTTTGCTTTGAACTAGGCACCCGATCCACCCCCTCCCGTTGGGAAGATAAATCCCTCAAAAAGTGTGCCGCTGAACAAATGATTTATCAGCTCGTAACAACTATAACTACCCTACATAGGATGAGTATTTTAATTGCCTTACCTTTAATGTCGTGCTAACACCTCTCACTGAACTCAAGCAGGGCCAACGGGCTGTTATTAAGCAAATTGTTGATGCAGATCGACTCAATGCACTAATCGAAATGGGTTGTGTTGAAGGAGAAGAGGTATTCATTGAAAACATTGCACCATATGGTGATCCCATTGCCATTCAGTTTGCCTCGCAAAAGCTTGCCCTCCGTAAAGTCGATGCTCAATGCATCCTCGTTACGACTTATGATAAGATGTAATAGGCAGCAAACCCTGAGAGATACGCTATCCCACCAAATACTATAAATTGAAGAATGGGCCAGATCCATCCACCGGTCTCTCTCCGCATAATGGCCATGGTTGACATGCATTGCATGGCAAAAACAAAGAATAATAGTATTGCTACAGAGTTTGCCCTATTTAAAAGAGGTTTACCTGTTTTTGGGTTAGTTTCCTTAGCGAGTTTGTCTTGGAGGGCCCCGATTCCGGCATTCTCACTATCAATTGCATAGATGGTAGACATCGATCCAACAAAAACCTCTCTCGCAGCAAAGGAGGTAATGACCGCAATACTCATGCGCCAGTCCATTCCTAAGGGCTCCATAACTGGCTCAATGGTTTTTCCAAGGATTCCAGCATAACTTGCTTCGAGTAGCGCCGCTTCTTTATCAAGGATCAGTGCATCAGTACTGGCTTGGTTAGTGCTAGAATGGGCGGCTTCTATCTCAGCCGCATATTGATTATGAATTGCCTCTCGTTGTTTTTGCGGACCAAAGGATGATAGAAACCATAAGGCTATAGATACTACCATAATTATCTTACCTGCGTCAATCAAGAATACCTTGCCTTTACCCAGCATGGTCGTTCCGATCAACTTTAGATTGGGCCATTTATACTTTGGAAGCTCGAGCACAAAGACTTCTTGTTCTGTAGAGTCTTTAAGAAACTGATTCATGATATAGGCAATCGGGAAGGCTGAAACCAATCCCAAGAGATATAATCCAAGCATCACTAAGCCTTGGAGCCCGAAAGGTCCCCAAGAGGCACTCACAGGAATCACAAAGGCAATCAAAAAGACATATACAGGTAATCTTGCCGAACAACTCATTAATGGTGTGATAAACATTGTAATCAAGCGTTCCCTCCGTGACTCAATGTTTCTAGCTGCCATGATGGCTGGTACAGCACAGGCAAATCCGCCCACAATGGGAATGGTGGACTTTCCATTCATACCAAAGTATCGAAAGAGTCGATCGTTGATGAAACTTACTCGTGCCATGTAACCAGTATCCTCAAGAATGGTGATCAGCCCAAATAGAATCATGATTTGAGGAAGGAATATCACAATACCGGCTATGCCACTTAGCACTCCTTCTACAATGAAATCACTAAAGAGACCTGATGGTAAACTTTCTGCTGTAAACTTAATGAGTCCTCCCATTAGATAGTCAATGCCATCCATAGGGAAAGAGGCTAGGAAGAATAGCGATTGAAAGACTAAAAAGAAGATACCTACTAAGGCTACGCCTCCCCAGATAGGGTGGGTAAGTACCTTGTCGACCCGATTGGATTTTCGCTGTGCCTTTCGTTCTGCGCTATGGGGTATTATGAATTGTTCCAACTTTTCACCAATCCACACATAGCGCGCTTCAATGTCTGAAGTCTTGAGCTGTTTAAATGCATTCCGCTCATTTTCTGTGAGTTGTTGCATTTTCTTTTGTTCTTCAGCATTCAGCCAAGGGTTAGAGTAGATGTTGGTTAAGTGCAAGAAGGCTTCATATCGGGTCTTGTTAGGTAGTAGGGCGTGCATAGAAGAGGGTATCCCGAATGGCTCTATACTCATAGTACTAGGCCTGGTGTTTATCAGATCTTCAATGCCTTCAACACCCTGATTACTCCTTGGGTTTATTGAAACCACCTCAACGCCTAAGCTTTCTTTCAGTGCTTTGATGTCAATTGAATACCCCTCGTCATGCGCAATGTCATTCATGGTAAGGGCTATGTGAAATGGAATATCTAGATCAATGAGCTGGGTAGCTAAGAGCAAGTTGCGCTTTAAGTTACTTGCATCCAGGACATAGATTATCAAATCAGGATGATCTTCGTGGTTCTTGTCAAGAAGTACTTCTCGTACGACGTGCTCCCCAATTGATTTAGGATGTAAACTATATACTCCGGGTAGATCAATGAGCTGATGGCTCCCATGATTTCGCGTTTTCCATATGCCGCTAAATCGATCAACTGTAACACCAGAAAAATTACCTACCTGCTGATTCAGGCCGGTCAGCGCATTAAACAAGGAAGACTTCCCCGAGTTTGGGTTACCCAAAAGAGCAATTTTATATGAATCAGGAGATGCTGCCATGTTGAATTGACTGCGAATTTCTCACTTAATTAGAATGAATCCAAACAATAATGCCCTTGTTTAATCACCTTGGTTAATCAGGATGATGCCTAGTAGTGAAACAAATCACCGCTCCAACACGTTTTAAATAAAAAGTGTCATGGAAAATTTACAATTAAGCAACAGCTGCGTGAACTGCAGCAACCATTCTGAGTCGGAAAACATGTGTGCTATCCACAAGATGATTGTAAGCATCAAAAACACTTGTGATAGTTTTGACTTAGAGGAGAAGTCT
Organism: Bacteroidota bacterium; assembly: GCA_002862745.1. Classification (GTDB taxonomy): domain Bacteria; phylum Bacteroidota; class Bacteroidia; order Chitinophagales; family UBA8649; genus UBA8649. Next base: position 18,223 of record PKDX01000029.1, on the reverse strand, counting down.
GCCTAGATTTAGTTAGACTACTTTCTATTCTAGAATTAAAAAAACACCCGCTAAAGGGTGCTTTTTTATTGTCGGGATGACTGGACTTGAACCAGCGACCACACGTCCCCCAGACGTGTACTCTACCAACTGAGCTACATCCCGTGGGCCTGCAAATCTAAGATTTAAAAGTGAACTTCATTGAGATTATAACAGTCAAACAATATCTGCTCAGACATGATATCTGAATAATAATTTTGCATTGCTACTTTCAAAAGTAATTCAGATCTTCCCCGAAGGGAGGCGGGATGTGGTGGGCCATAGCGTCACGACACTAAGCCAAAAGCATATCTGATAAAACGTTGAGCAACCTCCTAACCCAAGCTCGCCTTAAGGCTCACATCGATAATCTTAAAGCTATGGGTCATAAGACCACTTGATACATAGTCGACTCCGGTCTCGGCATAATCGACAATGTTCTCCATAGTTATACCGCCAGTTGCTTCTAAAGGCACTTTCCCATTTATCTCTTTTACAGCTTGAGCTATGTCATCTACAGAAAAATTGTCAAGCATAATGCGATCAACGCCCCCTTCTTCAAGGATTGCATTCACCTCCTCCATATCTCTGGCTTCAATGAGCAAGGGAATCGGTGGTTTGATGGCTGCACGGTATTGATTGGCCTGGCGTATTGCCTTTTGTACACTTCCGCAGAAATCAATATGGTTGTCTTTTAGCATAATCATATCATAAAGACCCATACGGTGATTTACGCCTCCGCCATGAAGTACGGCTAACTTATCGGTATAGCGATGATTTGGACAGGTTTTGCGGGTGTCAAGAAGTTTTGTATTCGTGTGTTCAATACGCTTAACCATCTGATACGTTAAGGTGCTTATACCCATCATCCTTTGGACATAATTTAACGCTGTTCGTTCCGCCAGCAGGATACTTTGCGCATTTCCTTTTACTTGAAACAAGACAGTTCCCTTGTCATACCAAGTACCCTCTTTACATTCCGTTGTAAACGAAAGGCTTGAATCGACATATTGAAATATTCTTCTAGCCATCTCTAAACCTGATAAACAACCGCATTCCTTTAATATGGCATAGCCTTCGGAAACGGAATGCTTGGGAACGATGGCCAAGCTTGAATGATCCCCCGTGGGGAATTGGTGAAAAGGATCTTTTAAATCTTCGTTTAATGCCTTTTCAATCAAATGGCGTATATGAATCTCTGATATAATCATAGCAGGACTTCATTCGAATATAGTGTAAATCCTTGTTCTACAGCGCAGTTGTTTTTACCTTGTGCTTGAATCTAACCATGCGAAAAACAGCCCTTATAATACTTGATGGGTGGGGTGCAGGAAATCAGAGTGATGAAAATGCGATCCATCAAGCAAAAACCCCTTTTACAGATAGCTTGTCTTCACGCTATCCTTTAGCACATCTTCATGCAAGCGGACATGCCGTTGGACTTCCCGATGGCCAAATGGGGAACTCGGAAGTTGGCCATATGCACCTTGGTGCAGGTAAGGTAGTTTGGCAAGATTTACCACGTATCTCTCAGGCCATTGAGAAAAAGGAGTTGTCCTCCATTCCTTCTTGGATTGATTTAATGGACTTCTGCCTGCGCCATAAGAAGCCTTTACACTTAATGGGGCTGCTCTCAGATGGTGGGGTTCATGCACATATCGATCATGTACTCGGTTTGGTCGACGCGGCAGTCGTTGCGGGGCTTGATGATATTCGTCTTCATGTGTTTACCGATGGCCGGGATACGGATCCTCAAGGTGGCGTTGACTACATTGGTAAGCTGCTCCATCATATCGAGCAGCACGCCCAAGTCCGCTTAGTGTCTGTCATAGGGCGCTATTATGCTATGGATAGAGATCAGCGATGGGAGCGAACAAAGAAAGCTTATGATCTTTTACTTCATGGTCAAGCTGATCATCAGATAGCTATCGAAAACATGGAAGAACACATTAAGTCACTCTACGCAAAAGGTATAACCGATGAATTTCTAGAAGCTACACTGTGTGATGATAAAGCCTTATGTATTGCCGAAGGCGATGCAGTCTTATGCTGGAATTTCAGAACAGATCGATGCCGACAAATTACTCAGACTCTCTGTTATGGTATAGCCGATGAAGGATTAGTGCTTGAATCAATCGATACGAATTATGTGACCATGACGCGTTATGATGTGTCATTTGATACGATACCTGTACTATTTGCCAAAGAAAACATTGAGAATACCTTAGGGGAAGCCATTGCATCTGCCGGACTGACTCAGCTCAGAATGGCGGAGACAGAAAAGTACCCTCATGTAACCTACTTCTTTAATGGGGGGCGTGAAACACCATTTGATGGCGAAGAGCGATGTGTCATTCCTTCACCTAAGGTAGCCACCTATGACTTGCAGCCTGAAATGTCAGCCTATGAGTTAACGGCGGAAGCTAAACGGCGCATCAAAGAAGACAAGCCTGACTTTTTATGCCTAAACTTCGCTAATCCAGATATGGTTGGTCATACAGGAGATTTTGCTGCTGTAATCAAAGCGGTACAGACAGTAGATGTTTGTGCTCAAGACGTAATAGAGACGCTACTTGAGGAAGACTATCAAATCTTTTTAACCGCCGATCACGGCAATGCTGATTTTATGGTTAACGAGGATGGAAGTCCCAATACCGCACATACCACGAATCTTGTTCCGGTATGGTCAATTGCGCGAAGTAATCCTTTATCCATCCACGATGGATCGCTCTGTGATATCGCTACTTGGGTAAAAGCATGTTTAGAGATTAGCTGATCCTACTGCTCTCTGTAGATTATGGCCCCACCATAGTTTAAAACAAACTCATTGTAGCCCTCAACTGTTTTGATCCTGCTATTTGATGCGGTACTATATTCAAAGGTGAAGGACACCCCATAAGTCCACGAATTAGCTTGTATGGAGATTAGTCGGATACCATAGCTCGGAATAACATGGTTTTTATAAGTGTAATTATTGTAGCTATTCCCCTCAAGAGCTTGACAGCTTGAATACGCTTCTCCAACATAGTAGTTATTGAGATAAGACTGCATGTCTTGATAGGTATAGGCCTGGTCGTATGATGCTAAACAATCCCTAATGGTTTGCTTGTGGTGCGCCAAGCCACTTTCCTCTTCAGCTACTTCGATTTCCCTTGATCGATTTGAGGACGAGCTATTGGATGATTGAAACTCCTGGCGATCGATTATTAAACCTTCCTCATTGAAGGTTATAAGATTATATCCCTTGGAAATACCGCTTCGATTATTGAGTTCATAATCGAAGGAGAAATCAACTCGATATTGATACGAGTCTTTAGACTCATTTACAAGGTAAATTCTATCTACATAATGTGTTTTTCTTCTGTATTGATAAGGTGTTTCTCCTTCTTGCTCTCTATACTTACTCCATAACTCTCTAGAATAATAATTAAACAGATATTGGTCAAAGTCGTCGTCATTCCTTGCTGTATCGTAGGCTAGAAAAAAGTTCCTTATAAGCATCTCTCGGTCTTCATTATCTAATCGTTCATCTACATCGGGAGCATCACTTTTTGGTTTAGGTTTTGGAGATTCTATACCTGGTGCTGCTTCCTTTTCTGATGATGAATTACAAGAAAAAATCAATAGGCTAGATGCTAAAGAGAACAATATGAGCAATAACTTATAAGATTTCATATCACGATACTTTTTTGTGCTTAATTTAAACAATGTCCTTGACTTATCAGGGGTCAAGATGTACTGACATTGTAATGGACAATGGCTTTTGTTTCAAAAAAAGGTAAATTGATATACTGATGGATAGGGCTTATGCTGTAACGAAGGCGAGCCTCTTCAATTTCTTCAAGGAGATCACCTCCCTTCAGAAAGGCGAAACGCGGTTTCCCTTTAAATTTTCCCTTACTCCATGCTTCAAGCTTGGCAGTGCGCGCAACAGCGCGACTCACTACTAGGTCAACTTTCTCCGAAAAGGACTCTGCTCGTTGTTGGGTGGCAACAACATTGTGCAGACCCAGTGACTGGCTTAGTTCTTGAACGACTTTTATTTTTTTGCCAATAGAGTCTACAAGGTAGAATTGAGTTTCTGGGAACATAATGGCAAGCGGTATTCCGGGAAAACCACCACCGGTGCCAATGTCTAATACATGCTTGTATGATGAAAAATTTACTACAAACTGCAGAGAGAGGCTATGGAGGATATGGCGCTCCAAGAGATAATCGGTATCCTTACGGCTGACCATGTTGATTTGGTTATTCCAAGCTATAAACTCTGAAGCAAGCAGACTAAACTGATCATGCTGTTCCTTCGTAAGGCTAGGTATAAATGTCTCAAGTTGAACCAAAACTAAATGGTAAAGCGACGATCATCTAGCATGGAGGCTAGGAGTTTCTTAGCTCGTGATAGTCGAACTTTAACCGTCCCGATAGGAAGGCCCGTGCGCTCCACAATCTCGTCATACTTCAACTCCTCAAAATGTCTGAGCTTGATCAGTTCGCCATATTTAGGATCCATGGAGGCCACTAAATCCTGAAGTTTGTCGCTTCGCTGTGTTCGAATAATTTCCTCTTCTGGATCGAGCTTGTCATCGGAAAGCATATTGGCTATGCTGGTCCCTCCTTCTCCATCTGCTCCTCCAATTTTTCGATCAATCGAGGTAGTCTCTATTCTCTTTTTTCGGATGAAGTCAATAGCACCATTTGAGGCAATTTTAAATATCCATGTTGAGAAGGCATAACTATCGTTATACTTATGGATGTTTTTATATGCCTTGGTAAAGCATTCTAATGCAAGGTCATCCGCATCCTCTCGATTGTTTACCATTTTTAGAATCGTGAAGAATATAGGCTTTCGGTATTTCTCCATGAGCGCTCCAAAAGCGAACTGGTCGCCATCATCGCGAACTCTCTTTACCAAGACATTGTCCTCTAGTTTTGTTAACCTAGCCATCTCCTTTTATCTGTCCAAAAGGTGCGAAGGATGCTGTATGGAAAGATAATTCCATAACACCAACGCCCTAGAACAAAAGTGAGAAATTTCTTGGTATTTCTTGGTCTTATAAGGTTGCCACCACTTCCTAAATAGTGTATCAATGTGGATAACATGAAAATCAGGGGTATCAACCCATTGAGAAAGGAAAAAAATAGTGCCCAGGAATACACCATTGTGGGAAGGATGAGCAGAAACAATCGCACTTGGGTGGTCAAGGGGTAAATCCTGCCACTCTGTTGATGCCTTGCCTTACGCTGTACGTAATGTATTATAGATTTAGGCGGACTGGAGTAGACCCATGATCTGCTGTCGAGTACAACGTCGCATTGATTATTCTTGGCGCAGTATTGTATGAACAAGTCGTCATCTCCTGTGGCTAACTTATTAGAGTATTTTGCCTTCCATTTTATGTAATCAGGTTTCCAAAGCATCATATTTCGTCCCGTACCCATATAGGCCTTCCCTTGAGAAGCTGCCTTTACGTAATCTTCGCCAAGCAGTTTCATATCAAATTGCATCAATCCATTTAATAGGGAATGCTTTTCATAATGATAAGGTGCAAACCCAATGAGACAACCGCGTTGATTGAAGTGATTTGCCATGACATGTAACCACTGAGGTGAACTGGGAAAGCAATCGATATCTGTCAGCGCTATGCATGAGAAGTTTGCCTTTTGAATCCCAGTTTCAAGCGCTTTCTTTTTACCCTGATGATTGATGCTATGAACCTGAATATGCGCATGGTCTTTTGTAAGCTGGTGGATGATGTCAAGACTGTTGTCCTCTGAGCCATCATCGACTAGAATCAGTTCAAGGTTTGGATAGTCTAAGCTAATCCAAGACTCAAGGTATTGTTTAAGGTGCTCGGCTTCATTGTATATGCATAAAACGAGTGATACGCCCTCGATCTCTGTCTCGGCTTCCACGGAATGTGTTCTTTCTATGACCTTCTTGTTCAGCCATGGACGCTGAATGTGATATATTCGCTCAAGGATAAATACGCCCAAGACGACATAATCTATTACGGTGAAGTTCAACATTGACGCAAAAGATACGAATAGCCAAGCGCGAAGTGGTACGATAGTAACGGATCATGGTGTTATTGAAACGCCCATCTTCATGCCTGTCGGCACGCAAGCCAGTGTGAAAGGTATCCATTTTGCCGAATTAGAGGATTCGATAAAGGCTCAAATTATCTTAGGTAATACCTATCATTTGTTCTTACGTCCTGGCTTGGATATTATTAGAGAAGCAGGTGGGCTGCATGGTTTTACGACTTGGGATCGGCCCATGTTAACGGACAGTGGGGGATATCAGATTTTCTCTCTTGCTGATCGAATAAAGATTACCGAGGAAGGTGCGCTGTTTCATTCACATATCGATGGATCTAAGCACCAATTCACGCCAGAAAGAGCTGTAGAAATTCAACGGACTCTTGGTGCCGACTTTTTTATGGCATTTGATGAGTGTCCTGCATGGCCAGCCAGCTATGAGGATACGCGTAAGTCTATGGAACTGACCCATCGTTGGTTATCGCGTTGTTGGGACGCCTACCAATCAACTGATTGCCCTTATGGTCATGAGCAAGCCATGCTGCCTATTGTCCAAGGTGGCACCTTTGCGGATTTACGCAAGCAATCATGTCAAGCCGTCATGCAGTACGATTCCTTTGCTTATGCTATTGGGGGCTTGTCAGTAGGGGAGCCCAAGGAGGAATTGTACGCCATGACGGAAGTATGCACTGCGGTGTTACCTCAAGAGAAACCGCGCTATCTGATGGGCGTTGGTACTCCAGAGAATTTATTGGAATGCATTGCCTTGGGCGTTGATATGTTTGATTGTGTAATGCCCACGCGCAATGGGCGAAATGGTATGTTGTTTACTCACGAGGGAATCATCAATATAAAGAACAGAAAGTGGGCTACAGACTTTTCACCGATTAGTGTTGCTTCGGGTGCTGTAACCTCTCGACGGCATAGCAAAGCCTATCTCCGCCACTTGTTTGTAGCGGGTGAGCGCTTAGGTCCCCAAATTGCTTCTTTACAGAACTTATCCTTTTATCTAAGCCTGATGGCAGATGCGCGCAAGGCTATTCAAAAAGAGGTGTTCTCGTCGTGGAAGGACGAAACCCTTGCTCGTTGTATGAAACGTCTATAGATATTACAGAATAGGGTAGTATGCGCATTATCGATCGATACATCATAGCGAAGTTTGTCAAAAGCTTTTTGTTCACGGTATTCCTATTTACTCTGGTTGCTACAGCGGTTGATTTTTCCGAGAAGCTTGATAATTTTATTGAGAAGTCTATTCCGGCCGATGAGGTCATCATGGATTACTACATTCATTTTATCCCGCACATCGCCGTACTTCTCGCACCCCTGTTCTTATTGATTTCCATTGTCTACTTTACCTCAAAATTGGCGTACCGAAATGAGTTTGTAACCTCAGTTAGTGGAGGCATATCTTTTTACAGACTTCTTCTTCCGTATGCATTGACTGCCTGTGTTTTTGCTGCAGGCCTTTATGTGATTAATCATAAGGTCCTACCAGAATCCAACAAATCTCGTGTCGATTTTGAAGAAAGGCGGTTGAGGAATAAAGAAGTTGATCTTCAGCATGATTTACATCGCTTTCTGAATCCCAATACGGCGATGTACTTCCAACAATGGAATGCTTATGATCGAAGTGCAGTCTCTTTTTCTATTGAGCGGTTTCAAGATCATCGACTGGTCTGGAAACTCAGTTCAACTAAGGCGACCTTGGTGGAGGATATTAATGACAAGGAGAGTCTATGGCGAATACAAAACTATCTGATTCGGTCCATGGGAGAAGATGGAGCTATGTCGATGCGACGTGCCACGTTTAAAGAACCATATCTTGATACGATTCTTCCCATTACGGAGAAAACATTTATGGCCCTGCCCTCTACGCGAGAGACCATGACTACAAAACAATTGCGGAATTATCTTAAGGTTGTGAAGTCTTCAGGTGCTGGTGGCGAATCCTATTGGGCTTATGAAATCCATAGAAGGAGTGCTAGTGCATTCTCCATGATCATCATGACGTTGATTGGTTTTTCAATCGCTTCAAGAAAAGTTCGAGGAGGCATTGGACTTCATTTAGCAGGGGCAGTAGTAGTGGCTGTCGCTTACGTCTTTTTTAACAAGTTCTCAGAAACGTGGACTTTGGGTTATTCTTTAAATCCAATGCTAGGGGCATGGTTGCCCAACATCTTTTTTACTTGCGTGGCTATGCTTATGATATGGCGCGCTCAGAAATAGCCTAGCTGACTCACAGCCTCCTGTCTTTAACTTTTTTCTTGGATTAGAATGGTGCGTCGTCAGTCTTTGGACTGAGGCCGTCTAGGATATCATCGTCGTCATTGATTTTTGAAGAGAAGGTACGCGTCTCCTGATCTGACTCAGGAGGAAGAACCTTCCGATCATTATTGGTAAACTTGGCAAACTTATCAAGGAATTTCAAGCGCACGGTTTGAATGGCACCATGCCTGTTTTTGGAAATAATTACCTCTGCAGTGCCTCGGGCATCTGATCCATCTTCATTTTCTGTAATGCCATAGTACTCCGGTCGGTAGAGAAAGATAACCATATCAGCATCCTGCTCAATGGCACCTGATTCCCTAAGGTCGGAAAGCTGAGGACGTTTTACTCCTCCGCGTGTCTCTACTGCACGGCTTAGCTGACTTAGGGCGATCACAGGAACACTTAGTTCTTTAGCAAGCCCCTTGAGCGCTCTAGAGATTTGACTGATTTCTTGTTCTCGGTTCCCTCCTTTATCAACGGAACCAGACATCAGTTGGAGGTAGTCAATCACAATAAGGTCAATACCCTGTTTAGCAAGTCTTCTACATTTCGCACGTAATTCAAAGACATTTATAGCTGGTGTGTCATCGACATAGATCTTAGCATTTTGAAGCGCATCAATGTTTTCGGTAAGACTTACCCATTCTCTTTCGAGTAAGGTGCCTTTTCTGAGTTTGTCCCCAGCAATTTCAGTCTCCATCGAAATTAACCTTGAGACCAATTGATTGTTTGACATCTCTAAAGAGAAAAAGGCAACCCCCTTATCAAATTCCACGGCAGCATTCCGTGCAAGTGCCAAGGTAAATGCGGTTTTACCCATACCTGGACGAGCAGCGACAATGATTAAGTCCGACTTTTGCCACCCCGCAGTTATTCGGTCGAGGTCGGTAAAGGCAGTACCCACTCCGGTCAGTACATTACCATCGACTGCCTTTTTTCGTCGCTCATCAATTTCTTGAAGTTCGTCGGTTAAAACACTATTGATTTGCGCTGCACTTTTTCTTAAGTTATCCTCGGAAAGAGCGAAAAGAGAAGCTTCTGCCTTATCCATTAGATTAAATACATCGACTGTCTCATCAAAGGCATCACGAATGAAATCATTAGATAGAGAAATCAACTCTCGCTTCAAGTGCTTTTGAGCGAGTAATCTTGAATGATATTCCAGATTGGCGCTGGATGCAATCTTGTTGGTTAATGCGGCGATGTAATACGCTCCACCTACTGTCTCAAGATCACCGTTGAGTTTGACTTGTTCAACAACAGTTAGGATATCAATAGGCTGATTCTCCTCATAGCACTGCCTCATGGCTTTGTAGATACGCTGGTGGGTATCGATGTAAAAGCTTTCCTCCTTGAGTATCCCGGAAACCACATCAAAAGATTCTTTCTCTAGCATTATCGCTCCGAGAACCGCTTCCTCAAGATGTCTCGCTTGGGGCATGATTCGTCCTCGTTCATCAATTTCTCCTTGACGTTGACTTCTTTGTTGCGAGAGGTTTTCGCTGACTTTCTTGGTCAGCGACTCAATTCGTTTGGCCTTATCATCCATAAATCAAAAAAAGATAATTATACCCTGCTAGCCTAGACGTTTAATGGGAAGTAACACACAATCGAAAAAAAAGTCGTGCATTTCATGTGCATAACTCAAAATTTTGAGGGTGATATTGCCACAGAATACCCCGTGAAATATGGCTTATTCTATAATTAAGGGAATCGTGTGATTGAATCCATTGCTTTCAAAAGAAATCCAATAGATTCCTTGACTCCATGTTGCTGTTTTGAGTACGTTCTTTCTATTTCCTGCATGGGCATCCATACGATGTATACACTTCCCGTCAGCGCTAAATACATCAATAGAGTAGTTTTCTAGGGATTCTACATCTAATGTAATCATATCATTCCCTGGGTTAGGGTAGACTTGAATCCTCATGGCAATCTCAGGATCATCGATGTTGGAGATTGTTGTAATCGTGATTACCGTATCTCTCGAACATCCCTTGTTGGCGGTAACACGCACGGTGTAGTCTCCTACATTATAATAAGTATGACTGGGGCTAGCATCTGTGGAACTTCCTCCATCCCCAAAATCCCATTGCCATTCATCATTAAGGCTGCTATTTATTGTCGATGCGCTGAAGTCTATATTGTTTTCAATGCCACTTGCCGTAATACTTAGCCCTATAGGCTCGGCAAATACATTGACTAGATTTCCTACACAAGGTCCTAATGCAATCTCCCAGTCATAGAAGTAATAATAGTATGCATCAGGATCGGTGGCAGCTGTGGAACGGGTTATGGTTACAATACCTTCTGTAATATAAGGGTAGTCTGTCCCCGAGTTGTTGCGATACAATTCCATACCATTTCCTCCGATAAAGTAGGTTCCTGGTCCAGGAATGGTAGCGTCTAATTCTATGCGTTGGGGACCATCGATTAGCGAAAAGGTTTCACTGTAGATGACATTTCCATTGGATGTACCTTGTCGAATCTCGATGGTTCGGTTTCCTGCGCCATCTGCATCGACTAACACTGACTTTATAATGAAGTTGGTATCAGCGTCAAACTCAAGGGCAGGGAAGAAGCTGTTGGACCCATGGTAGCCTCCACCGCCAAAGTCGGTGCCACTAGGTCCTGCTTGGAGAGGGCTTGAAGGAATCGTTTGTTGCGCTTGATAGAATCTTTGAAAGGTCAGACTAGGGGTTGTGAACGTCGGTCCTTGACCCACTGGATTGCCATTGTCAAACCAAGTAACGTCTCCAAGTAGGTTGTCGAAGGTTAGCACAGCCGGTTCGCCAAGACATCCTTGTTGCGTGGTATTGTCGGGTAAATCAGCCTTAGCAAGGTTTATGGTGCGATAGAGGGTGTCGTTGCAATGGGTGCTATCTCCATTGGCGCTTGTCCAAATCTTTAGCGTATTGCTTCCTGGGCGGTCTATAAAGAGAATGCTTCCAAAACTATGCGCTAATGTGCTCCTTGAAGCAAGCGTTCCTGAGAGAAACTCTGAAATGATTGGTCCATCATTGACCTGAAAATTTACTTCGACGAATCCTAAGTCTACATCCCCAAGATTTTCGACTACAATATCAAGGCCTTGGGCAACATTTTGATTACATAAATCTCCATCCGGAAGACCTGAGGTAATGGCTTGGATCCCTGCATCAATATCACTTTTACAGGAGAGAACACAGGAGTTTTGACCTCCAGAACCTAGTCCTTCAAAAGGAATAGCTATTGTTCGATTGCTTCGCATACCATTTAGGCCGTTTGCTCGCACGGCAAGCCATTGTTCCTCTGAGAGATCACTAACCGTTATATTATATAGGGTGTCGGTTGTACTTCCTATGGAATCCATATATTGATTTCCTAATAAAAAAATATCGTAGTTAAATGCCTCATCAACAGGATCCCAAGCTAGGATGATTTGGTTGTCATCTTGACAAACGCGGTCCACCCGAACATTTTCCGGTCGGCGCATAAGGCTAAAGTTTTCTGCACTGGTGCCGCTCAAACCATTTTGCGTTATGCGTATGCGTGCTTGGCCCGTTTGCACGTTCGGCGTTGTCCATGTAAGGATGCGTAAGCTGCCCAGTACGGTTGAAATAGGTGTCCACGTATTCCCTCCATCAAGGGAGTATTCAATAAGAAAGTTATCCGTCGTATTCCAGGCATCCCACTGAATGCGCACATTGGTGTTGGGTTCTAGTCCTTCACCCCCCATGGGGTATATCACTACAGGTGTGTCATTGATATATTCCCAAGTGACCCAATACGGAGCGCTGCCAAAGGGAATAGTGTTCCCGCTTACCGTTAATGTATAACTCGATGCATTAGGATTGTCAATCGCAATTTGCTCGACATTGTTAAGATTGTCTACACCTCTTGAGGCGGGTTGGTTAAGGCTTGCTGCATTGGCTGTGGTGTCAAGGAGCCAAGGGAAGAACACATTGCTCCCATCGGTCATCGTAGCATCTAAGTTATTGACTAGCGCTTGCGAGGCAGAGGTTGAACCCTCAGGATCCGCCCAATAGACCATGACCTTGAGGCGACTAGTCCCTGCTGGCACGTTGATAGTATGAGTATTATTCGTGCCTTGGCTTACAGAATTTGATAAGTATCGTCTTTCCTCTAAGGCGATAGTTGCTTTTAATGCATTGACCTTTCCCCATCCATGGATAAAATCTGGGCCATCGTTACCCAAGTCATTAGCCGTATTGAGCAGCACCGCTTTTAGCAGCGCGGATGGTCCATCGCTGCCATTGTTAAGTGTCTTGTATACATGCTGAAGTTGAGTAAAGCATCCTGCAATTCCAGGAGCTGCCGCAGAAGTTCCACCACCTGAGGCGTATGTATTATTTGGATCAGTGGAGGTTTGGTAATTTCCGTGGGCTGAGATATCTGGCTTAATTCGTCCGTCTGATGCTGGTCCTCGACTTGAGCTTGCTTGGATATTATCATTTTCTCCAAGGTTAGCCGTCGCAATAACATTCTTTCCCACCTTATGGCCCCCTGTAATATTACCCCATTGATTTCCTGCACCATAGCCACAATCATCGCCATTGCTGTTTCCAGCTGAGAAGACCTGCATGAGTGTAGGGTTGTCGTAGATTTCTTGGTCGACAAGCACGGTGGTATTGGTGTAGCCAGCATTGCAACCATTACTATATGAGGAGTTAAAGACTAGAACATTGCTATCGAGATGGTAGTCCAAGGTCCCACCCATATTGGCATTATATTGTCTCACATATAAAAAGCTACCCGGAGCCATTCCGCGCATTGTAGGATCTAGATTTCCTGCACCTCCTGCAATCCCTGCTACCATATCTCCATGATCTCCATTTAAATCATTGGCTACCGTAGCTTGTGCATTCCTTCCCTTAAAATCGATATGGGGGCCGGCAAATCCGTCATCATTAACCGCTTGACTAACACCAGTTCCGTCATAGGAACGACCGCCGTAATAGTCATTATCAATAGCATTTGAACGGTGAAGATGTCTTCCCTCATCAGATTCTGGTCTACCGGGTTCAGACTGTAGGTCAATAGAACGCAGTGTATTTATAGAGAGTAAACTACTTAATGCTTGTTGGGGAATTCTTACCGCAAGTAAGTGGCTATGAGAAATGACTTCTTCTATTTGTCCTCCTATTTTTTCAATCTGATCAATGGTAGACATAAGGTTGACGTGAGCATAGGCACGCACCGATAGCTTGATATCATCCCCTTCAAGGGCCCAAGCAGGGTAGGGTGTTGACCAAATTCTGTTGTGTTCTTTGTGCTCTCTAGTAATGGGAGAGATTGCTTCTACACTATAGTTAAGTAAGGCTGAAGGCGATAGATGCGATGGTATTGCAGCGAGATAGGTGTTGGTTTTTACGTATTCCTTCAAAACAATACCTGCATCTTCCAAATCATTTAGGGTCGACTGGTCGGGTATATGGCGGAAGGTGATCCATCCCATTCTATATCCCTCGACTTCTTCTATAGTATAGTCTTGCCACTGACTGTCTTCGTCAATATTAGGATAAACAGTGAGCGTCTTATGAGAAAAATAGACTGATTGTTGCGACCAACCTACGTGATTTAGAAGGACAAAAAGGATGGTGCCCACTAAGGATAGGGGTGCGATTCGCTGCATAAAGTGTTGTTCTAGGATTTTATTTGAAGGCGTTCTCGCCCGTAATATCTAACCCGGTAATTAATAAATGAATGTCATGCGTTCCCTCGTAGGTAATCACCGTTTCGAGGTTCATCATGTGACGCATGATGGGGTATTCTCCTGTAATACCCATGCCACCCAACACTTGTCGGGCTTCTCTAGCTACTTCAAGCGCCATCATACAGTTGTTTCGCTTACACATCGAAATTTGCGCTGGACTTGCTTTCCCTTCATTTTTAAGGCTACCGCATCGCCACACAAGAAGTTGGGCTTTGGTGATCTCAGTAATCATCTCGGCAAGCTTCTTTTGCTGGAGCTGGAAACCGGCAATCGGTCGTCCAAACTGAATACGCTCTTTGGAATAACGCAAGGCAGTATCATAACAATCAAGAGCTGCACCAATGGTTCCCCATGCAATACCATAGCGCGCCGAGGATAAGCAAGACAAGGGTCCCTTCAGTCCAACGACTCCAGGAAGAATGTTGGCTTTGGGTACGCGCACATTATCGAAGACAAGCTCTCCTGTGATGGAAGCACGCAAACTCCATTTATTGTCAATCTTAGGCGCCGAAAAGCCCTCCATGTCCTTCTCTACAATCAATCCTTGGATTTTCCCTTCAGGATTCTTTGCCCAAACAATGGCTATGTCCGCTAAAGGAGAGTTGGAAATCCAAGTTTTAGCTCCATTGAGAATAACATCGTCTCCGTCTTCCACAAACTTGGTCTCCATCCCACCAGGGTTTGATCCATGGTTGGGTTCGGTAAGGCCAAAACATCCGAAAAGTTCGCCAGTCGCAAGCTTTGGAAGGTATTTCATGCGCTGTTCTTCTGAACCAAACTTCCAAATAGGGTACATAACTAATGATCCTTGAACAGAGGCTGTTGAACGCAATCCAGAGTCGCAGCGTTCGAGTTCTTGCATGATGATGCCATAAGCAATCTCATCCATGCCCCCGCCACCGTACTCCGCAGGGATATTGGGACCGAAGGCTCCGATTTCGCCCAATTCCTTTACTACCCATTCAGGAAATTCAGCACGTTGGGCATAATCGTTTATGACCGGGCTCATTCGTTGTTTTACCCAGTCACGCACAGATTCACGGATTATTTTATGCTCTTCGGTGAGCAAATCATCTACATTAAAATAGTCGTGGTAAGTGTAATTGTCTTGTTGCATCGTACTATAATTTATTGATGACATTGGCTATGTCCTAGGATGTTTACATTGTGAAAATACCCAAGTCAATGAATATTTATTCATCCTTTTTGTCACCTTACTAAGAAGATGTATAAAACTTACTGTCTAAAGGAATTCGGATAACTGAATTCAATGTAATTTTCCTCTATCAACTGACAATAACTATGGTATCAATCAAAATTCAAGATCTTACCTTTCACTCGTACCATGGAGTTCATGCTACAGAACGAGAGGTTGGGGGTAAGTATGTTGTGCAAATTGAAATGAGGGCTTCGATAGAGGAATCCTTTCAAACAGATAACCTCAGTGATACCATTGACTATGCTGCAGTGGTAAAACGAGTCCAGCACATTATGGATATGCCGCAAAACCTTATTGAAAAGGTGGCGTCCGATATTGTCAATGCCCTGCTAAATTTTGACTCGCGCATTAATGGTATTACGGTAACCGTTGAAAAACATAAGCCACCAATCCATCAGGAATTGCGATTAACTGCCGTTACTATCTCCAAAGAAAGATAGATAGCTAAAAATGCTAAAGGCATTGCTCGGGAAGTACTTTTACTGCACGCGCTAGATAAGATGTGAAAGAAGTAGGAAATAAAAAAGAGGTCGGTGGCGGATTCGAACCGCCGTACAAGCTTTTGCAGAGCCTTGCCTAGCCACTCGGCCAACCGACCTTAGGATGCAAATGTAATGGAATAAATAGGAATTTTCCTAGGGGGTGTAGGTTACCTGCCTAAAGTTTTCTCCTGTGCAGTTTTGGTTATCCGGATTACCCATGATGTAGTCCTTTCTCAATACTTCTGCGGAGTCTCGATAGAGTACCATCTGGACATTGGCACAGTCATTACTCGTATATTCAATAGCAGTCTTGATTGCTAGGTCGAGGTTGTTAGCATGGTTGATGACAGGGCTTGTATAACTTCCCTGGCTTGATGCACTTCCTGTGCTTAGGCTAAGGTGTTGTTGTTCCTCACTTTGCAGCCAAAAGGTAATGATGTAATCAGCTTGGCCATCCCACGTGTAGGTAATAAAATAGCTGCTTGATGGGCTTTGTGGTTTTTCTTCTTCGCAGCTTGAAAAGGTGCAGAGGAAAAAGGTGAGAGATAAAGCAAATAAAGCGCTTTTTGAAATCGAGAAAGAGCAAAAGAAATGAATCATGGTAACAAGGTACAGATAAATCGTAGTTGTTTTTAGGCACTCTTTTTTTTGTTCATTGATTTTGTTTGCGATTGTATGTCAGCGGTGTATGGTTATTAACAGTGTCCCATTAATTGTCCATTTTAATGTTAAAAAAATGTTAACGCATAACTTATTGAAAGTCAATAAGCTAATCGCCTTTTTTTAAATTTTACAATTAACATGTATTGGTTTTTAACAATTAATTCGGTATCTTCACTAGGTAAAAAACTAGCTAACGCTAAAAATCATAAATCAAAACTGTATTAACAAATACAACTAGACAATTATTTTTCTGTAAATCACCAAACATGAAACGTTTATCACTCCTTTTAAAATTAACAGCAGTCATCTTCCTAACATTTTTCATAGGAAAATCAAATGCTGTTGCTCAAGCAACCGTTTGTCCAACTACCTCATCGTATACCTATGGTAATGGCTATGGACCCTCGGATGCAGTAGATTTCGTCGTTGCGAATCCTACCGATTTGATTACTATAACTTTTACAAGTGGCGCTACGGAATCATGTTGCGACCAATGGGTTATTACTGATGGACCAGGAGGTTCTGGCAATGTAATAGCCGCTGGATATGGTTCTATTTCAACCACTACCTCATATACGTCCAATACGGGTACTATCTCGTTTTATGTTGATGCTGATGGATCTATAGTCGGGTCTACTTTTAACTTCTCTGTTAATTGTTCGTCTCCTGCAACATGTGCAGCGCCTACTACGCCTATTGTGTCTGGAATTACACAATCTACAGTAGATTACACATTTACTGATAATGCCTCTGCATCGCAATGGCAGATTGCTTGGGGTACAACCGGTTTTGATCCGACTACTGCCACTTTGGATGCTTCCAATAGTTATTTAGAGAATTCGACAGTTACAGGACTTTCCGGACTAACTGCGGAAACTGACTATGTGATTTACGTACGGGCAATTTGTGGTATTGGTGATACCTCAGATTGGAGTGTAGCTAGTTCTTTTACAACTTCACGCGCTTGTCCTTCGGGAGCTGTATGTGCTGAATATTCGGGTGGTGATAGCCCAACAGATCGCAGTTTTACCTCTTCTGCGGGTTCATCCTGTCCATCATCTGTAAGTGTAACTATACCAGCAGGATCTCAAGTAGACAGTGTTAGTATTGAGTATGAAATGGTTGCTCAAGGTGGAGGATGGAAAAGTGAACAGAGATCCTTTTTAGGGTGCTCTTCATTAGGTGTCAATGAAGGCTCAACTTCTAGTGGATCTGGTAGCTCCGGTGGAAATCAATCCTACTCAAGATCAGGTTTAACCTTTGCTCAAGGTGGAACTGGAACTTTAGACTTTGAATTACATGCTGGTCGAACATATGGAGGTTCTGGTTGTGGTACATCCTATAATTATGTTAGCAATGGATGGTTCTTAACCGTATACTACAGTGAATTACCTTCCTGTCTGGACATAACTGGATTATCAGTATCTGTGACAAGTGCAACGTCTGCTGATGTTAGCTTCACAGATCCGAATACTGGTTCTACAGGTTACATTATAACTTACTCGGACGGATCAACAACGGATACAGTTAGTCCTAATCCAACAGGTACGTCAATTTCTTTGACAGGACTTACTGCTAGCACTTCTTATACTGTCAATGTTCAAGCCCTTTGTGCTTCAGGAGATACAGGTTCTGTAGTTTCTGCATCAGTAACTACTCCTTGTCAATCTGCGTCGATACCATATATCGAAGACTTTTCAACATTTATGCCAACATGTTGGTCAGAATATGCCAGCGGAACGCCATCCACAGGACCGACAGGTGCTTCGGGTTCTGGTTTATGGACTGGTGATGAGTTTATGAATGGTTCTAGTG
>PKDX01000067.1 GCA_002862745.1 Bacteroidota bacterium | reverse complement strand
GCCATGTCAAGTTCAAAAAGAAATTGTTCTTTGGGTACATGGGCAGGGAAAGAAACATTTAGCACACTGTAAAGACATGAGGTTGGATGACCATTTTGATACACATCAGGAAAAACTTCCTGAATGCCATTCCATAGGGCTTTTTTTAGGTGCAATGCATGTTGTTTGTGATGATCTTCCTTGGCATTAGAAAGTTGTAAGGCCAATGCCATAGCATCAATTCCATGAACATTTTCTGTACCTGATCGATAATCATACTCTTGCCCTCCACCGAGTATCCAAGGTTTTAATTTTTGGTTTTCGTTGATGTAAACAAAACCCACTCCTTTCGGACCATGAAATTTATGCGCAGAAGCTGAACAAAAGTCCATATGGTAGTCTCGGGGACAAAAAGCATAATGACCAATGGTTTGAACGGTATCACTGAAAAATAATGCCTTGTGCTTTTGGCACAATTCACCAATTTCCTTAACAGGCTGCAATGTTCCTAGCTCATTGTTAGCATGCATTATGGCAACCAACGTAGGATGGTCTGTATTAGCTAGTGCTTTTTCGAGCGCCGAACAGGATATCACACCCTGGTCATCATTCTCTAGATAGGTCACCTCTGCCCCTTGACCTTGAACATATTCTATAGCCCGTGCTACGCATTTGTGTTCAATTTTCGATGTAATGACATGCCGAACTCCTAAATGAGCTACAGCATGCTTGATCACCCAATTGTTTGCCTCCGTCCCCGAAGCGGTAAACACAATCTCTTTTGCTTTTACCGCTAATTCCTTGGCAATACTTCGTCGAGCATGTTCAATGAGGGCCTTGGCCTTTCTACCACCGGAATGACTTGACGACGGATTACCAAAGCATTCATTGTGTGTTGCAGACAAACGGCTAGAAACCTCCGGATAGAGGTGGGTTGTTGCCGCATGATCGAAGTACACCGTTCTCATATCAAGCCACGTTTTCTCGTCGAATTTCCTCGATATCCTGCATAATTTGGCGACCAATATTCTCTGCCAGGTTCTGACTATTCCCTTCTGAATAAATTCTTAAGATCGGTTCTGTATTCGATGGACGTATCAGAACCCAGTCATTGTCAAAAGTGATTTTCAGCCCATCAAGCTCATCAATCACATATTGCTTGTATTTAAACTTCAAGGCCTGAACAATCGTATCAAACTGTAAAGAAGGATCTAAATCCATCTTCTGCTTGCTCATGATATATTTTGGGTATCCGGCAGAGAGCGCGGATATAGACTTTTTTTCTTGGGCAAGATGCGATAGGAAAAGTGCAATGCCAACTAAGGCATCCCGACCATGATGGCTTTCAGGATAGATTATTCCCCCATTGCCCTCTCCACCAATAACCGCATCCACTTCTCTCATTTTCTGTACCACATTCACTTCCCCAACGGCTGATGAATAATGACTTTGTCCATGGTTCCGTGTCACCTCACCTAAAGCTCTCGATGAGGATATGTTACTAACGGTTGAACCCGGTGTATTTCCTAAGACGTAATCAGCAACAGCGACTAGAGTATACTCCTCTCCGAAGGGTTCACCATCTTCACGTACAAAAGCTAGGCGGTCTACATCAGGATCTACAGCAATTCCAAGGTCTGCTTCTTCGCGACGAACGACGTTGGATAGCTCCGTTAGGTGTTCTGGAAGAGGTTCTGGATTATGGCTAAAATCACCAGTCATCTCTTCGAAAATCACACGAACGTTTTCAACACCTAAGGCATTTAATAATTTGGGAACAGCATGTGCCCCAATCGAGTTGATTCCATCGACTACAATTTTGAGATCTAAGGCTCGAATTCCCTTTGGATTGACTAGATCTAAGGATAGAATATGCTCAATATGTCGATCTAGCGCCTCATCAAAAGTCTCCACCTTGCCAAGTTCTTCGACCGTAGCATATTGAAAATCCGCTAAATCACTGAGTCTCAAAATCTCTTTTCCCGCCTCTTCGGATACAAAATCACCATGTTCATCGAGCATTTTAAGGGCATTCCAATGCTTTGGATTATGGCTTGCCGTCAGGATGATACCGCCTATTGCATTGCTAGATGACACCATATAAGCCGCAGTAGGTGTGGTTGCAAGCCCTAAATCAACCACATCCAAGCCCATACCTTGTAAGGTTCGAATGACAAGTGAAGACACCATTTCTCCAGAGATACGAGCATCTCGACCAACGACTATACTCCCTTTTCCATGTTGGGATAAAACGTATTGCGCATAGCCCGAAGCGAATACCACAATGTCGTAAGGAGTTAGCCCCGTACCCAAGAATCCACCGATAGTCCCTCGAATTCCTGATATTCTTTTCATTAAAGCCATAAACAAGGTTGTTCAGTAAATGAAGATATGTATCTTCCATCAATTAAACACGCTAAATCCCGTCATGCCAATAAATTCTTGGTTTAGAGAATGGTTTGATTCAGAAGACTATCACACACTCTATAATCACCGCAATCAAGAGGAAGCTGAATCATTTATTCAAAATCTTCATGATCTAATCAATCGGCCTAACATGCGAGTGCTTGATATGGCATGCGGTAAAGGAAGACATGCACAAATCTTTGCGAACCTAGGGCATAGTACGGTGGGGTTTGATTTATCTAAAAACAGTATTGAACAAGCCCAGAATAAAAATGTACATGGCCTGGCATTCCATGTTCATGATATGCGAGAACCTTTTCCATTTG
This sequence comes from Bacteroidota bacterium, assembly GCA_002862745.1. Classification (GTDB taxonomy): domain Bacteria; phylum Bacteroidota; class Bacteroidia; order Chitinophagales; family UBA8649; genus UBA8649. The sequence goes on along the minus strand of PKDX01000067.1, from coordinate 54,403 downwards.
GCCAATTCGACTTAATTGCAAGCCTATTTACCAGCTTGGGCTACTTTGATCGTATGGAAGAGAACATGCTTCCTATACAACATGCTGCAGATTGCTTAAAGAAAAATGGACTGCTGATTATTGACTTTATCAATGTCTTTCCTGCAGTTGCGAAAATGAAAGCGGAAGAAGTTATTGAGAAAAATGGAGTACAATATCACATCGAACGGTCAGTGAAAGACCGAGTCCTTATTAAGCGAATACGTTTTAAGCGAAATGACACATGGCAGGAGCATGAAGAACGAGTCTTCGGCCTAGTCAGAGAGGATTTCATGCAATGCTTCAAGGATAATAACCTCGTTTGCAAAGAGGTGTTTGGAGACTATTCGCTCAACTATTTTGATAAGCAACGTTCTCCGCGATTAATCCTGATTGCTCAAAAACAATAACTTTCTATGGGAGCAGAATGGCTTCATCAGATTCAATCATTTACTCCGGCATCTTTTGATGCATTGGCTATGGTCCTGCGCAACAAAACGACATGGATCCCTCTATACATTGTAGTTGGAATCTATTTATTTATGCGACAAGAAAAGAGAGTCGCCATAGCCCTTCTTGCCTACTCAGCGCTCGCTGCAGGGCTTGGTGATATAGTGTCCTCTCATATCCTTAAACCGCTCTTCGCACATCCGAGGCCTTGCCAGGAACCTCTTTTAGGATTCCAACTCCTTGTAGATCATTGTCCAAAATCCTACAGCTTCCCATCATCCCATGCCACCAATCACATGGCACTCGCTATTTTTTGGATAGGAAGCCGTTATTTCTCTAAAATACAGGCCATATTTTTTTTAATCTGGGTCTTTCTCATTGTCTGGTCGCAGATGGTTGTTGGCGTTCATTATCCAAAAGACATCGTAGCTGGACTCCTACTTGGAAGCCTTATTGGCTATATGTTTTCAAGGGCCTTTCACTTTTTTGTTGAACGATTTTCACGGCGGACGTAACAAACAATGTTTGACAAAACCATCTTAACTTTCACATGCATTGCATAGAACCATGGCACTTACTTGGATTGACAAACCCTTTGAGAAGCTAAGCAACCTTGAACTCTACAATATTATGACCCTTCGCCAAGAAGTGTTTATTGTTGAGCAAGATTGTGTCTATCTCGATAATGATGGAAAAGATGAAGGGGCTTGGCACATCTGGGCAGAAGATAAACCAAGTAATATAGTGGCTTATGCTCGAATTCTAGCTCCCAACGTGAGCTATGAGGAAGCAAGCTTATCCCGTATAGTGACTCATCTAGACCATCGTAGCAAAGGGCTTGGACAAGAACTTATGAAACGTTCGATAGATCTTATGGAATCCCTTCATGGCAGTGGACAATGTAGAATATCAGCCCAGTCCTATCTTCTCGGTTTTTACAAGAGCTTTGGCTTTGAGTCCACAGGAGACGAATACCTCGAGGATGGGATTCCTCATATTCAAATGTATAGGTAGCTGAAACTGATCTACCCGGCCATAAGGTCTACTTTGAATTCCGAGGTCGTATAGAATCGAATATCTGGAAAATCTTCACGACATACCTTGAGTATCCAAGCTGAATCCGCCAAAAACACGTTGTTATCATCTTTATCCTTAACCACATGCTGATGCTTGCGCTTAATGAACTCGGCCATGGCCTCTGGCTTATCACTGCGAATCCAACAAGCCTTGTAGTAGTTTAAGGGTTGGAAGTCCATTTTAGCGCCATACTCCCCTAGCAACCGGTGTTGAATCACTTCAAACTGCAGTGGGCCCACAGTACCCAAGATCTTACGTTGACCGACAGAGTGAATAAACAACTGAGCAACTCCTTCATCGGATAATTGACGAATCCCTTTGTCCAATTGCTTTGACTTCATCGGATCACGATTGACGACTTCTTTAAAAATCTCAGGAGAAAAACTTGGTATTCCTTTAAAAAACAACTCCTCCCCTTCGGTAAGTGTATCTCCTATTTTAAAATTACCCGCGTCGTAAAGACCAACAACATCTCCTGGGAAGGCCATATCCACGATGGATTTCTTAGAGGCCATAAAAGACGTGGGATTGCTGAAACGCAATTTCTTATTGATGCGCGTATGCTTATAAAAGGTATTTCGCTCAAAGACCCCACTGCAAATGCGCAAGAAAGCAATACGATCTCGGTGCTTTGGATCAAGATTAGCGTGAATCTTAAACACAAAGCCGGTAAATTTCTTTTCTAGGGGCTCAACCATTCGTGCTTGCGTTGGGCGGGCAACAGGAGATGGCGCGATTTTTAAGAAATAATCCAATAATTCCTGAACACCAAAATTGTTGATTGCCGACCCAAAAAACACTGGAGCTAATTGCCCATTGAGGTAGGCCTCTTGATCAAACACGTCGTACAACTCATTGAGAAACTCCAAATCTTCATCGAGTTGTTCTGCATAGGTGTTACCAATAAAATTGGTAAGCTCCTCAGACTCTTTATCCTTGAAAACTGTCATTTCTTCGCCAGCACTTCCAGCGGTAAAAGCTGTCATTTGATGATCTTGCAAATGCCATACCCCTTTGAACTCCTTTCCAATACCTACAGGCCATGTCACGGGAAATACTTGAATACCAAGTTTTTCTTCAACCTCTTCAATCAAATCATAGGGGTCGCGCCCATCCCGATCCATCTTGTTAATAAAGACTTGAACGGGCGTATCTCGCATACGACAGACCTCCATCAACTTTTCAGTTTGTTCCTCTACGCCCTTTACACAATCAATAACAAGAATTACGCTATCAACTGCTGTCAACGTTCGGTAGGTATCCTCTGCAAAGTCTTTGTGTCCTGGTGTATCTAGAATATTGATCAGCCTGTTATCGTATTGAAAAGACATTACTGAGGTGGCAACCGATATTCCCCGTTGCTTTTCTATCTCCATAAAGTCAGAAGCCGTCGTCTTTTTAACCTTATTGGACTTGACCGCACCAGCCGTTTGAATCGCCCCTCCAAACAAGAGCAATTTCTCAGTCAAGGTTGTTTTTCCACTATCAGGGTGCGCAATAACAGCAAAGGTTTTCCTTCTAGCGATTTCGTTTTCAACATTCATGAATGCGAATATGCGGAGATTTTAATTGAGGTGTATTTTTTTATCTAAGTTTGAGTCATGTTAAAGAAACTTAAATTCATTGGTGGCGTGGCATTGAGCGCGCTCTGTCTACTGCCAAACGTATTGAACGCACAGGAAATTCAAGCTCCAACGCCTAGTCAACAGGCCCAAGTAAATCTCTTTACGATTCCTAATCAATCGGCGGCCTATGTGAGAATGCCTGCAAGACAGGCAAGCCAAGAGATTGATGCTGTTTTCTTTAATCCAGCAGGAACGGTAAATCTTGACGAAGGCTTTCATTTCACGTTTAATAATCAAATGCTGAACCAATGGGTTGAAATCGATAATGACTATGTCTTTTTTGACCGTCCGAAAAGCTATTCGGGAAAGGCTTCGGGATACATCTTCCCGAGTACCTTTTTAGCCTACAAGAAAGGAAATTGGAATTTCCATGGAGGCATTATGATGGTTGCCGGAGCAGGAGGCGCAAAATTCTCTGACTTGCCGGCCTCCGATCGAGGAGTTGCAGATATCATTCCTGCCCTTCAAGCCTCTTTTCTAAACACCATTGATGCGGATGAAGCAGCACTTGGGAATTATGCGAATTATTCAGGTCTGACCGAATACCGCAATAACTTTGAGAGTCAAGGTGTCGGATTTAGCCCAGGAGGGCTTCTAGGAGTTGCCTACAAAATCAGTGATTGGGTCTCGGTTGGCGCGCAAGTAAGATATGCGCAGCAAATTACTCAAGCAGAAGGCTACGTAACCGATATTGAAGTATATCACCCTGAGTTAGGTGGGTGGCAAAGTCCTGAAACCTATTTGTATCGGGTTGAAGATTCAACAGGAAGCACTGTCGCCGGACTCGCGGCACTAGCTTATGCTGAACTCGGTGCCGATCGATACATCGATGTAAAACAGCAAGATGGTGCTTTCACCCCTATTCTGTCCATACAAATCACACCGCATGAGGATATTGTAATCGCCGCTAAATATGAACACAAGACTGACTTCGATTTAGTTACCGAAGTTATCGATGGTAAAGATGGTGGAGGAGTTTACACCGACAAAGAAGTCATCTCAAGTGATTTACCCGCCTATCTTGGTCTTGGATTAAGCTATACACCTAATGATCGATTGACGCTCGCCTATTCCTTTAAGCAGCGATTCTTTAAGCAAGCTGACCTCAATGGACGAGAAGAAGAGATTGAAAGCAATCAGAATGAAAATGAGTTTGCCATAGAATATGCTATTACACCACGATTGGCTGTGAGCGGTGGATACTCCTACTACAATTCTGCAGGTTTTAAGCCCACATATCATCGAGATGGAGACTTTTTGCTTTCTGCACACTCTATAGCAGGCGGGGCAGCCTTTAATGTATCGGATAAAACACGGCTTAATATAGGAGCACTCTTTACCCATTCTATCCCACAAACACATACGCTTCCGCATTTATATGCTGATGGTGAAGCCATTGCTGTAGCGCCTGCAGGCTATGTTCCAGAGTATCAAGCCACTTTCCGCAAGCGATCCCTCATCTTTAGTGTTGGAGTCGACATGCACTTTGGCAAAAAATCAAGCACTAATAACTCACTATAAATGAAATCTCTCCAGAAACTCGTCATGGCTTCAATCGCCATGAACCTCGCATTTTCATCGTTTGCACAGACACCAATCACCAATGATGAAGAAGTCATCGATCCGGTATTGATTAAGAGCGTGCGTGTTGAAGCCGTAGAATTTGAAACCCTGCCCTATCGCAGCATTACTCAGATACCAGCGGTTCATATTCATGGAATGCTACAACGTATACCAGGCCTTGATCTGCGACGCCGTGGTGTAGCCGGTAGCCAGGCTGATTTGAGTTACCGTGGAGGAACTTTTGAGCAGACTCAAGTACGACTCGATGGATGGATCTTAAATGATGCACAAACTGGGCACCATACTATGAACTTACCCATTGATGCAATGGGTGTGCGCATGGTTTCTATGCATAGCGGGCCTAACAGCTGGGTTTATGGTGCAGGAGCGGCTAATGGTATGTTAGAGATCGAAAGCCGAGCAAGCCGCAGTAATGGAGGGAGTGATAGCCTAGTATCAACACTTGGTCTTCATGGCTATATAGGGTCTTCCTTTCAACAAGACGACTCTACAGGTAAAGCTTACCTTGGCCAGGGACTCACTGTTGATGGTGACTGGATTACCAAAAAGACCGTGCAGTATTGGGCTGTAGGTGGCGAATGGGGTAACGGATTTCGATATAACTCCGGATATCGAAACCTCAATTCGATATATAATGGGACTTGGAATATCGATAACAAGCATGCACTGAAATGGATTACTGCATCGCTCTATAATAAGTTTGGTGCGAGAGACTACTACGCTTCACCCGCAGACCGAGAAGCCGAAGAAGAAGTCAATACGTCCATGCAAGGCTTGGGCTATGTATTCAAAAACAATCAACATTCGTTTGATTTCCGTGTCATGCATCGCCTCAACAAAGACATCTACACCTTTGTACGCCAGGATCCAAGTATTTTCCAAAACAACCATCGAACGAACCAAAACAATGTTAGTGCTAATTATGCCTTTCAACCCAAACTAGTTCTGGGTAATGATCTCTTCAAGCTTGGGGAATCAAGTCTTTTGGCTGAAGCAAGGCACACTATTATAAGCAGTCCTCTTGCAGATACAACGAGAGCAGATATCGGCCTGCGTGCTATGCAACGCTTTGATTTCCTCCAAGAACGATTAGTAGTTCATGCTGGCTTATACCTCAACCACAACACAACTTACGGCACAAGACTCTATCCCGGTGGGAGCTTTGTCTTTAGTCCATCTCTAATGATTGAAATCTCAGGCATGTATGGTATGGGCTTCCGAAATCCAAGCTTCACCGATTTATACTATGATGGACCACAAAACATCGGTAACTCATCTCTTTCTGCTGAAGTTGCCAGAGGTGGAGAGATTGAAGTGGAGATTCGACCTGCAGGAAACATAATCAGTGTAACCTATTTTGATCGAGTCACCGATGACTTAATCGAGTGGACAAGAACGCTAAACCCAAGTGACACGACCGATTGGCAACCCAACAACTTTGGAGAGATTCGACTCAAAGGATTGCAATTTACTTGGCGCAGCAACACATATGGCCCTCTGCAGTTTGGCGGAAGTTATACTTGGTTAAACAGCGACTTGACTACAGGTTTACCTGCAAATCAACAGACTCGCTATGCACAGAATCATTTTCGCCATCAAACGCTGGGCTATGTTCGCATGCAACAGGGGCCTTTTGTGTGGACGAATGATCTGCGTTACCAGATTCGTACAAGCGATGGAAGTAATACCATTGTTGACGGTGGTTACCTCCTGTGGGACGGACGTATTGCCTACGAAAAGTTCTACAGCGATTCAAAACTTCGGAGCTCTGTATTCTTTGATATTCAAAACATCCTTGACACACAATACCAAGAACAAGGCATTGTTCCCCTACCGGGACGCTGGTATCGACTTGGGTTTTCTGTGCGCTGGGGGTAGATTAGGCAGACCTAGAGGGTTTCCTTTGGGCTAGGCCCACCACATCCCGCCTCCCTACGGGGAAGATCGAAGATACTTTTGACATCTTTGACACACAATGAGTATCACGTCACAAACACTTAGTAATGACGTTTATCATGCCATAACAAAGCGCAAGGCGCAAAGGATATATCCCACACAAAATATTGCTGTGAAACTCAGCTACTCCACAAATTTGTAGCCTACTCCGCGGATACTTTGAATATACTGGGGATTCTTGGGATCCGACTCGAAATATTTACGAAAGGATAGAATAAAATTATCAATCGTACGGGTTGAAGGATACACGTCATACCCCCATACATATTGAAGAATCTGCTGTCTGGAGACGACTTGATTTTTCCGGTCGAGAAGGAGCTTTAGCAATAGGGCCTCTTTTTTCGTCAATTTAATTTCTTGACCGCTGTGCCCTACAGCTTTGAATGTTTTGAAGTCCACATGATTCGGACCAAATGAGTAACTGCTTAAGCCCGAGTCCTGATGAAGCTGACGCAAGCTAAACTTAACGAGTACCCGAATACGAGCAAGAAACTCATCCAAATTAAATGGCTTGGTAATGTAATCATCTCCACCTGCTTTGAAACCGTTGAGTTTATCTTCTGTCGTCCCTTTCGCAGTGAGGAATAAAATCGGAGTATCACTATTGGTAAGTCGAATTTTACGACATACCTCAATACCGTTAAATTCTGGCATCATGATGTCCAATATCACCACGTTAAACCGCTGCTCGTCGAACATCTTAAGGGCCATCTTACCATCTGCTACACTGACAACTTCATAACCCTCAAGTTCTAAGTTGAGGGTAATGGTATCCCTTAAGTTTTTTTCATCTTCAGCAAGAAGAATGCGAATATCCATATTATACGTTGTTGACCTTAATATTGTCTTACCTCTTTGAGGCTCAAGCCGCAAGTCTACTTACTTCTTTCCTCTAAACACTTCACTTCCACAGTGATAACACTACCTGATGGTGAATTGTTCGCTATACTTACAGTAGAGTCAATCTTTGTCAACAACTCTTTCACAATGAACAAGCCGAGACCCGTTCCTTCGACACCTTTATACTCCTCATCTTCTAAGCGATAAAAGCGCTGAAAGACTTCCTTTTTTTCAGCATCTGGTATACCTAATCCTTGATCAATAACCTTGAGGATTCCATTATTACCTTGCTGGCAAAGATGCACCGTTATGTCCTTACCCATGCCATATTTTACAGCATTATCCAAGAGATTCATCACCACAATTTCCAGTACTTGGGAATCTGAGACCACTCGAATATCTTCCTCAATATCCGTCAACAATTTAACCTGCTTTATCTCTTGGAATCGGGAAGCTAAACCGCTGATAAGATTGCTTAGATCAATTGATGCAAATTCAAGGGTATACGACTCTTGATCTAGCTTTGTGGTTACAAAAACCTTATCCAACAGCCCCGTCAAGCGATCAATCTCCTCCATATTCGCAGACAAAACCCGTTCAGTTTGTTCCTTGGTTAACTCCCGCTTTTTTAGGGTTTCCGTCGATAAGCGCATCGCAGCAAGAGGCGTCCTCAGTTCATGAGACACACTCAGTATAAAATTCTTTTGCTGGAGATTGAGCTTTCTTTCCTTCATATAGGTGTTTCGCACCATGACAAGCCCAGCGATGAGGAGGGACAAAAAGACAAAACCCTCAGTGGCTATCATGGTTTGTTCTCTTCTCAAGTCATTGGCATTTTTTTCAAGGGCTTTCAGACAACCTGAGCTGTCATTTTCTTGGCATGCTGTGCCTTCCAAAAGATCGCTTTTTCTCAACTCAGCAACCTCAGTTATTTGTTTATTCAAAAGAATAATCCACCAAGTAGCAAACGCAACTAAATAGACGATAAGTGCAATGAAGTATAGGTTAAATCGACGCATCACTCAATGATAGCAAAACTACACATCTTGCAAGGGGACTAAAAAGTAAAATGTACTACCCTCTCCCTCTTTTGAGACAAATCCAATGCTTCCCTCCACATTCTCAATGATCTGCCTAGCAATAGCCAGCCCCAAACCACTGCCTGTACTTTTTGTTGTAAAGTTGGGAACAAAAACATTGACCTTATCCTCTTCGGTAATTCCTATTCCTTGATCAATGACATCCACACGAACAAATTTATCCTCTCGACTTAACCGAACAAGAACATCAACTTCACTATTCTTTTGCTCACAGGCTTGGATTGCATTTTTGATTAAGTTATTGAGCACGGAAACAAAGTGATTACGGTCGGCGAAAACACTTAAGGTGATTCCTTCACCATCCTTACATTCCAATCGAACTCCTTTATGGTGTCCGAAGAGTGCTACAACCTCCTTTACGAGCTGGCCCATATCGAACGACTCTGCATTAGCCTTAGGCATTTGTGAAAAGGCGGAAAAAGCATCCACTATAGATGTGAGATTATCAATTTGGCTCAGCAAACTTTTGCTCAGATGATTAACGCGCTCTTGATAATCAGCCTCATTGTCCTTTCGAATGGTTCTCAAGTGTTGAAGATTTAATTTCATTGGGGTTAAAGGATTCTTGATTTCATGGGCAATTTGCTTTGCAATTTGTCTCCACGTATTTTCCCGCTCATTCCGAGCTAATCTTCGTGCGCTTTCCTCTACTTGGACCAACAACGCATTGTAAGCGCTTACTAATCGACCAAATTCATCATTTCTTTCCCATGCGAGTGCTTCATTTTTATCTAAAGACTGTACTGATTGCATCCGCTCAACCAGCGCTTCAATAGGTTGGGTCAACCGTTTCGCAATGGTATGTGTAACAAAGGCCGCCAGTAGCAAAACAATAGCATAAATATTTACAAGGGATAGTAGGAATTCAGAAAGCTCACTAACATCGGATTCACTTTTATCAAAATAGGGCACGTGAATATAGCCAAGTACAGCACCATCAAGATCTCTTATAGCCGCATAGCTACTGAGGCTTGGATTTCTTAAGACAGTATCCTCAAGCACTAGGACATTATCCTGATCTTTTAACGAAGTCATCACATCTTGAGGCAGTTCAACATCTACTAATCGGTCAATAATCACTTGATATTCAGAAGAAGTTGAAACCAGTCCTTTCGGACTGTAGACATCAATATCCAACCCGTGGATGGCCGCAATCTCTTGCAAATCCCCTTCATTGAGTAATTGAATATCATCATTCCCTTGATACGTATCAGACAAACTATTCAACTTGAATTCCACGGCGGACTGTATCGCTTTTGTTTTACGTGTCAAACGATCTTTATGATAATCATCTTGGCGTATAGAAAAGTTTATTACGGAAATAGCTGAAATCAATACAAAAGAGACAACAACGAGCCCCAGAACTGAACCAATGATTCGTCGACGATAACTTGCATAATCAATCCTTTCATTGTTCTTCACCCAACGATTGATCTGATAACCAACCCAATACAGACCCTCCAGAAGTCCGAGGCAAACAAAAAACAGAAAAAACAGATAGGAGGCATAGGATGCAAGATCTAAAAGAGATGGAGAATCGATATGCTGGATAACAACCTCACCATCAGCATAGGTGTTCTTTGTGTAAAGATTCCGTTGATTGCTTACTATGCTCTTAGCTTGTTCAAGATGTACAGGAAAACTATGTTTTCCGCGATTGTGATGAAGCAAACCCTTGCTGTAGAATCCAACACTATAAATGGATGATAAAGCCTTCTCTTCGGATTGAGCATCATAGACAAAGCCAAGATAACGTTGACTACTCGGCGAATACGTTGGCGTGCAACGCAAAATTAGGGTTGTTGTACCATACGTTTCACCCAATTCAAAAATCATAGCATAAGACGGTCTATCCTCTTCGTTTAACCGGATCAAGTTATCATAAGCAGTATTGGGTGTTTCCTCCTGTAATGAATCAAGCCATTGGGCTAATGTATTCCCTTCTTCATTATCACCATTGGTCTTATTGGGATTATATAAAAAGGCTTCAATAGTATAGATTGACCATATTCCTCTGAAATATTTCCGCTTAAATCGCTGAGCTAACTGATCTTCTGATAACTGCGACATAAACATCCGTTGCCCTGCTAAATATGGATCTTGTTGAACCAAAGAGTCCAACATGTAGAAATCAGCTTCAATTTCCTCGCTATACGCAGACCACGATGGCTTATCTGAGGTTTCAAGCCAATGCACCCATTTCTCTTTCTGAACAAGGTCACCGTAGACTGCTGTAAACAAGACAAAACCAGCCACGACAACCAAAGTTGATAGCATAACATTTCCTCGTTGTAAGGAAAACTCCGTCAAAGACAGCGTCAAAAAGACTACAGAAGTCAGGAAGAGCCAAAAGTCCATATGCCTGTAGAGCAGGAATCCTAGAAAGACTGCGTAAGGAAGGTAGCGTATATACCAAGCAGATGTCGATGGAGCTTGTTCGCGCAGGACAACCAATCGCTTAATGATACTATACATGGAATACACCAGAAAGAAGCTCGTTATGCCTATCACAACAGACGAAGGATTTACACGAGCTATATTGTCGAATGCAAAGGGTTCGCCAACTCCAAAAATTAGGCAACGCATAAGCATCACGAGCAAGATAAAACTGACAAACAGCAAGCCCTCCCATAGTATAATCTTTCGATCGCTCGTCTTGTGAAAAACTTGGATCACACCAGCCCTAAACGCTTGAATCAAAAGACTCCAAAGCAAACTGATGGAGACCAGAACATTCAGCAATCCCCTGTAAATCGAGAAGTCCCATAAGGTTGAAGAAGGAAAGACTCCTCCAAACAAGAGAAACCATACCATGAGATGGCCTAACATCATGCAGGCTGGGACGAAAAGAAACAACCAAGGCTTTTTGTATTCACGACTAGTCTTTAGTCCCAGAATAAATAGCAGGTATAACAGAAGCCCACCTGCCAACCCTAGACACACCAACAATGAATTAGAGGCAAAATGCCCATTGCGTCGTGAAATGTAGACAACAAGTGGTTCTCCGTTGCTTCCGATCTTACAGGATAAACTTTTGACACCTTCAGGTTGACGACTTGATAATAGAAAGTTAGCCTTAGTACTTATACCCTGACTCTTATTATTTATTGGGATGTGCTCCTTTTGGTAGCTTAAAATATTGGACCACTCATTGCTTAAATCAATTTCAACAAACAAAAAGCGATCACCTTTGGGAACATACTTTTGGAGATAGATTCCAAAGGAAGAGTTGCGAATCATCCATTGATTAACTGCAAAAGAGGAATCGTTTATCACGGAATTACTCAACTCGGCTGAAGAGTAAAGAATGGATTGACTATCCAACACAGCATAAGCCCAATCGACTTCGTTAAATGACGGATGATCATTGCTATCCAGGTAAAGAGAATCAATCAAGATATCCCATTCTGCGACATCCTGCTCAATAGAATCCTTTATCACACTAAGCTGCTGAGGCTGAAGGACAAATCCCATGACCACCAAAGTGACGGCATATAAACCTATTATAATGGCGAAAGGAAAATAATTCCGCATAAATTGAATATACAATCTTATCCCTGCATACCCTACCTTGCAGTATGGCAATTCACCAACGGACAACAGAAATAAAATCAATGGCTATCCGTCATGGCTTTGACTCCGTTGGTATTGCGCAAGCAACCGAGCTAACAGAAGAGGCAAAACGTTTAGAAACTTGGCTCAATCAAGAAAGACACGGCAGCATGCACTATATGGAAAATCACTTTGACTTGCGTATTGATCCTCGGAAATTAGTGGAAGGAGCCCAGTCCGTCATATCCTTAATGGTGAATTACCTCCCGGAAAAACCAATACACCCATCCGGAGTAAAGGTTGCGCGATACGCCTATGGGAAGGATTACCACAAAGTGATTCGAAAAAAACTAAAAGCCCTCGTCCAAGAAATGAGAACATCCTATGGGGATTTTAATGCGCGAGTGTTTGTAGACAGTGGACCTGTTATGGAGCGAGAATGGGCCAAACGAAGTGGTTTGGGTTGGATTGGGAAAAACACCTTGTTACTAAGCAAGGGGAAAGGATCTTACTTTTTTTTGGCAGAAATCATTTGTGACTTAGCCCTTAGACCCGATGGACCGGTAAAGAATTATTGCGGGAATTGCACAAAATGTATCGATGCCTGTCCCACTCAGGCTATTGTGGCACCTTATGAAGTTGATGCTTCGAAATGCATCAGTTACCTCACTATAGAACGAAAAGAGAGCATTGATGCCTCCTATCAGCAACACCTCGATGGTTGGATTTTTGGATGCGATATATGCCAAGAAGTATGTCCGATTAATGCGCGCAGTAAACCGCATCAAGAAGAGGCATTTCAAGCAAAAACTGTAATTCAACAGGGAAAGATTGAAGAATGGGAAGAAATTACCCGAGAAATCTTCGATGAGGTATTCCACGACTCTCCCCTTAAGCGACGTGGCTATGATAAAATCAAAGAGAATCTATCCTATTGGAAAAGTAATGCGTCGGATCATCCTTCAATTTGAGATGATGCTGTGAACTTTATCCATCGTTGAATGTGAGTCGCATTCCCTTGATGCTATCATCTACCACGCCCCCACTATATACACAGTGTCCATTGACATAAGTGGCCACAACACTGCTCGAAAAGCTGTGTTGTTCAAAGGGCGACCAATTGCATTGGTGAAGGATGTTGGCCTTATCGACGCGATAGTTACTCTTAGGGTCCACTAATACAAGATCGGCATAATACCCCTCACGTAAATATCCTCTGTTCTCCACGTGATAAAGGTCAGCTGGTGCGTGACACATTTTGTCCACCATCATTTCCAAACTCAGTTTACCCTCCTTTACATGATCGAGCATGAGTAATAAGCTATGCTGAATCAGTGGCAGCCCACTAGGCGCCTGCCCATAAGGAAGCTGCTTTTCCTCCCAAGTATGCGGAGCATGATCTGTAGCTATGACATCGAGTTTTCCATCATGAAGGGCCTGCCACAATGCTCGGCGGTCCGCACTCGACTTTACCGCTGGATTACATTGAATCTGCGTCCCTAGACGAGCATAGTCCTCATCGCAAAATGTTAGGTGATGAACGCAAACCTCTGCCGTTAAATGCTTTTCTGTACGAGGAATGGCATTGGTAAACAAATCGAGCTCATCTGCAGTCGTCAAATGCAGTATATGCAATCTTGTACCATATTGTTTGGCCAGACTAGCTGCTTTCGAGGAGGATAAATAGCATGCCTCGTGGTTTCGTATAATCGGGTGCTGGTCTACATCCACTGCCTTTCCATCACAAAATGCTTCTTCCCTGTTTTTGCGCACCGTACCTTCATCTTCACAGTGTGTGGCAATAAGCCCAGGGAAAGCCTTGAAATAGCTTTCAAGTGTTCCAGGATCATCGACAAGCATATTCCCGGTGGAACTTCCCATAAAAAGCTTTAATCCACAGACTCGTCGTAAGTCCGTGCGCATCACCTCATCATAGTTATCATTGGCACCTCCCATGTAAAAGGAATAGTTAGCTGGCGTGACGTTACTTGCCACTTGATACTTATCCTCAAGACGTTCTTGAGTGGTTGTCGTGGGATTAGTATTGGGCATTTCCATAAAAGAAGTTGTCCCACCGGCAACGGCGGCACGAGATTCACTCGCTATACATGCCTTGTGCGTATATCCTGGCTCTCTAAAATGCACTTGATCATCAATAACACCAGGCATAAGCAAGAGACCCTCTGCATTAATCTCTTCGACAACATGAGATGTATTGATCGCTGAGTCTATGCGTTCGATGCGACCATCTTTTACCAGCAGATCACCTTCAAATTGCTTGCCTTCATTAATAATTTGTGCGTTTTTAAACAGTTTATGAGCCATAGTTTTCGATGCATTGTATCGATAGGAAAGGTACACATTCCTTCAATTGTGTACTTTACATTCTATGCATAATGTGGACTTCATTATTGTGGGCGTTTACTTGCTTGTAATGTTTGCGATTGGCCTTTTCATGAAAGGAAAGGCAGGTCAAAGTATTACCTCCTATTTTGTAGCTGACCGAAGCCTGCCTGGATGGTGGGTAGGCCTATCCATCCTTGCCACCACCTTTGCTGCCGACACGCCCTTAGCGGTTACAGGACTTACAGCGAAAGGAGGTGTTCAGGCCAATTGGTTTTGGTGGAGTTGGGTCATCGGTTATATCGTTGTGGCTCTTGTTATGGCAAAACGTTGGCGTCGAGCACAGGTGTTAACCGATGTAGAATTTATCGAACTCCGGTATGATGGAGCTTCTGCCTCAGCGCTCAGGGCATTTAAAGCTCTATTTCTCGGTGTATTACTCAATGGATTTATTCTGGGATGGGTGATTACTGCGATGACTAAAATTGCTGATCCGTTTATTCAGTGGTCTGCGCTGAGTCCACCGCTTTATGAACTCTTTAGTTGCTGGCCTTCTTGGCTCTTGATCAATGATTTAAATACAACGATTACCGTGATTCTTGTCCTATTGATCGTCATGATCTATTCAGCGGCGGGAGGAATTAGAGGGGTTATACTTACCGATCTCTTTCAGTTTGGCCTTGCTATGGGAACAGCTATACTCTTTGCTTACTTTGCCGTAGACTATGTCGGTGGGCTTGGAGCCATGCATGAAGGTCTCGCACAACTAAAAGGTGATTCATATGACGACTTTACCAATATTATACCCAGTAAGGATTCTACGCTATTACCGTTTCGTCTTTTTATAATCTATGTACTTATACAATGGTGGGTCCGCTACGACAGTGATGGGACGGGCTACATAGCCCAACGTTTTCAAACGGCTCGAAATGATCAGGCAGCAAAAGAGGGCGGACTTTGGTTTGCTATAGGTTTTGCCGCGTTAAGGGCTTGGCCTTGGATCATTGTTGCCCTGTGCTCTGTATTGGTTTTTCCTACGCTCGACGACCCTGAAATGGGCTATCCATTAATGATGAAAAAAGTCCTTCCTGTAGGTCTTCTAGGGCTCACCTTCACTAGTTTGCTTGCAGCCTTTATGTCCACAGTAGATACCCATCTCAACTGGGGGGCTAGCTATCTCGTCAACGACGTATATCTCCGATTTTTAAGACCCAATGCAAGCTCAAGACAAGCCATCTATGCTAGTCGTCTTGCTGTCGTCTTCATCTTTCTAATCGCCGTGATATTTGCTTCGCAGATGACATCGATTAGCGGAGCCTGGGTGTTTTTTATTAATGCCGCTTCTGGTCTAGGGATTGCTCAACTTCTGCGGTGGCTTTGGTGGCGTGCCAATGCATGGACAGAAATCTCAGCGCTATCGACAGGATTTATCACTACAGTCGCTTTACAGCAAAACATCTACCCAATTATCAATCTATCTTCTGATTATCACCTCGTTATCATTGCAGGCATTACACTTGTAGTGTGTTTAACGGTTACCTTTTTAACACCTGCTCCTTCGCCTGTAACGATAAAAACCTTTCAATCCAAAACAAGTCCGATTGGATTTTGGCCTTCAACGCGTAGGAAGCAACCTTCCATCAGTATATACATCAAAGAGATTATGGTAGCCCTTGGGGCTGCCTTTGGTATCCTTTTTGGCATTGGCTATTGCCTCATGCTTCATTGGCTTTTAGGAGGCCTTTTCATAGTCATTGGCACACTGTGCACCTATGCGCTTATTCAATCTCCAGAAAAACAGAAGAAAAACCAATCTTTGTAGAAAGAACTTATATGTCTTTTAAACTCAAAATTGCTATTGTATGTCTCTGTAGTATTATGCTTAGCGACCTCTTTGGGCAGTCACAATATGTTCCATTAAATACGTCGACATACGACGTCATCAATCGACTGGATATCAAGTATGGTCGAATGATTGATCAGTTTCACACGAGCCAAAAGCCCTACACCCGACGATCAATTGCCACGTTGAGCGCAGTTCTCGAAGAACAAAACTTACGCAATCACGACCTACGCCTTGATTTTGACCTAGACTACCTGATCAAAGACAACCCAGACTGGCAGGATTCACTCCGCATAACCCATGGCCCTCTAGCTAAAGTGTTTTATACCTATGAAAATGCTATAATGAGTGCAGAGGGCGAGGATTTCTATGTACAAGCCAATCCTGTACTTGATTTCCGCCTAGGCTATGAAGTGGGAAGTGACCAAAAAATGAAGTTAGTAAATACTCGTGGAGCATCCCTGCGCTTTGATATTAAAAAACGCCTTGGTGCTTATCTATATGTTGGAGAGAATCAACAACTGATGTTTGATTATATCAATCGCTTCAGAGATCAAGGGCAACGAGATTTTATGGTTGGTGAAGGCTATTACAAAGAATATCGCACCACAGGAACCGACTATTTCACGCCCAGAGGGTACATTACAGCAAATGCATTAGACCATATTGACTTTCAATTTGGCTACGACAAACATTTTTGGGGCAATGGGATACGGTCCTTGTTCCTATCTGACCAAAGTAATGCTTACCTCTTCTTTAAAATGCAAACGCGCTTCTGGAAAGTAAGCTACACCAATCTTTTTACAGAATTTATCCATCAATACAATCGAGGAGCTGATCGCCTTTTGGATAAAAAGTATGGTGCCTTTCATCACCTGAATTTCCATGCTACGAGCTGGCTTGACATCGGATTGTTTGAGGGAATTGTAATGACTCGAAGCGATCAGTTTGAACTCCACTACCTTACTCCTATTATCTTTTATCGGGCCATCGAACAGGACTTAGGTTCTCCGGATAATGCATTCATAGGACTAGACTATAAAGTAAATTTCTTTGAAACAGCTCAAGTTTACGGTCAATTCCTGCTCGATGAGTTCAACTTTGCAGAGATCCGAGCACGCAACGGCTGGTGGGCCAACAAGTTTGCCATTCAGACAGGTGCAAAATATATTGACGCCTTTGGTATTCCATTTTTGGATTTACAAGTTGAGCATAACTTAGCCCGACCCTATGTATATACACATAGTACACCCGGACAAAGTGCTTTGGCCAACTACACCCATTACAATCAAAGTATTGCCCATCCACTTGGCGCTAATTTCAATGAGTTACTTGGTATAGGACGCTATCGACTAACACCACAAATCGGCCTTGAATTACATTACATGTGGGCCAAGCAGGGATTGGACACCGCCAATTCTCATTGGGGTAGCTCACTCTTTCCTGAAACCAATGCTAATACTGTTGAGCAGGTGTATCAAAACAGCACAGGACAAGGAGATCAAAATACTATTCATCATGCACGAGGCGTCATTCGTTACAACCCATGGCACAACCTTTACATAGAAGTTGATCTCGGATGGAGAAGACAGGTAAGCACCTTGACAAATCAAGACTTTAATGACTTTTACCTCATGGGTGGATTACGATGGAATGTAGGGCGTAGAAATTATATGTTCTAGCGGGCCTTAATTAACATAAAGGAAAGAAGCTGCGCTAAAGATTCCTTGAGATTTTCTCTTCGAATGATTTTATCTAAGAATCCTTTTTCTAATAGGAATTCAGCACGCTGAAATCCTTCTGGAAGATCTTGTTTAATCGTCTCCTTCACCACACGAGGACCTGCAAAGGCGATCAGTGCCCCTGGCTCACTTACATTCACGTCACCTAACATAGCAAACGATGCTGTTACCCCTCCCGTTGTTGGATCGGTTAACAGCGAAATGTAGGGTAATCCAGCCTGCGACAACTCATTGAGCTTGGCCGTAATCTTTATCATTTGCATTAAGCTATTCCCTGCTTCCATCATACGCGCACCACCAGATTTAGAGATGATGATACATGGTATTTTGTTTTCAATGCAGAAGTCAATCCCGCGTGCCATCCGCTCTCCAACCACTGATCCCATAGATCCTCCGATAAATCGGAAGTCCATGGCGGCAATCAGCACTCTTCTTCCCTCCATACGACCCACAGCAACTTGAACAGCCTCATTAGCATCTGTTTTATCAAAAGCCTGCTTTAGACGTTGTTCGTAAGGCTTTAAATCCTCAAACTGTAAAGCATTTTTTGGCTGAATTTCATTGAAGTAGAGCTTATAACGTGGCGTATCAAATAAAATAGCGAAGTAATCTTTCGGTGCAATGCGATCGTGAAAGCCGCAACTTCCACAAACCCAAAGATTAACCTCGTGTTCTGACATAGGTGACTGTTCTCCGCAAGCACTACACTTATGCCAGAGGCCTTCCGGCATCTCTTTTTTGTTGTCTGTCGGGGTTTGAATACCCTTTTGATCACGCGAAAACCAACCCATTACTCTCTATGCTATTGTTACGTCCTCACTTAAATATACATCTTGCACGGTTTGCAACAATTCTACACCTTCCGCAAATGGTTTCTGGAAGGCTTTTCGGCCAAGAATGAGTCCCATACCTCCTGCACGCTTGTTAACAATAGCCGTTTCAACTGCTTCCGCTAAGTCAGAGGCTCCAGATGAAGCACCTCCTGAGTTGATTAAACCAACTCTACCTTTGTAGCAGTTTAACACTTGATATCTACAAAGGTCAATTGGGTTGTCTGAACACAGTTTATCATACATATCAGGATGTGTTTTCCCATGACCAACTGCTTTGAAACCGCCATTGTTAGTAGGCATCTTCTGCTTAATGATATCTGCTTGAATCGTTACTCCAATATGATTGGCTTGTCCCGTTAAGTCTGCAGATGTATGATAATCCACTCCGTCAACTTTGAACGAACCATTTCTTGTGTAACACCATAAAATAGTGAACATTCCCAGGCGATGTGCTTCTTCAAAGGCCGCAGCAACTTCAAGAATTTGTCTACGCGTGTGTTCCGAACCAAAGTAAATCGTTGCTCCAATCCCAGCAGCCCCCATATTCCATGCATCTTGGACTTTACCAAACATCACTTGATCATAGCTATTAGGATATGAAATCAGCTCATTATGATTGATTTTAACAATGAACGGAATCTTGTGAGCGTAGCGTCTAGACATTGAGGCTAATACACCAAATGAAGAGGCAACTCCATTACATCCCGACTCTACAGCGAGATCAAGAATTCCTTTTGGATCGAAGTATAAAGGATTTGGAGTGAAACTAGCTCCCGCAGTATGCTCAAGTCCTTGGTCTACCGGCAGAATCCCGATGTATCCTGTTCCACCCATTCTTCCTGTATCAAATAATTGCTGCAATGATCTCAGCGTTTGAGGATTTCTATTGCTTAAGACCCACTGTTCATCCACATGGTCTTTGCCTGGAAGATGAATATCAGCCTTTGATACCGCTGGTGAGTTAAAATCCAGAAGCGAAGCTGCTTTCTCGGCGCCTAAAAGTTCGGTTATTTTGTTACGCATGGCTTTTTTGATTTCAAACGAAATTAAGGAAAGCCCTTGTACTTTCTTAGTATTTGCAGTCAAGAGTGTGTTGACATTGTAGATATAACAAGTCATGCATAGGCATCTGATCATAGAGCCTTGTATGCATCATGTTTAGTATTGAGCTAGTCTAGCCTTATCGGTAGTCTATCGTCTTCGCTTGAGGCCTCGTCGAAAGGCGGGTTTACCGGGATTGGGTAACATTTTAATCTTCCCATCCATGCGATCTCGGTCCTGGGCAGACATCTTGTTTGAATGACCGTGATATTCTTTGACCTTATCTCCCAATAAGAGCTCAATTTTACGCCAAAAGTCTTTGTCATGAACAGTGCAAAGCGTAAAGGCTCTGCCCTCTTTTCCTGCTCGCCCAGTTCTTCCTACGCGGTGAATGTATGCTTCGGGTTCATTGGGTACATCATAATTGATAACACAAGAAAGATTGCTTATATCAATACCACGAGAAGCCACATCGGTTGCCACTAGAATTTTACACTTACCTTCTTTAAAGTTTTTGAGCGCTTTTTGCCGGGTACTTTGTGTCTTATCGCCGTGTAAGGCTAGGACACTTTTCTGTTTTCCTTTTAAATAGCGTTCAAGTTTATCTGCCCCAATTTTGGTTCGCGTAAAAATCAGGCAATCTTCAATACCCTCATATTCTAGCAGCTCTAGAGTCGTTTCTCTTTTTTTGTTAGCCACGGTATAAAGCACCACGTCATCCACTTTTTCTGCAGTGGTAGATTCAGGGCTTACTTCAACTCGCACCGGTTTGTGTAACATATGTTGCGATAGTTGAAGAATATCGGGAGACATCGTCGCACTAAAAAAGAGTGTTTGACGAACCTTGGGGAGCATTCGAACAATGCGAGTCATATCTTTAGTGAAGCCCATATCCATCATTCGGTCAGCTTCATCTAGGACAAGAACCTTTACTTCGCTTAAATCCAAAATTCGCATTTGATTTAAATCAAGCAATCGTCCAGGAGTAGCGATAATCAAAGCGACTCCACGCTTTATCTTATTGATTTGCTTTCGCTTAGGTATACCACCAAACACAGTAGCCATTTGGAGCTTCATTTCCTTGGAGAATAGCTTAATGTTATCCTCAATCTGAAGGGCTAGTTCTCTTGTCGGAGCAAGAATTAATACTGCCGGTTTTTGAGGAGTGGTATTTTCAGGAGCCTTTTCTCTTCCCAATAACCGCTGAAGAATAGGCAAACTAAAGGCAGCGGTTTTCCCTGTGCCTGTCTGTGCAATACCCAAAACATCCTTGTTTTCTAAAACATGCGGAATGGCTTGGCTCTGAATGGGAGTTGGATGTGTGTATCCGAGTTTGGAGATCGCCTTTTGGATGGGCTCTCCCAACTTGAGGGAAGCAAATCCATTGGACGTGTTTCCGTTATTATCTGTTGTATTCAACGTTATTTATTTACAATTCCTCCATGCCTTCTCGATATCCAGAGGCGTTACTAAGGCCTCATTGGGATACCACTTTTTATTCATGAAGTTCATAAGGTTAGCTACATCCGTAGCGCTTAAATCAGGATAACCAAGCATGACCAATGTTGAATCTTGCATATTGACCTTCCCGTGCTTCACGACGCAAGGTACAGAAAAGTTTGGTCGGTTATACCAATCTCCATTATTTAGCGCAGGAAAACCAAGATTTCCTTCTTCATCGGCTAATCCTCCTTGGCCCTTATCACCGTGACAAGATTGACAGTTTTTTTCGTATACCACTTGTCCATCATATTTTGAATTGATATTTCCTTGTTGAATCTGGATAATCACCGCTCCTAGGGCAAAAAGCGCTAGAAAGGCTACCCCCCCTAGAATAAATTTGCGCATTCTTCTTCCTAGGTCTCCCTCTTTATAATCTGTTTTTCTACCTGCTTCCATACTACTTATCCATTAATGCTTGTTTTAAGAAACAAATCAAATCATCGACCTCATAGTCTTCTGTGCCATCTCCCGTCACAAAATAAGTGACCTTTTGATCGGGTGTTACCACAAGAAAAGTCCCGCTATGATCAAATCCCCCTGAAGTCGGTAGATCACTCTCTGCCACTCCTATTTTAAGTGCATCGGCTAGCCTAAACACCTCTTCTCGACTTCCTCGAAGAAAAGACCACGTACTCGTATCTGCTTCGTACAAGACAGCATATTCACGTAATTGTTGGATATCATCTCGAAGCTCATCGATTGAAATAGAAACTAAAGAAATTCCATCTAAGCCATTTAACTCTTGTTGAATACGCCGCATATTCCCCGACATCTTAGGGCAAATGGAGGGACAGGAAGTGAAAAAGAAGTCTAATACAACATACTTATTAGTTAAATCATCCTGTGTGACAATCGATTGACCAAAAGCACTTTCCAATGCAAAAGATGGAAGGGGTTGCGGATCTTTAAATTGATATGCTGTGATCTCTACATCACATTCTTTGTCACAACCAAGAAACATCCATAGGCCCAGACATAACAAGGGGAAAAACCTAGTCATATTGATGCTTTGCTAGATCCTCTGGAAAACATCAAGCCTCCCAGCAAAAGAGTGGCCGCACCAAGCAATCCCATTCGTATCCAAAAGGGCTCTAGAGAATACTCTTTGGCATAAGCTTCGGACTCACCTTCATAAATTGAAGCATCAAACGTCTCGTAATCTTCCTTGTTCTTTGTTTGGTAGAGCGCGTACTCATATTGCTTTAGTACACGTTTTGCCTCTTGAAAATGTTTGTCCACTTTATGCAAGGCAACACGGTTAATGTTACCCATCCATATCATACCTGCATAGAGATTTTGCAAGCGCGCATTCACCCATTCCTTGTCTTCTTTTGAAAGCGACTTCATCGTCGTATCCTCCAAGACCGTGAGTAATGCCCACGTGCTATCAGCAAAAAAGGCATCAGAATTATTTTTCCATTGTCCTATGATTTCCTCCCGGTATTTGGAGAAATAGGTATACGAAGCATCCCTTAGAAAAGTTCTAGAAAAAGGTACCCTCCCCGTATCCATCGGAATAAATACGTCAGGAATAACTCCACCCCCTCCGTAGACTGTTCGTCCTTCAATCAATGTAAAGTACTCTGTGCTATCCTCAAGCGTAATAGCTGAGGAATCCACAACCTCATCAGATTCAAATCGATCAACAATTTCTAAGCCGTATTCATAGGCATCTTTCCCCTCATAAGGCTTCTGAACACATCGCCCAGAAGGCATATAGTATTTACTCACGGGCAGCCGCATAACATCCCCATTGGACAGCGTAAATTCTTCTTGTACAAGTCCTTTACCAAACGTCCGCTGTCCTATCACTAATCCACGATCCCAGTCTTGAATAGCTCCTGCAAAAATCTCACTTGCGGAAGCGGACATACTGTTGGTCAAAACAACCAATTCACCATCTTCAAAAACACCTGGCCGCGTAGAAAAATAATCCTTGCGTTTGCGTTTACGGCCTTCGGTGTACAAGAGCAATCGGTTGTCCTCAATACATTCATCGAGCATTTTAATCGCTTGATCAAGATACCCCCCTCCATTATTTCGGAGATCGACAATCAGCTTAGTCATTCCTTGCTGTTGAAGCTTTTCAATCGCACGACTAAACTCCTCATGCGTGTATGCGCCAAACATATCAACTTGTATGTAGCCCACCGAAGCATCAACCATGTAGGAAAGGGAAACCGTTGGTGTGGCAATCGACCCACGTTGAATCGAAAGTGGGAACACCGAGTCCCTTCTCATGATTGAGACATTCACCTTCGTATTTCGAGGCCCCATGAGTAGACCAACCACAGAATCTTGAGTTATTCCAACACCTGCGACATTCAGTCCTTCAACTTCTACGATTCGATCAGCAGATTGAATTCCCAAACGCTCACTAGGCCCACCACGCAAAGTGTTCACCACAAAGATGGTGTCTTTTAAAATGGAAAATTGAATGCCAATTCCCTCATATCGTCCCTCAAACGATTGGCTTTCTCTCTCTGCTTCTTCAATGGAATAATACTCCCCGTGTGGAATGCTTTCTACAACGCTCTTTGCCCCTGTCGTTTGGTATCGGTCTAAATCAATATCATCCACGAAATTTTCATCGATCTGAAAAAACACCTCCTCATAAAACCATCCTGTCCCTTCAGGCTTCATCGGGGCAAAAAAACCCATCCTGTAGCCAAAAAGAGCTCCTAGTAGAAGAGAGGCAAAAACTAGGAAAGGTATAAGTATTGTACTGGATAAACGCGACAGCATAAATTAAAGACTTTTCGAAAGTACGACCATGAAAGCGATATTTATATCAATTCAAACATTAACTACATTTACAAAAACTACTTTTTGACGTTTCTAGTTCAGTAGACTATGACTAAACAACGAATATATGCTCTAGCTATTCTTCTAACTGCAGTAATGGTTGGGCTCATAGTCAATCAATCGATACTTCTGATAAATGGCATGACCCAAAGCCAAAAGGTCTTCGAAGATCAAATGAACGATGTTCTTGCCGAGGTAAGTGAGGACTTAAAGTATTATGATTATGGGCCTTTTGTAAACAGTGTGGTGGATTCAGCAATGGATGCAGATAGTATCCGAAGAGATTCCCTTGTCCTAGCCAACCTACAAGCTATTTTCGACTTTACCATTTTTCTCAAAGAAGAAAAAGCAGTACATACTTTTGAATTATTGGGTGACAGCAGTGAAGGAGATTTAGCGATTCTACAACTTTTTCAAGAGTTGAAATCGCGCAGTTCGCAAAGCGTCCTTATCAATCAGGATCTCCAGAACGTTTTGTCCACAAAAACCAAGGATTTAAGAAGGAAACAGCCCGAGGTCACCGATGAAGTGATACAAGAGTTGTTGGATGCAAGATTAAAAGAGCGATCCTTAACGATGTCCTACAGTTTATCGTCACCCACAAGACCTTTCGGAGGCATGAAACTTTCTCCATCTGCCAAGGAAAATGAGAATTACTTTGAACGCCTAGTTTTCAAAAACGATCTTACCGGATCCTATCATGGGAAACTGATTGTTTTAGTCAATAACCGGAATCAGTTTATATGGTACCAGAATCTGTTTTTTATTATTACGTCAGTAGTGCTCATACTTTTTGTCTCGGTTGGCTTTGTTTTTTCAGTGATTACCATTCTTCGCCAGAGGAAAATATCTGACTTAAAAACGGCGTTTATCAATAACATGACTCATGAGCTAAAAACCCCGGTAGCTACCATCGGTATAGCTAGCCAAATGCTACATGAGGATAACGTGGCCACAACATCCGATAAGGTCTTAAAATATGCCGAGATTATTCAAGAGGAAAATCTTCGCCTCGGAGGTCATATCGAAAAAGTCCTTCAAGTCGCTCAGCTAGAGCAAGGTTCTATTAAGTTAAATATGAAGGAGGTGGACATCCATCAAATCCTAGACAAACTTAAATCGAGTTATAAGTTGCGTATTGAGGCCGCGAATGGAGTACTTACCGAAGAACGACAAGCTACCAATCACACAATATATGGTGACGAACAGCATCTATACAATTTGTTTTCTAATCTATTTGATAACGCCATCAAATACAGCAAGGATGAACTTGCCATAGCCGTTACCACAAGAAGTAATCAAAAGTTTTTCGAAATTGTTGTTCGAGATAATGGAATAGGTATGTCATCCTCAGTGCAACGGCATATTTTCGATGCCTTTTACAGAGAATCTTCCGGCAATATCCATAATGTTAAGGGATTTGGCCTTGGCCTAAGCTATGTTAAAGCGATGACCGAACGACACGCTGGAAGTATTCGTGTTCAAAGTGAAGAGGGTCAATTCACAGAATTTACCTTAATTTTCCCATTAAACAACGAGAAGCAATGAACATCGACATGCAATACAAGATTCTTCTAGCAGAAGATGACCCCAACCTTGGAATGGTACTTAAAGACTCCTTGGAACTACACGGCCATTCCGTCGAACTTTTCGAAAATGGAGAAAAAGCGTGGAGATCATTCTCTAAAGATGATTTCGACATCTGCATATTGGATGTTATGATGCCCCTAAAAGATGGATTTACACTAGCTAAACAAATTCGAGAAGTAGACTACAGAATTCCTATCATTTTCTTGACCGCTAAATCGCTTAAAGAAGATAAAATTGCTGGATTTGAACTTGGCGCAGATGACTACATTACCAAACCCTTCGATCGAGATGAGTTGCGTGTTCGAGTAGATGCCGTGATGCGGCGAATTTTTCTTGAAAAAAATTCTCCAGATGAAACCTTGCATTTTGAAATTGGAGACTACACCTATGCCCATGACACGAGAATCTTAGCCATTAAGGGTGATGAAAAAAAGCTTACGACCAAAGAGGGTGATTTATTGAGGTTGCTTGCGCAGCACAAGAACAAAACGCTCAACCGAGATGTAGCACTCAAACATATCTGGGGAAACGACAGTTACTTTACTGGTCGCAGTATGGATGTCTATGTCACCAAGCTGAGGAAATACCTTAGAAAGGACGATAGAATAGAAATCATCAATGTACATGGAAAGGGATTTCGCCTTATTGAATCCATGTAATCATCGTCAATCCGAATCAGGTGAATAAGGCGCATACAGAACGCTTACCGCTTAAGCCCGTTATCGAGGATGTTAACCAGTGGCCGTTAACCAAGACGACGTTGGAACGTAAAGAATTTAAGGCTCAAGTAAGAACACGAACACTGAATGCCTTGAAAAGAAACTTTCAAGATTCTTCAGAATTTTATGAGCTGTTGAAAAATGTAATCTACCTCGAGAAGATTAGACTTACTCAGAATCCTTGGAAAACAGACAAACAAAGTGAAGCCCTTTTTTGGGCAGATATCAAGGCTCAGATGCTTGAGTTAGAAAAACAAAACAACCATACCTCCAATAGTCATTTAGAAGGCATCCTCACCCAGATCACCAATCACTATTTGCAAGAAATTTTAAGTCGTTTTGAGCCACGAGCTTATCGTTTTGCCCAACGTATTCTACCCTATTTCTACGGAGGACTCCTTAAATCCGCTCCTGGACGGCGAATCCAAAAAATCTGGCGAAGTAAAGATTCAATCTATGATCGCTTTATCTTTTATGGCGATATAGAACGGCTCAGAGCGCTTTCGAGTGTCGGCCCGCTCATCGTATTACCCAATCATCAAACCAACTTAGACTCACCAACCATTGGATATGGCATAGATCTTCTTGGCCTACCTGCCATGACCTATGGCGCAGGAATCAATTTATTTACGCTACCCTGGCTTAGCCAAAAAATGAATCAATTGGGTGCCTATAAAGTGGACCGCCGTAAAAAGAATGCCATCTACCTTGAAGTACTCAAATCCTATTCATCGGTTTGCTTGGCAAGAGGCGTCCATAGCTTGTTTTTTCCAGAAGGTACTCGAAGTCGTTCAGGTAGCCTTATCAACAAATTAAAACTTGGATTACTAGGAACAGCCGTACAGACTCAAAAAGACTATGTACTCGATGAGGGGAAGAAAAACAAACCGGTAATCATCGTGCCGGTCTCCATCAACTACTCCTTTACCTTGGAAGCAGAGTCCCTTATCGATCAGCACCTTAAAAAACAAGGAAGGGAGCAATATATCAAGGAAGCAAGTGTCACAGCAACCTCCTACCGTTTGCTATCTATTCTTTTTTCTCATCGCTACACCAAGCCAGAAATTCATATCGCCTTTGGTGAGCCGACCGATATTTTTGGAAACAAACTAGACGCATCAGGCCGGTCGCTGGATGTGCACGGCAACTTCATCAATCGCGAGGAATATTTTAGACGGGGAAATGACCATGTACACGACGATCAAAGAGATTCGGTCTATGCTCAGGATCTCGGACAAATCGTTCAGAAAGGCTTACACGATAACAAAGTAGTATTATCCAGCAACATTGTTGCCTTAGTTGCCTTTAGAATGCTCAGAGCTTCCTTTCCCAAGCTGGATTTATATGAGCTTTTGCGTCTTCCTTTGGAGGATGTCACTTGGGAGTGGGATGATTTTTTGGATGCCTGCCAACGCACCATTGATCATGTTCGCATTAAGGCAAGTCAAGGCAATTGTATACTTAGCACACAGTTAGAGCAATCCACTACAGCCATTGCATCCCATGGTGTAAAACATCTCGGGATATATAATTCCAAACGCGCCCTTCTTCGTTCGAGCGATGGCAAACTGCGGTCAGAAAGCTTGCTACTTCTTCATTTTTATGCGAATCAAATGGAAGCCTATGTCGACAACATATAACAAAGACATGGGTGTAGGGGTCATTGGAGCCGGGAAATTTGGGCTCGCCCTATGTAATCTTCTCGCCGAAAAACATCCTGTAAAACTTTACAGTCGACGACAAGAAGATACAGCAAGCTTTATGGCGAATCGCCAGTTAAGAGATGTATTGCTCCACGATAACGTGACCTTGGAGACCGACTTGGAACATCTCTGTAATACTTGTGAGGTTCTTATCCCTGCTATTCCATCTGACAATTACCCCGAACTCGCACAGGCTATTCAACATGTTATAAATCCCGGCCATTTTATTATCCATGCGACCAAAGGCTTTATTCAAAGTAACGCAAACCCGGATACCCAAAGCCACCGTCCATTAACGGTAAGTGAATACTTTGAACAATTCACTACGGTTCGTCGTATTGGAATGATAGCTGGTCCGAACTTATCCCATGAGATTCATCAAGGACTTCCTGCAGGTGCGGTTATCGGCAGTCGATTTAATGAAGTAATCACGATCGGAAAGGAGTTGTTTTCCTCCGATCGATTCCAAGTATTTGGAAGCAACGACTTATTAGCTATTGAATTAGCAGGAATTTTAAAAAATTACATTGCCATCGGCGCAGGCATTACAGAGGGCCTTAAGTTAGGCTCCAATGCACGGTCCCTCTACATCACTCGAGCTCTTGCAGAGATCATATATATTGCGAATCGTTTAGGCGTATCCTCCACGTCATTTCTAGGTCTAGCTGGAGTTGGCGATCTCATGACGACCTGCCAAAGCCCGCTGAGTAGGAACTTCACCGTAGGCTATCGAATTGCTAAGGGAGAAAACATCGAATCCATCATACAGGATTCGATAGAAACTATAGAGGGACTTAAAACACTTAAACTCATTCATAATGAATGGCGTTATACTTCACGAATACCTATAGCTCAAGTATTACATGAAATTCTTTTTGATCAAAAAGATCCAAAAAGCTTAGTGGACGTTTTTATGAAAGCTACCGGTGAAAACGATGTTGAATTTGCCCTTTAGATGAAAACCTATCCTGACGATTTACTGCAAAAACTTGATTTACCCATTCTCGCAGAGTCTGTTACCAAAGGATGCATAAGTGATCTTGGACGTATGGCTTGGCAGGCGTATCAGCCTTTACAATCCGCAGATGAGGTTAACGCGGTATACGAAAAAATCACAGCATACCAGCACTTTAAACAAGAAGGCCATAAGATTCCCTTTGATCGATTTAAGGACATTCGACCGTCCTTGGATAAGCTTAAGATAAAGGGAATGATCCTTGAACTTTATGAAGTAGTTGCTATACTGCATGTAGCCGAAACGATTCACCAAGTACTTGACAGTCTTGACGAGTGGGACAGTGAGCCTACCCCCCTTCATCAACTTATTCAATCCATCATAAGAAATGATCGCTTGGTCGAGGCCATTAAAGATATCCTAAACGAGGATGGACAAATCCGTTCAGATGCCAGTGAACATCTTGCGGAACTCCGTATTGAAAAGGCAAAACTCAGTAAGAAAATCCACAAAGTCTTTCAATCAGAAGTTGGTCGATTAAAACGTCAAGGCTATCTCTTTGAATCCATTGAAAGTGTTCGTAATGGCCGACGTGTCCTTGCTGTAAAGGCAGAACATAAACGGAAGATACAGGGTATTCTACATGACGAAAGTGAATCAGGCAAGGTCGTCTTTATTGAACCTGAGTCTTGCGTTCATCTTCACAATGATCTATTTAGTGTTGTTCAAGCAGAACAGCGGGAGATACAAAAACTCCTAGATCGTCTTACCCATATCATTGAAACCCAAGCCGACTATCTGGCATTTAGCCAAGAAATTTTCGCAGAATTAGACATCCTACAAAGCAAATCATCATGGTGTGACCGCTATTGCTGCTCCATGCCAACCATAGAATCCAAGCAAGTCGTGCAACTTATCGAATGTCGAAATGCCTCGTTGCTTGTTAAGGAGGATGGTGATCTAGATAAAGTAATTCCATTTGATGTTACCTTGGATAACGATCAGCGAATTCTATTGATTAGCGGTCCCAATGCAGGAGGAAAGTCCATGACATTAAAGGCGTTAGGGCTTATACAAATGCTTATTCGATTAGGACTCCCCCTACCCTGCAGTAAAGAATCCAACATTGGACTATTCGATGGATTGTATGCAGACCTTGGCGATGACCAATCGTTGGAAAACGAGCTCTCTACCTACAGCTCTAAGCTTGCTCACATGAAGTACTTCTTGGAACATGCTTCTGCTAAGAGTTTAGTGCTTATCGATGAATTTGGCTCAGGATCTGACCCCAAACTAGGTGCTGCCTTGGCAGAGTCTTTATTGCTAGCGCTATGCGAAAAAAAATGCATCGGTGTGATTACCACACACTATGGGAATCTAAAGCAATTGGCCAGTCATCATCAGCACATCATCAATGGCTCAATGCACTTTGATGAAACGAGTCTTAGTCCTACATATCAACTTCTTCTCGGCAAACCAGGAGCATCCTACACCTTCGAGATTGCCAAACGCATGGCTATCCCACCCGACATCATTGAAGAAGCAAAACAGCGAGTAGACCATCGTGATTTAACCTTTGATGAAACCATTCACAATTTAGAAATGGAGCGCCGTCAGCACCAAAAGGAGCATACAGAGCTTCAGCGACAACAGGAAGAGTATCAGCTGTTGCTGAAAACCATGACAAAACAACTTCAACAGGTAGAAGCACAATATGCAGGGCTTAAAGAAGAGCGCTTAAGCTTAGAAAGTCAACAAGACAAAATCATTCAAGACAAGCTAAATTCCTTATTGAAAGACATTCATAAGGAAGAAAGCGCTAAAGCCAAGGCCGACCAATTACAAGATCTTGTTAAACGGCGTGCAAAGCTTCGCAAACAGCAAAGTAAATCAACGAATGCCTCTGGTCAGCTTCAGTTTTCCGTTGGAGACCAGGTGCGGCATAAAGCCACCAATCAGGAAGGTGAAGTCCTTGAAATAAGGGGTCGCAAAGCCATTGTGAACATTAGTGATCGCCGTGCTGAAATAGCCATGAAAGATTTGGAGTTGAGTGATACAAGTAGTTCCCAAGTACAAAAACCATTTGTACGCAAACCGATTCGTAAGTCACCGACTTTAGACCCTGAACTCGATATACGAGGAATGACAAAAGCAGAGGCTATAGATACCGTTGAGCTCTATTTGACGCATGCCAAAGCCATGCAGGCGGAAAGAGTGCGAATCATCCATGGAAAAGGTCAAGGAGTGCTTAGACAAGCGGTGCTCCAAGCGCTTCGAAGTCAGAAAAAACATATTGAAAGCTACCAGCATCCGGAGGAAAAAGATGGAGGTCGGGGTGTAATGCTTGTAAAATTTTCAAAAAGCTAGCATGGAGTTGTTTGTTCGGTTTGCCCAAGGAAATATGCCGCTCTTTCTAAGCCCCTTTGGCAAGGAAGATGCCGTTTTTGTATTCAATCGAACACCCAATTCAAATAGCACATTTGAGATCGACTTTCAAGCAATGCCGTTTGTTTCTATAGCAAATAGATGGACAAGCTTACACGGGCAAGCAATTGCACTTGATGAGGTGAAACACCATTGGCCTAACAATACAAAGCTCAAGAGTAACAATACAACATCTACCCCACAGGATACCTACGAAAGCTATGTGGCAAAAAGTGTTAATACACTAAAAGAAGGAGGCCATCTGAAAAAAATTGTAGCAGCTCGAAAGGTTAGCATTCATGCTGTGCATCCATCCGCCAAGGTATTCCAAGCACTTTGTGAGCAGTATCCTAATGCCAACGTATTTGCTTGGTGGAACGGAGATTCCTGCTGGATGGGTGCATCACCCGAATTGTTGTTAGAGACGATTAAAAGATCTAGCGGTGAGGTAATGTATTCAACGGATGCACTCGCAGGAACTCAAGTAGCCTCTGCTAACAATAATTTGTCCCGTCCATGGACAGCCAAAGAAGTCGAAGAACATCAATTGGTAACAGATGGTATAGTACAAGATTTAACGACTTACGGTGCTACGCAAATTGCACCAAGTCCATTAACCAACAAAAGAGCTGGCCATCTATTGCACCGATTTCAGTCTATATCCTTTCAAACCGAAAAGTCTGAAGGGATTTTGGAATGTCTACATCCTACCGCTGCGCTATGTGGGCTACCAAGGAAGGATGCGAAACAATGGATTGTAGACCATGAAGGTCAGGCTAGAGACTTCTACGGTGGATACTTTGCCCTAAGGCACCACAACGCATACTATGCATGGGTTAACTTACGTAGTGCTGAATTCTTTGACAATAGTGCTGTATTGCATGTAGGAGCAGGCCTTACAAAAGATTCAAGCCCTATGGAAGAGTGGTTGGAGACCAAAGAAAAAACCCAAACAATGCTCAAGGTGTTACATTCGTAGAACCAAACCACGAGGAAGGGGTAAGCCATGGCAAAAAATCCTACGCATAACACGAGTAAAACGCACATAGCCGATCTTGTATACGTCCTAGAAAAGCTAGGTGTACACCGCCTTATGATCTCCCCTGGCTCCCGATCGGCTCCTTTAGTTATAGCCCTTGAGCGCTCGGAAGGCGTTGAGTGTATGACAATTACCGATGAGCGTTGTGCCGCTTTCTTTGCATTGGGTGTCGCTCTAGCGCGAGGCGAAGCGGTTGGAATGGTTTGTACAAGTGGTAGTGCCCCGCTTAATTACAGTCCTGCGCTCGCGGAAGCCTTTTACCAGCACGTTCCCCTTATTGCATTAACCGCTGATCGTCCGAATGAGTGGATTGACCAAGGTGAAAACCAGAGCATCAATCAAACAGGTATCTATTCCAATTTCATAAAGGCATCTTTTCAACTCCCAGTGGAAGTACACACCCAGGCCGATCGATGGTATGCTTCGCGTATGGTATCTCAAGCTATAAATACCTCATTGAGAGCGCCTAAAGGCCCAGTGCATATCAACATACCTTTGCGTGAACCGCTGTACGATATAGCACCATACGACAATGCAAACCTTCCAAAGGTCATTGAAGAAATCTATCCTACGTCATCGATTGGCACAACATTCATGTTAAATGAGGAAGAGTTAGCCTCACTTAAGGACAAGCGAATCGCCATTGTTCTTGGTTCGCACACTCCATCAAACACCCTGAAGTCCATCATTGAGCAGATTGCAGCGCGTCAAGATGTCCTTGTAATGCATGAAACCTTGGCCAATGTATCTTGCACATCAGGAATCGCATTAGTTGATCCATTGGTTGAATATATCCACGAGAATAAGGTCTACGAGGTACTCCCTGACCTTGTAATCACCATGGGAAATGCTGTGGTTTCTAAAAAACTTAAGTTCTTGTTTAGGCAGCAAAACATCGAACACTGGCATATTACGCCAAGCCCCATGTATTGGGATCGATTTCAATCCCTGACCAAGGTAATTGTAGCGCAGCCCTCAGACTTCCTACACTTCTTGGATAAGAATTTAACAGAATCTTCAAGCTACACTACAGGAAAATCGATTTGTCATTCCATTGAAAGACAGTGTTTAGCGCTGCGAGACGATACCATCAATCGAGTAGATGATTCTGTAGATTATCGCGTGTATCAGATCTTATCAAAGCATATTCAGCCCAAGACTAACATATTTTGGGGGAATAGCACACCCATTCGTTATGCCGGGCTTTTTGTTTGGAATAGCCAACAGCACTTTGGTAATCGAGGGGTTAGTGGTATCGATGGGCAAGTCAGCACTGCTGTGGGGTTTGCCAGTCAAACCGACGAGCTATGTCTTTGTGTCACAGGAGATTTAGCCATGCTATACGATTCGAATGCGCTATGGCAAATCAATATGCCAGCAAACTTCAGGCTACTCGTGATTGATAATGGCGGTGGAAACATCTTTAACATCATTCCAGGTCCTGACAAGCATCCCTCGGTAAATCATCATTTCACCTCGCCACATAATGTAGCAATCCATCAAGTACTCCAAGCCCTTGGATTAGAAAGCCGTGAAGGTAGAGCTAACAAGAATAATTCATCTCTTGACGTGGATATGAAATGGCTACTAGATCCTTCAAAAGAAGCGAGAGGACTTGTGGTGCATACAGATGGTCAGCACAGTGCCGCAATACTCAAGCAGTATTTCACTGAGGTAAAAAAATTACAGGAAAAAGATAACTAAGGCCTGACTTGGTCTTATTTTCACATAGTGAACCAAACCAAATCATGGATTCAAGCCGCTCGATTGAGAACCTTACCCCTTGGGTTATCCTGTGTTCTTGTAGGCGGAGCTTGTGCCTACTCAGCCAATTCGTTTGAAGTACTTCCCTTTATTCTTTGCCTACTGACGGCTTCTGGATTACAGATTCTTTCGAATTTTGCTAATGATCTCGGTGATGCCATCAAAGGAAGTGATGACAATCGAAGTGGTGAAATGCGCACCGTAGCTACTGGACTGATAGAACAAAGTCAAATGCGACGTGCCATTTTAATCACAAGTGCCATAGTCTTCCTATTGGGTTCTGCATTGATCTTTATCGCATTTGAAAGCATTCCTATCATCGTGGTGTTCTATCTGCTTGGAGGACTATCCATTTGGAGTGCTATAAACTATACCATGGGAGAAAATGCCTACGGCTACAAAGCACTTGGGGATGTCTTTGTCTTTTTGTTTTTCGGTCTTGTTGGGACACTTGGCACCTATTATTGCATGGTCCATTCCTTTCCTCTTGATTTGCTCCTACCCGCGTCAGGTACAGGTCTTTTCGCTGTATCCGTGCTCCACTTAAACAATATGAGAGATCGAGAGGAGGACTTAAAGCATGATAAGCAAACGATTGCAGGCTACCTTGGGCATGAACGATCGAAAATATACTTCGCCCTTCTTTCTTTAGTTCCCTTCGCTCTTTTTGGTACTTATGCCCTTCAGCATGGCTTTGAAAACCCGCAATATATCTTTTTAGTCCCTCTGCCAATTATTGCCAAAAATATCCGAACCGTACTCAAGAATTCCGATCCAAGTCAACTTGATAGACTGCTCAAAGTCAATGCATTAAGCAGCTTTGTGCTTGCACTCTTATTTTTGGTGGGAAATATATGGCTCGGATAAGTCCCTTTACGCTTTCTGCTCGTCGATATGACATGAATCTAAAACGTCCTGCTGGGACGTCGAGAGGCATACTACATCAAAAATCGACCTATTTTATCTGCCTTGAATCTCAAAATAAGGTGTATTGGGGTGAGGCCGGTGTTTTTCCAAACCTCAGTCCTGAAGCAGGCCCTGATTTTGAACAGAAACTCAACGAGTTAATTACGGAGGCGAACGCCAATCAGCACTTTCCCAAGGCTTCTGAATGCCAGCACCTCCCGTCGATAGCTTTCGCCTTAGAACAAATTGAAATAGCACTAAGCTATAGCCACCATGCTGGGAAGCATCGTTTTTGCTCCTACGACACTCCGTATAATCAATCAAAAATGGGTATTCCCATTAACGGGCTCATCTGGATGGGTGATGCAGGCTTTATGCAAGAACAGATTGATAACAAGTTAGATCAGGGATTTTCTTGCCTAAAGATGAAAATTGGAGCAATTGATTGGGCTAAAGAAATTGAACTGCTTAAAGGAATACGCTCAAGATATAGCGCAGAAACCCTTACTCTACGCGTAGATGCCAATGGCGCCTTTGCACCAAATAACGCCTTATCCAAACTTGAGGAATTGTCGAGATTAGACATTCATTCCATCGAACAGCCAATACGACAAGGTCAGTGGGACGCTATGGCCACGCTGTGCAAACAATCACCAATTCCTATCGCCTTAGACGAGGAGTTAATCGGCGTAACTAAGTTTAAAGACAAGAAAAACCTTCTCCAAACCATTCAGCCCCAATATCTCATTTTCAAACCCACACTTCTAGGAGGATTTGAGGCGTGCGAAGAATGGATACACCTTGCCAAGCCGTTATCC
The DNA here is from genome assembly GCA_002862745.1 of Bacteroidota bacterium. Lineage (GTDB taxonomy): Bacteria > Bacteroidota > Bacteroidia > Chitinophagales > UBA8649 > UBA8649. The sequence goes on along the minus strand of PKDX01000067.1, from coordinate 18,173 downwards.
ATTGATTATTGGCCAACCTCAGCACTTGAGTCCAATTTAGGCCTTCATGCCATAGCCCAGTGGGCGGGATACTTAAATCTATCGATACCCCAAGGATTAGGAACGGGAGGTATGTATGTCGACAACATTACGACTCCATTAGTAATTCAAGGCGAAGACCTATGGCTTCGTGATACCTTATCTTGGGATAGTCAACAATTTGATTCCATCTATGCTTCACCTTCGCTTTGACAAAGAAGATTGGCAATGGCAAGACGCCTTTGCGAAGTCCGAGATGTCTCTCGCTTCTTGGGAAAAGCCTGTATATCATCGCCTACAATCATTTTTTGATCCTTCGATCGATCAATTTTCGTTTCAAACCTCAGGATCGACCGGAAAAGCCAAGACAATCTCCATACACCGAAAACAGATCGTAGCGAGTGCTCAGGCATCTTTAGCTTTCTTTAAGCTTACACCTGGTCAACGTGTGTTACTCTGCCTATCTACAGAACGCATCGGGGGTTGTATGCTACTCTATCGAGCGATTCTCGGGAAACTAGAAGTAATTGTAAAAGAACCCAGGCGATCTGTGCATTGTGAGACGCCCGTTGACTTTACCTCCCTTGTTCCTTTACAATTTCATACCCTGCGCGAAAACAATCCAGAGCATTTTAAACAATTAGGCACCATCTTGCTTGGCGGCAGCTCGATTGACCAAGACACAGAATCCTTTATTCAGACTTTAGATAACAAGGTGTATCAAAGTTTTGGCATGACGGAAACTGTAAGTCATATTGCCCTGCGTAAGGTTGGATACGAATCGGCCTATACCTGTCTACCCAATGTCTCTGTAGGAAAAGGTGATCAAGATGAACTCCTAATTCATGCTCTGTCTATTACCGGGCAAGAGGTCCTAAAAACACAAGACGTGGCAAGTCTAATCAATGATAAACAGTTTATCTGGAAGGGTCGACTTGACTTTATCATTAACTCTGGCGGAGTAAAGATATGTCCAGAGGAAGTTGAAGCAAGTTGCGCCCAACATATAACTGAGCCTCATATTGTCTCTTCCTTACCTGATAAAGCCTTAGGTAGTGTCGTTGTGCTCTGTATTGAGTTATCCGATGAGCGGTCGCTAGACCGTATTCAGCAAGTGCTTGATGCCATTGATTTCCCTAAATATCATCGACCGAGGAAAGTCTTAAGAATACCTGAGATTCCTCGCTTAGACAATGGTAAAATTAATCGACTGGCCGTGAAGGAATTCCTTCAATAATCCTTAAGGCTACAGGTTTTTAGATAACACGTGGTGCATGTAGTCACGCCACTTATCAATTACGGATTGCATGTCTTCTGGTAACGGACAATCATAGAGCACATACTCCCCTGTTCTCGGATGATGAAAGCCCAATTCTTTAGCATGTAATGCCTGCCTTGGACACAGCTTAAAAGCGTTATGTACAAAGGCTTTATACTTCGCGTATACCGTGCCTTTCCGAATTCTGTCCCCACCATATTTCTCGTCATTAAACAAGGGATGGCTTATGGATTCCATATGCACCCGTATTTGGTGGGTCCGCCCTGTTTCTAAGCGACATTCGACAAGCGAGACATAGCCAAAGCGTTCAATTGTTTTGTAATGGGTTACAGCGTGTTTACCATGACTACCGTCTTTATAGATTCGATATACCTTTTCATTGCGTAAATCTCGACCAATATTTCCCTCAATACGCCCTTCGTCCTCTGTTTCACCCCATACTAAGGCATAGTATCTACGATGCGTCGTGCGATCAAAAAACTGCTGCGCGAGTTCTTTCATCCCTAATGGCGTTTTGGCCACCACCATAACACCCGAAGTATTCTTATCTAAGCGATGGACAATTCCCGCTCTACTGGCGTCCGCTTTTGCCGATTCCTCATCCCTTACAAACTCATTTTGCTGTGTAGGAAGGTTTTTGTAGCGATACATCAGTGCATTGACCAAGGTGCCCGTCCAATTACCGACGCCAGGGTGCACAACAAGCCCTGCAGGTTTATTGATTAAAAGGAGATCATCATCTTCAAACATCACATCAAGAGGGATATCCTCAGGAATCAGGGTTTCATCCGGTCGATACCTTGGAAAATCAATCCGTACAACGTCTTTAGGACGCACCTTGTAATTAGCTTTGACCTCCTTGCCGTTTACCCAAACGCTTTTCGCCTCGATGGCCTGCTGAATGCGACTTCTTGAGACTTTATACATGAGATTAAGAAGAAACTTATCGACGCGAAGCGGTTCTTGATTACCTGCCGCTTGAACCTCAAAGGTCTCCATAGCTTCTGGATATGCCTTATCTCCTGCCATACTGCGAAAGTAGGAGTTTTAACCTAAGTAAATGGATTTGAGCCTAGCGCTTGTAAGTCTCTATGTATTGACCTCCAATAACGAGCAACATTTCATAAATATCTTCTGGATACAAAATCTCGCTCTTTCGGACAGTGACTCGACCATCTCCTGAAGTCACTTCACGCGTTCGTAACTTACCGAATTCTTTGACTTTAAGCTTTTCAGAAAACATCACCTTACCCTCTGAATCAAATTGTGTGATTTTTAGAGTAATCGTAGGTTTTAGCTTAAAGCGGACATCTTTAGGGTTAATGATCCACTTTCCACCTCGTCCTGTGATGTTCACATCGATTCGAACAAAGTAATCTAAATCACTGTGTCTATTTCTAGCTGCTTTTAACAGGTCCACTGGCATTCCTTCCAGCTCACCATTCATACCAAGAGATGTGACTTCTTTACCCCTTCTATTGACTTTGTACACGCATTCTGCGGGCACACCAAGTACTTCTTCGGCAACATGCTCCAAGTATTCCTTGACAGAATCAACAAGGGACATTGGAAAGACGGGAGACTCTGAATATCCATTCAAAAAATTGCGATCATTGACAGAGATTGAGATGTCACTCATTAACTCTTCGTCCATTTTAAACATGATGTAATGGATACCCGCCTTTTCGCCATCCTCTTGGGCCATTACTGGTGTGACCAAGATCGTTGCAAATAGCAGCAGTAATGCTGTAGCAATAGGTTGAATAGTATTCATAGAATTCATTTTATTGTTTGGCTAATTCTCCTTTTAAGAAGTCGATAACCTTAACCTCTGTCGCGTCCACCTCGCGGTAAACTGATAAGTGCCAGCTCAACCAATCGGCCACATGAATAAGGTAAAGGGCACGCTCCATATCGTTATCTCCCTTAGCGTGAATTTCTGTTATGGAATCGCAGTACTCCGCAATAATGGTTTTATTGATTTCCATTCGGACTTGATTCCGCGAATAATCTGAATCCTTTCTCAGTAGAATCACCGCCCAATCCTCTTTTTTTTGGCGCCATCCAACGAGTTCATTATGATTCATTTCTGGAATCACATGATGCCAGCACAACATCTTTCCATTTTCATTGATTTGTTGACGAAAGCGAATCGCGACGGATTCCATAGAATCTTCTGAATATAGAATAGGAATCTTTGTGTAGAGCTTCTCGGCAAGGGACTTTGTGTATTCGTCAATGGATGCTTGCTCTTGATCAAGAAGGACCATAGAAGACTGTAACTCATCGAGCTTACGCGCTGAAATCTGACCAACGTGCTTTAGAATATAGAGTTGCTGAACAAAACTATACCCGAGGCAGGCGCGAGGAGGCTTCCCACCAGGAACAGTAATCACATCATAGCCTTTGGCTTCGCAATGTGCTTTTACCTTACCGCCTGAGGTAATGCCAATGATTTGAGCGCCGGCAGCCTCAGCGAGCGCCATAGATTCCAAGGTCTCTTCCGTGTTTCCGCTATAGCTTGAGACAATGACTAAACTTTTCTCATTGATGTAACCCGGAATCGTATACCCTTTTGAAACATTAAAAGGCACTGACATCTCCGCCTGACATAAATCATAGATAAGATTAGCACCAAAACCTGAACCTCCAAGACCACAGACGGTGATGTTTTGAAAATCAGCGTAGTTATGGATGAATGTGTAGCTCGATCCAATGGCATTGGCTTCGCGCAATTGATCGGTAAACTCTTGAATAAGATGTTTCATAGTTTTGGTATTAGGGTGTTGTGGTATTAGCGCAATGGATTACTTACTGCTCAAAGGTAGTAGAAAACTCAACGAAAAACTAAGGAAACTACCCTATTGATTGTGCACAAATGAAAGGGAATAGTTTTGTGAAAAATTGAAGCATAATATTGGCACCATAGGAGAACAATGGGCTCAGTTATACCTGAGGCAAGTAGGCATTCTACCTATCGATCAAAACGTACGATATCACGGTAGCGAAATTGATATTGTAGGACTTGAAAAGGATTGCTTAGTGTTTATTGAAGTCAAAACGCGACGGTCACAACGTTATGGGTGGCCGGAAAGCGCTGTTGATTCCCGAAAGCAAGCCCACATAGTTCAAGTAGCTCGATTTTATTGTGATGACATTCAGTGGTTAGCTCCTACACGCTTTGATATCATTGCGCTCTCCCTATCGAGTCACATGCTTTCAATCTATCACATACGTGATGCTTTTTATCCTAATTTGAATTAGAATCTACTTACTCGCAATAATCCAGTCATCCGCTTGAAATAAACTGTATGGCACTGAGGTCAAATCAACTGATTCGTCATACATGGTTACTGCCTCATTACCATTTATTGAGCATCGACAAGTAACATAAACTGCAACTTCACGATGTTCGGTACGCCTGATATCCTCTTTGAGCATTTGCGCAAACTGCCAGGTCATATCTGGAAGACAAAACACTTTAGCTAACTGCTTATCGGTTAGATAGTCCGCTGCATTGATTCGTTGACGAACTCCCGTTTCCGTATCCACGACTTCAAAAAAACTTGGATATTCTGCAGCCTTGGCACGCAGCATCATCCGCCAGGACATCTTGTGCCCCTCTTCAGTATAGGTCACGTCTCCTGGCATGAGATGGTGTCTTAAAGGCATAAGAATATTCAGGATTAAAAAAGATAAAAGAACAACTAACATAGATCTAGACAATGGTGGATTGTCGATTGTATCTTCAGGTGATCTCTTTGGGAAAAATCGGCGTTGAATCAGCTCAGGAGGAAAAAACAAGACCATAGAGCCAATCATCATATAGGGAAAGATTCCTATTTGGAAAATGATGCTGTTGACCAAATGAAATCCCAAGGCCAGCAAGACACCGATCCAGCGCGTTCGCCTCCATAGTAACATAGGAATAATTAACCCATCAAAAAATATCCCACCATAGGCGAGTAATCTAGGAAGCCAAGGTGCTTGTAAGTAAGGCCCTATAATGGGAAGATCCGCTTTGGCCTTCATCCATATCTCCAATGGTTTGGCATCAAGCCAGTCAGGATAAATTTTATTTAGTGAGGCATAGGTATAGACAATCAATAAGAGTGCAATTAGGATATAACGGGCCCACTTCCCTATGGTATTGGATGGCTTGACCCTCTTAGCACGCGCATCCAAGGACAATGCTCTATGCACAGGCATTAAGATCATTAAAAACAACAGCAAAACCATGAGGTAGTAATGGTTATTATAGCTTGCCTTTTGCATCAAATAGACATAGGTCCACAAGAAAAAATAACCGGTCACCGAAATCCTGTAGAAGAATCCAAGCATGACCCCTAGGCCTAAAATCCCCATGATTATAAATACATAGAGCATCCCTTCGCCTTCTAAGGGCTGAAGAAAATCGAACGGACGGTGTACAAAGTGAAACTTAGGCTCAATAAAGGCCTTACGCACCCAACCCGTAGCGATGGCTCCCCAAGCCTCAACGACTAAGAGCAGTCCAAAGGCTATACGCCAAAGGGCCATGGGAATGATCGATTCCTTTCCCTGTTTAAAGTCTTGCCATATTGTTGTTACGCACTGCATAATCTGCTTGTCAAATGTAGCCATAAAAAAACCCTGCCGAAGCAGGGTTTACAAATCCTTACAGCGGATTGATTTTAGTAAAGCATGTAGCCTAAGGTTACTCCTGGACGAATGTTGAAAATGGAGTTTCCTCCTGCGAATTGTCCTCCAATGCCTGTTCCCACATCCATCGTGATTCGGTCACCAAGTGTCTTCTGAAAACCAAGAGAAGCACCTGCCATACCTGCAGTGCTTGATCCCCCTCCAGTATAAATGGCTAATCCACCATAGCCACCAACATAAAAACCAGTTACCGCCTCTGAACCTGTTAGATAGGCTCTAAACTCTGGCGTAAAACTCATCATGGTTCCAGAATAAAAGGCAAAGTTTAACGTAGTGTTTAAGGAGAGCGTCTTATTGAGGCCATATTCAAAACCAAGACCCATATCCCAAGCAGATGAAGAAGCAGTCACCGTACCTAAGAACGGAACAGATACTGAGACACGTTGATAATCCAAGCCAATCGGTTTGAATTTCACAATGCTTTGAGCACTTAGGGATACCACTAATCCAACAAGTAAAAAAGTAAGAATAACATTTTTCATAAATCTAATTTTCCAAAAAGCTAGTTAAAAACAATGTTAACATCATCCAAGTGCCGACGATATTTGCCCACAGGCCGTGTCAAATTGTGCAACCTTATCTACACCCCTCAATCGTTGATAATCGCATTTATAAGCTTCAAAATTTCGCTAAAGTCTCAATATCTTTAGTGCATGACGTCAGAACAACGCAAAGCCCTCCGCGAGCATCTCCACTCCCTTGGGCAATATCTTTGACATCGATAAGAAAACTTTTGATGTAAGGGAAAAAGAACGCTTATCCATGCAAAATGGCTTTTGGGATGATCCTAAAAAAGCGGAATCCGTCATGCAAGCGATGCGCAAAGACAAGTATTGGATTGACTTGTATAACGTTGTGGTATCCTCTCTCGACGATGCCGAAGTACTTCAAGAATTTTACAGCGCGGGAGAAAGCACCGAAGAAGAAGTAAAAGAAGCCTTCACATTGGCCAAAGACCAATTGAATGAGTTAGAGTTTAAGTCGACCCTCAGCAAGGAAGAAGATAGTTTACACGCTATCCTCGAGATCAATGCCGGTGCTGGAGGAACGGAGTCCAATGATTGGGCGGCCATGATTCTACGCATGTATACCATGTGGGCAGAAAACAATGGCTTTAAAGTTACTACCCTCGATACACGCGATGGTGAAGTGGCAGGGATTAAATCCGTTTCCCTTGAAATTCAAGGAGAGTTTGCCTATGGTCAACTCAAAGGAGAGAACGGAGTCCATCGATTAGTGCGTATTTCCCCATTTGACTCTAGTGGACGGCGACACACATCATTTGCCGCAGTATTTGTCTATCCCGTTGTCGATGATACCATAGAAATTGAGATCAATCCTTCGGACCTTGATTGGGATACCTTCCGTGCATCAGGCGCAGGGGGGCAGCACATCAACAAGGTGGAAACGGCTGTACGTGTCAGGCATAAGCCTTCTGGACTTGTTGTGGAATGTCAGGATAGCCGCTCACAACATGGCAACCGCGAAACCGCACTAAAGATGCTCAAATCGAAACTCTATGAATTAGAGATACAAAAACAAAATGAAGCACGAGCTGAAATCGAAGCAGGAAAAATGAAAATAGAATGGGGATCTCAGATAAGGAATTACGTCCTGCATCCCTATAAGCTCGTCAAAGACACACGATCTAACCATGAAACCTCTCAAGCACAAAAGGTATTAGACGGAGAACTCAATCCGTTTATTAAATCCTATTTACTTCACGGAAAAAAATAGTTGTTATGCCCATGCACCAAGTCATCACCTTATCTCAGTTTATTGCAGAAGAGCAAGCCAAACACCCTGAATCCTCGGGGAATCTATCCCGAATATTTCGCGACATTAAGTTGGCCGCCAAGATTGTCAACCGAGATGTTCGAAAAGCGGGCCTTGTTGATATCCTAGGAGAACATGGTACGATGAACATCCAAGGAGAGGAGGTAAAGAAACTCGACGTGATTGCCAATGACATCTTCATTGACTCGCTGAGTCAGTCTGGCGATATCTGTGCCATTCTATCCGAAGAAGAAGATGATTTCCGTCCTGTAAACACCCAAGCAGGTAATCAGGGAAAATATATTATAGCTATCGACCCAATGGATGGCTCCTCAAATATTGATGCTAATGTGACGATTGGCACCATCTTTTCGATATGGAAAAGAAAGAGCCCACTTGGAAGTGAGGTTACCCTTGACGACTGTTTACAGGCAGGCAATGAGCAAGTTGCTGCTGGCTATGTCGTCTACGGTTCATCTACTATGCTGGTCTATACAACGGGAAGTGGGGTCAATGGATTTACCCTTGATGTAAGCATTGGTGATTTCTGTCTATCTCATCCCAACATGACTACGCCACCTATGGGGCAAATTTGTTCGATTAACTCCGGAAACTACCGCTCGTTTTCTGAGGGAATGCGTGAATACATCGATTACACCAATAACAAAGGGTATACTGGACGATACATCGGTTCATTTGTTGCTGATTTTCACCGCAATATGGTTAAAGGAGGAATCTACCTCTACCCTGCTAGCGAAAAAGCACCCAACGGAAAACTTCGGTTATTGTATGAATGCAACCCCATGGCATTTTTAATTGAGCAAGCAGGAGGTTTCGCCACTACAGGGAAGATCAGAGTGCTTGACATTCAGCCCGCTGAACTCCACCAAAGAATACCGATTATTATTGGATCAAAGGATATGGTGGAAGAAGCCCTGCGCATTGCACACCCAAATCGCTAAGAAATCCAAAGCTTAAAGAATCTGAAGGGAGAATGTATATGGAATCCCACATTATCAATCTTGATTTTTCTAAAGGAACAGTCTTTATCAATGACACGGGAAGCCATTTACGACATTTACCTGCAATGCACCGAGTACGCGCATTATTTGAAAAATATTTTACGGGATCCGTTCACTTGTACGATGCTTATTTCTTAAGAGAGATTACCCCGCATGCAGACTCATGTGCATCAACACGTTAATTTATTGTTGCGAAAAAGAAAGTATGACCCCTACGTTAACAAAACATAGCGCACTGCGTCTCACGAGTCTAGTCCTTGGATTGCTCTATTCGTATTACATCATCTATTGGCATGAAGTCTATGTCGCTATGGCTGTTCATACGCTAGAAGAGATAGGACTTGATGCCTTTAATGTGATAGTAATGAAGGTAGTCTTAGGTATTAGTGGCTTGCTGTGCGTCTTTATTGCATGGCGTCTTAGATGGCAATACAAGCAACAGCGACGGCCACAAATCATTTTGTACGGACTCTTGATATTCACGCTATTGATTGGATTATGGATGACTGCGCACACCCTATTATTATTGGAGATGAACGTCGAGTTAATCCATGTGCCGATGTATGCTATTCTTGCCTTCTTCTTGTTCTTTGCCTTCCGCCATTGGACGATGGTAGTTCTCCTTGCGCTACCCATTATGCTCTATGACGAATGGTATCAGTATATCGTATTACATGCCCATTATGAAACATATTATTCCTTTAATGATGTTATGTGTGATGTACTGGGTCTTGCTGTAGGATTGCTTTTGCTTGCCATCCTTGGATTCTATCCAGAACATCGACGCCTTCATGCTATAGAGTGGGTATATCTTGCCGCATTGAGTCTATCTAGTCTTTACTTAGCTTGGCTTTGGCATAAAGGTTTTCTCATTGGATATCAAGCCGACCGGCTTCTTCACACAAGTTTTGTCTTTAATCAACTCTTAAATCCAGCTCAATTGTGGCAGATTCACTCCTATACCTTTAAAGAATATATGGTGTTGAAACCCATTATGGGAGTGAGCATAGTGTTCGGGAGTTGTTTTTCCTTGTGCTTGGCGGGATTATTCTTCAGAGAGCGACCGCTCTAAAACGACAAGCTGCCACGATAAAACAATCCATGGATTAAGATCCTCCGAATGCAAGGGTCGTAAGGTTTCTGCTAATGCTCTCGAAATCTCATGTCGATTTGAGGAGCAAATGGCTTGAAGATCCACCCACTCATAAAGCGTATCTGCAGATGCACTAATGGCAGCAATTCCCAAGACTTCATAAAGGGATGAATCTCGACGGAAGGTTGGCGAACATAAGGCAAAAACCTGGGGAAGACCATCGACGATGTGGAAGGTATCCCTGCCCTCTGACCGCTCACCTCCCACTAGGCTACTCATGCTAAATAAACGTTCTTCAGTTGACAGATAACTCGTCTCATATATTGAATCAGGAAGAAGCGTCCCTGTCCATTCAATATTGACTTGACTACTTGCTTCAGCTACCTTGAGCAGTTGATTTACCTCAAGACCTGAAGAAGTCAAGCTGTTCCACTTTATAATATCTTCCATTTTTACGCCATATAACGTAGCAATCGAATAGAGCGTTTCTCCATGCTTAACCCGATGATATCCCGAAAGAGAATCCTTACTTATAAGCGTTTCACAATCCAATAGGACAGTGTCCCCGACACGTAATCCATTGCTAATCAAAACACTATTGCAGTCCATAATATGCTGAACATCTACCTCATACAGGCGCGCTATGCTGTACAAGGTCTGGCCTTCTTCGGCGATATGAAATTCCGCCTGGTCTTGTTGACTATAACCTACAACGGCTAAAGAAAAACTCAACAAATAGGTAAAACAACGTAGGAACATCTTCATTCTTTGCTTTAAATTAGTTGATATAATTCATCTTTTTATGGGAAAACCTTTTCAAATTAGGTCAATCTTTTTCTATTGTTTTCTATTTGCTGGATTGCTTTTTAGCACAATAAGCTGTAATTCGACAAATGAAACATTACCGAATGACCAATCTAGCGAAGGATCTTCCTTAGCAGAAGATAGTTTGGTCTACCGTATAATAATAGATGACGAGATCAATCCCTCTGTTTCTCGTCTCGTTCGCCGAGGAATAGAGGAAGCCAAAAAACGCGAGGCTGACTACCTGTTTATCGAGTTAGAGACCTATGGAGGCCTTGTGGTAGATGCTGATGACATACGCACAGACATACTAAACTGTCCCATACCGGTGATGATCTATATACAGAACAATGCGGCCTCCGCCGGTGCGCTGATCTCCTTAGCATGCGATTCAATCTATATGAATCCATCAGCAACCATAGGGGCAGCGGCTGTTGTAGATCAAATGGGCCAGGTTCAACCAGAAAAGTATCAGTCTTACATGCGCGGTAAAATGCGAGCAACAGCTGAAGCTAATGGACGTAATCCCGCTATTGCAGAGGGAATGGTCGATCCAAGCATTGTAGTCCCAGGCATCTCTGACTCGAGTAAAATCATCACCTTAACTGCCCAAGAGGCCGTCAGTGAGGAAATCAACTTTTGTGAAGGGATCGCACCAGATGCCGATTCTGCACTGCGACTAGCCGGCCTAAGAGAATATGCTGTTCAAAATCATATTCCGACTTCCACGGATAATGTTATTGGCTTTTTTGTCCGGCCCGTGGTTTCGTCCCTGTTGCTGGGACTCATTGTCATCGGCATTGTCTTGGAGTTTAAAACCCCAGGTGTTGGCCTTTTTATCATTATCAGTCTAGTAGCCGCCGTCCTTTACTTCCTGCCCTTGTACTATGAGGGGCTGGCTGCCAATTGGGAAATAGCTCTTTTTCTCCTTGGACTCGTTCTGTTGGCCATTGAGGTGTTTGTCCTCCCTGGCTTTGGAGTCTTTGGCATTTTGGGATTCACCTTCATTGCTTGTGGACTGGGATTAGCAATGGTTCAAAATCTAGACAAGGAATCCTATGAGTTTACGCTCAAGACTTCTCCCTCAACGATTATACGACCGTTTTTACTCGTGGCATCTGTGGTTATTCTTGGATTTATCAGTGCATTGTTTCTGCTAGGCAAAGGAATACAAACCTCTTATTTATCCAAGCGATTAACCGTGCAGTCGGTACAAAGCAAAGAGGAGGGTTATGTGGTAGGTAGAGCTCATGAGCTTAATGCGATGAAAAACAAAGAAGGACGCACAATCTCCATGCTTCGTCCGATGGGCAAAGTAGAGATTGATGGAAAATCCTATCATGCTCGATGTGAGCAAGGATACCTTGAATCAGGAACACCTATTCGTGTAGATGCCATTAACGGTACAACGCTACTCGTCTCAAAAACAATAAATGAGTAGTCACGCTTCAGTCTTAGTATGCATCCCCTCGCGATATCACGCTCGTCGATTACCTGGAAAAGCCTTATTAAATCTTGGAGAACAAACCGTGATTCAACGGGTATATAGACAAGCTTCCCTCGCCGCCTTTAAGACCATTGTCCTTACCGACCATCCCGCCATTGTCCGTAGCATCAAATCTATTGATGGTGAAGTGGTCTACAGAGAGCAAAAAGCAAGCAATGGAAGCCAACGAATATTTCATTATCTCTCAGAAATAGATGACACCATTGATCCAAGCACCATTGTAGTCAATGTTCAAGGAGATGAGCCCCTGTTAAACCCTGAAAACATTCAACGGTTAGTCGAATGCTTTTCTGACAAGGAAACCTGTATTGCCTCCTTGTATGGCAGCGTTGTATCTCCTAACCAATATGCCATGGCTCAACGAGTTAAGGTCAATATAAGCCATGGTCTAGCAACCACCTTTGAGCGCATCGTCGAGCCTTCTGACAAAGAATGGCATAAACATATAGGCATCTATGCCTTTCGATGGAAGACACTTAAGGAAGTAATGAAACTCACCCCAAGCCAACGGGAAATTTCGTTATCCCTTGAACAACTTCGCTGGATGGATCACGGTTATTCTATAAATATGGTCGAAGGCTTTTCAAATGGCATTGCCATTGATACAGCAGCAGACATTCTTGAAGCGCGAAATTTCCTAAATTCATAGTATGGCCGTATCGGAAAATGTACCTATTGTATTCCTTAAAGGGGCGAAAATCTATCAAGGAGATAATTTGATTCTACATCAAGTAGATTTTCACATCGATCGCGGCGAATTTGTCTATTTAATTGGTAAAACAGGAACGGGGAAATCGTCCTTGATGAAGACGCTCTATGGCGACCTGCCTTTGACTACCGGCCAAGGTATGGTGAACTCATTCAGCCTACCCAAGCTCAAGAAAAAAGAAATTCCTTTTCTGCGAAGATCACTGGGTATCATCTTTCAAGACTTCCAGCTTTTAACCGACCGCAGTGTTGAAGACAACTTACTCTTTGTGCTCTATGCAACGGAGTGGAGTGACAAGGTAGCCATGAAAGAAAGAATCCATGAAGTTCTCAGTGAGGTAGGACTCCTTGGCAAAGAATATAAAAGACCTTTTGAGTTGTCTGGTGGTGAACAACAGCGTTTAGTTTTAGCACGCGCCATGCTTAATAGACCTGAGTTAATTATCGCCGACGAACCCACAGGAAATCTTGATCCTGATACGTCACACGAAATCATGGAACTCCTATTTGAAATCAATAAGAACGATAAAACCGCCTTTCTCATGGCAACCCATGATTACACGCTCATCGAACGATTTCCTGCTCGAGTGGTACAATGCGCCGATGAGACCATAAGCGAGAACCTTGACCTGTAGTCAATTAATTCAGACTATGACAGAACAAGGTTTATCCATTTTGATACCCCAATTCAATCAAGAAATTACCGCGCTTCTTGAACGACTTGAGGCATCGATTCCGAAGTATATGACCTATGAGGTTGTCGTTGCCAATGATAATGATCAGGCCTCCTATCCCGTGACCCAAGAATGGTTGAATACAAGAGGGTTTCGCTTTATTCAGAATGCCAAGAACCTAGGCCGTTCAAAAAATAGAAATCAGCTAGCCGATGCAAGCCAATATGATTTGCTTTTGTTCATGGATGAGGATATGATGCCCAAAAATTCAACGTGTATCGAGCGTTATCATGAGGCACTTCAAAACAACGATGTGGTCGTTGGAGGGCACATCTACGAAGAGAAAAAACCCAAATCCTCCTATCTCCTCCATTGGCGCTATGGCATCACCAACGAATCCAAAACGAGCTCAAACAAAGAGCATAAACACTTCTCCTCTGCTGTGTTTGGCATTAAGAAGTCTTGCTTTAACGCCATCAAGTTTAATGAGTCAATCGTAGATTATGGTCATGAGGATTCCTTGTTTGGTGCTTCTCTCAATCAATACCATTATCAGATTCAGTTTATCGATGAGCCCTGCTATCACCTTGGACTTTACACCAACAGTGACTATGTAGAACGATGTCGCACCGCGATTAAAACCCTTTACCAAATCGAGCGAAGTATCGCCCCGCCTGAAAGCCACGTACTCACTAGACTACAAGAATATTACACCACGAAAAATAGGACTGGAGTTGGCCGGCTTCAATTAAGCGTTATTCAATTAATGCAACCCTTTTGGAAGCGGGTGGCTATTCAATGGTCTTCGGTATCTGGATTACAGCTCTATAAACTAAGTTGTTACTGCAAACTTAAAAAGAGGGATAGTAAATCCTAAGCCTCTACAGGCACTGGTCGAGTTTCTATATTTACGGGCAGCACCTTCGATACACCGGGCTCAGCCATGGTAACACCATACATCACATTAACATTGACCATCGTTTGCTTGTTGTGCGTCACTAGAATGAATTGAGTTTCCTTGCTGTAATGGCGGATCAAGGAGTTAAACTTTTGAACATTACGATCATCTAACGGAGCATCTACCTCATCAAAAATGCAGAAAGGCGCTGGCTTTAAACGATACATAGAAAATAGCAAAGCGGTTGCCGTCAACGTCTTTTCACCTCCAGATAGCTGATCAATAACTACCGGCTTTTTACCTTTGGGCTTAGCCTTAATCGTAATTTTGGATTCCAATGGATCCTCAGGGTTTTCTAACACGAGATCACATTTGTCTCCTGGTTCGAAAAGTGTTTGAAAGGTCTCAATAAAATACTGGCGTATCTCCACAAAGGCTTCATTAAATCGCATTGTCGCCTCTTTCTCAATGGCTTCAATTGTCTGCGTTAGATCATCTCGGGCAGCCAACATATCATCTCGTTGTTGAGTGATAAAGGAATACCGTCCTTCCATAGCCTCATATGCCTCAACCGCCATAGGATTTACATCGCCGAACTTTTGAATGCGTTGGGCCAATGATTCCTCCTGAGCTAATAGCGTTTGACGAAGTTCTTCGCTGAAGTCCTTCGCCTCTGAATCCTCATCACTTGCCTCAACTTCAATCTCCAATGGCTCAGACCACTTGGCTTCATAGGCCTTCGCTAAACTATCTTGCTGGGCAATCAATGCTTCCTTCTTTAATGTGTTGCTATCGAGCTCTGCGTCGAGTTGCAATCGGATTCGTTCTGCTTTTCTTAAATCTTCCTCTAGGGCAAGCACAGCATCACGCTGAGCATAAAAAGCGCTTTCCTCCTCACTGAGACCAGCATTGGCCTCTGTGTATTGTTTTAATGCCTTTTGTAAAGCTTCTTCTTGAGTAGAAAGGTCCTTTTCAATCGTATCTACTTCGACCTGAAGGTGTGTACTCCTCTCCTTTCGTTGATCAATTCTAGCTTGTCGCTGCTCGGTAAAGTTTTTTCTTAAGGTTAACTCACCCTGAATTCGATCACATTCTGACTGCATCGCCAACAAGTTTTGTTGAGCAGCAAAAAAGGCTTCACGACTTTGCTCTACTTTTTGCTCAGCTTGCAATACTTTTTCTTGAAGTTTCGTTACTTCTTCATCAGGGCTACCTGTCTTTTTCAAGTTATCATAGTGGGCTAAAAGTTCTTTTTCCTGCTTGGCAAGGTCGTTTAAACTCTTAGTTATTGTCGTCTTGCGATCTGCATCAGCCTGGAATACCCTTTGAATCTGTTCAAGCTCCAAGGTAATTCTCACTTTGTCCTGGGCAAGCTCTTGAGCGCGAGATCGATATTCCCCTAGATTTAATTCCAACCGACTATGAAGGAGTTTTCCATGTTGAATTTTTAATTCTTCAAGATGATCTTCTAACTCCTGAATGCGCTTCTTCCCTTTCTTGACTTCCTTTTCAAGTTTTTCTATCAGTTGCTTACGGCCTGTTCTTTTGCCTTCGAATAATCCAATCGACCCACCTTGAATCACAGAATGCATAGCTGACCACTTACCATCTTGGCTAATCAAGTTAAATTTTGAGTATTTCTTTAGTAAAGCAGGGACATCAGCTTGATCTTCTGTTCTGATGATATAGGTTTTGTCCAATAGCCATGAAATTACCTCGTTATACATTGAATCGACGCGCATAACATCGGTCGCAGCAATAAGATTAGGATCTAGTACAGGAGTGCTGGATTTAAACGCTTTGATTTGATCCATTACAATGAACTGCGCCCTACCCTTCGAACTTTTCGATAAAATCGAGACCGCCTCCCAAGCTTCTGCTTCGTTGCGTACAATGTAATGATTGAGGTAAGCGCTTAATGCTTGCTCTACGGCAATTCGATAGTCTTTTTCAACCTCTAAAACGTCAGAAACTAAAGGAATATCACTCCCCCAATTCGCGCTTTTTGTGAGATACTTGATGGATTCTGGATAGCCCTCTAAGTTCTGCACCATGGATTTGAGTAATTGAACTTCATTTTGTGATCGATCAAAGGCTCGATTTGCCTGAGATAGTCGCAATTCACCATGTTGTGTAGCCGATTGGTTATCTTCCAACTGCTTGGTTAAACCAACCTCTTTCGACTCCTCTTTGGCTAAGAACTTACCGTTGGCTTCAATGGACGTTTCTAATTCGCCTAATGTAGTCTTCAACTCTTGTTCACGAAGCGATCGCTCAGCGTGATTTGTTGAAATTAAGTCCGCTTCCTTCTCAAAATCTTCCCGCCGAACTTTCGTCAATTGAAGATCCTGTTCCGCCTTGCTCAATGAGTTAAAATATTCCATCGCGCGTTGCTGTGCCAACGCCGCTTCCTGCTTTATAGAAAGCATATTAGATTCCTCCTTCTTAAATGCCTCAGAGGTTGAGTCAACAACTAGGCTCTGGGCTTTTGCATCGGCTATTTTTCCTTCAAGCGTTTTAGTCAGTTCTTGGGCATCCTTCTTGGATTGTTCCATTTCGAGCTGATCAGATTCGATGGACTGATTCGCCTGACGCCACTGGTTTTGTCGATTAACTAATCGCTCTTTTAAGATTTCCCGATTCTTTTCAATTTCTTTGACCTGCTCTTGCAAAACATTAGCAGAGGACTGCTTGTCTTTTAACGCATTGGATGCCTTATCCGAGGACTGATTCTCTACCTCAATGCTCTTTTTAAGCTTAGCCATAGATGCCAAAGCCGCACTCGATGCTTCGAGCTTTGAGGCTCGCTCTGTAACAAAGGCATCAATCGATTGTTGGATTAAAGACCACTCAACTTGGTGCCGTTCCGTCGAAACCGCCTGATAGGAAGCCTTCCACTTTCTGTATTTTTTTGCTCGTCGCGCCTGCTGCTCAAGGACCTTCATGTTGGACTCAATCTCTAGCAAGATGTCCTCAATACGCTCTAAATCTTGTGCCGTTCCTTTTAACTTATTATTTGCCTCCTTTCTACGCATTCTGAAGTGCTGCACGCCGGCAGCTTGTTCAATCAACACTCGACGCGCGTTATTTCTGTCTTGCAACAGGTCATCCACCATGCCCAACTCAATAATGGCGTACAAATCATTGGAAATTCCACTACCACGCAATAAATCATGTATATCCTTTAAACGACATGTTGTACCGTTAATTTGATAGGTACTCTCACCGCTTCTGTATAGGCGCCGGCTTATCGCTACTTCATTAAACTGAAGAGGAAGAATATTTTTGGTATTGCTAAACACAATAGTAACCTCGGCAAGTCCTGATGCCTTACGTGTTTTTGAACCACTAAATATTAAAGAAGCCATTCGATCGAGTCGAAGATTTGCTATGCGCTGCTCACCCAACACCCATCGTATCGCATCGACCACATTGGATTTTCCACAACCATTAGGACCTACAATAGCGGTAACCCCTTCATTCACCTGAACGATGGTCTTATCAGCAAAGCTTTTAAATCCTTTTATTTCGAGTCGGTCGAGACGCATTGGCTATCGATTTCCTTTTGGGAAGGAGTATGAATATCGGTATAAAATGATAATCGAAAGAATTGTATTTTCAACGTATGGATAACTGGTTATACTATATCATAGTAGCAGGTTTCTTTGCCATAAGTCAAGTCATGGAGAAGCG
>PKDX01000043.1 GCA_002862745.1 Bacteroidota bacterium | reverse complement strand
TCAATGAACTCATCCTCATTGTACACTGCAGTACCATCGCCATTGGCATCTCCAACATTACCTGATGCGTTGGACGGATCAGCATGAATCTCGTTAAGAATTAAATCAGGAAGTGGCGCAGGGTTAACCGTAAGCACACCAGAAACATTACTTGTTCCGTCCCAAGCGCCTCCGTTGTATCCACCATAAGTAAATGGACCACCGTTAAGTCTCCATCGACTTACGTAGTAATATGTACCTGCATTTACTATGCCTACTCCGATATCCGATGTAAACTCGTCGTTGTTTCCTGACTGTGTGTTAAACGTAGCAGACTCCCAAGTCCATCCTGTAGCAAAGTCCGCAGTTGTCGTAGCATCGGTTGTGCTGTATCCAATCCAGCATTCAACGCCAGATCCAGCTCCAGCTGCTTCTGTAACACCTGGCTCATACCCCTGAGCAAATACATCAAAGGTTGTAGGTGCTGTAATCGTACCAGTTGCAGGGAATTGTAGATTGACAAAGTCCATAGTAAAGACTGGCGTCTCATATAATTGAATTTCATCAAAGGCTATATCCTCAGATCCTGAACCTGATGCCACAGTCACTCGAAGGTCGAGTGTAGTGCCGCTTACTGCGATTGTTTTGCGGAAGTTTTGCATGGCTGACGTTAACGAAGTACCATCACCTACGCCATCTCCATCCGTATCTTCAGCAAAGACACCATTAGAAGATGCTGTTGAACGGAAGGAAATCAAATCATTCCATGTAGTACCACCATCCGTGCTGTATTCAAACAAGCATGAGTCCGTTACATCTGGACCGCCACTGCCAAAGGCAATGCTCGCAAAATCTCCAGAGAAGTCTAACGATGAAATGCTTGTAATGTCAATACCTGACCATTGAACCGTTCCTGGATTACTTTGACCAGGCTCTGCATCAATATCCTGTGCTGCAAAGAAGTTAGTACCGGTGAATCCAGAGTATCCGCTTGAACCATTTCCAATGCTCGCATCAGTTACTCTTCCGAAATAATCGTAGAAACCGTCTGTAGCTTCTAGTCCTTGAGTAACACAGTAGTTCTGTGCATCAAAGTTATCTAAGAATGGAAGCGTGAAGGTATTTGGAATCACAAGGTAGCTTGACTCGGCAGATGTAGCCGTTGCTCCACCGTCATCGGTAACAACCACTTCATAGTAAACCGTAGTACCTGCAGCTTGAGCAGGAATAGCTCCTGTATAGGTGCTGCCTGTAGATAGTGTCATCGAGACTGCATTCCCTAAGCTACCTGTAGCAGTACCCCAGTTTAAAACTGCTGTAGCAATGCTTCCATCATTATCAGAAGCATCAGCGCTTACCGTAACCGAAGTAGAAGCATCTGGACAGTTCGCATCATCCGATACATTGCTCACCGTAGGAAGTTCGTTCGATGGCAGAACATCTACGCTGATATTGTCAACCGCTACTGCTTCATTGCCGCTATTTGCCGCAATAGTAAGGCGCAGATCCATAGAGGTTGCTGAAGACAATACAATGTCTTTTGTGAAGGTCTGGAAAGTCGTCGTTAACGTTGTTCCGTCACCAATTGCATTTAAATCCGTATCCTCTTGGAAAACACAATTACCACAACCATCTGTCGTAAAGTAATGTACCGTATTCCAAGTCGAACCACCATCCACTGAATATTCAAGTGTCATGTAATCTGTGGCATCTAGGCCTCCGCTGTTTGCAGCATAATCCGCTGCAATACGAACATCAGTCTGGCCCGTTACGTCAATACCTGACCAAGTTATCTGAGATGGGTTCGCGCTACCTGACCATCCCCCGTCGTCAATATCTTGTGCTGCAAAGAAAGTTCCTGATGCGTTAGTATAGCTCTGATTGATAGGGAAAGGATTTGTGCCATCTGTGCGGCCAAAGTAGTCTCCTGTGCCATCAGTACCCTCTCCTCCTAAAGTGACACAATAGTTCTCATTATCAAAGTTGTCTGTGAATGGAAATGTAAATGGTCCAGGACAACTTACCGTCAAACTTCCAGAGACATTAGCCGTTCCATCCCATGCACCGCCATTGTAGCCACCATAGGTGAATGATCCACTGCCTAGCTGCCAACGACTAACATAGTAGTAGCTACCCGGTGTTAAACCTGAACCGATCTCTGCAACAAACTCATCATTGTTTCCTTGCTGAACGTTAAATGTTGCAGGCACCCATGTCCATCCTGCGCCATCAAAGTCTGCCGTCGAATTCGCGTCTGTCGTGCTGTAACCGATCCAACACTGTACTCCTGTTCCAGCACCAGATGCTTCCGTAACACTTGGCTCATAGCCTTGAGCATATACGTCAAAGTTTCCGCCAACGGTAATCGAACCATTCTGTGGTGACTGTAGGTTGGCATAATCCATCGTTACGTCATTTACCGTTAAAACACCAGATGGCACCGTAGTGCCGTCCCATGCGTTTTGCAATCCGCCATATGTATAGGGTCCATTCTCAAGTGACCAACGACTTACATAGTAATATGTTCCTGGTGTTGAGATTGATGAACCAAATTCAGCTGAGAACTCATTATTGTTTCCTTGCTGAACGTTAAATGTTGCAGGCACCCATGTCCATCCTGCGCCATCAAAGTCTGCCGTCGAATTCGCGTCTGTCGTGCTGTAACCGATCCAGCACTCTACTCCCGTACCAGGGTTGTTCCCTATATCCGTAACCCCTGCCTCATACCCTTGGGCAAAAGCCGTGAATGATCCACCTATATCAATCGTACCGTTAGCGGGGAACTGTAAATTGTAATAGTCCATCGTGGCCGTGGATGATGAGACACCGCTTACGATTATATTATCAAAATACATTCCTTCGTCTGTAGAAGTCATATTGTTGGCATCAATTCTGATGTCTAGTGTTGTGTTGCCGCTAAGTGAAACATCACTTGTAGTAAACGTAGCAAAATCGCTGCTTGAAACAGTACAGCCATGTGCAGTACCAGTTGAAATTGATGGCAACGTGGTAGCTGCACCGCAGTCTCCATCACCATCGAAAGCTATATCTAAACCTGCTGGTCCATTAGAGCCATCACTTGAGTTGTTAGGGTCTCGAATCATCTGAACCCACATTAAATTTTGATAGGCCCCGCCATCAACGGAATAAGTAATAAGCAGTTCGTCCGAGGCATCCCAATCCACGTAATGGTGTGCAAGCATGTCAATGGCAAAAGTGAATGAGGTCAACCCAGTTACATCAATTTGATCTAAGTCAATCCTTCGAGTGCCAGAGTTCATATCTTCTGCTCCCCAATAGTAACCACTTTCATTTGTCGTTGGGGTTAAAGAAGCATTGGTTCGATTAAATAGATCAGTAAAGCCACTACCGTATGCACCGGTTGCTGTATATCCAGCGCTTTCTGTTTCGAAGTCAACAGTAAGTAAGTTAGTTTGAGCACTTACGAAAGGTAGAAAGCCTAGCCACAAGCAGATAAATATAGTTTGGCGGACGTGAGATAAGAAGGAGTTCATTAGAGTTAATTTTTGTCAAATTTTGAAAATTTCAATGAAAACACCAAAAAGTGCAAGTGAATAAATCGCTACCTTTTTTGAAATCACACGTTAACTTTTGTAAATAAATCGTCTACTTTTTAAGACGGCTATTTACAATACACTTATTTTCAGGGAATTAAGAAAGATCTAATGTTATAAAATTGTTAAGCGGTTTTATATAACCGATTATTTAATTTTTTTTCCACATTGTGTTAACGAGAAAAATACCGGAAACTATGAAGGCAAAACCGAATGCATGCCAAATGTCAATTTCCTCGCCAGCAAGAAAGCCCCAAAATAAGGCAACTACTGGCATTATATAAGTGACCGTTGATGCCGCGACTGCTGAGGTACGCTGTATCAGATTATAAAAGAGAAAGAGCGCCAAAGAAGTACCAAATCCACCAAGAATGATCATGGCCAGAATAGACTCAATATGCATAAAATCAATCCCATTAGATGTATCAAAAAAAGACACCTTCCAATTGGGGCTTAACACTAAAAATAGAATACCTAAGAACCCTAGTTGTGTAAACATAGCCATGGTGATCGCCAAGGGATTGAGATGACCCAACTTTGATTTAATCACGTTGGTACTTATTCCATAGCAAAAAGGCGCAAGTACAGCGAGTAACGCATAGCTCACCGTAGTATCTGAACCGGAAGGACTTCCAGCCAAGATCAAAATACTTGCCCCAAGCAATCCTAGTAAAACACCGAGACCTTTAAACAAGGTGAGTCGTAACCGAAATATGGCAAGGCCAATACATAATGTAAAGAGCGGGGTTAAGGCATTGATTATTCCAATAACCGAACTATCTACATATTGCACTGCCGTAGGATAAATAATACCAGGAAATCCTGTACCCACAAAAGTCACCACTATAATCCAAGGCCAGTCACTTCGACTAATCTGAGTTAATTTCCTAAGAGCAAAAGGAGCTATGGGTAATAATGCAAAAACATAACGCCACGCTGAAACTTCGTAAGGTGTAAAGGACTTTAACCCTATGGTCATTAAGATATAGGAAGAACCCCAAATCAACGAGAGTACGCTGATTAAAATGGGGATAAGTGCTTTATCTGATATCATTTTCACCCTTACGAATACCTTTCTTTTTCAGGCATAAACGTTAGAAAACACGTGATGGTTTTGGAAACGAATTAAATCCTCTACATAGCCTAACCCTCATTGGGGCCGTTTAGTGGTTCATTACACGCCACAAAACATCTTTTAATAGTGCTAGTCCCTGCCCTGATACTGAAGAAAAGAAGACTACATCTAAGTGTTCCGGCAGAAACGCTTGAAGCTCTTGTAGAATCAAGTCCTGCAGTTCATCATCAATTAAGTCAGCCTTAGAGATACCCAGCACTCGCTCCTTTAAAATCAGCTCAGAATTGTAGGCCTCAAGCTCAGCCAGTAAGACTTTATAAGCCTCAACAATGTTGTCAGCATCAGCAGGCACTAAAAAAAGTAAGCAAGCATTTCGCTCAATATGTCTCAAAAATCGAATCCCCAGCCCCTTACCTTCTGAAGCGCCCTCAATGATTCCAGGAATATCTGCCATAACAAAGGACTGATCATCTCTATACGACACCATGCCAAGATTAGGTGTCAACGTGGTAAAAGCATAAGAGGCAATTTTTGGCTTAGCAGCACTTACCACACTTAACAAAGTTGACTTGCCAGCATTGGGAAAGCCAACTAAACCAACATCTGCCAATAGCTTTAACTCAAAGGTGACCCACCCTTCTTGGCCCGATGTGCCGGGCTGCGCATAGGTCGGTGCTTGATTTGTCGATGTCTTAAAATGCCAGTTTCCTCGTCCACCAAGACCTCCTTCGAAGAGAATCAGCTCTTCATCGTGCTCATTGATTTCCAAGAGCACCTTGCCTGATTCCTCGTCCTTAATGACCGTGCCCAAGGGGACATCTAAAATGATATCCTCACCGCTAGGACCAGAAGATCGTTGACCTGCTCCCGGCTGACCATGACCTGCCTTGTTATGTTTTTGGAACTTTAGATGCAATAGCGTCCAGCGATTGCGATTGCCACGGATAATAACGTGACCACCGCGACCACCATCACCGCCATCAGGACCACCTAAAGGCACAAATTTCTCCCGTCTAAAGTGCGATGATCCTGCACCACCGTTGCCACTTTGACAAAAGATGCGTATTCGATCAACGAAATTTTGATCTGCCATAACCAATAAGGGTTACAGGCTTTTTACTAAAGACTCCAAGCTGGCATAAATGGCCTCTACACCTCCTTCTCCTGGAATCTTGTGGAACTTACCTTGAGCTGAGTAAAAATCTGCGACAGGTGCCGTCTTTTCATGATACACGGATATTCTATGCCGAACAACCTCTTCATTTTGGTCATCCTCTCTTCCACTCGTTTTCCCGCGCTCTAGAAGTCGGCGGACCAGTTCATCTTCTCCAACTTCTAAAAGAATCATTGCAGCAATGGAGGTACCTCGACCTAAAAGAAAAGCATCAAGCGCCTCGGCTTGGGGAGCTGTTCGTGGAAAACCATCAAAAATGAACCCCTTAGCATCAGGATATTTCTCAACCTCCGACTGCAACATTTCAATAGTTAATGCATCCGGCACAAGATCACCCTTATCCATATAGGCCTTAGCCTTCTTGCCTAACTCGGTAGAATTGCCAAGATGAAAACGAAAGAGATCTCCAGTGGAGATTTGTCTTAATCCGAGGTTCGCTTCAAGCTTTTGAGCCTGTGTTCCCTTACCACTGCCCGGAGGGCCAAACAACACAATATTCGTCATAATCATAGTTTCAAATATATATAATGCCTCTATTGGTCACAAAGTTTTCGCACTAGTCGAGGATTCCTATTATATTCAAGAGAAGAACACAGACAAATGCAAAAGATTAAAATCATCGATTTATACGGAATCAAGTTCGATAAAATGGAGGAGTCCATCAATGATAAGCTAGCTGAAATGCAGCAAGAGGGATTGAACCTGAAGGAGATAAAAGTTATTGGAGATAAGCTCAACCAATGTGCTGTCTTCGTAATTTATGAGGACTAAATTGCCGTCCTAATCCTCTAGAACATATATTTCTGGAAGGTTTCTGCCGAGTTCGCGGTAGTCCAATCCAAAACCAACAACAAAAGCATCGTCAATATCCTTGCCTATGTATTCAATGGGCATATCATTGATTCGTTGACTTGGCTTGTGAAGAAGGGTAGCTGTCATTATTTTTTGTGCTCCTAAGTCCTTAAAGTGCTCGTGCAAAAAGGCTAGCGTCCTTCCCGTATCCACTATATCTTCAATCAATAGAATATTTCTCCCATTTACCTCAGCCTTAACATCCAATAAAAACTCTACCTGACCACTTGATTGCAGCCCACCGTGGTAAGATGCTAGTCGCATAGTATCGATTTCCCATGGACGATTAATGCGCTGCAACAACTCGGTGGCAAAAAACATACTCCCATTGAGTACAATGACGACCAACAGATCATTATTATTAATATTGGAAATATCGTTAGCCATTTTATCTATTATAGCCTCGACCTCTTTGCGATCTATGTAAGGCTTAAAAACCTTGTCGTGTAACTGTATACTTGCCATAGTAGTCTATCTCGGTTCTACAAAAAGCTTTTGACCTACTTCAATACCTACCCCATCTAGGGCATTCCACTGCTTCAGATTCATCAATGTCAAATCATAAAGGCGGGCTATTGAAAAAAGTGTTTCCCCTTCGGACACGGTATGAAACGAGCGCTCCCTAGTTTCTATGACTTCGGGCATAGGCTCAGATAGGGCCGTTTCTGAAGGCGCTTGGTTAACATCAGGGGCAATACTCTCCTCATTTACAATGATTGGCTCTACAGGTTCAGTCACCTCAGCAACATCCGTCTCAACCCCCTCAACGAGTTCAGGCGATGATTCATCCTCACTAAGAGTCGAGATCTGACCGTCAGCA
Organism: Bacteroidota bacterium; assembly: GCA_002862745.1. Taxonomy (GTDB): domain Bacteria; phylum Bacteroidota; class Bacteroidia; order Chitinophagales; family UBA8649; genus UBA8649. The sequence goes on along the minus strand of PKDX01000043.1, from coordinate 50,045 downwards.
ACCTCCACTGAAACTTGAGGAGCAGGACTTACATCAGAAAGGGCCTCCTCACCAGGGCCATCATCAGAGATGTCGGCGGCTTGCTCAGCAGGCTCCGACGCCTCTAATGCCTCTGCATTTTTTTCTACGTTGATTTCTCTGTCTATTTCTGAGTCTGTTTCTGAGTCTGTTTCTGCGTTTTGGCTAGCTACTTCTTCAAGGTTTACCTCAATGTCATCTTCTTCCTCTTCCATTTTACCTTCAGTGGCATGGGTAGTTTCCGCATTATCTTCCGATTTATCGCGCAAAGTAGGCTTGTTCTCAGATGGCTTACGCAGATGCAATACCTCGCCTACTGCCGGCTCTTCTCCTGGAATCATGTTATTGAGAATATACAGCCTTGTTAGGCGAATTCCCTGCCATTGACTAATCAACCACATATTATCCCCGGGTTGAACTGTAACTGTCTTTTCAAGACCTTTTTTCTTTTTAGGCTGCCTGTAAATCGGACTGCCTAGCGGAATGGACTCCCCCGCTAACAAATCATTATACTTTGAAAGCTGCAGAATACTTAGGTCTAACAAGACGGCTAAAGAATCTAAGGCTTCTCCTCGATAACCTACCGCCTGGATGCGATTAAGTAGGAAAACTCCGTCGTTTTCACGGAGATCAGGATAGGAGGTTCTAGCTTCTGGAGGGTTATCATTTGTTGGATCAGATGAAGTGCCGTTTCCAATTTCACTAACTAAACTACTGTATGGACCCTCCACTTCATATTGCCCTTCAGCAAAATCATCAAATCGCTGCAAATTGGCACTTTCAATAATGCTTATCAAAAGCTCGGGGTATTTAGGATTCGTTGCATACCCGCAGGCAGAAAGGCCGTGCGCCCAAGAGGTATAGTCCTTTATGTCGAAGGTAAATAGCGTATCATAACGAGATCTTGTTGTCAAAAATATACTGTGGTCTTTGTAGGATGATTCTGCGTCCTCATAGACTCGAAAACATTCATCATGGGCATCATCATCCAACAACATAGAAGGTCCCTCCCATCCCTTATGGCATTTTATACCGAAGTGATTATTACCCTCAGCAGCCAATGCTGACTTTCCTCTACCGGACTCCAATATGCCTTGTGCTAACGTAATGGAAGCTGGAATTCCATATTGGTGCATTTCGCGCACGGCAATCGGGTGATAGATATCTACATAACTCAATTCCTGGGCGACTGCGGAATTGAAGAAAGTACTTAAACAAAGAAAAAATCCAAAATAATAACGCATCATGGTCACAAAAAAACAATGACTTAACATGTAATAAAACGTCAGTTTTACACGGTTAAATGTGCTCAAAGGGCGTATTGCCTATGTTCTTCTCCAAAATGAAGGAGTTAGAACAATGATTACAGTAAAAATTTCCAAACGCCCGACTAGCATTAATAATGATAAGAAGAGTTTGCCAAAACTTGTTAGCCCCGCATAATTACAGGTCGGACAAACCTTCCCTAAGCCAGGACCAACATTCCCTATCGCCGAAGCACTTGAGCCAATAGAGGTTAAGAAGTCTTCCCCGCTTATACTCATAACAACGGCTCCTAATATGAAAATCGTAAAGTATACAATCATAAAGGCCATCGTATTAAAAAGGATTTTACTACTTACAGAACTTTGATTTATCCGCACCGGAAGCACGGCGTTCGGGTGCATCAAACGACGAAATTCCAGCGCACTATTTTTTAAAATCACAAGATGGCGAATCAGTTTCATACCCCCACTCGTAGAGCCTGCCGATCCACCGAGGAACAACATCATAAAGAAGAGCGTAATGAGCATTGGATGTACCGTCAAATCAGCGGTAACAAAGCCTGTTGTTGTTATGGTTCCTAGCACTTGAAACAATGCATCCCTCAAAGGGTAATCCCAACCCTCAGATGGCGGATGAGCAAGGACATTGCCAGTAATGACTAGGGTCATGATTACTACGATTACAGCGTAGAACTTGAATTCCGCATCACCTACCATCTTTTTCCAAGACCCCCGAAGAAAATAATAGATCAACGAAAAGTTGATGCCCGCTAGAAACATAAATACGATGATGATCCATTGGATAGCATGGTTGTCATTCCAATAGGCAATGCTGAGGTTTTTAGTTGAAAAACCTCCCGTCGAGACCGTGGCAAAAGCATGGTTTACGGCATCAAAGGTTGACATACCTGCTATGCGCAAGGCAAGGGTTTCTGCAATGGTCATCCCCACATAGATCAGCCATAATCTTTTGGCAGTTTGCGTGATTCGAGGATGGAGTTTTTCGCCTCCAATGCCAGGTGCCTCAGCACTGTATAGCTGCATACCGCCAATACCTAAAAGAGGCAAAATGGCAATCGTAAGTACAATAATTCCCATTCCACCAATCCAATGAGTGGTAGAACGCCACAAAAGCACACCTTCAGGCATGGATTCAATATCACTGAGAATGGAGGCTCCTGTTGTTGTAAAGCCCGAAATGGATTCAAAAATGGCATCAGGAACATGGCTGATAGACCCAGTCAAAAGAAAGGGTAAGCTACCAAAGAGCGACATAACTACCCATCCCAAGGTGACAATCAGATAACCATCTCGCTTTCCAATATTGCGTGAACTTCCTCGATTTAGAAGATATAAAAGACCTCCACTGCAAAAAGTGGCTACGCTTGAAATCACCAATTGCGGGGTAACTCCATCTTTAAAATAAACAGAAGGAATAATGGATAATGCCATTAGAACGCCGCTGAGCATAAGGAGCAGTCCCAAAAAGCTGAGAATAATCTTGTGATTTAATCTCATCGAAAAAAGCGTTCTACCTTATCCATATTATCTGGCATCGTAAATACAACAACGTGATCACCGGGTAGGATGACAAAATCCCCTAAGGTAACCTTGCCAATTCCATCTCGAATAACGCCTCCAATGATTGCGCCTGGTGGAATTTTCAACTCGCGGATGGGTTTGTTAATCACTTTTGATTTCTCGTTGACCTCAAATTCAAGGACCTCGGCATCAACTCCACGTATACTTGCCACAGAAACAACACTTCCTTTTCGAACAAATCGAAAGATGCTGTTAGCTGCAATCAACTTTTTATTTAGCATGGTATCCACCCCAACGGCTTGAGAGAAATTCATGTAATCGATATTCTCCACTAGGGCAATAGTCTTTTTAACCCCTTTACTTTTCGCGACTAAGCAAGACATAATATTGGTCTCGGTCTGCCCTGTAACGGCAATAAAGAGATCAGTCGCTGAAATATCTTCTTCTTCCAGAAACTCAACATTGCGACCATCACCATTCAAGATTAACGTATTAGGAAGCTCGTCTGTTAAGCGAACGGCCTTTTCTCGATTAATTTCAACAAGCTTGGTAAAAAACTCTTTTGATAGAAGTTCGGCGGCTCGCGCTCCGATGCGACTACCCCCTAGAACCATTACGCGCTCTGTATTTACTTGATCAATACCATCAAGTGAAGCCACTTTATCCAAGGCTTCAGATATACATATGAAATACACAAAATCATCAACTTCTAGAATAGTATTTCCGGTGGGAATCAGGGTCTCGGTACCTCGTTTGATGGATACGGGAATGAATCGCACATCACCCGATTCTCGCATATCCATTAATGGATGGCCCACATAACTTGAGGTCGAAGCCAAACGAATACCCACTAAGTGGAGCGCATTGTCTCCAAAAATGTAATGATCTGTAAACGATGAATGCTCTACAAGGCGCAAAATTTCGAGCGCTGCCAGCTCCGTTGGCGAAATCATTATATCGATTCCCAATGCCTGATAGTCAATGTTTTGCTTATTTCGAAGGTGTTGCAAATTGCTTATTCTAGCAATGGTTCGCTTCACCCCTAGCTGTTTTCCAATGGTACAAATTGTCATGTTCCGAGCCTCCAAATTCGTGGCGGCTACTAAAAGACTCGCATTGGCAATACCCGCTTTGGATAAGGTATTGGGGCATGTTGCATCCCCTTCAATAGTTTGTATATCTAAGGTGTTGGAAGCATGTTCCAAACGATGGCGATCCGGGTCAATAAGGACAATATCCTGTCCTTCCATAGCTAGATCTTTGGCGAGATGAAAACCAACCTCACCTGCACCTGAAATGAGTATTCTCATAGTGCAAATGTATAGCGCTTTTAGTGAAAAGGAACTAAGTGACGATTCTTTTAAGGTTCATGCATGGACATACCACAAAAAATTATAACTTTGGCGTCCTTAAAAGGAAGGAACGGTAGCTCAGTTGGTAGAGCAAAGGACTGAAAATCCTTGTGTCGGCGGTTCGATTCCGCCCCGTTCCACTTCTTTCCCCTCCTCTTCCTTCCTTCTCCACCTCAGGTTTACACAACTTCCTTGGCTTGTTAGTGTTCACTATCTACCTTTAATTAGTGCACCCAATCAATAGACATCCCCTCCTTGAATTTAACAGCAATGGTATCTATTGCGCACTAGCTGATGTGTACATTGACCCATGGAGAAAAGTAAAACGTGCCTTGATCACCCATGCCCATGCAGACCATGCCCGATATGGGATGAAGCACTATTTAACTACTCCTGGCTCCGCGCTTATCATGAGGGAGCGCATCGGCCAGTCTCTCTCCATAGAGACGACAGAGTATGGTCAGAAACACACGATTGGAGGGGTGACCTTCAGCTTTCATCCTGCAGGTCATGTGCTAGGATCAGCCATGATTCGAGTAGAATACAAGGGGGAGGTATGGGTCGCCAGTGGGGACTACAAAATTGGGCATGACTCCTTTGGCAATCACTTTGAACCCATTCCTTGCCACACCTTTATCACCGAATCCACCTTTGGCCTTCCCGTGTTTCGCTGGAAAGAAGAAAGTCAGGTTTTTGATGCAATCAATGCCTGGTGGAAAAAGAATCAATCCTTGGGTTATACTTCGATTGTATACGCCTATTCCTTGGGAAAAGCGCAACGTGTTTTACAAGGAATTGACCCCAATATAGGGCCTGTAGTGTGCCACTCCGCCGTCCAAAAGCTCAATCGAGCCATTCATGATGCAGGATATTCCATTCATTCTACAAGCAGCTTTACGGAATGGAAGGACAACCCTAAGGAGGTCTTACCTCTTATCATTGCTCCGCCGGCTTCGGCCGATGGGCCTTGGATGAAAAACCATAAGCCTTATGTAACGGCCATTGCCTCGGGATGGATGGCGCTTCGGGGCAATCGTCGACGTCGCAATGTCGATCGAGGCTTTGTGCTTTCTGATCATGCGGATTGGAAGGGGTTGCTGTTTGCTATTGAACAAAGCCAAGCCAGTCAAGTGCTTGTCACCCATGGATACTCCCAAATCTTTAGTCAATACTTAAAAGAACAAGGATGGGATGCCCGCGTTGCTGAAACCGCCTTTAGCGATGGATTTCATGAAGTCGAAGAAAAACAGATCAGCGAATGAAGGATTTTTCAACCTTAGTCCGCATGGTGGATCAAACCACCAAAACTTCGCGGCGTTTAGAGGCCTTAGTGGAATTCTTTTCAGCGTGTAGTGATTCTGATAAAGTGTGGTGTATCGCGCTTTTTACCAAAAACACAAGAAAAAGGCCCATGTCAAGTCAACGACTTCGTGAGATTGCCTCAGACATCGTTAGCCTACCCTCATGGCTTATTGATGAAAGCAAATCCATTGTTGGCGATACAGCTGAAACCTTAGCACTTCTTCTTCCAGAACCCACAGAACGTTCTGATAAGACGCTTAGTGAGTGGATGGTTTGGCTTGAAAACCTAAAAACATTTAAAGAAGAGCCCGCACGTCAAGGGTTGGCTATCCAGGAGGCTTGGCGTGGCCTGAACAGCGAGGAACGCTTTGTATTTAACAAATTAATTACAGGAGGTTTTCGATTAGGTATTGCGACGCGGACAGTGATCAAAGCGTTGGCAAAGGACCAAGAATGCGAAGAGGGCCAAATCGCCCTTGCGTTATCCGGTCAGTGGGACCCCATGCAACTTACCTTTAAAGAGTTGATGGTGCGAGGCCAAGGGTCTGATCTCAGCATACCCTATCCATTTTATCTAGCTTATCCCTTACCCATGGATCCTACGGCAAATGACGACGAGCAACATCAAGCTCTTAAGGAATTAGGCGCGATTACTCATTACCAAATTGAATGGAAATGGGACGGTATTCGAGGGCAACTTATTCGCAGGAAGGGCAAGGTGTTTCTTTGGTCTCGGGGGTCAGAGTTGATCTCTGATAGCTTTCCTGAATTGGTTAGTGCTGGAGAATCATTTCATGAGGACATTGTACTTGATGGAGAAATTATAGCTTATAAAGATTCTATCGAACCCTTTGAACAACTACAGAGACGTTTAGGCCGAAAACAACCTTCAAAGAATATGTTACACAAGGTTCCCGTGCGTTTTATCGCCTATGACATCCTTGAACGCAATGGCAAAGACCTTCGAAAAGAAAGCCTAAAAGTTCGAAGAAATCATCTTGAACAATTTATCCATCAACATCAACTCGACAGGGTGATGATTTCCGATACCATCAAGATGGATACATGGAGTCACTTAGTTGACTTACATAAACAATCACGGCAATATCATGCGGAAGGATTTATGATTAAATCTATCGAGAGCCAGTATAGAGAAGGACGTAAACGCGGGGACTGGTGGAAATGGAAAGTGAACCCTATGACGGTAGATGCCGTTTTACTCTATGCCAATAGAGGCAGCGGCAGACGGGCAAACCTTTACAGCGATTATACCTTTGCAGTATGGTCTTCAGACGATAAGGAAAGCCGAACGCTCCTGCCATTTGCGAAAGCTTATTCCGGCTTAACAGATAAAGAAATCACTGAAGTAGACAAGTTTGTTAAAAAGAATACGAAGGAGCGCTTTGGTCCTGTGCGAAGTGTCGTGCCTCAATTAGTTATGGAAATTGGCTTTGAAGACATTCGCAAGTCCACACGCCATAAATCGGGGTTTGCAGTGCGATTTCCGAGAATAATGAGATGGCGCAAAGACAAACCATTGGATGAAATCGACTCCATGGATCGGCTTAAGTACTTACTAGATGATAAACAAGGTGGAGGTTAAAGATGCTCTTCGTAAAGCGTTTTTACAGCCTTAGCATTGCGTTGCTTGAACAACGATTTGATCAAACGGTAATTGGTGATTACTATACCCAAAAAAGTTCCGATAATGGCAAGCGTAGATACTGAGCGGATATAGGTCAATAAGGCCTCTTCGGTTTGATAGTCCGGATACACTCCGTATTCTGCCATATAAATAGTAATACTCTGTCCCTCAAGATCAGATAAGATGGTTTGATATTGGTTATAGACAAAGAGCATTAGAAAGACATTCGTGGCAAACCACAGATAGCGAAGCGCTCTTGAACGAATCGCGGGGAAGGTCCCAAAACTTATCGCATGCCGAAAGGTAACCACCGCGAGAATAATGGAAGCAACAATCCCGTAGAGTTTTTCAGGCAGCATGATAATTGTACTAGTAATGGGATACATCAAGGCCAAGGCAAGGACAACGCCGAGAAGCAGGCCTAAAAACTCTTGAAAGAAGAAAAAGCGCCATTTCATAGACTGCAAGATTACACAATCTCCCTTGCTTAGAGAAAGCAATAGGCCTAAACAAAAGCCGCTGAACCCAAAAAGCATAGTATCTTGACATAACAAACCGCTTATCAGCAGATGGCATAAAGGAATGGGAACACTGCAATCATTTTTTGAGGTCGAGCAACCCTCCCCGAAACAGAAGAGATGGTCTCTTGTCCTTCTTATCCTGTTTGCCGTAATACTCTATTGGCCAAGCCTCAACTATGGTTTTGTGCTTGATGACAAAAAAGTGATCACAGAAAATGCGGTGACTCAAGGGGGAGCGGATTCCATCAATACCATCTGGGCAACAGGATCTAAAACCTTTCAAGCCAATGTACCGGATGATGCTCAAATTGCTAGGCCGCTAAGTCAAACTTATTTTGCCCTATGCTTTGATAAGAACCTCACCACAGAGGCATTACAAAAGCGCTATCACCGAGGTCAAATTGCGCTTTATGCCCTCCTTGTCTTCCTTTTATTTTTTCTTTTAGATAAATACTTTAGTCACCTATCGCTCGGATTACGATGCATTGTTTTGGCCTTGTTTATAGCACATCCTCTCCATGTAGAAGTCGTCGCCAATATAAAAAGTGCTGATGAGTTGTTGGCCTCTATCCTACTGGTTTCAGGCCTTCTTGCCTTGCCATACTCCACAACATCTTCAACTCACCACCCCGCCTACAGAGGATGTCTCATCGTGCTAAGCCTATTTCTCTTTGTTCTAGGTCACAAGGCAAAACAAAACATCTTGATGTTTGCGCCCTTGATTTTATTATTATTGGCAATCAACTTCTTCAGCATCCTTCCTAATCGTTTGACCCAAAAAGTACTTTCGTACAAATGGTCAATTGGTTTTTCGGTAGTGCTAAGTATGCTATTTATTCTTTTACACCGGGGTGCCAACGATAACCCTCTGGTCCAGTTTTATGCTCGAGACTATTTGTTTTATCAAAACACTCAATCTTCCTACACCGCCGTTCAAAATAGTTTTTTAGGCATGACTTCTATGCTAGAAATCATAGCTAATTCACTTTGGATTTCTTTATTATCCTGTACTAAACTCATCTTCCCAGTAGAATTAGTGCACCACTATGGCGCATACCAAATCGCTGTGGTTTCTTGGACATCTCCAAAGCCATATATCGCCTTAGTTATAGGTATCTGCATACTTTGCGCAATTATCTATCTGTTACAATCAAGCCCTAATTTCAAAGGAATGCTCGTAGCTGCATGCATCTTCCTTCTACCTCTTATCGCCTATTCCCACCTCTTTATTCCGCTGCCTGATACCTATGCCGATCGCTTTTTCTTTCTAGCTGTACTTGGCTTGTTGCTCTTAATTGCTGAGGCCATATCAAGGACTTCGCTCAAGCCTTTTTGGATTACAGGTCTGAGTGCTTTGTGGTTGATGGCCTATAGTGGCAAGGTGATCCAACGAATGCCCGCTTGGGAAAGCGACACCTCCCTAATTACCGCAGATTGGAGGCAAAGTCCCAACAATGCCTCCATTCTTGCTCGGTATGCCAGTCATGTTGAGGAAGACAATGACAAAAAGGAAAACCTTTACCTCAAAGCCTTATCGATTTACCCAGACTTCTTTGGGGCTCATTATGATTTAGCCAGGCTATACTTTTCGCAACATCGATATGCTTTAGCCTATAAGCACTTTAATCAAGCAAGCGAGCGTAAGGCAAGTGATGAGATTCAATATAATCTTACGCTTTGTCGCTATCACATCGTGCGAAACAAAAGCCAATCTGCCTACGCATCGAATCAATTGGATGACGCGATTGTACTCCTTGATTCTGCGCGCTCCATTTTTCCTGGAGATCGAGTTGACCCTCAATATCGAGAGATGACGAGTAATTTGGCTAAGCTCAATTTTGAGCACAACGCCCGTGACACAGCGTATGAGCTCCTTACCAAAGCACTAAAGCAAGACTCAAATCACCTTGTCTATGCTCAAGAAGGGCTGAACATGGCGGGCAATGCCAAAAATTCTTCAAGGGCAGTGGAGTTTGGACTATACTTTGCCCCCTCACGATTAGATGATTCAACGTACTGGACCGATCTAGAAAACCTCGCTCAGGGCAATGAGATATTGTTAGAACAAATTGAACGGCGGAAGTCAGAAATTTTCTCCGCACGATAGGACAAAGGAAATTTTATCTTCACACTATGAAGGCAGACACATTATGGTTACAAAATACCCTTAGCGGTAAAAAAGAAGCATTTGAACCGATTAACCCTCCGTTTGTCGGTCTCTATGTTTGTGGCCCGACCGTCTACAATGAGGTGCATATGGGGAACCTTCGAACCTTCATCTCCTTTGATGTCCTCAATCGATACTTGCGCTACTTAGGGTATAAGGTGCGCTACGTTCGAAACATCACCGATGTTGGACACTTAACGGATGACTCCGGAGAAGATCGAGTTGAGAAACGGGCCCGGCTTGAAAAAATCGAGCCCATGGAAATTGTACAGAAATACAGCCGAGGATTCCATAGGGTTTCTGATGTGTTTGGTCTGCTTGACCCCGACGTTGAGCCCACTGCTACAGGACATATTGTCGAGCAAATTTCCATGATTCAGTCCATTATAGATAAAGGCTTTGCCTATGAGGCCAATGGATCGGTCTATTTTGATGTAGATAGGTATGCCAAGGAATTTGAGTATGGTCAATTGTCAGGGCGCGTCTTAGAAGAACTTGATCAACAAACGCGCAATCTTGATGGCGGAGAGGATAAGCGGTTTTTTGCCGACTTCGCACTTTGGAAGAAAGCATCAGAAGACACCATTATGAAGTGGCCTTCTCCATGGGGCGTTGGCGTACCGGGATGGCACCTAGAATGTTCTGCCATGAGCACGAAGTACCTGGGAAAGACATTTGATATTCATGGTGGCGGCATGGACTTGAAATTTCCCCATCATGAATGTGAAATAGCTCAATGTCAAGCAGCAGGAGAAGGAAGCAGCGCTCGTTACTGGATGCATACCAACATGCTAACGATTAACGGAACAAAGATGTCGAAGTCCCTCAATAATTCCATCTTACCTATGGAGTTTGTCAGCGGTGAACATAAGCTTCTAGAAAGGGGATATCCTCCTATGGTGGTTAAGTTTTTTATGTACCAGACCCATTATTCCAGTCCACTTGACTTCTCCAACGAGGCCTTACAAGCGGCAGAGAAAGGATTTGTTCGCCTTCAGAAAGGGATGGAGAGCTTAGAAAATATGCCCGAAGGAAAGGGTAGCAAAGAGGATGCTAGTGTTTTGCTCGGTGTGTTAAACGATGCACTAAACCATTTAAGTGACGACCTCAATACGCCACGTTGTATTGCTTCGTTATTTGAAGTAACTAATAGCATACAGCGCATGCAACATCATTCCACCTCGCTTGATTCAGATACAAAGAGTCAGTGCTTAGCAATATTTAAAGGCATTGTGCACGATATATTAGGCTTGGAGTTTTCTGATAGCAGCGCGCAAAACGACTCTCTTGATAAGGTTATGGGCGCTCTGTTAGGCATCCGCAATAAGGCACGCACAGAAAAAAACTGGGCCGTGGCAGATGCCTTGCGTGATGGGTTGTCTTCTGTAGGTGTAACGTTTTCTGACAATAAAGAGGGAAGCTCGTGGGAAATCAAGTAAGCAACCGTTGGCTTTCAGCAAGCTTTCTATTAATAGGATTGTGTACTTGTCTCGGATGCACAAATGATAGCGAAAGCAATGATGAACCTGAAGAGGATAATCCTCCAGTAAAACCAACTTGCCAAACACACGCTGTGCTTCCAGAGGCAATCCAAGACTTAGGGGATTCATCCTATTATTATGTTCAAGCGCAGGTAGACTTCGGGCCTCGCATACCCGAAACCGAAGCACACAGGTTGTGCGGAGACCAATTGATCGAATGGCTCACAATGTATTGCGATACAGTAATGGTTCACCAAGTTCAAGACACGCTAAAAGCGTTTCCTGATCTCCAGGTTGATAGTTTGGTCCAAGGACGAAACATATGGGCGCAATTTAACCCGGACGTAGACACCAATAGAGTTTTACTCGCTGCGCATTGGGATACAAGACCTTATGCTGACCAAGACGGGAGTGGTCTCTTTGATGGAGCTGATGATGGGGCTAGTGGTGTAGGTGTATTGCTAGAAATTGCCCGAGTATTACACCATCTTGGAACAGATCAAGGCATTGATATCTTATTTTTTGACCTTGAAGACTACGGAGCGAATGACCCGTTGTCAAGAGAGGAAATCAATCCATATTGTGTGGGAAGTAGAATTTGGTCTCAACGCATTAAAGAAAGCGGCCTTTCCCCTCAATACAGTGCCGGTATACTCCTCGATATGGTAGGGGCAAGTGATGCTTACTTTTCCAAAGAGAAGCACTCGACACAGTATGCTAGCCATGTGCTTAAAGACGTGTGGTGTCTTGCTAAAGATCTAGGATACCAAAAACTCTTTGTTGATCTATCGAACTATGCCGTGGAGGACGATCACCTCTATGTAAACACCATCGCAAAAATTCCTATGATTGACATCATCAATTACCGCGCTAATGCTTCGTTTGCAGACCACTGGCACACCGAAAAAGACAACATAGATGTAATTGATGCCAACACATTACATGCCGTGAGGCAAGTTGTACTTTCTTATCTCTTCTCTTCATCTGCATCGACTGAGCTACCTGCATAGCGCTCATCCAAGGAGAACAGTTCAGGGTAGCGGGGAGAAATTGAGGCATAAAACGCCATAATTTCTCGCATATCTTTTTCGATATCACCACTTGGCCAAAGAAGCCGAGCAATACCCGCCTCCTTTTTTTGATAGTCAAGGTATCCCAGGCCAATGGGAACGTTAGCTTGTAAAGCCACATAGTAAAACCCCGTCTTCCATTGCGTTCGAAAGGAACGACTTCCTTCCGGCGCTACCATGATGGCAATTTCCTTATGCTCGTTGTACAATTCAGCCATTACCTCAACACGGCTTTTTTTGGCCTGTCCTGCTTTTTGATTTCGATAGATTGGCAATGCTCCCCAGTGCGTCATTATGCGTTTATACGGAAAGCGAATCCAATCGGATTTTATCGCAAACCTCAGCGGAATCCCTAGCTGGAGAAACCCGCCACGAGCATATATAATATCCCAATTGCTCGTGTGAGGAGCAGCAATAACTACACTGCGATGTAGACCCTCTGGAATATCCTGAGAAATTGTCCACCCTTTCAACTCAAACCAATCGACCATAGCGCTTTGCGTTCCGGGATAGAAAGGTTGACCTAGCCACCATGCGATCAGGGCAAACACTGCCTGAAAAGGCAGACGTGCTATGGCAATCGTTGAGGTTGTTTCAAGGCAAGCCTGGGCTCCTGTATCCATCGCTAAGTAGATATTGGCAGGAAAGACCGCAACAAGCAAGGCGAGTATACCGTAACTGGCCCAGCGCCTGTATGCCGGAATTAGTAGCGCGCAGCCGAGAAGGATCTCTGCAAACCCACTAAACAAAACACAAAACGAGTGAAATGGGATATAGGGCGGCATAATGCACATAAAAAAATCCTTATTGACAAAATGAAGAATCCCAACTGAAATGTACCCTAATGCCGTAAACCACAACAAAGCATATCGAAAATAAAAAATGGCTCTTTTCATTGACAGTCAACATTTTAAGGAGTAGAACCAACTTTACGTAAAGGTTAACTCCTTCTTGTTTTGCGTATCTTAACGTCCTGAATTTACGCCTTGTGAACAAATTTTTTAACTCTACACCGTTTCTAAGATTTATCCTTTGTACAGGATTCATTAGCCTCTTTTTTTCTCAGGCTCTGCAAGCACAAAATCCACCCGTTACCGTAGATGACACGGTTTCTGCGCAAGAGAATGTGGATGCCTTCATATCATTAATCAGCAATGATCTTGATGTAGATGGCGACCTTGACTCAGCATCTATTGATCTTGATACCCTTAGTCCCGGGCAACAAGACTCGCTCACTACTTCCCTGGGTTTACTTTGGGTTGACAATCAAGGAAACCTAACATTTGAGGTTAATCCTGGAGTTTATGGATTAGATACGGCGTATTACAGCATTCAGGATACGAGTGGAAATATATCCAATGTGGCGTCCATTTTCTTGGAGGTTCGTCCCAATCCAATCCTTGTTAACGACACCATCACCTTTAATGAAGATGAAACCTATGCTGGTATCCTCTTGAACAATGGTGATAGTGCACTTAATGGCGGAATTCTACAAATCAACTCTATTTTACAAAACCCTATGAATGGGGGTTCGCTTACCTTTGGTAACAACACTTTAGGCAGTTACTCTATTCACCTTGACTCAAACTATAACGGGCCAGATACAGCCATCTTAGAAGTCTGTGATACAGTAAACAATACCTGCCTGCCAGATACTATCTTTATCACCGTGCTTCCCGTCGGTGATGCTCCGGTTGTTACGCTTAACACCTTTACCACATTAGAGGATTCTGCCTTTACCGATACGATCCTCTTTAATGATGACGCCGATTCCATCAACTACAGTCCCGTCGTCTTTATCGATACCTTATTGTATCTACCAAACTTAGGGACGCTGGACACCCTGGCTGCAGATGGATACTTTGAATACAGTCCCTTGACCGACCTCTATGGTCTTGACACCTTTGTAATCAGCGTGTGCGATGAAGGGTTTCCCGACTCACTCTGTACAACAGATACTATTATTATCACCATCATTGGAGTAAATGATACAGCCCAAATGGCTAATGAGTTTATGGTTTGCCTTCTGGATTCCACCACGAATGGTAATACGCTTCAAGGCGATAATGACGATGGAAATCTTTTTGTGACGTCTTATCAAGACTCAGCTATTCATGGGGAAGTAATTTATTGGGACTCCACTGGATTAGTAACCTACACTCCAGATAGTGGATACCTCGGCGTAGACTCTACCGTGTTTACAGCAGACGATGATGGCGACCCAATGCCTGCTATTACCAACTACACCGATACGTTTTACATGGTAACCATTGATCCGATTACCTTGGACTCCATCTTTATTCTAGAGGATACCGATACGGCGGGTGTAATTGAAGAATTTTATGGATTTAATCCGACGGCGGTGGTTCAATTCACCGTGGCAGATAGTCCGTCCTTAGGTGATATGTTTGCCCTTCCCAATGGAAGTTATTTCTTTTCTCCGTATCCAAACCAATATGGTTTAGATACGGCCATCTTTGAAGTGTGCGACCTAAACATTTCCGGTGTTCCAGGTAGCAATTGGTGTTACTTTGATACGCTGTATATCGATATTGATACCGTAAACGATACGCCGACGATTACCAATGATTATTATACAGTCAATGAAGACGTAACCTTATCAGATGATTTCTGGGATGAATCCTTGGAACATGATAGCGCAGATATTTTTGCAGAGCAAAATACGGCGCCTGTTATTCTTTATCCTGACTTTGCTTCCAATCCAATTTACCAGTCCAATCCAAATGCGACCTTTACCTTCTTTGTAGATGGAAGCTTTGACTACTCAACCCCTGCACATTATTATGGCAACGACACCATCGTTATTGGGTTTACCGATGCAGGGTATCCACCACCTGCAATAATCGTCTACGACACCTTGTTTATCGAAGTTGTGCCTATCAATGATACCCCTACAATCAATGACAAGTTTTTTATTGCTCAGGAAGATTCATTCCTAATTGACATGCCCATACTAGATTCCACGGACACCGACATCGAAGGGGGATTCCAATCCCCAACGTTAATCGATTCTACGGACAATGGTGCGGTATTTATAACACAGGATATCAATGGAAACCCCGTATTCAGTTATAATCCTGATCCAAACTTTTATGGAGTAGATTCTTTCAGTTTACTCTTATGTGACTTTGGAGAACTTGGAGCCTTCCCAATCCTCAATGAGATTTGTGATACGATGTGGCTGTATATCAATGTTTTTCCTGTGACAGACACGCCCGTCATCGTAGACAATTCAGAATCTGTTCTTGAAGATGATACCCTTACGTCGAGCTACGTTGATGGCAATGATATTGCTTTAGATGGCAACTTTGTTCTCGCCGAATTTGTTGACTCTACACTCCATGGTGAATTGATACTCACAGATTCTTCTGGAAGCTATACCTACATACCAAGTCCTGACTACTATGGATTAGATAGTTTCTCTGTGATCATCTGCGATGATGGACCACCAACACCTCCCACGCTATGTGATACCAATTGGGTATACATCACTGTTATTCCAATCAATGATGCGCCTGTGATTATCAATGACAGCATTGTTATAGAAGAAGACCAAGTCTATTCTGGAAATGCCGTAGGAAGTGAAGACACTGATATTGATGGGAATGTCATCTATTCGACTGTTTTTGCACTTCCCAATCACGGTGTGCTTTCGATCAATACGAACGGGGAGTATACCTATACCCCAAATGCAGAATATTATGGAAGTGACTCAATAGGGGTCATTTTATGTGATGATGGAACTCCTAATCCACCTCAGAATTGCGATACGAATTGGATCTTCTTTACCATCACTCCTGTTAATGATCCACCAGTAGTCTTCGATACATTTTACTTTATGGCATCGAGTGATACGCTATCCATCAACCTAATCGATAGCAATGAATACGACCCTGAGCTCTCGACACTTGTATATCCCAATGGAACTACAAGTGGCCCAAACCATGGTACAATCACTTTTGACTCTACAGGTAATTATACCTACATCCCAGAGAATAACTTTACTGGTGTAGACACCCTTGTGTTTGAAATCTGTGATACCGGCCTCGTTGTAAATGGCGACACCCTACCCGTCGCATGCAGTTTGGATACCGTGCTTATACAAGTCACCTGTCAAGTTGGGGATAGCACATTTGATTGTGATAATGATGGACTCACCAACTACCAGGAAGATAGTCTTGGAACGGATCCCTTCAATCCCGATACGGATGGAGACGGCGTAATCGATGGCACAGAAGAAGTAGTTGACGGCACCAATCCACTTGAACCTTGTAGTTATCTCCAAACGAGCATTACTCTTGAGATTACTACTACAGAGGATTGCACCTTTAGCATTCCTGAAGGATTCTCTCCGAATGGTGATGGCACGAATGACACTTGGCTTATTCAAGGAATCGATAATTTCCTTGAGGCCGAAGTAAAAGTATACAACCGCTGGGGCAGTCTCGTCTATCAAGCAAAACCTTACAAGAACGCCAATGGATGGGATGGAAAGAGTAATAATGGAGTTAGCCTCATCGGGGAGGATCTACCTGTAGGAACCTATTTCTACCTCATAGATCTTGGCAGCGTGGGAGCCTTTGGACCGGGAAGCCAAACACTATTTAAAGGATATGTTTATCTGAATCGATAAGTTATGATACACTATAAAAGACATTTTATCAGGCGAGGAATCGCCCTTGGATTGTTTTGCACGCTCGGCCTTTCTGTAGCATCTGCACAGCAGGAACCAGTCTACACCAATTTTACGCAAAACACCTTAAACGTAAATCCTGCCTATGCTGGTAGTCGGGATGCATTAACGCTTACCGTACTCCACCGCAGCCAATGGGTGGGTGTAGAAGGAGCGCCTATGACGCAAACCCTTACCCTGCACACCCCTTTAATTAGTGAGCGACTTGGTGTAGGGTTTTCGGCAATGAACGACAAAATAGGCCCAAGCAATACGTCTCAAGCCTACATAGATCTTGCCTACCGTCAACCACTCGGCGATCAATTCAAACTTTCTATAGGAATCAAAGGAGGTGGAAGAATTTTCCAAAACAACTTAACCGATCTTGATGGAGTGGCAGGAGATGTTGCCTTTGCTGAAGATGAAAGCAGCCGCTTTTTACCCAATGTAGGGGCTGGACTTTACTTGAGTTCTCAAGGATTTTATTTCGGCTTAAGCGCTCCCAGATTACTAAAGAATAATCTCCGGACCAACGCAACGAGTCGCGAAGAAAGCTTGACCTACCATGTGATAACAGGAGGAGTAATTCCTATGGGAGACCTGAGTAACATCAAGTTGAATCCGGCTGCGATGGTACAGGTTGAATCCGGAAGTCCTGTTGCCATGCATCTTATGATGAATGTGATCATCAAAGACAAGTTTGAAGTTGGTGGAATATGGCGTTCGGGTGATGCTGTGGGAGGACTTATTGGATGGAATATTCTTCCAAGCCTTAAACTGGGTTACAGCTTTGACTATTCGTATGGATTTCAATCATTCACGTATAATGGAGGGTCGCATGAAGCCTTTCTGAGATTTGATTGGTTTAAGAGAAATCGAATTCCTGCCGTAACCCCAAGATACTTTTGATCAATAAAACAATACATACAATGAATTATTCCGTTGTAAAGATTTTCAGCTTTAGCCTTGTACTTCTTTTTCTAGGAAATACTAATATCCATGCACAAGACTCCAAATGTGCTGAGTTTTTTCGTGCGATGGAATATGAGAAGGCCGTATTATGCCTAGAAAAGAATCAACCTACAAGTGCTGAGGGTTGGAGAATGCTTGGAGAAGCCTATCGATTAAGTGGAAAAGCCAGTAAAGCCTTTCGAATATATGATCGAATACTCAAGAATTATGATGACGAAGCGACTCAAACAGACTTGTTAAAAGCCATGGTGTATTCGCGCATGGCTCGGCAATATGGTAAGAGTGTTGAGTATGCCCAACAACTGCTTGACCAATACGGTAATAATCGCCTCGCCAATGACATCATTGAATTAGATTCCCTTATGGACGAATTATCAGACCGTAAAACAGGAATCTTTTCAGCCTCGCCAACCTCTATTTCGGATGACCAAATCGATATCGGACCGATGTTTATGAGTGGAGGTGAATTGGTTTTTGCTTCCAGCAGGCGCAAAGCGCAACCCAAAAGAGTAGAAAATACTAGTACAGGTCTTGGATTTCTAGATGTCTTCAAAGCAACCATTGATGGTAAAAACCTTGAGAACATCACGCGATTGGACGAAAGCTTCCAAACCGATTATCATGATGGTCCCGTTTCCTTCGCTAAAGAGGGATCTATGGCTGCCATAAGTCGCACATTGGAAAATGGATACAACGCTCAGGGGCAAATGCCACTAGGCATCTTTATTGGCAACAAATCCGAATATGGCGAGTGGGACAGCTGGGAAGCTTTTCCACATAATGACCCTACCTTCAGTTGCACGCATCCTTTTCTAACCGCTGATGGTAAGCGTCTATACTTTTCAAGCAATATGCCGGGAGGATCAGGAGGTAGTGACATCTACTATAGTGATTATACAGCCGAAGGTTGGAGTAAACCAGAAAATATGGGAAGTCGCATCAATACATCCTTTGATGAGGTGTTTCCTGTCATGACTCAGCGAGGCGATATGCTCTTATTTGCAAGTGATGGGCACTTTGGCTTAGGAGGTCTTGATGTACTGATCGCGCGAAAGTCATCTTTAGGAATTTATGACATCATCGATAATCCTGGAGCCCCTGTGAACTCGCCATTAGATGATTATGGTTTGGTATTAGATCCTATGCTTGAGTATGGATATTTCACTACAAACCGCCAAGCATCAAAAAAAAGAGAGGATATTTACTACGCCAAGGTCGAAGTCCCTTTTGAGTTTTCTAAGATAATATCAGGTATTGTGCGGGATACCGCAGGCAATGGAATTCCGAATTCAGATGTTCAACTTGTAGACAGTTTCCTCAATGTATTAATGACAACGAAGACGGATGAAGAGGGGCGTTATGGCTTTGAATTACAAGAAAATGGTCGATATCTAGTAGAGGCTAGAGCCTCTGGATACAATGAGGGGAATAATGTAATTATCATGAATCCTCGTCAGTTAAACTATACTATGAATCTAATGTTGCCCGAATTTGAAGGCCTTTCATTTTTTGGTCGAATGATGGATGGAGAAGCTCGTCGATTTATGGAGGATGTGAAAGTCACCTTGACCAATCTTAATAACAATGACATGCAGTCCACTTTCTCAAACAAAGACGGATCCTTTCGATTTGCATTAGATCAATACACATTGGACCAACTCTATAACATTCGCCTTGTCGTAGAAAAGACGGGCTATCAAAAGAAGACCTTTGAGTTTAGTGTCACCTTCACGGAAAACGGACCCTTTGTATTAAACAAAGCCTTGAATCTAAGTATGACTAAATAGAGTAGCCCATTTTTATCTTTTTGTGTTAATTTTATGTTAACACATTAAGATATCCGGCTATGCCTCAAAAATTAACACAAAAAGAAGTCAAAGATTTGCTTGGAAGTAAGGTTGGCCGTAGAAGAAAAGCAATTTTTTTTGGAAAAGAGATTGAAAACCTCAAGAAAGGAGAAGGATTGCTTGTTACCCATAAAGAGTGGAAGGATACCACAAAACTTAAAACAAAACCTTCAACCTATTACTACAACAAGTACAATAAGGATAGCAAAAACAAGATTTTAAGTATTGCATCTGTTGTTGACGGATACCTCTTGACCAAAATGGTCTAACCTATTCATCGATTTGATCAGCTAACTCCGCCCAGGCTTCATTGAGTTTATCTAAGTCCTTTACTTTTTGATTGTACCGGGTTAAAAAGGCTTCGTCACTTTGTAACTGGGTGTATTGTTCTGGGTCTTGAAGCGCTTGATTCATTTCATTGATTTCCGCCTCCAGCTTCTCAATCTTTCGCTCGGTTTTAGCCAAGGATTTACGCAAGGCATAATCATTGACTTTCTTTTCCTTGCTTTCGAGAAGCTTAGATTTTTTCTCCACCCTTTCCCATGTGCGCATGGATTCGGCCTTCTTGAGCGCTAAAAAATCATTTATGTCCCCGATGTGGGCCTTTACTGTATGATGATTAAACTCAAAAACCCGTTCTGTTAAGCCATTGAGAAAATCTCTATCGTGGGAAACGATAATCACAGTACCTGTAAAGTGCTGAATAGCCTCTTTTAAAATAGCCTTGGACTGCATATCAAGGTGATTGGTTGGCTCATCAAGGATTAAAAGATTATGAGGCTCCAACATTAATAAGGCTAATGCCAAGCGTGATCGCTCTCCACCACTGAGCACCTTAACCTTTTTATTTACCTCATCTCCTTGAAAAAGAAAAGCACCTAGTAAGCCTCGAACTTTTGTTCGCATATCACCTGTCGCTTTATCGTCTACTGTTTCAAAGACGGTTTTATCACCTGGAATGGTCTCGGCCTGATGTTGGGCAAAAAATCCAAGGGAAAGGTTGCTTCCGAGACTTAGATCTCCCTCAAAATCGATTTGATCCGCAATGCACTTACTTAACGTCGTCTTACCCATGCCATTCTTTCCAACAAAGGCTACTTTTTCACCACGTAAAATCTCAAAATCAACGGAGCGAAACACTTCATTTGAGCCAAAAGATTTTGCGACGTCTACCGCTTTAACCACTACTTTACCCGAACGAGGCGGATCAGGAAAACGAAACTTCATAGCGGCAATGGCATCATCATCCACCTCTAGGCGCTCAATGGCATCCACCTTGCGAATCAAACCTTGCGCAAACTTTGCCTTATTGGCCTTAGCGCGAAAACGTTCAATATTTCGCTCCATTTGTTTGATTTGCCGTTCCTGATTTTTCTTTGCCGCCCGTTGCCGCTCGACATCTGAGGCTCGTTCTTCTAAGTATTTTGAATACGCAAACTTGTAATCACGAGCACTTCCATTGACAATTTCAATCGTCCGATTGGTCACCGCATCCAAAAATGCCCTGTCGTGAGAGATGATTATCGCACTCCCCCCAAACTCTTGTAAATATCCTTCAAGCCAAAGTATAGATTCTATATCAAGATGGTTGGTTGGCTCATCGAGCAATACAATATCTGGGTTCACCAATAAAACCTTCGCTAACTCAACCCTCATTTGCCATCCACCGCTGAATGTATTCAACGGCTTTGTCATATCACTTGATTCAAACCCCAAGCCCTTTAAGACCCTTTCAATGCGCTCCTCTGTGTGATCAGCACCCATAGAGTCCAGCTGAATCTGCTTGTCGTTCAGATCATCCAACATGCGCATGTACGCGTCTGAGCTCACATCTGCAGTCGTCTCTAAGCGCTGGACGATGTCATTAATCTCTTGCTCTACCTCTTGGATTACTTTGAGTGCTTTTTTAGTCTCTTCAAGGACGCTGAGAGAAGAAACCCCGTCAAGATCTTGGGCGAGATAGCCAATTCTATAATCTTTTGGCGTATCGATTTGCCCTGATGTGGGTCGAAAACTTCCGAGAATGATTTTAAGCAGGGTTGACTTGCCCGCACCATTTTTTCCCGTGAGACCAATACGCTCCCCAGCAGAAATCTGGAAACTCAGATTATCAAAAAGGGCCTCTCCCCCGAATTCCATTGATATAGAGTTAACTGTGAGCATAGTGAGCGGAAGTGCAAGTATACAGCACTAAGACGGCAGTCCCAAGTCCTCGGCTATCCGATCAACGATTTGCTGGGCAGCAGGACAAGTTTTCAAGTTCTTTTCAAGCAGATTGAGGTGCTTTTTCATTTTTGTATGATCGGTATGGGGGTATTCTCGACAGGCCTTAGGGCGAGCGGGATAGACCGAACAATAATTGTCTCCTCCTAAGAACGGACAGGGAAGTGCCTTCATAACCGTATCTCCATCTTCATCTACGCGCAGATAGGAAGCAAAAAAATCACCCTCTTTTACCTTGAGGTACTTTGCCATTCTTCGTATATCGGTCTTTGTCAGCCTTGGTCCTAAGGTTTTACAACAGTTCCCACAGTCCAAACAATCTGTTTGTTTGAAAACCTCTTCATGATGACGAAGAAACATAGCATCAAGTGATTTGTCAGGGAGGGACTTCAACTTCTTTTTAAGGACCTTCATAGCGTTAGGTAAAGATAAACTTCCTTCGAGTCATCGCAGTATTCTATACCTTGGAGGTCAGAGAATATGGTTATGCAACGCTCGCCCTTACAAGATTTAAAAATTATCGACCTTTCATCTGTTTTGGCAGGCCCCATGACAGCCAACATGTTTTCAGAATTAGGAGCTAAGGTTCTTCGCATTGAAAATGCAAAAACCGGAGGGGATTCCACGAGGACTTGGTTACGAGAGGGAGAACACTATGACGAGGAGGTTTCCTCTTACCATGCATCAGCAAACTATAACAAGACAATTGTGCAAAAGGACCTAAGCCTGCCGGATGACCACCAATGGCTAATGCAGGAGCTGGAAGATGCAGATGTATTAATTGGAAACTTTAGCCCAATTGTACAAGAGAAACTCAATCTTCGACTTGATGACTTACGTAAAATTCATCCAAAGCTCATTGTAGGTTGGATCTCAACTTACCCTGATGATCGGAATAGGCCAGCTTACGATGCCGTTTTGCAGGCTGAAACCGGGTGGATGTCAATCAACGGTGAAATAGGAAAGCCTCCTCTAAAAATACCCGTAGCCATTATTGATGTTTTTACCTCTCATCAATTGCGTGCCGGAATACTCACGGCCCTGCTTCATAAACAGAGCAACCAAAAGGGATCGCTTGTCGAAGTGTTTTTAGTTGAAGCAGCTCTTGCCGCGCAAGTCAATCAATCAAGCTATGCTTTAAATCAAAAGGTTAACCCATCCCCTATGGGATCAGCACACCCTAATATCTGTCCCTATGGGGATCTTGTAGAATGTAAGGGAGGAGATTATCTTCTCTTTGCCGTGGGAACAGATGTACAATATCTTCGATTAGCGGAGGTGCTTAACGAGCCAAGAATGTTGGCTGATAGTTTTCGAACCAATCCTCAACGTGTCATCCATAGAACGACACTAATTGATATCCTTCAGGACGTCTGCCGACAATACTATGCTCTATCGCTTCATGAAAAACTCACTGCGGCGAATATTCCCTGTGCCCGAGTACAAGGAATTCTCGATGCGTTTAAGGAACAGCCACATATGACCCATGAGACAGTCATTGACAACACATCGTTTCTGGTTGGAAAAACCACTTGCTTCCATCTCGAAAGCAATACCTAATCTTCTAGTTATTCTGCCAACGCGACGACTTCTTTTACTTCTGGAAGCATGCGCTTGAGCATCGCTTCAATTCCATCCTTTAAGGTGGCCGTAGAAGAAGGACAACCCGAGCATGCTCCCTGTAACTTGACGGTCACAATGCCTTGGTCAAACTGTTCAAAGGCAATATTACCCCCATCCGTTTCTACCGCAGGACGAACATAGGTCTCAAGCAAATGGATAATTTTTTGTTCGATATCAGCCGCCCCTGTAGACTGGCTTTTCATCGATTCTTTGTAGGCCTCAATAAATCGATCGGATACGATGACATTGCCTTCGGTGATATAGGTATGCATAAAGGCTTTTATCGTATAGATTACCTCAAACCAATCCTTACTATCATCGACCTTAGTAAGTGTGACAAAATTATTTGATATAAATACTTCACCAATCTCAGGGAATTCCTCAAAAAGTGCCAATGCAAAAGGGCTGTCAGCGCATTCATCAACACCCTTCCCCTCGAAAATCATCTGAGGAAGAAGCTGTTTTGACGTTACGAACTTCAGCTTCGTAGGATTTGGAGTTGATTCGGTGTAGATTTCTAAAACATTCACAATATAAAGCGTTTGCTCAAAGATACATTTTTGAGCGTTGACAATTGATAGAACATCTGGTTTCAATTAGTGGGATGATTTCACCAACTTTGCGATTCAAAAGCATGGGTGAATTTATAAAACATGAATGCGGCTTAGCGCTTGTCCGACAGCTTAAAGCACCGGGATACTACTATGACAAGTATGGGAGCTTAACCTGGGGGGCCTCCAAACTTCATGTGCTCATGCAAAAACAGAGAAATCGAGGCCAAGACGGCGCAGGAATTGCCACAGTCAAACTCTATACGCCTCCCGGCAAACCCTACATTTACCGAGAGCGTTCCATTGATTCCGATGCCATTGCTTCATTATTTAAAGATTGGGACGGCAAAGTGCAACAATGTATAGACCAAAATCCTCAACAATCGGGTGCGGCGCTCTGCAATACGCTTTATCAAGAGGCTGTCTGCTACGGTGATATATTCCTGGGCCATCTGCGATATGGAACCCACGGTGTAAATTCAACTGATGCCTGCCATCCCTTCCATAGAAGAAACTCTTGGAGGTCGAGAAATCTTCTTATTGCAGGAAACTTCAATCTTACCAATGTAGACCAACTGATCAATCAACTGATCGAGATTGGCCAACATCCCGTAGAACGAAAGGATACCATTACCGTATTGGAGAAGTTTGGACATTTTCTTGATCGAGAGGTGCAGCGACTGTTTGATACGTTTAAACAAGGCAGCTACGCCAAAAAAACGATATCAGAGCATATTGAGGCAAACCTTGATCTCAAGCAGATTGTCAATAATGCGTGCAAAGCGTTTGATGGAGGATTTGTTATGTCCGGCATTACAGGAAGTGGAGACACTTTCGTGTTGCGAGATGCGCATGGTATTCGACCTGCCTTCTATTACCATAATGATGAGGCAGTTGTTGTGGCCTCCGAAAGACCTGCCATTCAGACCACCTTTGAGGTGACGCACGATAAGGTAAAAGAGCTTCCTGCAGGCCATATGCTATGGATTCGAAGAGATGGAAAAACCTCGCTTGAAAAGATCTATGAGGAAAAGCCTAAGACCGCTTGCAGTTTTGAGCGTATATATTTCTCTCGCGGAACAGACATCGACATTTATAATGAACGACGCAAATTGGGTGAAAGCCTGGCCAAGACCGTACTTGAGCGGGTGGATTATGACTTGGATAATACCGTTTTCTCCTATATACCTAACACGGCTGAGACCGCATTTTATGGTCTGGTTAGAGGATTAGAGAAGGTCTATAAATCAAGAGCAGACAGGCAGCTAGAACAAAAAGAAATCGATCGGGAAGAATGGATTAGGGCGCTTCAAAAAAAACCAAGGGTAGAAAAAGTAGCGGTGAAAGACGTAAAGCTCCGAACCTTTATCACAGAAGATAAGGGCCGTGACGATCTTGTGCAGCATGTATACGACATAACCTATGGAACCATTCGAAGGAATATTGATACCCTCGTTGTAATCGATGATTCGATTGTTCGAGGTACCACGTTAGAAAAAAGTATTATTCGAATTCTTGACCGACTCGGTCCGAAAAAAATTATCATCCTTTCATCCGCGCCCCAGATACGCTATCCTGATTGCTACGGCATTGATATGTCCAAAATGCATGAGTTTATAGCCTTTCGGGCCATGGTTAATCTTCTGAAGTCTAGAGGATTAGAAAGTCAGCTTACTGACACAGTGCAACAAATTAAAGCCGCTTTTCGGGAAGGAAATGCCGACCAAAAGAACTTTGTCAAGCCCTTATATGATCAATTTTCTCCAGATGACATCAGTGCAGAAATTTCAGCGATAGTGAAGCCAAAATCCATTTTCTCCGATGTCGAAGTCATCTATCAAAGTTTAGAGGGATTATCCTTTGCCTGTCCTAATCATACTGGTCAATGGTACTTTGATGGCCATTATCCAACTCCTGGAGGTAGACGCGTTGTCAATAAGGCTTTTTTAAACTTTATGGAAGGAAAAAATGTTCGAGCTTATTAAGAATTCCATTTTCCCATTATTGTCTAAGTAATAGTAAATGATAATAACCAAGATTATTGATGAAACCTCCACCACAAAGAGGTTTTACCTTAAACCCGATAATGACTTGCCTTTCAAGGCAGGACAATATATTTCTCTGAGCTTGCCTATTGACGCTAGGAAATCTCGAGGGATTAGACATTATTCCATTGCCAACTCACCGAATGCCGATGAGGTTGAGTTAGTCATTGTAGAGAAAGAAGGTGGCAAAGGAACAGCTTATCTATGGTCTCTTGAAGTTGGCGACCATATTGAACTAGGTCATGGAGCATCAGGGGTGCTTACCATCGATAACTACAAGAAAAACTTCATCTTTATCTGCACTGGAACTGGCATTTCCCCTTTCAAAAGCATTCTAGAATTCATCAAAGAAGAAAAGATTGAAACAGGGGACATTCACCTCGTCTTCGGCACACGAAGAGAAGAAAACATTCTATACTTCAAGGAAATTCAGGAGTTAGTCGAGGCCATTCCGCAGTTAAACTACCACATCATCCTGTCTCGAGAGCCTTGGAAAGGACGTCAAGGATATGTCCATGAAGTGTACAAAGAAATTATCGAGAACTACTTCCAGACCATGGAAAACGGTGAGTACAACGAACTCCCTCTAGAATTTTTTATCTGCGGCTGGAAGGACATGGTGGACGAGGCAAGAAAGACTCTATTTGACATAGGGTTTGACAAAAAACAAGTTAAGGTCGAGGTCTACGAGTAATAAATGGCCTTTAATGTCATTTTCACTACCTTTGCAAGGAGCTAACCATTTCCAATGCGGGTATTTTACCTCTTTCTTTTATTGACTTTTTTGTGCCCACGCCTGTGGGCTCAAACTGTCGATGAGCCAATATCTACCGATAGCACAGGCATCCAGGGAGATTTTATGGCAGAAGATAGTACCATAGATCCTGCAGAAACAGAGGAAGCAAAGGAATCCATCAACGAAGCCCCTGTTGACTCTATGGTAGATTCAATGAGCCAAGAAATAACTCCAGCTGGAGATGATTCTGTGACTCGATCTTCATGGTACGAGATGACAGATTCAACAGACTCTCTATCCACACAAGATACCGTAGTGCGAGAGCGAGGAAGTCCCGATTCCGTTCGAGCGAGGTATTCTACTCCATTAATGCCGGATCTACAAAGTGCTCAACCTTTCAATCAAACCAAGCGCAATAAACGGCAACAAGATGGTTTCATCGATAGGGAGTATTATTATCCAGCTAAACCTAAACACGCATGGAGTTTAGGGATACGAGGAGGTACTGCGATAATAAATGGTGATATCAATCAAAACTTCTTTCGAGGAGTCAAACCTTTTGCACCAGGTTACACGTTTGGATTATTTGCCAAAAAAGCCATGTCTTATTTTATGTCACTCAGACTGAATTATGCTCACATGCGTATGTGGAATACAGATTGGCAGCCATCTGTGCTTACATCTAATCTTGTTGGAGCAGTTCCTGAACTTATTTCTTATGCGGACACTATTGGCTTAGGAACTAATCATCCTCAATTGCCAAATCGAGTGAATTTTTATCACAATAGCTATACCGTGTCTCATGATATGACCTTTGATGTGATGTTCAGCTTCGGAGGTGCACGATTCCACAAAGAGCGCTCAAAAGTGCTTTTTAATGTTTTTATTTCCGCAGGTGGCTTCCTCTACCGCACCCGGTATGATCATTACGATGAAAATGGTCAACCCTACAGTTATGGCAATATACCCCCGACGAATACCTCAAAACCAGACATTCTCAATGCGCTTGAAGATATGCGGGACGGAGTTTATGAAACCGACGCTGAAAATGACTACGAACTAAAGGCCATTTCTTTTTTAAATGGATTCACCTTTAATCCTTCCTTTGGTTTTGGAGGAGGATTCACATTCAGAGTCAATCGTTTTATTGATTTAGATCTTGAAACGCGCATGATGTATACCACATCTGATCTTCTTGATGGCCACAGGTGGTCAGAACCTTTTGCGCAGTTTCCAGGTCAGGACCTAAGTTCTTTGAATTACCGTTCTAACGGGGTAACAAAGGATAAAGATGCCTACGCAACAGCTACTGTAGGAATAACTTTTAAGCTAATAGGCAAGCAAACAACCGAGCCCTTAACCCACTTAAATCCATTCCAGTATACCTATGAACGACTAAATGAAATCAATGTCGAAAAATCCATTAACGAAGCCTTAGCGGATGATGATGATGATGGAGTGATTAACCGATTAGACGAAGAAGAAGACACTCCAGAAGAAGCCCCGGTGGATACAAAGGGTCGCGCCTTAGATTCTGATGACGATGGAATCATTGACTTATATGATGAAGAAAAGTACAGTATTACAGGATTGCCGGTAGATTCTAATGGTGTCGCTCATATTCCTATTATCGATCCAGATGATCCCGATTATGACG
Source organism: Bacteroidota bacterium (assembly GCA_002862745.1). GTDB lineage: Bacteria > Bacteroidota > Bacteroidia > Chitinophagales > UBA8649 > UBA8649. The sequence goes on along the minus strand of PKDX01000043.1, from coordinate 21,335 downwards.
AAAAAGTAAAGGACTTACCTCAAATCTATCAAGACCTTCAAGCCCTAATCAACAACAGCAGCCAAGCAAAGGATTGTGAGGACATTACAGAATTCCCTACCGTGCACTTCGCTCAGAACTATTACTCTATAGACCCAGCATACTATGCTCACCTTCATGTCGTAGGAGCTCTTATGCAACGCTGCCATGATTTAAACATCATGATTACAGGGAAAACCGATTATGTCAATGATGATAACTACAACATCAAGCTGAGCTATAACCGAGCCATGGAAGTTATGTCCTACCTCAGTGAAAAATATGATCTTCCTTGTTCGCGATTTGAATTGCGATACATCGGTGAAGAGGAGGCCATTGAAGAAGAGGGACTTCCCCTATTGGAATATCGACAAGTCGAATTCAAAATAATCGATGGAGGAACAGGGACGGCATGTAATCCAGAAGACCCATTCCCTATCATTAATGCAGGCCTTCGCCAAACGAAATAAGCCTCTCCAGTCCAGTTTATGCCATTTTGGCACAAAAACACTCTAAGCATTCATCGGCATGGCCTTTGCTAAACCTAGAGCAAAAAAGTCATTATGCGACAGGGCAATATCAGTGTCAATACGGAGAACATCTTCCCTATTATCAAAAAATTCTTGTACACGGATCAAGATATCTTTTTGCGAGAATTGGTATCCAACGCCGTCGATGCGACAAGAAAGCTTGACATGCTTATCCGAAAAGGGGAAGCTGAGCGACTTGACTTCAATCCCCAAATTACCATCCACCTTGACAAAGATGCGAAAACGCTTACCATATCAGATGATGGCCTAGGCATGGATGAAGAAGAGGTGATAAAATATCTCTCAGACATTGCCTTTTCAAGTGCTGAAGAATTTGCAGAAAAATTCAAGGATCTGGATGATCGAGCTGAAATCATAGGTCATTTCGGCCTTGGATTTTACAGTGCGTTTATGGTAGCAGAAAAAGTAACCGTAGTGAGCCGCTCGTACAAAGGAGAAGGTGCGATACAATGGGAAAGTGAGGGAAAAACAGAATATACCCTATCTGAGGCAACGCGCGATCGGCGAGGAAGCGATATCATTTTGCATATCTCAGAAGAAGGAGAGGGTTACTTAGACGAAGGAAAAATTCTGGGTCTACTAACTACCTATTGTAAGTTCATGCCTGTCCCTATAGTATTCGGAGAAAACACCGTAGAAGAGGGAGAAGGAGAAGAAAAAACAACGATAACCACGCCGAGAATAATCAATAACTCAACGCCCCTCTGGACGAAGAACCCCAGTGAGTTAAAAGATGAAGACTACTTAAGTTTCTATAGAGAGCTCTATCCTATGAGCGAAGATCCCTTGTTTTGGATTCATCTTAATGTAGATTATCCATTTCATTTAGAGGGAATTCTTTACTTCCCAAAACTCAACCGATCGATGGAAGTGCAACGCAATAAGATCGGCTTGTACAGCAACCAAGTCTTTGTAACCGATAATGTCGAAGAAATTGTGCCTGAATTTCTTACGCTTCTTCATGGTGTTATTGATTCAACAGACATCCCGCTCAATGTATCAAGGTCAGCGCTTCAGGCGGATAGTCAAGTCAAGAAAATAACAGGGCATATCAGTAAAAAAGTATCCGACAAACTCAATGAACTCTTTAAAAAGGACCGAGAAGGTTTTGAGAAGAAGTGGGAAGACATTGGAGTGTTTGTAAAATATGGATTGATATCCGACGAGAAATTCTTTGAGCGCAGTCAAAAGATTGGTTTGATGAAGGACACGGAAGGAAGTTGTAAGACCATCGAAGAATGGAAAGAGGCCTTATCTGAAATTCACAAAGACAAAAATGATAAAATCATTCTCCTCTACACCAACAATCCTGAGGGACAGCATACCTACATAGAATCAGCAAAATCTCGGGATTACACGGTCTTGGTTATGGATGTAATGATTGACAACCACTTTATGCAACACCTTGAAATGAAGGATGGTGACATTACCTTCAAACGAGTAGATGCCGATGCGCTAGATAGCTTAATTGATAAAGATGAGCAAGTTGAATCTGTCTTAAATGAAAAAGAGGTTGAGCAGCTAAAAGAAGCATTTTCGGCCACAATAGCCGACGAAAACTTCCAAGTTGAATGCAAAGCCTTAAACCCAAAAGATTACCCAGTAACGCTCACCCAATCGGAGTGGATGCGTCGCATGAAAGAGATGAATCAGATGGGTGGCGGAATGGCCATGATGGGAAATATGCCCGATCGGTATAATGTGGTCGTAAACACGAACCACCCCTTGGCACAACGCATATTGAAAGCTCGAGGTAAACGAGAAGCCATCATCAAGCAACTCTTCGATTTAGCACTGTTGAGCCAAGGTGTTCTTTCAGGAGATCAACTTACTACTTTCCTGCATCGAAGTATCGAAGTGTTGGAAGACTAAACCACATATAGAAGGAGGAGAAAGCTGTTATATTCACCTGTATAGATGAATAACATGGCATTAACTTCCACGGCCTACAGAGAGGCGCTACAAAGACTTAATCCCGAACAACGAAGAGCAGTAGATCTCGTCGATGGTCCCGTGCTTGTCTTAGCCGGTCCAGGTACTGGAAAAACTCAAATCTTAGCAGCGCGTATTGGGCGAATATTGGAAACTACCGATGCCGACCCCAGTAATATATTATGCCTGACCTATACTGAAGCGGGGGCAACTGCTATGCGCGCCCGCCTTATTCAATTTATCGGCCCTCAGGCGCATAAGGTTTCTATACACACCTTCCATGGATTTTGTAATCGAGTAATTCAAGAAAACAAAGAGATTTTTAATCTAGATGACTTAGATCCCGTATCTGACTTAGAATCTGCGGAGTTTATTCGGAAGATTATAGACGACCTTGATTGGAACCATCCCCTTCGTCGAAGAAAGATGCGGTATTTCGATGTCAATGGCCTTCGGAAATTTTTTGATGAGTTAAAGAAAGAAGGCGTAGACGAAGAGGAATACCTACAAAGAATGGAGGCCTTTGAGGCAAGCATTGGAGAAAATCCGGATAACCTCTACAAGAAAGGAGAGAGAAAAGGAGAAATCAAACCCTCGGTCTACAACAAACTGATGGACCCCTTAAGACGGTCGTATGAAGCCAGTAAGCTTCTTCCTAAATACCAAGAAATCCTCCAAGAAGAACATCGGTTTGATTTTCAAGATATGCTACTATTTGTCCATGAAGCCTTTACAAATCATGAAGAGCTTTTATTGGCTTATCAAGAACAGTTTCAATACCTACTTGTGGATGAGTATCAAGACACCAATGGAATACAAAATGCTATTCTCTTTCAGCTCGCCTCTTTTTGGGACCAACCCAATCTATTTGCCGTTGGAGATGATGATCAATCCATTTACCGCTTTCAAGGGGCAAACGTTGAAAACATTGAACACTTCAAGGAGTCCTTTCTAAGTCCATTTGGAGAAGCTTTTGAAAAAGAACGTATTGTTCAATTGCAACGAAACTATCGCTCTTCTCAGCGCATACTCAATGAAGCAGATGTTCTTATTCGAAACAATATCCAGCGACTTGCTCAACAGAGCCATCCCAATCCATTACATGCTTCCTCTGATGAAGCAAACTTTGATCAAAACATTTCAGTGCTTTCCTATGAAGACGGCCTTCAAGAAGCCGCGGGAATAGCAGAGAAGATTCAGTTTCTGCACAAACAACAGGGCTTGGCCTATCAAGACATTGCTGTGTTCTATAAAAAGCATAGCACAGCAGAGCGCATAGCACAGTATTTCCAACATGTGGGCATCCCCATTCAAATCGTGCGCACAACGAATATTCTCGAGGAAGCACTTACCCAGCAGATTCAGGATATTATGAAATATCTGCAACTCGAAATGCAGTCCCCGTTCAAGGGAGGACATTTATTACATAAGATTCTACATTTCCCATGTTTTGACTTATCGGGAATTTGTATCAGTCGAGTGCATATTTCCGTTCAGCAAACCATCGCTCAGCAAATTGAAGCAGGAGAAGAAAGGTTTGATGGAAAGAATTACCGCCTCCAGTGGTTATCGCATTGTAAGCGCCTTATACAAAGAGCACAATCCAGCCAAGAGAAAGAGGCCTTTGCAGCAATTGCTGAATCCTTACAATCCCTCGACAACTTAATTGCCGAAGCCTTTAGCCAACCCCTGCAGCATATTTTTAATTCAATCATAAAAACATGTGGTATGCTGCCTTGGATTAACGGCCAATCCAACAAACTCTTTCTCCTTCAAGAAATCAATACGCTTTTTGATTTTCTTAAAGCGGAAACTCAACGAAACAAGGCACTTAGACTCAAAGACTTTCTTCATACGCTCGATTTACTAGACACCCATGACATAGGCCTAAGAATGCAAAAGGTTATTCATAGCGGGGAAGGTGTTCAGTTTATGACGCTTCATGGTTCAAAAGGCTTGGAATTTGATACGGTGTTTATGATTGGAAACGATCACAAAACCTGGACGTCAGGTGTCCGAAGTCGTTTCAAGTTACCGCCTACCCCGGAGAGCATGGACTCCAATATTGATGTAGAAGATGCTAGACGGCTTTTCTATGTGGGAATAACCCGACCCAAACGCCGTTTATACATTTCCTACCCCCTCCAAAGCAACACCAATAAAAGCCTCGTCGAATGTCAGTTTATCAGCGAATTACTTGCTGAACGAAAGGACGATGAGAACACCCAACACCATAGTCCACAACACATCGAGAGCAGTGTCTATGCGGATTTTTTACAGCAATCCCTTGAACAAGGAAATGTACTGCATGCGGATCCAGATAACCGCGATATGCTCCAATTTGCATTGGATAACTATGTCATGAGTGTTACGCATCTTAATAACTTTTTAAAATGCCCTCTTCAATTCTACTACCTCAATCTACTGCGTTTACCGTCTCCTATGTCTCCCGCAGCTCAGTTTGGAAGCGCCGTTCATAAGGCCCTTGAAGTATTATTTGATAAGTACTCAGATGCCCAAGGTGACGTGCAGCTCGATCAGAGCTACAAGGCATTTCAGCGCCATCTTCAACGAAATAAAGAGGTGTTTAGTCAAGAAGAATTTGAAGATTTCTATAGTTATGGAAAAGAAGTACTTGAAAACTACTTACAGCAACACCCTGTTTCGCCAAACACCAACCGCAGAAACGAGTTAAAGGTCAAAGCAAATATCGAAGGAATCGAAATCCGGGGTAATATCGACCGGATTGATAAGCTTGAGTCGACTTGGCATGTCTTCGACTATAAGACAGGAAAATTCAACAATACCTATAGGCCTTTTAATCGGCCTAACCAAAGTGTTGTGCAAGGCACCTCTCATCATGTGGCACAATATGGAGGGGATTATTGGAGGCAAGCCGTATTCTATTACATTCTTCTACAATATGCACATCACCCCATCGATATCCAGGGTACCGTAGGGTCCGTTCAGTTTCAGTATGTAGAACAAAAAGATGACAAGGCGCAAGAACCGCACTTTGTAGACATTAGTCAAGAGGATGTGTCTGCAGTGATTCAACAAATCAAAGAAGTCTATGGCAAAATCCAACGTTTCGAATTCGAAGGCTGCGGCAAAGAAGATTGTGAATGGTGTAGCTTACATCAGTCTACCTCTGCCTAATCAGGCTATGCCGAATACAAATCAGAAAAGGCCTCATCCACCTTATCGAATGAAAAGGTAAATCCAGTATCCAATATTTTTTGAGCACTGACGCGCTGACTAAAGACCACTACACGTGCCATTTCTCCAAGCACAATGCGTAGAGCAAAGGTTGGCACAGGAAGCATGACTAATGCCTTGGATAAAACCTTCTTTAATTCGGCAAGCATCTTCTTTTGAGGAATTGGGTTGGGAGCTACTGCATTGTACACACCACGCACCGACAAATTGGTTAATGCATGGCAAAACATGTTCACAACATCCTTTTCATGAATCCATGCATAATAGTGTTGTCCGTTGCCAAAGTAATTGAGCATACGAAGGGAAAGTGTCATCGTTGTTTTGGGTAAAAACCCTGCTTTTCTGCTGAGTACAAGGCCAATTCGCAAGGCTACGTAACGAATACCCAAGGCCTCAGCACCTTGCCCTTCCGACTCCCAATCTCTGCACAATCTTGCGATAAACTCTTCTGCCATAGGAGCTTCTTCGGTAATCCATTCTGAACCATGATCATTATAATAGCCCACCGCACTTGCCGATATAAAGGAATCTACCGTGTGGTCGATAGTTTTCAGCGTATTAATCAGTAGCCTAGTACTCTCTATACGGCTATCGTAGATTTGTTGTTTATAGCGTGTAGTCCAACGGCGATCACCAACTCCCGCGCCGGCCAGGTGAATAATGGCAGAAACTCCCTCAAATGCTTTCGGATCGATTTTTTTGGCCTCAATATCCCATAAAAAACATGTACAACCCTCCATATTTCGATTAGACCTCGATAACACACGCACCGAATAGCCGCATTTTAAAAGTTCTTTACAAAGCTGCCTTCCCACGAGCCCTGTTGCTCCAGTAACAAGAACAGAATTCCCTTTGGAAACCATGAGATTGCGTATTTTGGTTATTTATTGAATACCGTTAAAGAAATATCTATGAAGACCATGCTTCGATACGGATTTAACATCAGCCTAATCGCTTTTGTTTTTAGTGCTCTACTCAGCAGTTGCAACCTTGGTGAAAATGAAGGAAGAGAGGAAAGTGTGTGGGTCTATTTGCCTTCGAAGCCGGAAAGCCTAAATGCCGTGTTGTCTTCTGATGCCAACAGTTCAACCATACAAAATTATCTCTACCAAACCCTTCAGGTAATCGACGATAATGATTTTTCAATGAATCCAGTATTGCTCATTGAAAACCCCAAAACCACCATTTTAACAAAGGGTCCTTATTCCGGAGGTATGGTCATGGAAATGCGCATTCGAGAAGAAGCTGCATGGGATAATGGGACACCCATTACAGCCCATGATGTGGATTACACCTATCGAATGATTAAAAATCCTTTTTCTGAAACACTACATAAGCGACCATATTTTGAAGACCTCGATTCGATTTGGATTGACCCCTACGACCCAAAACACTTTAAATTTTATTGCAAGAAGCAATACATCCTTGCTGAGAGTTCCTTAACCACACAACACATACTGCCCCGATATCGCTATGACCCCGATGATTTACTAGGACCATACTCCGTTACCGACCTTAATGCCAATGGCGCAAAACACTTGGAAGAAGGCAATGAAGACTTAGACAAGCAAGCAGACTTCTTTTCACAAGATATGTTCAAACGCCAGCTGGCTTTTGGTTCAGGACCCTACGAGTTGATTAAATGGGACCAAAAAAATGATCTTCTCATTTTAGATAGAAAAAAGGACTGGTGGGGAGATAATGTTCAAGAAGAAGTTATTGGCCTTGAAAACAACGTAGACCAAGTGGTCTTTATGGTGGAAGAGTCCGATGTGTCCGTTAAAGAAAGACTCTTTGAACAACAGTTTGATATCGTTGATCGAATACGAGCCAAAGACTATCGTAAATTCCTTGACGAGGGCACTCTTGATGCCCATTACAAGCTTGACACTCCAGCCGGCAACTCCTACTCTTTTTTGGGGCTCAATATGCGAGACCCTGTGCTCAGTGATCGACGTGTACGCCAAGCGCTAACCTTTGCCCTCGAAAAAGACTATCTCCTTAAGACCTTGAGCTATGGGCTAGCTAAGCCTGTACAATCTCCTGTTCACCTAAGTATGCCATATTACAACAGCGATTTACCGCCTTACCACTACAATCTAGATACTGCGGCCAAATTGCTCGAAGCGGCAGGATGGAAAATGGGTTCAGAATTTCTAGAAAAAGAAATCGATGGCGAAAGGGTTGAACTAAGGGTTTCCTTTAAATACTCTTCCGGAAGCCAGAGTGCCATAGAAATTGGAAAGCACTTTAAAGAGTCCCTCAAACGTATAGGGGTAGATTTTGTCATGGAGGCGAGAGAGTGGACGGTTTTACTTGAAGAAATAGACCGCAGAGACTATCAAATGATTATCATGGGATGGATTAAGGATCCAGGACTTGATGACTTTAAACAGTTATGGCATACCGACTCCTATAAAAATGCAGGATCCAACTTTGTTGGATTTGGAGACGCCCAATCCGATGCGCTTATCGACTCGATACGAGGGGAACTTGATGAGACAAAGCGCAATGAAATGTATCGAGAATTTCAAGCCATCATCCATCGAGAGTGTCCCTATATTTTTCTTTGGTCAGGGAACAAAAAGTTGATTATTAGCAAACGCTTTGATAATGCATATGGACTTGCCACAAGACCAGGATATAATGTGGCCCTTTGGAAACCCAATTTGTAATCCTTAGTTAGCACCGTACCATGATAAAATATATTTTTAAACGGTTGATCATTGCGATCCCAACATTGTTTGTGATTTCTCTTGTCACCTTTGGGTTGAGCCTGATTACTCCCGGAGACCCCGTCTTAAATAAAGTCAAAGGAAAAGCCAATCCCGACGGGGTAATGGAACAAAGCGGAGGTCAAGACTATGCAAAAGTCAGCCGAGATTTAGGCTTAGATCGTCCAGCATTCTACTTCACTCTAACCAATCAGGCCTACCCTGACACCTTCCATCGAATTATCAATAAAAGAGAGCGCTTACGCTATCAAGAGCTTATTAAAGCGTATGGTAATTGGGATGCCATTCAAATTTTTGACAAAGCACTCTACGATTTTGAAGTAGCCACGGTTAAGCCGCTAGATAATGCGATACCAAGTGATCGCCGAAACAGGGCGCTCAATGATATGAGTACGCTCTTTACCAATATTCGAACACGAGTATGGACCAAAGACATCGAACGGGACCTAGTAAAAATGGATTCCCTTGTTCGCAAGACATCTGATACAGCACAACAGACAACGCATTCCTTCCGGCTAGCAGAAGGTGTGTCAATTGATAGCCTTGATTCGCTTACACTAAGAGAAGATCTTTCCCTATCCATTACGATTCACCAAGATTCCCTATGGGGTGTAGTCGAGGATAGTGCACGCATAGCTGAGGCCATGTCCGCCTTCCAAAAGGAAGTCAACGCGATTGCATCTCATTGTAATATAGTTACCGTCTCCTTGGATAGCAGTGCCGTGGTGCTTGACTCTGCAACCTTTATTGAGCTCAGCCTACAGTATGACACGAGTTTTCTTGTATTAAGCCATCTTGATTCTTCGTTTTCTGGTCTTGAACTTGCATTCAATAAACTAAAGACAGAGCCAACCACCAATCTTTTGTACAAACCATCATTAAAATGGTATGGCAAGCATAGCCAATATCATACTTGGCTGTTTGGTGATGCTCCCTGGTTTCAGGAAAAACATGTCGTATTAGCTCGTGAAAAATATAGTAATGGAGATGCCTTTGTAGTAGATCTTCCCGATCGTGAAAAATCCTATTTCCGTATTGAAATGTGGGAAAGGCCAGGAGATGCCTACGATCAAATCTTTAATCCAACTTCTATAGAGCTCCTCAACAACGGCTACTTTGAATTCCACAACGGGGACACTATCAATCCTAAGAAAATCAATCCTGCGTTGCGTTCTGGTTATGAGTGGAAAATCACCTACTATCCCGACTACATTGGAGATCAGCCGCATTGGGGGATTTTACGCGGTGACTTTGGAACAAGCTATATTGATGATCAAAAAGTTGCTCGTAAAATTCGCGTTGCCCTGCCTTGGACTGCCCTACTTAACATTCTTGCCGTAGTGCTCGCCTACTTCTTAGCGATTCCTCTTGGGGTGTACATGGCCAAATATCAAGGTAAAGTGTTTGATCGTGTTACAACGATTATTCTCTTTATTCTCTACTCCCTGCCGGTCTTCTGGGTGGGAACCTTGGTTATTGTGTTTTTTACCAGTCCGAATTATGGCGCATGGACAGACCTATTTCCGGTTGGAGGTCCCGTAGACCTAAGAATTTCTATTAATCCAGAGAATTATACCGTTTGGCAAAAATTTGGTAGCACGTTATATCACTTTATAGCACCCTTGTTTACTGTGACAATTGGAAGTTTGGCTTACTTGGCCATTCAAATGCGCGGTGGTGTGGTCAATGTAGTCCGAATGGACTTTATCCGCACGGCCCGAGCGAAAGGGCTGCCAGAAGGTAAAGTACTATGGAAGCATACCTTCCGAAATTCACTAATTCCAATTATAACCCTCTTTGCGGGATTGTTCCCATTAATGATTTCCGGATCGGTTATTATTGAACAAATCTTTGGAATTCCGGGTATGGGGAGCATTGCCTTTCAGGCTATTTTAACTAGAGACTACCCTATTGTACTTACTGTGCTTATGATTTCTTCTACCCTTACCATTATTGGTATTCTCGTGGCAGATATCATTTATGCATTAGTTGATCCAAGAATCTCATTTACCAAGAAGTCATGATCGATAAGAAGCAAAAGAACAAAGCGAGTAAGCCCCTAGATCAGAGCTACTGGGGAATTGTTAAGCGGAAGTTTCGAAAAAATATCCCTGCAAGAATATCCCTAATACTCATCGCATTTATTGTATTTGTTGGGGTCTTTGCCCCGATGTTAGCCAATGATCGTCCCATAATGGCAAAAACCACTGACGGCGAAGTCCACTGGCCAGCCATTGCTTCTTTTAAAGCCTCTTGGCAGGAGACCTTCGGAGGGAAAAGCCCGTGCGACAAAAGCGAGGCATGTGGAGACTCACTAAGTGTTTGTAAAGACCCTAATACCTGTGACTGGAAACAGCTGAGAGCAGATGGCAAACTTGAACGTCAAATCTGGCCTCTTATTCCCTATTCGCCAAATGAAGCGGATCAACTCAATGTGCAGTATAAAAGCCCGAAGTGTTCCGAACAGATTCTTGGAGAACATGCCGATGAAGACAAAAACAACCCGAAGGCTTGGAAATGCCATACAGCGGGAACCAACCTTCGAGGAGAAGATATGATGTCAAGGCTGATTCATGGCTGCCGCATCGCTGTACTTGTTGGAGTAATATCCATGGGAATTGCTTCGATTATCGGGATCTTAGTTGGTGCGATTGCAGGATATTTTGGAGATAACCGACTTAAGGTTAAACGGATTGCACTATTGTTATCCATCCCCTTTGTGATCCTCTTATTGTTTGCCTTATTCTTATGGTTACCGACCTTTTATCATCAAAAGTTAAACCCTGATCGATATTCCTCTTTAGCGGAGCTCCCTGGTGGGCTTGCCAGTCTACTACGAATAGTACTCATTGCCTATACCTTTTTTATCGTCTTCTTGATTCCCAACATTTGGTATTGGATGAGGAATGGGCGACCCTTTAAGGTATTTCGACATATTCCTTCTCTTCAAGCTTTCTTTACCGATGAAAACCATGGAAGTAAAAGATTTTGGTGGGCGCTCAACATTATTTTCTTGCTAGTTCTTGCACCTTGGCTAGCCTCTTATTTTCAGTATGATGTAAATGCAGAAAGCTGTATAAAGACACCGTCTCAAGACGGTCTATGGGCAAACTTTGGAAATATATGCCAACTGTCTTCCATGATGGGCAAACTCAAACTCCTCATTACAGGCCTAGTAATCTTCTTACTATTTCAAATTCCGACAAAACTCGGTGGCCTCATTGCTGCGCGTTTTGACCGAGAACATTGGGTTAACGGAGAAGTAAATATCCCTGTTGATTTATGGATTTCTCGTGTAATTGAAGTATTTATCTCCATTCCTCGACTATTATTGATCTTGGCAGCTGTTGCCGTTTACCAATCCGAGGATGGCGGTGGAGGTATACTCCTTGTTATGGCGGTTATCGGATTTACCACATGGACTCGCATAGCCCGATTCATGCGAGGAGAATTACTTCGCGTGCGCAACCTTGAGTTTATCGAAGCGGCACAGGCCCTTGGTTTTAAGAACTTTCGTATTATCCTCCGTCATGCATTACCCAATGCGCTGACATCTGTATTAATTGCCATTGCCTTTGGTGTAGCTTCGGCTATTTTGATCGAGTCTTCCCTTTCTTTCTTAGGCATTGGGGTAGAGGCAGAAACGGCCACATGGGGCAAAATGTTAGCCGACTCTAGAGCTCATCCCGAGGGTTGGTGGCTTGCCGTATTCCCTGGGGTTGCCATCTTCTTGACGGTAACTATGTTTAATCTATTAGGGGAAGGTTTGGCCTCAGCACTTGATCCAAAATCACGGTAAGGCTAATCCTTAAATTGCTGAATCAAGGTTAGGACTTCCTTGTGCATAGCCTCTTCGGATAGGGTTGAACGGCTAATTGCCTCAATAGATTTAGCTACAGCTGGGTGCTCCCAAAACTGCCGAAGTAAGGCAGCTTCTGCAAGGCCACGAATTCTAGCTTTGCGTTGTCGATTGCGGCGAGCTTCTTTGAAGCCTCCCTTGAATTGGTGCTGAATAAACTGAGAAACTGAAGAGCTCAGCCTATCAAGCCCTAAACGACTATTGGCTGAAGTTCTTACAAGAGGAATATCCCATCCCGCAGATTCGTGTTGGTGTAAGGACATGGCCTGCTTCCATTGGCGCATTACCTCTCGGCTCAAGCCATCATCTTGATCATCTATTTTAGTAAATACTACAATATCGGCGGTTTCAACCACTCCTCGTTTTATCCCTTGTAAACCGTCTCCCGCCTCTGCCTGCGTGAGATAAAGCAAGGTGTCCGCCAAGTCAGCAATTGAGACCTCACTTTGACCAACACCCACGGACTCAATCCATAGTTCTTTATAGCCTACGAGATAGAGCAACTGCATGACTAAAGCAGTATTTCGATTAACGCCTCCTAAAGCACCCGATGAGGGACTTGGCCTTACAAAGACGCGAGGATCAGTGGCGATATCAGGCATTCGAGACTTATCTCCAAGAATACTTCCGCCATGTCGATGGCTACTTGGATCAATGGTCAATATAGCCAGCTTGGATTGAGGATTGTTTGCTAAAAAATCTTGGGCAAAGGCATTAATGAGGGTGCTTTTCCCAACACCCGGACTTCCTGTGAAGCCAAGCCGGTGACAATCCTCATCGGGCGCATTGGTAGAAAGGCCTTGCATAACTTCCAAAGCGAATTCCCTATGGTCTTGACGTTGACTTTCTACATAGGAAATCGTCTTGCTTAATGCCGCACGATCCCCTTCTAAAAGCCGTGTAATCCAATCTGAAACATTATACTGCATAGGATGCATTCCTTAAGTAAAGGTCGCTATTTTACGCCAAACCTTAATCCCAGCTCTTGCACCCTAAAAATCAAGCTATCCTGAAAGTGTATTTTCACTTTGAAAAACTAGAGTTATGGGCAAACGAAACGTTTTAATTACTGGAGCAACTGCTGGCATTGGTTCAGCATGTGCTACAACACTAGCCGCCAATGGATATGATGTTATCCTAACGGGTCGACGAGAGAATCGACTAGCTGCCCTTAAGGAAGAAATCACAACTCTTTATAATGTCGATTGTACCACGCTTGCCTTTGATATTCAAGATCGAAAGGCAACTATCGAGGCGATTAACTCCTTACCGGATACCCGTGCCATTGATGCTGTAATCAACAATGCTGGCCTTGCCCTTGGGAAAGGACCTTTCCAAGAAAGCCAACCTGAAGATTGGGATACTATGCTTACTACCAATGTGACAGGACTTCTCACCGTAACCCACGGCATTTTGCATAAACTCAAAGTTTCTGATCATCCCCACATCATTAACATTGCCTCCATAGCAGGTATGGAATCCTACGCTGGAGGGCATGTCTATTGCGCCACAAAGGCTGCGGTGCGGTCATTGACAAAATCCTTGCGTATCGATCTTCTGCCTCTAGGTATTAAAGTAAGTGCCGTTTCGCCTGGCATGGTGGAAACCGAGTTTTCAGAAGTTCGGTTCAAAGGCGATAAAGAATTGGCCCAAAAGGTATATCATGGATTTCAACCTTTAGTTGCTGAAGATGTAGCGGGTGTGGTTCTCTACCTACTCAATTTACCCAAACATGTCTGTTTGAATGAAGTGGTCATGACAGCCACTGCACAAGCTAATGCCTACCACACCATCAAGGACTAGTTTATTCTCCGCCTAAAATTTCAATGGCGGCTTCGGCAAGCTTAGTACCCGGACCAAAAACCAAGGCAACCCCCGCGTCATACAATGCCTGATAATCCTTCGAAGGGATAACGCCACCTGCAATCACCTTAATTTCACCCCCGCCTTGCTGCCTTAGAATCTCAATAAGTTTTGGGATTAGGGTCTTATGACCTCCAGCCAAACTACTCACTCCTAAGAAGTGAACATCATTATCAATAGCTTGACGAGCTGCTTCTTCAGGCGTTTGGAATAGTGGTCCGACATCCACATCAAATCCTAGATCGGCAAACCCTGTGGCAATAACCTTTGCACCTCGGTCATGGCCATCTTGACCCATTTTACAAATGAGAATTCTCGGCTGTCTTCCTGCCTCCATTGCAAAACCTGAAACTGCTTCACGGGCTTTTTGAAAGCTCTCCTTACTTGTCATTTGCTTTGCATATACCCCTGAAATTAGGGCACTTTTCGGAGTATATCGAGTAAATGATGATTCCATGGCCTCGGAAATCTCTCCTAAGGTTGCCCGAAGACGAGCTGCGTCTATAGCGAGCTCCAATAGATTATTACCATCATCACAGGCCTTTCGTATGGCATCAAGAATATTGTTTACCGCTTCTTGGTCCCGACTATCTTTTATCAGTTGTAAACGAGATACTTGACCTTGTCTGACAGTAACTGCATCGACGGAGAGCACATCAAAGGATTCTTGTGAACGCCCAGTAGTAAATGTATTAACGCCAATTATCTTATCCTCGCCAGCATCAATTCGAGCTTGCTTTGCTGCTGCAGACGCTTCAATTCGTTGTTTTGGAATGCCTTGTTCAATGGCTTTTGTCATACCCCCTGCCTCTTCAATTTCATCAATTAAGGCATTGGCTTCGGCCATTAAGGCTTCTGTTCTTTCTTCAATCACCGTGCTTCCACCAAGACCATCAATAAACTGTAATAGACCATGGTCTGATTGCAATTGTTTTTGTGTGTTTCTTGCGATTTCTGCAGAGAAAGGGGTAGGTAAGGCGATGGCCTCGTCAAACGAATTGGTATGAAGAGATTGCGTTCCTCCAAACAATGCGGCAAGCGCTTCGATGGTCGTCCGTCCAATATTATTGTAGGGATCTTGTTCTGTGAGGCTCCATCCTGAAGTCTGACAATGCGTTCTTAGAAGCATCGATTTACTGTTCTTTGGATCAAAGGATTTAACGCGTTGTGCCCAGATCTCACGTCCTGTTCGAAGCTTTGCCACTTCACTTACAAAGTCCATTCCTATTCCCCAGAAAAAGGAAAGTCTTGGTGCAAAAGCGTCAATATCTAGTCCTGCCTGAAGTCCTGTTCGAATGTATTCTAGACCATCGGCAATGGTATAGGCCAATTCAAGGGCTGTGCTAGCACCTGCTTCTTGCATGTGATATCCTGAAATAGATATGGAGTTAAATTTCGGCATATGGGCCGACGTATATTGAAAGATGTCGGATATAATGCGCATGCTAGGACGCGGCGGATAGATATAGGTGTTACGCACCATAAACTCCTTCAGAATATCATTTTGGATGGTCCCTGCAAGCTTGGCCTGGTCAACACCACTTTCCTCGGCAGCTACGATGTAAAATGCCATGATTGGAATTACCGCCCCATTCATTGTCATCGATACCGACATGGTGTCTAGAGGAATTCCATCAAATAATATTTTCATATCCTCTACACTATCAATGGCTACTCCTGCCATACCCACATCGCCCGAAACCCTCGGATGGTCTGAATCATATCCTCGGTGAGTGGGCAAGTCAAAAGCTACAGAAAGGCCCTTTTGACCTGCGGCTAAGTTTTTTCTGTAAAAGGCATTCGAAGCTTCGGCGGTAGAAAAACCTGCATACTGACGGATTGTCCATGGCCTACCCAAATACATCGATGCATAAGGACCTCTACGATAAGGGAAAATACCAGGAGCCTGTATTCTATTTGTCATTGGGCAGAGAAGGTTTAACATTAGCCATGCTGATCAAATCCCAGACTAAGGCGTCCACAGTATGACTACCTGTCAGAATATCTGGCCACTGGCCGAGGTTTGACTCATGCCGCAACAACAATTGAATATTTCGAGCAAGCCGTCTAAAATTAGCATCTTCTCTCCAGCGCGTTGGACAGAGTCGTAACAATTTTGCACCAGATAGGATTGAAGAGAGGGCCATTACCGAAGAACGAATCAAGGCATCCTCTTGACGAATACCCTCGAAGTCTTTGTCCAAGACATATTGATGGATTACTAGGCTTTCCTCGCCAAAGGTTTCCTTAGCCAGATAGAGAAGGGCTCGATTCCATGAAGCGTTACGATAGAAGTCTAGGTCGATTGGTCGGTCGAGGACGATTCGCCCATGTCTGTCTAACACCCTGCTTACAGCAGACCATGTTAAGGCAAATGATTGCCTTCCACCTAGAGCTGTCTCAAGGACCACTGCCGGCCACACATTGTCTGGAAATGTATCGCTACTAGCAACATTACTTTCCCGAGTCACGGAATATGAACCCGACCATGCGCCGTGATGTTGACTTAGCTTTTGAGCAAACTGCTCACTAAGTCCAACTCCCTCATCTCTTAGGTGAAGTTGGATGTGTGGAAGGGAAATTTCTTCTAGAAAAGCAAGAGAATTTTCCTTGTTCAGGTGAATCGTAGGCGATTCAAGTCCTGTCATTAAGTCTTCAAGAAGTGTTCTGTTGAGCGCTCCGTTATCCCCTACTTTATAGTCATCTCCAATGGACCATTCATTGGTTGACAATTCCCCTAATGAGGATATTGTATCATTAGATATTCCAAGTGCCTTAGTCTGCCAGCCTGCATCCATTCGGATGTTCTGCCGATTTTTTGCATCGCCCTTTAACTCTTTGTCTGCTCTAGCAAACCACTTGGAGAACAAATCAGATTGAACAGAAGGATCTTTGCGGTCCATACCTTGAATTTAACACTATCTTTACTGAAAATCGGTGTATGAGTATGGATGTACTGCGAATTGAACAACAGGGAAATGTAAAAGCGATCACCTTAAACCGCCCCAAGAGCCTAAATGCCCTTAACAAAGAAGTGATCCAAGCCCTCGAAGACACTTTTCGATCGATTGAGGGAGATGCTTCCGTTCAAGGAGTTATTCTAACCGGAGAGGGCGAGAGAGCATTTGCCGCAGGTGCAGACATCACCGAATTTCAAAATCTTGAAGCAAAAGACGGTGAGGCTTTCGCCTTAAAGGGGCAGGGTGTTTTTTCCCTTATTGAACATTGCAGCAAGCCTGTAATTGCCGTAGTAAATGGATTTGCCTTGGGTGGAGGGTGCGAACTTGCTATGGCTTGTCACATGCGAATTGCCACATCCAATGCAAAGTTTGGCCAACCCGAAGTAAATCTTGGACTAATCCCTGGCTACGGAGGAAGTCAACGCCTGTTACATCTTATTGGAAAGGGTAAGGGCCTAGAGTACCTTATGACTGCTGAAATCATTCCCGCGTCAACCGCATTGTCACTAGGATTAGTCAATTACGTTGAAGAGGATAAAGCCTCTGCGATGGAAAAAGCACAATCGCTATTAGCTACTATTACTACGAAGGCACCTCTTGCCATAGACCATGTGATTCAATGTGCTAATGCGTTCTATGACGAGGGTCTTAATGGCTATCATGAAGAGGCCAAACGATTTGGCGCGTGCACTGCAACTGAAGATTTTAAAGAAGGAGCATCCGCCTTTTTAGAAAAAAGAAAAGCCTCATTTAAAGGACAATAAATCATTAAGACGTATAAATCATGAGTGAATATCGCATCGAAAAAGATACCATTGGAGAAGTACACGTAGAGGCTGATAAGTATTGGGGGCCTCAAACCCAACGCTCCATCAGCAATTTTCCGATTGGAAGAGATATCAATACTATGCCTATGGAGATTATACGGGCATTTGCCGTATTAAAGAAAGCCGCCGCAATTACCAACAGCGAAATTGGAGGGCTAGATCAAGAAAAATGCGAATGGATCGGAAAAGCGTGCGATGAGATTCTAAGTGGCCGTTTAGATGATCAATTTCCTCTAGTTGTTTGGCAAACGGGTTCCGGTACTCAATCCAACATGAATGTCAATGAAGTCGTGGCGAATTGGGCCCACGTTCACCGCGGAGGAAAGCTCACCGATAAAGAAAAATTTATTCACCCCAATGATGACGTCAATAAATCTCAATCTTCCAACGACACCTTCCCTACGGCTATGCATATTGCATGCTATAGTCTTCTTATGGAAGTCACCATCCCTGGGCTTGTCGAATTGCGCAATGCCCTCCAGGAAAAGGTGGAAGCCTTTAAAGAGGTCGTTAAAATCGGCCGAACACACTTTATGGATGCGACGCCAGTTACGTTGGGGCAGGAGTTCTCAGGCTATGTTTCCCAGTTAAACCATGGGTTAATCGCCTTAGAAAATGCAATGGATCATCTTACAGAATTAGCCCTTGGAGGGACGGCAGTAGGAACAGGTATTAACACCCCTGAAGGGTATGCTGATCGAGTGGCCGATGTAATCGCCGAATTGACTGGTCTCCCCTTTGTTACCGCTGAAAACAAGTTTGAAGCGCTTGCTGCCCATGATGCGCTTGTCGAAGCACACGGTGCATTAAAAACCATTGCTGTAAGCTTAATGAAAATTGGAAACGATATCCGCATGCTCTCCTCAGGACCTCGCTCAGGTATTGGTGAAATTACCATACCTGCCAATGAGCCAGGTTCTTCCATTATGCCCGGCAAAGTTAATCCAACCCAATCTGAAGCACTAACTATGGTATCTGCTCAGGTGCTAGGTAACGACGTTGCCCTGAACATTGGCGGTTCCAATGGTCATTTTGAGCTCAACGTCTTTAAGCCAATGATGGTCTACAACTTCTTGCATTCTGCAAGGCTAATTGGTGATGCCGCGTCTTCGTTTGCCAAGAACTGTGTCGAAGGCATTCAACCTAATTCTAACCGAATTGAAGAGCACTTGAACAACTCACTTATGCTTGTGACAGCGCTCAACCCACATATTGGATATTATAAGGCAGCCGAAATTGCTAATAAAGCGCATGCCGAAGGAAGTACACTTAAGGAGGCGGCTATGGCACTGGGTTACCTTACCTCAGAAGAATATGACGCCTGGGTAGATCCATCTAAAATGATCGGTTAAGCGGAGGAGATTTCTGGTTTTTTTAAAGAATAGCAACTATTGCTTATCTTACTTGAAACTAGAGCTATGAAACGATTCCTCTCCTTTATCGGCCTTTGTGTAGCCTTCACACTACATCCTAATCATGCGAGTGCACAAACGTTGTATGCAGAAGACTTTGACGGTGGGTCACTTGCAAGTAAAGGATTTACAGTGCTCAATGTTGACGGATTAATCGGAAATACTGCCCTTGATAATATAATTGTTGACCCAGTGACAGGTTTACCCGCTGGAATAACTTTGTCTGATACTTTTACCAATAACGCTTGGATTAACTCTGTTTCAATAAATGGAAATGTCTGTGCCACAAGTACATCTTACTACAGTATAAGTCCTCTCGGCACTTCCAACGATTGGCTTATAACTCCCCCGATTACCCTTACCGGAAGCAACTTAAAGATTGCTTGGCGAGATATCGCCTTGGATCCGGCATTTCCAGATGGATACAATGTTCTTATATCAACGAGTGCCGGTAATACCACTGGAAGTTTTAATCCGACACCCATTTACTCAACCCTTGGAGCTCCTGGAGCTTGGACTGAACAACAAGTCAATCTCAACACGTATGCAGGCCAGACGGTAACTTTTGCCTTTGTAAATAACTCTACAGATAAATATATTTTAGGAATTGATTCTATCCGTGTAAGCAATCTTGCCTTAGATGATGTGGCCGTTAGCCAGGCCCGTTTGAGCGAATATACAGCTATACCTTTTGAGCAAGCAGGAACCTATTTTCCTTCTCTTTTCGTAACAAATCAGGGCATTAACAATGCCAGCGGTGTAAATGTGTCATGTACGGTAACAGACTTTGCTGGAAACACGGTATATACGGCTACCATGTCCGGAAGTACAACGATTGCACCTGGTGCAAGTGTAGCGTATACTGATGGGGGCAACGGGTTTTCCCCTCCTGCGCAGATTGAATTATATAAAGCCTCCTTCCAGGTAAGCATCAGTCAAAATGACATTGTACCAGAAAATGATACGGCGAGCATACAACTCTTTCTAAGTGATAGTCTCTATGCTCGCGATGAAGCCGTATCCAACAGTCAGGTAGAAGGTTCTCTTGGTATTGGTGCAGGAGGGGCTGGGATTTTGGGAAACAACTACTTCATGAATGTCCCCGGCGAAGCTGTGGGTATACAGGCATTCTTTGATGGAAGTTTAGAAATCGGAGATACCGTGAGAGGGTATCTCTATTCTACATTCAATGGTTTGCCTGCGAATGTACTCTCAACTACCGCAGACTTTATCGTTACAGCGGCGGATACTCCTGTCGTCCGACTTGATTTACTCTTTCCAAGTCAAGTTCCACTTAATGGAGGACAGACCTATGCCTTTATGGTTGAAGAAACCAATACTGTAGATAATCTTGGCCTTTTTTACAGTTCAGAAATTTTCACGGCAGGTGCAACCAATGCCAATACCAATGGAGGACTTTTTGATGATTTGGGCAATTTAGGATTCCCCAACCCCCTATTGGTGCGAGGTGTCGTAGCGCACACCCCTGCCACAGGCTTTGCAGGTCTTATTAGTCCAAACAACGCGAACACTGTGATAAACTATTGTCCTGGGAATAGCATTCCTTTAATAACAGACGGCTCTGAAGTTGTGCCTGCAGGAGAGACATATCAGTGGTTATGGACGAGTAGCTCAGATACTATCTTCCTATCCGGAGCTGGTACGAATTACTTCGGTGATATCAATGCAGATTTAGTCGCTGCGATGTCTACGCCAATTGCGCCAGGAAGTTACACTGTAGAAGGCATTGTAACCGATGGAAACGGCATTGGGGACACCACAAACAACTCATTTACCATTAATGTCTTAACGGCTAATGATCCCCTGTGTCAATCAGGGCCACCCCCTCCATGCCCTAATCCTATAAGTGCTAATGCATCTATTACTGGCGATACCTGCGGACAAAATACCGGAGCTATCTCGGTAACAACCACCGGAGGTTCAGGACAGATCTTCTAT
>PKDX01000016.1 GCA_002862745.1 Bacteroidota bacterium | reverse complement strand
AATAAGTCTACGTATACTGAATCCGTCGCAGAAAAGTTTGAAAAACTATTACAAATTGCACAATTACCTAAGTCTACATTATTTCCAGATAACGGATTGTTTATAAGTTGAAGATTATTTTGATGAACACTGTGGTCATAAACAACGTTCCCATTTATGTTATCAAACGTCCACAATAAAAGTGTATTTGAATCAAGTGAAGGTTGGCATGTTTCGAAATTTGAGCTATATCTCAGACCTTTAGAAATTTGAACCGATGCGTATTCACAATCGAACATAATAGGCCCTTGGAAAGGAGCGAAATTATTGAGCCTAATTCTATTGTTAGTTAAAGTGCGATTAGGATTATGAGTTAGATCAAGAGTATGATCGAAGGTATCATTTAAAATACCATCTACATATAGATAAGAAATATTGTTATTCCCATCATACATAGCTGCAATATGATGCCACTGATTATCATCAACTCGAGAATTTGAATAACAGGTAAAGAATTCAGCCTTCCCAACGTTAGGTGTTCCAACAGGTGATACATTTAGCGTGAAATTTGAAAGAGCATCACCCGAAAGCCTGTTATAGGATGTTATTATGGCACCGTTACCTAAGCCTGATTGATTTAGGTTATTTCCTGCATCAATAGGGGGCATCTTGAACCACGTTTCAACTGTAAAGTCTATTTCACCGTTGAAAATCTGACTAGCTTGGTTAAACGACTCCGCAAATTGATTATTTGAAACACCATTGAAAATCATTGATGGATAACCAACTGAAGGCACAGACACAATATTAGACCATGAAGCTCCATTAATGGTTCCATTATTTCCATTGCTAGTCAGGTCACTGGCGGTTGTTCCTGTTCCTTCTTCGAAGTTCCAATAACCTACTAAACCTGCTTCATTCCCTTTAGGAGGGCAGTTCATGTATTGTTGGATTTCACTTTGAGAGAGGGCAGTGTTCCAAATTTTTAGTTCATCAATTTTACCATCATAAAAATGTCTGTAAATACCTGTTGTATCTGCTCTTCTTCCCAAGACAATCGGCACACTGTTTAGGCCAATAGATCCTGAACCATTGCGAACTGCTTTTAAATCTCCATCAATGTAAATCAAGAACTGGGTGCTATTGTATGTAACAGCAACATCATACCATTTTTGAGCATCAAATGATGTATCATAATAGATAAAAGAATAGTCACCACCATTATCTGTGTAGTTTATTCCAATGCCATATGCACTACTGCCACTTAAAGGCGGATGAACCATTATCTCAAATCCACTTCCCCAGCCATTGTTTGGCTTTTTTGAAACAACTGCTGCATGACCTTGCGTTGTAACATACTGATCCGGTTGTATCTTTAAATGAATAGTTAATGACGTTGTTAAATCAAAAACTGATGAATTACTCATTTCCACAAAATCGTCCACCCCATCAAAACTCAGTGAGTGGTTGTTTGCGACACCTGCATTATCCCCCACCGTCACCGAATACATCCCTGAAGAATCGACATCTATGGTTTGTGTTGTTTCGCCTGTCGACCATAAATAACTTCCATAGCCTGCACCCGCGTCAAGAGTTGTTGCAGTATCACACAAGCTCACTGTATCTGCACCAAGGTCTAGGCTAATATTATTTTGAGAAAACGATGTCTCAAAAAAACTTAATACAATCAGAAAGAAACAAAAGCATCTCATAGTCTTTAATTTATAGCAATTAATATAAATAAAACACGCTATAAAATTTAAATAGTAACCGTATTTACCATTGATTTATCCTACAAGTCTTCCCATAGCAATTCGTTGTTAACTTGCTTTCTAATAAGCTCTATATCATTGAGGTTAATATATTGCCTAACTCCAGAGCTTAGGGTTGTTCTTCATTTCCCGCATACGCTCCTTCTTATCAACGTTGATGTACCTGCGTAACGAAGCTTCTGTTTTATGACCCGTTATAGTCATAACCAAGCTCAAGGAAACTCCTTTAGACACAAGCATAGTTGCCCCTGTCCTACGAGCAGTATGTGAGGCTATGAGTTTGTATTTAGGTACTGCAATTTCCTTTTCTTCCCCACCCTCAGAAAAACTGATTTTAACGTCATAATCTAGACCTGCCTTCTTAGCAATAAGCTTAATGTACTTATTCAGTTTAGTAGAACTGAATTTGGGCAAACCGTAATCATACTTTTCAAGGATAGGCAAACAAATCGTTTTTGGTATTGGAACGGCCACATCCTCTTTTGTTTTCATTGTTTTAATGGTAAGAAATGGGAACTCACCATCATACAAAAGGTTGTCCTTGCTTATCCTTGATAAGTCGCTAACACGAAGAGCCGTATAGCAACCCACTAGGAATATATCTCGGTACTTTTCCCATGGGGACCCTGTTAAGTCCAAGTCATAGAGCATTTTTACTTCCTCATAGGACAGTACAACAATTGTCTTATCCATTGTAGGTTTCCTAAAATGTGTAAATGCCAAATTGGAATGTAACTGCTGTTTATGTGCCCTCCGCATGACAGCCTTAAGATTCTTAACCATTCGACCAGCCGTATTGATAGCCATTCCTCTCTCGTGGTAGCAAAAATGAACGAAGGCATCACATAAGTTTTGATTGACACCATTAAATTCTAGCCTATTGTACTTGAAGCTAGAATTAACAAAAAGCTTGAAATTCATCAACCATGACTTCCACTGACGAATCGTTCCAGGTCCATATGGTTTAGAATCATCCTTGAGCGTATGTCCTGTTGACATACCTTCGACAAAAGTGGTGCAGTATTCCAAGAGGTAAGGAGTCTTTGATTTATTAGATACTATATCCCTTAACATTTTAGAATCGCCTCTATGAGCAAGAATAAGGGCTTTTAGCTTTTCATATGGAACTTCTCCGCGTAGTAAAAAAGCCTGATGAGTATTTACCGCATTCATTAACGCATTTTGTAAAGAAGAAAGTTGGACACGTTTAGAATCAAGTTCCTCTTTCAAAAATGGATTGCTCTTAAACTCCTTTGGTGCCTTTGAAGCCACTAAGGGTAATTGTTTTGAATAGTCCCATAGTTTAGGGTGAATGGTTACACCTGTTGCATGAGATACTTTGTTTCCCCTGTGCCTAATTGTCGCAACTACTGAAACTGGTTTATACGATTGTTTACTCTTGAGATAGAATTTAACGTTAATCATGCCCCAAATTTACAGCAAAGGTGGGCGTTTTTGTGGGCGTTTTTCCTCAGGTTTTAAACCGCAACTGGCAATAAATTGGGGTTTTAAAGCAGATAAAATAACTTCTTTGCTTAAAATGTACTAAAATCAACACTAGGCCGAATCCTCCCTGGGTCACCAAGAAAAGAAAGCTCACCGCATGGTGGGCTTTCTTAATTTCTAACCGAGCGAAACTCGTTTCTGCGAGGACTGAAATTAGAGAGAAAATGATCGCAAGCGATCAAACTTTCTTTTCGGAATTTGGAGCAAAGAGGATGGCGCAAGCAATCCTCCCTGGGTCACTAAATAATCAACTCGCTTAATTAGCGAGTTGATGTTTATTCAAGAATTATTTTTTGCACAACCGTTCCGTCGTCGTAATGATAATAGAGTGGAATATTTTTTAGCTCCTTTGTCCTTCTTCCTAGTATATCCGTTACTTCCAGTACGTTTCTATTCTGAAAATCAATAATTCCATAATTGCTTGTAGGATTACCCGAATTACAATCAATTAATCCATTGATATCGAATTTAGAGACAAAGTTCCATATCTCATTACTAGCACTAATATCCATATTACCAAAAGTTCCTGGCCAGTCATGATCTCCTCCCGTTACTTTTAACTCCTCTACGCGAACACAATTATCTCCGTCCTCCCAAACACTCCTTTCAACAGTGCTGCCATCTGAAGTATTTACATCAGGGACCGGATTAACTGTAGGAGACAAATTGGTATTATTTTGAGCAGACCAGTACGTTGAAATTTCACTTGCAGACATATAATATGGACTAAGCCCATTATACATTGAGTGAGGATTCATATCAATCGTACCAGGGATAAACATTATCGCTGTGGGATGAGAGGGCGAACATACAGGGAAACCATAGCCATTAGGAGCTGGGTCATTTCTGTAAGTATCAGTCATCATTGAGCCCGACACTGAGGCGACAGCTGCAATTCTATTACTTAACCTACAAGCGAGTTCGTAGGTAAAAATGCCACCTTCAGAATAACCACAGGCATATATTCTCTCATCATCTACATTAAATTCAATACTCAAAGCATCTATGATTGCTTCAACAAAATAAATGTCATTGTATGTCGTCGGAACTTTGTGCATCCATGCACCATCAGCACCAGATGGATAAATGGCAATAAAATTTGCAGTATCGGCTATGGGTCTCATATCATTTAAACCAATCATCCCTTGGCCATCTCCACCTCCACCATGAAAACTAAACATTAAAGGAGTTGGATTTGACGAGTTATAAATTGATGGAACATAGATTATATATTCTCGAATTTCACCATCATAATTTATTGTCCTAGTCTCCTGATTTTGAGCAATGGAGAAAAGGGGGAAAAGGGGGAAAAGCAAAATCAGTAATAATATTTTATTTGTCATATGAAAAGAATAATGTGGAAGATATTTCTTTTTTTAAACATAAAAAAAAAATGGCGCGAGCAATCCTACCTGGCTTCCTACTTATTTTCACAAAACCTTGACAATCAATTCAATGGAAAATTGTCTACATTTAGCGTATGAAAATTTCCAAATCAAACTTAATTATAATAGGAGCAGCGTTGGTAAGCCTTGTTTTCTCAGAATACTTCTATTTCTCAGGAGATTTTGAGAAGTCCATATTTGTTGGACAATGGGTTGCACCTATACTCTGCGCAGGAATATATTTTAACATTCTAAAAACGAAGTAATGGTAGCATTACTTGCAGGGTTTATTACCGTAGTGTTTTCTTATGGCATTTACTCATTAGTATCAGAGGATAATTCCAACGATAGTCCTTCTATAGATATAGATTCCAATTTCATCAGAAAAATAGTAAGTTTCTTATTGGTGTTTATCATTGGCATCTTTGCCTTGATAATTGCAGGATACTATTTATCTTGATACGGAAAGATTTTGGTTTGCGGTGCTATTATACCCGTTTATATTTTCTTCGAATAAGGCACTGCCATTAATACCCGTCAACAGAAACTAATGACCTTGCTAAAGACATTCCGATACATCGCAATACTTGAAGGAATAAGCTTCTTGCTTCTGTTTGGAATAACTATGCCATTAAAGCATTTCTATGCTATGCCTGAACCTAATTTCTATATTGGTATGGCGCACGGCCTATTGTTTCTTCTCTACTGCGCTGTAGGGCTGTCAAGCGCGATACAGTACCAATGGAAGATTGGTTTTAGCGTTATGGTCTTTTTAGCATCATTAGTTCCTTTTGGCACCTTTTACCTCGAAGCGAAGTACCTCAAGGATTAGTAAGCTCTATTGCCTGTAGTTTGGATCATGATTAACCACAACACGCTGAGCAACAGCATGTAAATCAGTATTGAACCCTGTGTTGTATATGTTTGTACTTAAGTCAACTCCATAGATGCTGTTAAGCCACACAAGGCTGCCTGTCTCAATAATGATTTGTCCTTGATGACCTTTCTGGTCTGTAAACAAGGACGTGGGCTTAGCGCCCATTAATCCTATGTCATCTAGAAGTTCGTCATCAAGTTTCATTTGGGTAAGTTCAACAGAAGCCCAACCTGTAGGAATAGAAAAAATCTTGGTATTGGGGAACTCAAGGCGGAGGGGTTCAACTATGGAGTCATGTACCATGTTAACAAAGGCACCGTAAAAATCCTGAAATGTAGTATATCCAAAATCAGCAGCTAATTGTTCCCAGTTTGCCGGAAAATCAACTTGTGGAATGGCGATAAATACTGTAATCCCAGGGTTTCTCTCTACTGCATAATCAATCCAAGCCCGATGACCATAGGTGAGATCTACGCCAGCAGCAGTATCATATCCTGCCGTCATTCCAAAAATCTCAATATCTCCTTGATTAAGAACCGACTTAATCGTTAAGTGCTCTGCACTTGCCGAATCATTCCAAAAATTTTGCGGTCGCCCATTATCTCCTCCCCGAAAAACTATCGTACTGTTATGATTTTCAATTCCTGCATCAAGCACAACATCAGTTAGATTATCCGCATAAGGACGGAAAAAACTATTGCCCATCATAAGGATTTTTCGTCCTTCGATTTTGGGAGGACTTGATGGAGTGTCATCAGTCTTACAAGACATTAAGAGAACCACCAAGGCGAAAAATGCCAGTTTTAACTTGTACATAATGGAGAATTTAGGTTGTGTGCTAATTTAAACATACTTATTTTTTACAAAGACTACTTGAAGACTACCTTATTCTAAAGGAATCTAAGTCACTTAAGCTGCCATAAAAGTCGTTACCATCAACCCTATTTTCAGTAATGCCATTTACACGAACATTATCTGAAAACTGATGGAAAGTCCAAGGTATATTTTTTACAGACATAGAATTGATTTATGCTGTAAAGGGAATAGAATCTAAGTAAGAATTCTTTGGTGTTTAGCGGTTAGCTATCGTAAGCAAGTTAAAGGAGTGTATGAGCTGGTAATTGGGATTGCGTCGTTGTTGTATTATACTCAACTACCTTAATTGACTCAGGCGGGGCCTCCCCCACCCACCTCACCCATTAATCTACGAAGGAATGAAGCCGTAATTTTTGTCAATTAGTATTTGGGGACAAGCTAATTTGCGCGGGACTTTGAGAGTCGCTTTTCAAGCGCACCTCAGAAAGCTCGAGCGAGAATTATATCCCAATCAATAAAACCTTACTCTGTCTTGCTAACTACAAGATCATAACGATTCCCGTTTAAGTCTATTATCGATAGTACATAATTTCCATCTGCCAAGTTTGCCAATGAAATTCTTTCATTGTAGGCGCCACCTAGAGTTACCGAGGACTTAGACCATACCTGCTGCCCAAGCATGGTTTGTAACTCTAAGTCTACTGAAGTTAATGGCCCAGCATAGGATAGTTCAATAATGTCTTGCGTTGGATTTGGATTAGCCGTTACATGTTCCAAATTGAAATCCTCAATTGAATTTGGACTTCCAAAGACAGTAATGGTATCGACCTGAGAGATAGATGTACATCCGTTGTTCAATGTCAAGGACACTATATACTGACCTGGTGCTGAATAGGTATGCGAAACGAGATCACCTTGGGCTGTACTGCCATCTCCGAAATTCCAATCAGCCGAAATCCAATTACCAACCGATGCATTATTAAAGTTGACTTCGAGGCCATTCAAACCATAACCAAAGCTTGGAATAGGTACATTACCATCAACCACGTTAACCAAAATCGAGCAAGATTCTGTATTTCCAGAAGCATCTGTAACATCCATGACCACAAATTGAGGCCCGATATCAGCACATGTGAAAGTCGTTTGGCTTAACGTTCGAGAGGTAATCGAGCAATTATCTGTAGATCCATTATCGACGTCGTCTGGAGAAAGCACTCCTTGACCATTTGCATCGAGACTGACTGTCGCATTGGCACAGTACACATCAGGAAAACGATTATCAACAACCGTCACCGTTGCAGCGCATGAAGACTGAAAACTTCCATAATCGTAAGTCAATACAACATTGTTTGGTCCCAAATTATTGCAAGTATAGGTCGTGATTCCAGTCAAACTGACATTAGGGTTCCCACACTGTGAGGCGGGCGTCACATCAATTTCATTAGCACTTAATGAATAGATTCCATTTCCATTCAGGGCGACCGTTGTATTTTGGCATGCAGCATTTTGTGGTGTCTGAGCGTCGACATAATTCGATCGCAAAAGCGTGTCATTATCAACTCCATCATTGACAATCAGGGTCACATCATATTGGCCGGCATTATTGTAGGTTACTGTAACCGGACTTGAAGTAGATGCTGCCGGACTTCCACCTGGGAACAACCATTGCTCAGAGGTTGGTGAGCCCAATGAGTTATTCGTGTAGGTGACTGAGAATGGAGCACATCCTGTAGCGTTCGTTGAAGAAAAATTAGCGGTTGGACCTGTAGCTAAAGGAGCACATCCACTACTTAACTCAATATTGTCGATATAGAAGTTGTTGCCATAATTATTGGTCGATACAACGCGTAATCGCACGTCTGCCAAACCATCATAAGCGCTCAAATCGATCGTTGGGCAAGACGCACCAAAACCGCTTCCACACCAGTCATCCGCCGTGCTTGGTACAAATTCTGCCTGAATATCAGCACTTGTTGAGAAATTACCTGTGCCGTTTTCCTCGCCTGTAAAGACCAAATCAGGGTAAGTATTTCCGCCATCCGTACTCACAAAAATCTCAATTTTATCAGCAGTTGTCGCTCCGTTGGCATCAACGTATCGCGCATAGGCATAATCAAATGTAAGCTGCACATTACTCTGTCCAGAAAGGTCAAGAGCAGGACTATTCAGGGAATCAACTTCGCCTATTGCATTATCATAGTTGTAGAAATTCATCCAAAGACTTCGAGCGCCATTGATCCCTGCCGCATTTGTTGTAGCTGCCCAGGAAACATCTCCATCAGGATTGGTAAGAGTCCAGCCCGATTGACCTGCCACTTCGAAGTCTTCAAAATAAAACTGAGTGGTTTGCGCACTATTGACCGTTATGATACCTGTTTGAGTATAGGTATCACTTCCATTCCCATTAGAAACCGTTAGCGAAACATCATAAGTTCCATCCGTGCCATAAGTCACTGTTGGATTTTGCTGAGTAGAACTTGATGGAGAACCTCCTGGGAATGACCAGGACCATGAAGATGGTGCTGGGTTTCCATAGGATTCATCGGTATACTGCACAGTAATTGGTGGGCATCCACTACTTGCTGAGTAGGAAAACTGAGCTGTTGGAGCACCGGGTTGAATAAAGCAATTACTTGAAAGCTGCACGTTGTCTACATACATATTATTGCCATAGTCATTTACATTCTCGATTTTCAGCCGAACATTGCCTTGTCCGTCGTATGCGCTCAAGTCAAGATCTATACATCCCGTCAACACACCAGCGTAACACCAATCGTCAGGTGTAGAAGGAATAAACTCTGTCGTAGTAGTGTATCCCGTGGCCAGTGTCCCTGAACCATCTTCAGCTTCAGCAAATAGTCGAGTGTAACTATTTCCACCATCTGTAGAAATCGATAGGATTAGAGAATCTGCCTGATTTTGAGAATATCTTCTGTGTGCATAATCAACAGTCAAGCGAAGAGAAGACCGTCCAGTAAAGTCTAGTGCTGGGGATACTATAGCATCCCGTTGGCCTGAGGCATCATAATTGTAATTATCGAGTTTAGCAGCTTGACTTCCGCTATTTGTGCCACCGACAGTAACTGCCTCCCATGTAATCCCTCCATCAGGATTCTCAATCGTCCAAGCATTGAGCCCCAACTCAAAATCCTCCGCAAAGAAAACCTCAACTCCATTAGGTCCAACTTCAATGTATGCACTCTCCGTAAGCGTGGTCGATCCATATTGATTGGTTGCCGTAAGCGTGACATCATAAAGGCCATTGTTGGCATAGGTTACCGTTGGGTTTTGTGCTGTAGAAGTTGCTGGACTTCCCCCGGGAAAACTCCAAGACCAAGAAGATGGATTATAAAGCGACTGGTCCATAAACTGCACGGTAGCTCCTGTACATTGCGGCCCATTGGCATCTGACATAAATTGGACTACCGGCGGATTGGTTGGATTGGTGCATTGCAAGGCGCCCAATGCATTAATTCTTCCTGCCCCTAAGTCCCCAACATACGATGGGTTCTGTGCATCAATATTATCCGCAGATTGATCGAGACAATTTTCAATTTCATCTGGTGTAAGGGCTGGATTATAGGACTTTAACAAACCGCATAATCCAGCGACCAATGGACAGGCCATCGAAGTCCCACTTTGTGTTCCGTAAGTATTATTTGGAATAGTCGAATAAATGCTACTTCCTGGTGCTGAGATGTCAATCCAAGTGCCGTAATTGGAAAAGCTTGACTTGCTGTCACTACTTGTTGTAGAAGCGACCGAAATCACGTAGTTATAACCGGCAGGATAAAAGACTTGAGAGGTGTTGTCATTCCCTGCAGCAGCCACAAAAGTGATCCCCTGACCATGTCCAAAATTGAATAGGGATTGATAGGCATTACTAAATCCACCACCACCAAAAGACATGGATACAACGTCTGCCCCTGCAGCAATGGCATACTCTGTTCCTCCATAGGTATTATCTAAGAATTGGTTGTTGCTATTACTGCGCGTCGCCTTGGCGGACATCAACTTACAATTGTATCCAATGGACGCCACACCAGTACCATTATTTGTGGCAGCGGCAGCCGTTCCAGAGCAGTGCGTTCCATGGCTAAAGGATGAGTTTGGTGGATTAGGGTCGTTATCATTGTCAGCAGCATCCCATCCGTTGACGTCATCTATATAACCATTGTTATCGTCGTCTATTCCATTGTTTGGAATTTCCCCGGGATTAACCCAAACATTTGGAGCCAAATCAGGGTGAGAAATTTGAATAGCATTATCCACTATACAAATCACTGAATTGCCTCCAGTATGAATATCAAAGGCATCAAAAGCATCGATTAAATTCAGTGCATAGACTTGGTTTGTTCCTGGATCATTAGGCACGAGCGTTGTTTTCATTAATGGAACGTGCTCAGCATAATCAACCTCATCCATCGCGTTTAGTGCCTTAAGCACATAATCAATAGAGGCTGTATGGGTAAACTTCACCCATAGAATATTGTCTAATTCCTCACTTTGATGGCGCAATACAGGATAGAGATAATCGACTGATGTAACATCAAGCGTTGACAAAACAGCCTGAAGATCCGTATATCGAGTCTTTTGTTTGCTCCATACATCATTGGGGCTCAGCGCCGCATGCGTCCTAACAAATAGTTCTCCATCAACGTAATCTTGATGAATGGTCTGCGCAGATAAAGAAGAAAGAGTACATAGCAATACAAATGCTATGGATGTTAGATATTGCATCGATGATTTAACCATAATTTTACCGTATCCCTCCAAGATACAGGAGAAGAGTAAATCTACCTAATCCACTTTATCACATTTTGCAAGGTGAGTCCACACCCTTTAGGACACTAAAAAAGGGAGCTCTCGCTCCCCTTATTTTAGTATAATTTAATCTGAGATCACTATTCCATCGGACTTTCTGCCATTTGCTCCATCGCCTCTTCGGGCATAATTTGCATCATCGTCATATTGAAATCTGCATAATGAGCTAACGAAGTAATCTTCCCTTCCTCATTAAATTCAGCAGTTCCATAGACCATAAGATCTTCGTTTTTATCGCCAATCGCAAAATTCCAAGTTCCATAATACCGTACGGAGCCATCCGCTTCTAATGTAGTGGAATCGACGCCTGGAAGGAATACTGAATTTTTCAATGTTGGCTTCATCATGCCCATCATCTTGGTCATTTGCGCTTTATGTTCTTCTTTGTTTCGATCAGGCTCATTAAACCCTGTACCTATCTCAACAAAGTCGTCGGCTAAAAAAACCATTGATGCGTCGACATCTTGGGACTCCCACGCCTTAAAAAGAGATTTTAAATTTTCTGAGTTTTGCTCAAATGCTTCGCTCACAGGATTCTCCTCGTTTTCAATCGTAGGATTTTCCTCGCTGTCACTCATAGGATTTTCCTCGCTTTGGCAAGACATTAATACAATAGAGGAAAGAAATAAATAAAAAAATGGTTTCATAAATATTGTGTTTTGGTTTTACACAAAATAATCAAATGGGGCAAGAACTCAAACGCTCTCTTTGAAATGATACCCACAGCTTACAGCAATAAAAAAGGGAGCTCTCACTCCCCCTTTTATTTAGACCGTTTGTGATGTAAGGTTATTCAACAAGAATCGGAATTGCTTGTATGTTCTGACCATCTTGAATCTGAATAATGTAGCTTCCTACCTGCCAATCTTTGCAATTGAAATTCACACTTGACGTGTTGCCTGAAGACATCCAATCCTTTATAAGGCGCCCTTGAGCATCCATAATTGCAATACGGTCAATTGGCTTCTCCCACGATATTTGTATTTCATCGTGCACTGGATTCGGGCCTACCCGAAGTCCTGAAGAGACTTCATCATCAATAGACGTCGCTAAGCCAGAAATAGTCACTGAGTTATTGGATTGATCAATATCTATAGCCGTCTGTGCAGTCAGTGTAATCGTGTATGTTCCATTGGAAGAATATACATGGCTTGTCGAAGAGTTCACCGTACCATCTCCCCAATCAATCGTCGTTTGCACTCCTCCACAAGGGAAGGTCTCTTCCAAGGTAATGCTCACATTACCATTGCCCTGATTGATGACAATAAAATCTGCATTTAACGCCGGTGGATCGGTTACTTCGAGGTCAATCGTAAACTGATCATTTCCTGCTGGATTCGTGGCAGTAACCGTAATAGTGTAACTACCATTAGAAGAATAACTATGCTGTACGCTCGCTCCAGGTGCAATGGGTTGAACGGCAGTTCCATCGCCCCAATCTACTGTTGTAGTGCCGCCTGTTGCCACCGAAGTATTGGTTAAGATTACATTTTTGTCGCAATACTCCACAAAGGGATTGGTCTCATCTGTTGCTGCAAGATTTCCTCCCGCAACAGGTGGCGTTAACTCTTCGATAGATAGTAAATCCCATGACCCTCGATCGCCTGTACGCTCAGTAAACCGAAGTACATATCCTGAATCCGTAGTTGGAACATTAAAGGCAAGTGAAACCGTTTGGTGAGTTGTGCCTCCCCCTGTGCTTAGTTGGCCTAATGAAAGCGAAGAGCCATTAGGTCTAACAAGATCAACTTCCAATGTCGATCCACTTCCAGTTATTGCCGCGCCTAACATAGAAAGCACATAATCCCCAGTGTCAAATTGCATCTCTGGAGTCTCTACATAGTCGCCAACATCTCCATCAGTTACAGCACCGGAATATCGTACACCGCTGAAAAGCATGTAAGCACCATCAGCTGCTGTATAATTCGCTTGTTGATCAACAAGGATAGCGTCATTATCATCATTTATATCAAAGGACTTCCATCCCCATTCATTCCATTCCCAACTAAAGGACGATCCTCCTAGTACATATTCAAAGGAGGATGTGTACGGTGGTGAAAAATACTGACGAGGATTTATCATAAAAGAAAAAACTGTGTCCTCTGCAAGACTTAACCCATTACCATTAGAAGAATCCGTAAAAATTTCAACGTCTAATTCTTGGTTTGACTGCAGGGCAGGAAATAAGGTATCTAGTCCAATGGCGGCTAAAGCAATTGTTGTGGTATCGCCTGCAGCTAACGCCGGAGACAATGTATAGGTATCGGAAATAGCGTATCCTGTAACATCATCATCTATATTCATTGTGATAACTAAGGAGTCCAAGGCATTAAGTCCTTGATTTCTGAGGGTCACTCGTGGTTGAAAAGCACTGGTTTTCGAATAATCTAACACCGAATAGCGCGTCGTAGAATTTAGAGGCGTGCGTTGATTAACTGCATTAGAGTTCCATGCCTCAATCGATACGTCATTAGCTAAAAGCTCTCTGACAATAATATTTCTTATTCCCTGAATATTCCCTGAAGAAGGATTGTCATTCACAAAAGCGATATATATCGTACTTCCGATATAGGCCGACAAGTCCACTTCGTTGGAGGACCATTGGCCAGGGACTGTTGTGAAGTTTTGTTCAGGTGCTCCGAAGTCACTTGGCTGTGGCGTGGCACCTGCAATGGAGTCAGCTACATACACCGTATGGCTTTCCGGCCCGTTAAACTGAGAAGAGACTAATTCAAAATCAAGTCGAGTAGCTTGAGTAATCGAGATGGCATCGGTTATCATCCAATCGTTGGCATTGCCCGTAGCCGTCTCAAAATTGGACGTAGAATAAAATGCCCGGCCATAGCTTGAGAAATTTACCTCTTCCCAAACTGTTGAACCCGCCCAAATCCCTTGGTCGGTGTAAAATACATCAGCGGCAAAACCGTCGACATCCACATTTTGCCAGGTCGCTGGCAATACACCATCAGAAAGTGGAACATTCACTAGAATTTGACCATATGAGAGGAGGGGCAGAAGAAGCCCAAAGAGCGCAATCCGTTTCATAGAAATTATTTCTTACAAAATAGTACAAATACATTTCTCTTCTTCCATGTAGCTTTATCTTATGATTTCATTGTTGAATAAAAACGCTTACAATTATGCTTTCTCCTTCTTCTCGGCTTACCTTTTTACTTTTTGTATCCACGTTTTTCTTCGCTTGCAATAGCCTAGGTCAACATCCCGAGGAAGGTGGTATACTAGAAGATATATCCAATGAGGTTTTGGCAAAAGAGCTAATGGATAAGGCGTTGATTCTTGACGTCAGAACACCTGAGGAAACTCAGCTTGGCATTATTGAAGGGGCAACAATTATCAATTTCTATGATGATGATTTCGAAGCTAAGATTCAACTGATGGAGAAATCTAAGCCTATTGTGGTCTATTGTGCTTCAGGGGGGCGAAGTAGTCAGGCTGCTTCGATTCTCGCTGAGCAGGGTTTTATGGAAGTCTACAATTTAGAAGGTGGTCTTTATGGATGGCAAAATGAAGGATGGCCAGTTACCCAATCGCTCAATGATTTAGGGAGTTCGGCGATTACAAAAGAGGAAGTAATGACTTTAGTCCAAGAAAGCAATGCATTACTCATTGACTTTTATGCGCCTTGGTGCGCTCCTTGCAAGGCCATGGCTCCTATTATTGATGACATTGAGAAAAAATATGGGGAGAGTATACATGTAGAGCGAGTGGATGTTGCCGCTAACCCCGAACTGGGAAAAACATTCAATGTATCTAGCATACCTGTTTTTGCTATTTACAGCGAGGGTAAGGAGGTTTGGCGAAATAATGGCTTAACTGAAAAGTCTATTCTAGTAGACGAAATCAAAAAGGCCCTCGAATAGTTAGCACAAGAGGAAGCGATAAAGACTGCCTTGTTGTAGTACCTTAACAGAAATGTAATAGATCATGGACGCATTTAAACATTCATCCATCATTGATGCGGTAGGAAACACCCCGATTATTCGATTAAATCGGGTGACAAAAGATACTGAGTCGGAGATTTATGTCAAGCTGGAATACCTTAATCCAGGTGGATCAATTAAGGATCGTATGGGAATCTACATGGCGCAAAAAGCCGTGGAAAATGGAGACTTAAAACCGGGAGGAACCATTATTGAATGTACTTCTGGCAATACGGGAATTGGTCTTGCTCTTTATGCAAATACTCATGGATTTGATTGCATTTTTGTGATGGCTGATAAACAATCTCAAGAAAAAATTGATGCGCTTAGGGCTTTTGGGGCTAAAGTTGTTGTATGCCCTACCCACGTTGAGCCTGAAGACCCAAGAAGCTATTACTCCGTGGCAGCGAGTCTCAAATCGTTACCAAACTCTTTTCATGTCAACCAATACGACAACATCTACAATGCCGAATGTCACTACATGGAGACCGGTCCGGAAATTCTACGGCAAACAAAGGGCGAATTCGATGTCTTTATGGCAAGCGTGGGGACAGGCGGAACCGTCAGTGGAACAGGTAAATACCTTAAAGAACATATCCCTGGATTACAAGTAGTCGGGGTCGACTGCAAGGGAAGTATTCTCAAAAAGTATCACGAGACGGGAGATATGAGTGGAGCCCATGGCTATCTTCTCGAAGGGATTGGAGAGGACTTTCTTCCCGGAAATGTTCACTTTGACGTTATCGATGAATTTGTAATGGTTGAAGATGAAGAAAGCTTTCACATGACAAGAGCGCTATGTCAGCAGGAAGGAATCTATGCCGGTGGGTCATGTGGTGCCGCAGTCGTTGGAGCCATACGCTATGCTCAAAAGCTAAGTGAACCTAAAAGAATTTTAGTTATCCTTCACGATGCAGGAAGTAAATATGCCTCAAAAGTGTATAATGACCAATGGATGGAAGAAAACAACTTTTCACTCAATCGCGAACGCGATGAAAAAGACCGTGCAATTTTAAACATCATACAAGACAATGGGAAACTCGTCGAATAAAGGATTCTCCACAAGAGCCATTCATGCAGGGGGTCATCCAGACAAGGAGACAGGCGCTGTAATGCCTCCAATCTATCAAACCTCTACCTATGTGCAATCCAGCCCAGGAGAACATAAAGGATATGAGTATACAAGATCACATAATCCCACAAGGAGTCGATTAGAAGAAAATCTTGCCTCGCTTGAGCAAACAACTTATGCCCTTACCTCGGCAAGTGGTTTAAGTATGATTGATTTAATCATGCACATGTTACCCGCGGGAAGCAAAATCATAAGTGGTGATGATGTGTATGGAGGAACCTATCGCCTTTTTACTACGGTGTTTCAAGACCGACACGACTTCACCTTTATCGATACGACAGATCTCCGTGCTGTCAAGCAAGCATTGCAAGAAGGGGCTGACCTTATTTGGCTTGAAAGCCCTACCAACCCGACACTTAAAATCAGTGACATTGCATCCATTGCCTCCCTCGCCAAAGAAACCAATACGCTCAGTGTAGTCGACAACACCTTCATGTCTCCCTATTTTCAAAATCCTGTGGTGCTAGGGGCAGATATTGCCTATCACTCACTCACCAAGTTTATCAATGGTCACAGCGATGTAGTAGGAGGAGCGATTATGACCAATAATGAAACGATCTACAATCAGCTCTTTACCCTTCAGAACTCCATCGGACCATGTGCTAGTCCTTTTGATTCATGGTTGGTATTACGAGGAATAAAAACCTTAGGAGTTCGCATGCAACGTCATGCAGAAAATGCCCAGCAAGTTGCTGAATTTCTCGAAAAACATCCGCGTGTTCAAAAAGTCGTTTACCCCGGACTAGAAAGCCATCCACAGCATGAGCTTGCTGC
This sequence comes from Bacteroidota bacterium, assembly GCA_002862745.1. Lineage (GTDB taxonomy): Bacteria > Bacteroidota > Bacteroidia > Chitinophagales > UBA8649 > UBA8649. Next base: position 42,856 of record PKDX01000016.1, on the reverse strand, counting down.
AACACAAATGAGTGGATTTGGCGGCATGATTACTTTCTACCTTGATGGAGATATTGAAGCGGCTCGAACTGTTCTAGAACGAGTGAAATTATTTGCCTTAGCTGAATCTCTTGGTGGAGTAGAAAGTCTGATTGAACACCCCGCTATCATGACGCACGCCTCGGTACCCAAAGAAGTACGAGAATCTATAGGGCTTTATGACAATCTTATTCGACTGAGTGTCGGAATAGAAGATGTAGAGGACCTTATCGATGATCTGCGCAGTGCCCTGCAATAAACACTTCGCATTGTTTTGAGTAACATAACGATTCATTCTTCTTGGCTTGAACTGCTCAACCCGGCCTTTCAAGAAGACTCCTTTCAAAAGTTAAAACAACAGCTACTCAAAGAACGCGCTGAGGGAATAGTACACTATCCACCGGGATCACAGATATTCAATGCATTTAACACGACCCCATTGAATGATGTCAAGGTGGTTATTCTTGGACAAGATCCTTATCATGGCCCTGGACAAGCTCACGGCTTAAGTTTTTCTGTTCCGAAAGGAGTCAAAACTCCGCCTTCACTAGTCAATATTTTCAAGGCGATTACTATGGATTTAGGTATTCCTGCACCAAATCATGGTGATCTTACTCCTTGGGCGGACCAAGGCGTTCTATTGCTCAATGCAATGTTAACTGTACGGGCAAACGAAGCGTCATCCCATAAGGATATCGGATGGCAACGGTTTACAGATTATGTCATTGAAAAGCTATCTAGACACCGTGATAACATCGTATTTATGCTGTGGGGTCGCTTCGCTCAGCAAAAAGAAGGCCTTATCCAAGGAGACCACCTAATCCTTAAAAGCGTTCACCCCTCACCTTTATCGGCTCATCGTGGCTTTTTGACCAACAAGCATTTTTCACGTTGTAATGACTATCTTCAAAAAACCAATCAAGGACCGATTAATTGGTCCTTAGAATCATAACTCACTATGAAAAACTATTTCGTTTTCTTTTTTATTCTTCTTGGATTATCCGTTCTACTAGCTGCTCTTGGAAGTCATTTCATCTATGAGATAACAGAGGATGAAGAGCTTTTATCACGCTGGACCACAACCTTGAATTATCAGATCTATCATAGTCTTGGAGGTATTCTTATGCTTCTTGTATTTAAGCAATGTAACATACTAGAAAAATGGCCCGTTAATCTCCTGATTGCCGGAATCATCTTTTTTTGCGGATTCTTTTATGTGAAAACTGGAATGCTCCTCGAGGGTAAAAGTATTCATTTCGGATTTCTACGAAATGTAAGGCCAATTGGAGGACTGTTATTTGTCGCCGGATGGTTTGGCGCTGCAGGCTTGGTCAATCATAAAATTAGTCGGCAAGCAAAACGAGATGGAGGAAGGAAGTCGAAACGAAAAAAATAACATTCCGTTTGGTCTAAGGAAGGCTACTGATTTAATTCAGCGTTCATCGCCGCTACCTTTTCCTTTAATGAGGCTTTGTACGATTGCATTGCGTGCTGCACCCCATCATTATGCACCGCAATAATTTGAGCGGCAAGAATTCCCGCATTATTAGCCCCATTTAAAGCTACAGTGGCTACAGGGACCCCGGAAGGCATTTGAAGAATACTCAGTACGGAATCCCAGCCATCAATAGAGTTGCTTGATTTGATAGGTACACCAATCACCGGTAAGGTAGTCAAAGAAGCCACCATGCCCGGTAGATGCGCCGCTCCGCCTGCACCAGCGATTATAACCTTTATGCCCCGCTCTAGGGCGGATTCAGCATATTCGACCATGGCCTTAGGTGTACGATGCGCGGATACCACGTTGACTTCCGTTTCAATAGAAAAAGAATGTAGTATATCAATAGCTTCTTGCATCACCGGCAAATCGCTTTTACTACCCATTATTATAGCTACCATACCTCAAAGGTACATCACAAGAATTAGACAAAGAATGATTGTATTTTTAAAGACGATTAGCAGGTAGTCAAAGTCTATGTATTATCATTTTAAAACGCATTGTTGGATTCTTGGAATAGGAGTGCTGATTGTGGGATGCCAACTGGAAGGGTCCTCTAGTGCATCTCCTTCTCAAGAAGAATTGCAGGGAGATGCCATGGGCCATAACAAACACACCTATGATTCGCTGCACGCTCTCTACCTCCTCGATTCATTGGATTCACTCTACCTACCAACATTTACGTTAGAAGAGTTAACAGGTCAATTAGACTTTTCCGAGGATACTAACTTCAGAGCCATCGCAAGGGACTATTGCTATGGAAGTAGAACGCTCTATTTACGACAGGAAGCATGTGATTCGTTAGAGGCTATGTTCAAGGCTGCAAAAAAAGACGGAATAAAACTTTTGGTCCGTTCGGCAAGTCGTGATTACCAACAGCAATGCTATTTCTGGAATCGAGATTGGAAAAAAACCGGTAAGCGGGGAGCCGAAAAATGTTTAGACGTAATGAAGATTGTAGCTATGCCGGGTATTTCAAGGCATCACTGGGGTACAGAGGTCGATATCGATGGTCTTGGAAACCGATACCACAAGGCGACGGAAGACAACAAACGGTATGCATGGTTAAAAGAAAATGCGCTTCGCTTCGGTTATTATCAATGTTATGATGGGGATACAAGTCGAACGGGATACCAGGAAGAAACGTGGCATTGGTCCTTTTACCCAACGGGACAAAAGATGACGCAAGACATGTTGTACTTAATGACCTATGGAGATATACCCGAATTTTCAGGCTGCGAACACGCTGAAGAAATTGATGTAATCCAACATTACATTTTGGGGATAGGCAGTGTTCCCAATGCATTAGTTGAAACCATTCAAGACTCAATACGTACTGAGTAGTTTTGGTATCTGAAATTAAATGGAAACAATCTACCTCCCCATTACATGACTCTCCTTGACCAATGGGAAAAATGTATAATTGCGCTCGCGGAAATTAGTGATGATTCGAGGTAATGCAGCCAAACTAATTTTACTAAAATCGTGCATCAAAAGCACATCGATATCGTGATCGCAATCAAGCGTGGCATTGAAAAAAGCTGAATCTGCTGTTAGACAACTATCTGAACTGTCATGAGTAGACCCCGTCCAGTCAACGTACTGATACCCCATGGAATGCAAGGAATCAATAATGGGGCGTCTTAGCGAAAAGGCCTGATATGAGCCGCCCGGAAACCGCACGACATTATTCGTTGGGAGTCCGAATTCATCACATATAAAGCGATCAAGTTTCTCCACGTCTTCAATAAAAGAAGAAGTACTTCGATAGAGACCTGTTCGAATTCTATGGGAATAGGTATGATTTGCTAAAAGGTGGCCTTCACGAAGAATGCGCTCGTAGACGGCCTTCATCTTGGGCTTTCCTAAGACAAAAAAAGTAGCATTAATTGAACAACTATCCAAGATGTCAAGAAAATCGTGGGTTCGGTCATATGGACCGTCATCTAAGGTCAAGTACATGATTTTAGTTGGATTATCACCTGCCAAAATCTCCTCTTCCAAGGCGTAAATAGCTTTTCCATATTGACTCCGAGCAATTTCCAGTTGGAAGTCCAATGATTCATAGTAGTCTGTCACACTATCTAAAACCCCTACAGAATCTGTCAACGATACAACGATGCTTTCTATTGAATCTTTTTGCAGTGTAATGGAAGTTTGTTCCTTACTGACGGAAGATACTTTGGTGTTTAGATGCTTAACATTATTCTTCCATGACAGAGAAAATGCAACCATGGCTAGTATACCCACAAGAAGCAAGCCTGAAACTAAGCGTAATCCATGTCGTTTAAAGAAGCTCATTGTAATTGTAGATCTTTTACGCGTTGAGCAAGTCGATCGTATTTGTCAATCTCCTGGATCAACCAATACAGTCCTGTATCCGCTTTAAATTCTTCAACTCTTTGTGTTTTGAGTTCCCGAACCGCGGTTAATGAATCTAAATTTGATTGTTCTATCGAAAGGCTATCTTTAGCAAGGGATTTTTGTTGACTAATCTTTTCTTGGTTAGACTTTGCTTTTTCAAATGCTTTTTTATTGGGCATGAAAAGTTGAGCATAGACAACAAGAGAGGCAATGATAATTCCAATAAAAAGTATCGCATGTTTGTAGCTTTTCATAAATCAAAAACCTTGCAAACAAAATTATTTTATTTTTCGAATTATTAAAGCCCTTTGTAATGATTAACCTAACTAAATTATCTTACTATTTTTCACTCTACAGCCTCTCCTTTTTATTGATACAATGTGGAGGTCAAGAAAACTCGGGTGAAGCCCAAGAAGCTCCCGTCGAAACATCAAGCGATGGCTTTACTTGTGATGGAGGAAAAGAAATCGCCGTGCGATACATCAATGATGGATATTGTGATTGTGAAGATGGTTTAGACGAAAGAGAACCTTGCGAGGACATTGATGACATTGTAGATGAGCCATCGTTTACTCCAGATGCCTATTGCACAGGCGGCAATGTAAACGTGCGCTCCACTCCAGAAATCATTGATAATGTCCTAGGAAGTTTAGACAAAAATCAAGCGGTTATCGTACTTGATGAAATCACTGGAAATGATCCTAATGTGGGCGTAATGAATAGGAGTTACGACTGGCATCCCTGGGATGGAGAATATGACGAAGATGCTGTTGTTAAACTGCGTAAGAATCAAGCGGTAAGAATACTTGATGCATTTCAAGGATGGTCTGATTATTATGGTGAGTATGTAGACCATTTAACATTGGAAACCATTGAAAAAGGAAAAAAAGTATCGTATATGGGTATACCGCGTTCATATTTTACCTCCTATTACGGTCAAACTTGGTACAAGGTTGAAACAGAAGAAGGGGAGACAGGATGGGTATCAGGAGATTTTATTGAGTTCAATTAGCGAAGGCAGGCTCTAAAGTAATGGAGGAATTGGGTGTAGGCACCCCGTTCGGCCCCCTTCCAAGGGCAAAATACGTCGCCCCAACCAATGATTTAACCCTAATGAGCATAGTCCACACATCATTGAGTAAACCATTCATTTCCTAAGTTTTTCAGTGAAGCCATGGCCTATAGGGTTATTGGCTACCTTTGTGGCCTTATGTTACGGCAAGAGACCATTGTAGCACTCGCAAGCCCCGAAGGAATGGGAGCCATCCATGTGATTCGCATGAGTGGAGAGGAGGCCATTGCTATTGCCAATCAGTGTTTTCAGGGTAAATCGCTTTTAGATGCCCCGAGCCACAGCGCACACTATGGATACTTTGTAGATCGCTCAAATGCCAAGGCCATCCAACGCATTGACGAAGTACTTATAACCGTCTTCCGCAGCCCAAGGTCTTTTACTACTGAGGACTGTGTTGAGATTTCATGCCACGGGTCGATGGTGATTGCCCAGAAAATTATAAATACCCTTATTCAGACGGGAGCTGTTCCTGCTGAAGCCGGTGAATTTACCCTACGCGCCTTCCTTCATGGACGCATTGATCTTACCCAAGCAGAAGCCGTAGCCGATTTGATTGCTTCTAAAAGCGAACATGATCGGACAATAGCCTTAAATCAAATGCGAGGAGGCTTTCGGAATCAACTCAAAAATCTACGCAGTGAATTAGTCAAGTTTAAAGCCCTTGTCGAACTCGAGCTCGACTTTGGGGAAGAAGACGTGGAGTTTGCCGAACGCCAGGACTTACTCGACTTAATCGCGCAGATACGATCCGTAATTAAACCTTTAGCTGAATCCTTTACCCTAGGAAATGTCATCAAAGAAGGGCTCCTTACCGTAATTGCCGGTAAGCCCAATGCGGGGAAGTCTACCCTACTCAATGCCCTCCTAAGAGACAATCGTGCTATCGTCTCTAACATCGCCGGTACAACACGGGACACCATTGAGGAAGTCATTCAGTTTGAAGGCTTTCGCCTGAGGCTTATCGATACCGCGGGACTGCGGGAAAGTGATGATGTTATTGAGCAAGTTGGCGTGGCAAAAGCCAAGGAAGAATTGGCCAAGGCACAACTTATGCTCTATATCTTTGACGCAGGGCAAGAAAGTCCGCACTCGGTGCGCAAGCATGTAGAAAGCCTAAATCATGACAGCGCGGTGATACTCATCGGAAACAAAATGGATGAATGCCGTGATACGCAGGTTTGGCAAGATGCCTTTCCAGAGATTACGCTTGTTTCCCTTACCCAAGACACCGAAAAGAGCATCTCCTTGATACAGGATAAAATTACTTCAGTCCTTGAAGGACTTGGCGACATTCACAGTGATGTTATTCTTACCAATAGCCGACACGTCTACTCGCTGCAGGAAGCCCTTGCCTCTATGGAAAAAGTTGAACAGGCATTGCAAGTTGGGTTAACAGGAGACCTTCTTTCCTCTGATATCCAACAAAGCCTCAATGCCCTGGGTAACATTACCGGTGAAGTGACTAACGATGAAGTGCTTGGCTATATCTTTTCGAAGTTCTGTATAGGAAAGTAACCTATGCAAAAGGTAAGATTAGTCTTATAGTTATATTAAGAAAATAGATTCATAACGATGAAAAACAAACTTTTAATACTCATTTCACTTGCATGTATAGCATCATGCACAACCAACAAACAGGTCACTCAACAATACAAGCACAGTTTTGAGCAGGTAGAAGGTGATCCGAGTAATACGCTGATGCACACCTTAGATAATGGCCTACGCGTATACCTTTCAGTTAATGAAGCGGAACCCCGTATTCAAACCTTGATAGCGGTAAAAGCAGGTTCAAAGTTCGACCCAAGCGAGACAACAGGACTAGCACATTACCTCGAGCACATGATGTTTAAAGGCACGCATAGAATGGGAACTAAAGACTGGGAATCTGAAAAAGTTCTTCTCGATGAGATCGCGGCAACATTTGAAGCGCATAAGGAAGAAAGTGACTCAGCGAAAAAAGTGGCCCTATATGCACGTATAGATAGCTTGTCATTGGAAGCATCTAAGTTTTCTATAGCCAATGAATACGACAAAATGATTTCCAGCTTGGGTGCGACAGGCACGAATGCCTATACATCCAATGACGAAACGGTTTACGTCAATAACATCCCCTCAAATGAACTGAAAAAATGGTTAATGGTTGAAGGTGAACGATTTCAAACCTTAGTTCTTCGACTATTTCATACAGAGTTAGAAACGGTGTACGAAGAGTTTAATCGTTCGCAGGATTCTGATCGACGATGGGTATATCAGGGTGTATTGGAAGGATTGTTACCCAACCACCCTTACGGGACACAGACTACGATTGGTGTAGGAGAACATCTGAAAAATCCGTCCATGTATAACATCCACGAATATTTTAACACGTATTACGTCCCGAATAATGTAGCCATTTGCCTCTCAGGAGACTTAGATCCAGATGCCACGATTGATTGGATTGAACAATACTTCGGGGATTGGCAAGCGCAAGATGTTCCAGAATTTCAAATACCTGTCGATAAAGACTTGAATGAGCCTATAGTTAAAGAAACCTTCGGGCCACAACAAGAAATGGTATATATGGGATTTAAGTTTGACGGAGCAGGAACAAAAGAATCTCAAATGATGAGCCTTATCGATATGCTTCTTGCCAACAGCCAAGCTGGATTAATAGATATCGACTTAAACCTTAAGCAGAAAGTGCTTGGTGCAGGCTCATACCCTTCTGTAATGAAAGATCACAGCATACACTTCTTGTATGGCATTCCCAAAGAAGGACAAACTTTGGAAGAGGTAAAGGACTTGTTACTCGCTGAAATTGAAAAGATCAAAGCGGGTGATTTTGATGATTGGCTTTTAGAAGCTGTCATAAATGACTTAAAACTTAGCCAAATTCAGGGATTGGAGAGTAATCGAAATAGAGCCTTTGCAATGGTTGACGCCTTCATCAATGAACTGGATTTTGCTGATGTAGTTTTTGAATTGGATAGTATGGCAGCCGTAACCAAAGAAGATATTATTGATTTCGCCAATCAGTATTACACCGATAACTATGTAGTGTCTTACAAACGTATGGGTGAGTCTGATCGACACAGCGTACCTAAACCCGAAATTACCGCTGTTGAAGTAGATCGAGAGAGTCAGTCAGCTTTTTACGCAGCCTTCGATACCGTGAGCTCCGCAAGATTAACGCCAAAATTCGTAGACTATGAATCTTCCATTAGTGTTTCTTCCTTGAATGACATTGAGTTGAGTTATGTCCAAAATGAGAACAATCAGATTTTCGAATTATACTACCTATTCGATATCGGAAGTAATACGGATAAAGAATTAGCATTAGCCATCCAATATTTGCCTTATTTAGGCACCAATAGATATTCAGCAGAAGAATTGCAGAAAGAGTTTTATCGTTATGGATTAGAATTCGGTGTCAATGCAGGGAGTGACCAAGTTTTTGTCTATTTAACAGGCCTAGAAGATAACTTGGACAAGGGCATAGAACTCTTTGAGCATGTTTTGGCCAATGCTGAAGCCGATTCACTCGTATATCGCGAGCTAGTGAACGATATTCTGAAATCCAGATTAAATGCAAAGTTGGACAAGGGCACTATCCTTGGCAAAGGCTTGGGTGCTTATGCAAAGTACGGAGCTGAGAACCCATTTACGGATCGTTTGAGTATGGAAGAGCTGGAAAGCATGGATGTAGATCGACTCGTAGAGAAAATCAAAGCATTGAGTACATCGGAGCACAGAATTTTTTACTACGGTCAAATGCCTGCAGATGACGCCAAAGTGATAATCGCAAGGCACCACACCAAATCAAGTGACTTAACTCCATTACCCCAAAAGCGAACGTATGTAGAGTTAGCTACTTCCGAGAATAAAGTATTCTATGCTCCTTATGATATGCAACAAGTAGAACTACTTTTTCTCTCCAAAGACGAAGTGTTCAATCCTGAGCTTTTAGCAGCTAGTCGCGTGTTTAATGAGTACTTCGGTTTTGGACTCTCTTCCATTGTATTCCAAGAAATACGGGAAAAGAAAGCTTTAGCCTATTCTGCATATAGCTATATGGCTACACCGAGCAACAAAGACAAGAGTCATTATTTGAATGCATACATTGGCACACAAGCCGATAAACTATCGGATGCAACCACGGCGATGTTTGAGTTGATGAACAATATGCCTGAAGCCGAAATGCAGTTTAATGCGGCGAAGGAAGCCGTTATAAAAAAAATAGAAAGTACTTGGGTAACAGGTAGTAGTGTTTATTGGGAATATGAAAGTATCCGCGATTTAGGTTTAGACTATGACGTGAACCGACGGATTTATGATGAAATCAAAAACACAACGTTAGATGACTTGAAAGCATTTTTTGATGCACATGTCAAAGGAAAGAGCTACCACATCTGCGTGATTGGAAAAAAGGAGAACATTGATTTAGACGTTCTCCGTAGTATGGGCGAATTCCAAGAGTTAAGCCTTGAAGAGATCTTTGGATATTGATTGAGGGGGAAGTAATATAGGCCTACCAAATCCCCACACTCAATAAATAGGTCCAAGGACTCGTCTCGGATCGGGATACTTTTGTAGTGCCCAGTCTCTATCCTCAGGACTCACCACGCCAGGCATATCATGCGTTTCGGGTTCATCAAGAGATAATTGAAAATGTACATGGGGCTCCCAGCCTCCATTCTCATGCTTATCCCCCATCCAGCCAATGACTTCGCCTCGAGTGATTTTCTGACCAACTTGTTTTCCCTTGATTGAATCCGCACTTAAGTGTCCATAGAGTGCCCAGATAGTATGCTCTCCGACTAGATGTTTTGTGATGATTACAAAGCCGTAATCTCCATCCGCCGGATTGTATCCAACATGGGAAATCTCACCATCATCAAAGGCCATACAAGGTGTTCCTACTGGAGCTCCGATATCAATACCAATATGCAAAAATCGACCATCGGAAAACAGATCAGTGGAATACATTCCAGGCCGTAACTCATCATACCTTCCTATGTCAAATTCATAATCTGAAGGACCATAGTTACCCGTGGTAAAGTCTCTTATCTCGTAGTCTTCGGGGAGATGAACTACTGGATGATATTTTCCGGTCTGCCACTTAATCATAGTCTCTGATTGGAGTTGAGGTGTTGATTGTTTTCTTTTCCTGATATCAAATGTATCGGTTTATTTATTTTACGGATTCCATGAAGATTCATGCTACCTACTGTTCCGCGGAAAAATCAAACGCACCTGGAAAAATTCCAGCCATCGAACGCTATACAAGCCGTCGTATTCAATGGGTAAACAAACGCGCCCAAAGACAAGGAGAGGCCTTTTTCATTGTAAGTGGTAAGTATGGCTTAATCAAAGTAGAAGAAGAGATTGCCTATTATGACTATCTGCTGAAAAATGACGCGTTGAAAGAGCATATTCAACTACTATCTCGGCAACTGAGCAACCTAGGCATTCAACAGGTGACGTTTTTCGCTAGGCCCATTAGCATTGACCCTAACATTTTACCTTATCTCAAGAGTATAGAAGAAGCTTGTCGAATGGGTCAAGTTTCTTTAGAGCTTCTAGAAGAGGACTTTGAAGGATAAGTAGGAATACCTCATAATTACCTTCTTGCTCCTATATTCGCTTTTACTATGCTAAACCCCGAAGTATCTCGAATTATCCAGTCCCGCATGTCGGTCTATCCTACCCTGTTTACTGGAGAAGTAGTCGATAAGGAAGTCGTTGAAGAACTCATCCAAAATGCCAATACTGCCCCAACCCATCGATTGACTCAACCTTGGCTTTTTAAAGTATTTGGTGGAACAAGTAAGCAAGGACTTGTAGAGGAAATCTTTCGCCTAAATCCAGCCTACGACGACATCAAGAAAGAGAGGCTTCAGTATAAATTCGACAAGTCAAGTCATATCCTATGTATTGTGATGAAGCGGCATGAAGACAAGGTACCAGAATGGGAAGAGATCGCTGCAACAGCCATGGCTGTGCAAAACCTCTGGATATCATGTGTGGATTCTAGTCTTGGTGGCTATTGGAGCTCCCCTAAATACAGCGAAGATCTTCATAGCTTCCTAGGCCTCGAAAGTGATGAGCGGTGCTTAGGTTTTTTCTATCTCGGCAAGTATGACGCGGCAACACCGCTTAGAAGGGATACGAGCCGCAGAGATCCTTCAACATCCAAAATTGAATGGATGTAATCCTCTTTGTCTTATTTAGACTAAGTTTTAGGCCTTGGTGAATTAGAGTTTCTCTGTTTGTGACAATTTCTTGACTGTTTTCTTATTTAGAAACATTCTAAAGAGTGTATGTTTAATATTGAAATCAAAATGAAAAACCTTTCCCAAATCATTTTTGGAGCATTATGCGGACTGTTTGCAATGGGTCTTACCTCCTGCAGCGATGATGGCGTCAATCTACCCGCGCCTTACAATCCTCCAGAATCCTACAATTTTGACAATGTGTCCTACTCAGGACAAACCGATCGACTCAACATGTTATCTGAAATGATCAGCACCATAGATGAAGTGACGGAGGGTAATGCTCCTGATGCTACTACTTTATTAAACATGTATGCCAACGAGAACAGCCCTTTCAGTAATCCAGACTTAAATGCTTCTACTAAGCAGCTTAAAAGTAAAACTTACAGTGGTCTAGGTGCCATCGATGCGAATGAAATTGAAGCTTACATCAATGCCTTTGCGCAAGATGCTGCGATGTATAAAGACTCAACATGGGCACCAGGTCAACCAGGTAGTGTAACGAAAGCTGACGGGTCAGGATCTTATTTCCTTAATGCTGATGGTGTAGAGTACTCTGAAATCATTGAGAAAACCTTGATGCACGCCGTCTTCTATTACCAAGCATGTGAAGTGTATACGCGTGAAGGTAAGATTGGAGATGCCGTGGACAATACAATCGTAACACCTGGCAAAGGAACTGACATGGAACACCATTGGGATGAGGCCTTCGGATATTGGGGTGTACCAACCGATGCTACTGCATCTAACTTCGAAAGTGCACACCTTAAATACTTCGGGAAGTACGTCAAAAAAGGAGAAGCTGTAGGAATTCCAACATTCCAAAATCTATTGACTGCATTTATTAGCGGACGTTATGCCATTTCAACTATGGACTATACCTCAAGGGATGAGGCAGCTCAAGAAGTGCGTCAACACTGGGAAATGATATCCGTAACGACTGGGATTCATTACCTCAATTGCGCTATTGCTAACGTTGGCGATGACGCGAAATTCTATCACGAGTTATCAGAGGCTTACACCTTCATTCAAGGACTAGCGTACAATCAAGATCGTATAATTTCCGGTAGTGACTGGGCAGCTCTACTCGGACTGTTAGAAGTAAATGGAGAAGCTTCCTTTACGTCAGTAACCATTGCTGACCTTAACAACATTAAAAATCAGTTGGCTTCGATTTATGGTTTAGAAGCGGTAAAAAATCAATTGTAAAATAAATCGAAATGACGCATCAACATCGATTTTGGGGAATAGGGATTTTATCTTTGTCACGCAGTATGAGACGCGCAAGAACCAATACACTTACATCGATAGTCCTTCTTTTGCTTCTGGCAATTATAGGCTGCTCTACGGATGGTGCCAATAAACATCCCGACTATGATCGAAGTAGTGTCTTAGCAGATCAGGCAAATAATATCATTGGCCCTAATTTTACTGTGCTAGCGACAAGCTGCGAATCACTTGACAATAGCATAAATACATTGATTGCTGATCTAAGCCTTCCCCATCTTGAAGACGCTAGAAATGCCTTACTTAATGCCCGTACGGCATTTCAAAAATGCACGCCCTACAGCAGTTTTGAGCCGTCCAATTCCTATGCTCTGCGCAATGAACTTAACACTTTTCCAAGCGATACTGCGCTGATTGAGCAAAACATTGCCTCAGGAGAATATGCATTAGGAAGGGTTTCCACACTCGATGCCCAAGGCTTTCCAGCAATAGAATACCTGTTATGGAGTGCCAATAGTGATGATGATATTCTTAATGCACTGACTAATGACAGCAATCGTCGCGACTACCTCACTGCCCTTTCGGCGCGTTGCCAGGAAATAGCGTCTGCTGTATCCAATGAATGGATAGCCTATTCGACTATGTACGTTCAACAAGATGGCACCGACGTAGGATCATCACTCGGCATGGTGGTCAATAGCCTCAACCTAGATTTTGAAAAATTTATCCGTGATGGTAAGGTCGGTATTCCCTTAGGTATTCGCAGCCTAGGAAATCCATTACCTGGTCATGTCGAAGCCCCGTACAGTGGCAACTCAAAAGCACTTTTAATGGCAAGCTTAGAAGGTCTTCTACAACTTATTGAAGGAAGTGAAGGCAGTAGTTACTCACTCAGGACATATATGAATCACGTAGGAGCTCAACATAGCGGAACGGAACTATCAGGAGTTATCCGTAATCACATTAACGACTTGATAAATCAAGTCAACGCTATTGATCGTCCTTTGGAAGCTTGGCTCGTCGAAGAAGCAGGTGCTGCCGATCAATTGTACACGGACCTTCAGCAATTAGTCGTCTACCTCAAAGTGGATATGACATCTTCCTTAGGAATTTTGATTTCCTATCAAGATACCGACGGTGACTAATCTCATCCAACGAACACAAGCTATACTCAAGCGGTCCCTCTCCATAGGACCGCTTGTTGTTTTTAGAATAGGCTTTGGACTTATGGCCTTTATGAGTCTAGTAAGGTTCTATCATAATGGCTGGATTCAAGAGCAATTCCTCGAAAGCGCATTCCACTTCAAATACTTCGGATTTCATTGGGTAAGTGTGGCTGAGCCCACTGTGCTCTATGGGCTTTTCTTTCTTCTTATGGTGAGTGCGCTTTGCGTGGCATTCGGCCTGTTGTACCGTATTACTTCCGTGCTATTCTTTGTACTCTTCACCTACTTTGAACTGCTTGATGCCACCTATTATCTCAATCACTACTACTTTATTTCCTGTTGCGCCTTCCTATTAATTTTTCTTCCCGCCCATCATGCGTTTTCGCTTGACCAAAAGCTTTTTGGATGGAAGCCCAAAAAGGAAGTAGCCGCATGGACTATTTACGCGCTAAGAATCCAGTTTACCCTCTTGTACTTTTTTGCCGGCATCGCGAAAATTCAGCCCGATTGGCTTTTGGAAGCCATGCCTCTGAGCATTTGGTTGAAGGCACGTACCGACCTTCCACTCATTGGACCCCTACTCGATTATGAAGCAACGGCTTATCTAATGAGTTGGGGAGGCATGTTGTTTGACGTCTTGGCAGGATTCCTATTGCTGATTCCCAAAACACGAACCTTTACCTGGATCATGGCCGCAGTTTTTCATGGACTCACCGCCATCATTTTCCCGCAAATTGGCGTATTCCCCTATGTCATGATCGTAGGAACTCTCGTCTATTTTCCATGGAAAAATCTGACGCATCGGATCCCATCCACATCAAGTAATAAGCAAATTGCTCATCCCCTAATACAATCCATCGTGCCCTATGTGCTCTCACTATACTTTATCCTGCAAGTAATTGTTCCCCTGCGGCATCATCTCTACAGCGGAAACCTCTTCTGGCATGAACAAGGCTTTCGCTTTTCATGGCGTGTAATGCTTATGGAAAAAGCGGGATACTGTGAATTTGAGGTTGTCGATACAGCGGGTAATCGCCGTACGATGGTCAGACCAAGTGACCAACTAAACCCACAGCAAGAAAAAATGATGGCCACTCAACCGGATATGATTTTGCAATACGCCCATTACCTTAATAGGGAATATTCCAAGAGTTGGCAAACCGAGGTAGAAATCTATGCCCATTGTTGGTGTTCACTCAACGGACGAGGTAGCACACCTTACATCAATTCTGACATAAATCTTGCAAAAGAAAAAGACAGTTTCTCCCCGAAAACATGGATTTTGCCCTTCGAATAATGCGGTTGCAAAAAGTCCATATCATCCTTTGGCTGTTCATCCTTCTGCCTGCTCTAAGCCATGCCCAAGTGATGATAAATGTCATGTCCCGTGAGGACTCAACTTCCCTGCGTAATGTCAGTGTGTATGACGTCTACGAAGACAGCCTAATCTGTAAAAGCAATCCCACAAAACCCTGCATAATTACCACGACAAAAGATCTCTTTATCGAGTGTAAACACCGGGGCTTTGAAGACCTTTATCTTACGATTCAAGGAGGATCAAAAGACACCTTAAATCTCTATATGCGGCGACCTCCTGCCATTCAATCGGAGAGCTTGGATGAAACGACAGTAACCGATGTCACCTCTTCCTACTTACGAGACATTGACGGCATGGGAATCTATGCAGCACGTAAAACGGAACGCATCGATTTAGATGAGGTAATAGGCAATAAAGCCATAGGAATTCAGCGACAGATTTATGCCAAAGTTGCAGGGCTTAACGTCTGGGAAAGTAGTGGGTCTGGGCTAAACACAGAAATCGGTGCCCGAGGCCTTAACCCTGCCAGATCCAGCAACTTTAACGTACGCCAAAATCAATACGATATTGCAGCTGATGCCATTGGATATCCCGATGCGTATTACGTCCCACCCGCAGAGGCTATCGAGCGCATCGACATCGTCAGAGGTGCATCTTCACTTCAATATGGACCGCAATTTGGAGGGACAATAAACTATTTTCTCAAAGGAGCGGAATACCATAGTGGATGGCGCCATGAAGTCCTATCATCAATAGGTAGCTTCGGTCTATACAACCAGAGTTTAGGCTTTGGCTACGGAGGGGATAAGGTGGCCTTCTACACCTTTGGAAATTACAGACAGGGTAAGGGTTGGAGACCTAATAGTGGATTCCAAGCGGGATTTAATCACAGCCAGTTAGCCTTTATCTTATCAAAGAATTGGACGGCGCAATTAGAACACACCACCTACCTCTACGAAGCCCAGCAACCAGGCGGATTAACCGATGCCCTTTTCGCTCAAAATCCAAACCAATCGATTCGAAGTAGGAACTTTTTTAGAGTGTATTGGCACCTACCTGCAGTCACGCTGAATGGAAAAATTGGGAAAAATGGCCGATTCAACACGAAATTTTGGATTCTCAGGGCCGGAAGAGACGCTGTTGGTTTCCTTGGAAGCATTGCACGCGTCGATTTTGGCGAAAATCGGGACTTACTCAAGGATACATACCGAAATTTCGGCCATGAGAGCCGTTATATCAGTCAATGGATGTGGTCCGATCGCCCTCAAAGCTTTCTAATTGGGATTCGAAATTATACGGGTAATACCTCAAAGCGACAAGGCATAACCGATTCACTGAGCACAGCGAGCTATGAATATCTAACACCTAATGTCATCGATGGATCGCAGTATGATTTCCCGAGTATTAACCATGCTTTATTCGCCGAACACATTTTCCGTCTGCCCAAATCATGGAAGATTGTACCTGGCATTCGCTATGAGTTTGTCAAGAGCAATGGAGAAGGCTCTTTTCGGCAATTTAATACGGACTTAGCCGGTAATATTCTTTATGATACGATTATAAATGAGTCGTTTTCCAGTCCAAGAAGCTTCTTTTTGCTGGGAATTGGCCTAAGCAAGACCCTACCCAATGGCTTAGATTTTTATGCGAACTGGTCACAGAACTATCGTGCAATAAATTTTAATGATTTACGCATTGTTAATCCAAATTTCCGCATCGATCCTAACCTCAAAGACGAAAAAGGCTACAATATGGACGTAGGAATTCGCGGAAGCTATCAAGGAATGCGGTTTGATGTGACGGCCTACTACCTCCGCTATGCAAATCGAATCGGATTTTTGCTTCAAGTCGACTCTCAATTGCTCTCTACCTATCGTTTTCGAAGTAATATTGGCCAAAGCAATACCTATGGCATCGAATCGTTGCTTGAAATCGACTGGCTTCATCTAAAATCTTACGGCGATGAGCAACAATTGTGGTCGCTCACCACCATGCTGAACTACAGTTACTCCAATGGACGCTATGCTCTAGAGGAAAATCCAGCCGTTGATGGCAAGAAAATCGAACTTGTTCCTCAGGGAATCTTCAGAACTGCACTAACGGTAGCCTACGATAATAAATACACGGTCGGAGTCCAGTGGTCTTGGACAGGAGAGCAATTTGCCGATGCTACCAATGCCAACTTCTCCCCTGATGCCGTGCATGGCCTTATTCCTGCGTATCAAATTTTAGATTTCTATGCGAAAGTCCAATGGAAACAGCTCAGTGCGGAAATCAATGTAAACAATGCGCTCAATGCGACTTACTTTACGCGCCGTGCCTCTGGATATCCCGGCCCGGGTATTCTTCCCAGTGATCCAAGAAATGTAACCTTCAGCTTAGGATGGGTTTTTTAAAACCTCGTGACGAGACCAAGGCTATTTAAAATACGATAACCGTTTCTCCACTACGCAACTTCTTTTTGGTATGGCGACTCACCATAGACGCGCCAAACTCCTCCTTGGCTATCCTTCTTACGGCATCCGCGAGCTTACCACTACCTACACCGTGAATCACTTTAATCTTCTTAACCCCCTGTGCCTTGCTATCCCGAAGAAACCCGCGACACGCTTCCATTTGGTAGTCAAAAATCTCTATCGCAGATGCAGCTTTGAGGTTTGGATTAAGCACTTGAATATGAAGATCAATACTCGGTAAAGGGGCATTCTTCTTGGAAAAATTGCTACGAGAGGATTTCTTGGATGGCGACCAATCCTCGTTGGCATTGGGATCGAAATCTCCCATCATCATACGCTTCAGCAAGTCCGGATCAAAGGGCTTTGATTTATCTTCCATTAGTGAGATTTAGAGGCAAGCTGATTGCGCGCATTGAATTGGCGTAAGTGCAATGGCATCCATTCCGCCTTCCACATTAATTACGTCTGACAATCCAAGCTTTTTAAGTAAACTACACGCAATGACCGACCGATAGCCACCCGCACAGTGCACATAGGTTGAATTACTTGGATATGAAGCGACCATGGAAGGATCTATCCAATAGTCGAGCGGTTCGCTTACCGCACCGATAACATGATTGGCTGTAAACTCTGAATCCTTGCGAACATCTAAGAGCAATCCACCCTCTTCCAAGCTGGGTTCAATGGCATTTGCCGACACAGAAGCTATCGCATCCAAGGTGCCGCCACTTGCTTTCCATGCCGCAATTCCTCCATCGAGATATCCCTTTACGTAATCAAATCCGACTCGAGCAAGACGCATTACAGCTTCTTCGACTTGATGGGGATTGGCCACTAAAAGAATCGGCGTGTGTATATCCTTCAAAAGAGAACCTACCCACGGAGCAAACTGCCCATCCAAGCCAATAAAGAGACTCCCTGGTATAAATTCTTGCACAAACTCTTCACGACTTCGTACATCTAATACGACGATATTTTCTTCAAGCGATTGTTCTTTAAAGGCATTAACACTTAATGCTAAAGCAGAGAGATCAGGACGATGCGAAGTATCGTAACCATGCTTATTCATTCCCACATTTTGAGGGAAGTAGGCGGGAGGCGCTGGAATTCCATCAATGACTTCTTGAATAAACTCCTCTTTTGTCATATCAGCACGTAAAGCGTAGTTCTCGCGCTTTTGATTACCAAGCGTGTCGAAGGTGTCTGTCGACATGTTCTTACCGCATGCACTGCCTGCCCCATGGGTGGGATATACGATGACGTCATCATCCAGGGGCATAATCTTGTTTCGAAGGCTATCATATAAAATACCCGCAAGATCCTCCATGGTAAGGTCTGCTCCCTTTTGAGCTAAATCAGGCCGACCCACATCACCTAAAAAGAGCGTATCCCCGGTAAAAATCGCTTCTACCTTTTCTTCCTGATTCAGCATGGCATAGGTTGTTGACTCCATGGTATGACCAGGCGTATGAATAACTCGAATTTTGGCTCCTCCAAAAGAAAGTTCTTCCCCATCTTCTGCAATGTGCGCTTCGTAGGTCGGATTTGCCTGTGGTCCAAAGACAATGGTAGCACCTGTTGCTTCGGCAAGATGAAGGTGTCCACTCACAAAATCAGCGTGAAAATGCGTCTCTAAAATGTATTTGATTCGAACTCCATGCTCTTCGGCGAGTGCTAGATAAGAATCAATTTCTCGCAAAGGATCAATGACAATGGCCTCTGATTCACTCATGAGAAAGTAGGCACCTTGAGCAAGACATTTAGTGTAGATCTGTTGTATTGTAGCTGGCATATAACAGGGTTTATAAAGAAGAAATTTTATCAATTAATATGAAGACGGCCATAACAAGTACAAAGACTCCAAATCCTTTTTTGAGCTTCGGTGCAGGCACTTTGGCACTAAAGGGAAGTCCTACAGCAAGACCAAGCATGGCGATGAAGGTAAACCCAATGAGAAAAGTCCAATCGATTGTAAGGCTTGGGTTCGTGACATCCCCCAAAAAACCAATCAGCGATTTACTAGCAATAATAAACATTGATGTTCCTACTGCCCGATGAATGGGAAGCTTAGCCAATAGGACGAGCGCAGGCACGATGATAAAGCCCCCTCCTGCACCGACTAACCCGGTGAGCACACCAACTACGGTGGCTTCAGTGACTACTTTAAGAACTCTTGCAACATCCCATTGCAAATCACTAGAATCCAAAGTGTTTTGCGTCTTCTTGCGCAACATAGATATCGCTGCAAAGAGCATAACGACCGCAAAAAGCAACATAATGCCCAAGTCTTTACTTAAAGAAACTCCTTGACACTGAACGATAGTCTCAGGAATAGCTGGTACAATAATTTTTCTAGTGAAGTAGACTGCAGCGATCGTAGGTGGAGCAAAGACCATAGCTATTTTATAATCAATGTTACCTTTCTGACCATTGCGCAAGGCCCCAACGGCAGCCACCCATCCCACCACAAAGAGGGAGTAACCTGTGGCGAGTTCTACGGGAACGCCAAAAAAATAGGTTAAAATGGGTAAGGCCAAAATAGACCCGCCGGCACCTGTTAAGCCAACAACCAATCCAATAAAGACCGCTGCTATATATCCGATAAGCACAATACCTTCCATGGTTTACGAATTGGATTTTAGCATGCACTGAAACAGGTTGAGCACCTCTTTTCTAGCCACTTGATAATACACTTGCTTTCCTTCTTTAACTGAAGTCAGAATGCCATGTGCCTTCATTTTCGTAAGATGATGAGACATCATAGAAGCCTCACATCCACAAGATAATTTATCGCATAGGGTAGTTACATCAATCTTTGTGCTATCGGCAAGGTGAAGTAAAATTTCCAGTCTTACCGGGTGGGCAATCACCTTTAAGGTCTGCGCCATATCCTCTAAGGCTAGGTCATGTAGTTGAGCAACTTTCATTATGCAAATATATGAACAATTGTTAAATTATTAATACGCTATGTCACATTCGTTCGCTTACCCTACCGAATAAGACTCAAGCGACCGTACTGCGCTTGACGAAATCCCGTGTAAATGTTTTCTGAAACAATATATATGAGGTAGGTCTCTGCAGGTTGGTCCTCTCCTTCCCAACGACCATCCCAAAAGTTGAGGCCATCAATAGATGCCACTTCTTCACCCCATCGGTTAAAGATTTTCTGGGAAACGACTTGCAGGTTGGGATGAGGAAATACTTCATAAACATCATTTAATCCATCGCCATTGGGGCTAAAGGCATCGGGCAGCACTACAAGAATTCGATCAATAAATACCGATTCACATGCTTGGAACAGGCAACCTTCTTCATCGACTGCATTTAAGCAAAACGATCGGCTGTAGGGCGGGCTCACCAATAAAAGGTTACTATCGGCACTAAGAAATCCTTCCCCCATTTCCCAATTCCATTGAGCAATGGGCTCGCTCGAGGCTACATTAGCTGTCACACGCGCCGTATCGCCAATTTGCAAGGGGTCTTCAGGAAATTGATCAAAGGATATCAATGCTTGATTGACCGTAATCAATAGGTCAAAAGAAGAATCACAAGACCCTGTAAGATCCGAATAAGAAATCGTCGTAGAAATCAATGATGTATTACTTGGTTGATAGGATGCCGTTGACTCTGTCGAAGCATTATTACTCCAGGCCCAAATCAATGGATGACTTGCCGTAGCCCTAGCATCTAAAACAATTGAATCTCCAGGACAAAGCGTGTCCGGTAAAAAAGCATTATCTAACGTAATCGGCTGAAAGGGAATATCCATTCGAGATAACGTTCGCTCCCCAAAAACCTTTCCTTGATCTCCTGCAATTGCACCCCCTGTCACATCATCACACGAGGCAACAAGATTTACTCCATTTACTCCTGGACTAAGATCTACTACAAAAGACGCTGGCAGACTGCTCATATTGGTATGGACAGCACCACCGCCTCCACCACCGCCTGGTCCAGGGCAGCGTATACCATCAAAGACATCCCCTCCAGCGCCGCCGCGCACATCAATAGTCATTACACCTGATAAGGTTTCTGCATCTAAGAAGACACTACCTCCAGCGCCACCCCCACTTCCGCCATCATCATTGGTCGTTTGAGTTACAGAAGCACCGCGTGCTGATATTTGTCCATTCAGTCCATGAATCGTTGGCGCAGATAAAATCACAATGCCCCCGCCATTACCTGCATTATTGCCATCCCAAGTCCCATCACCATTACCCACATCAGCTGCACCGCCACCGCCGCCCATAAAGAGTCTATGTCCTTGGTTGGACGGAATAGAATCACCGCCAAAACCGCCGAAACCAGCACCGCAAAAGAATCCAGAAGACAACCCACCTTGGCCACCTTGCCCGGCGTTACCACCGCCACCGCCACCGCAATTATGGTCATTACCCCCTCCGCCGCCACTACCATTTCTTCCACGCCCATATTGAGTCCAAGCATCGCCACTTCCCTCTCCTTTTTCTCCGCCATTATCGAGTGATGTACCATCGAAACCTGGAAAACCAAAAATGCCAAAGCAATCATAGTCGGGCTGCACTGCACCACCCTGAAATCCCCCTTCTGAAATACTAATCGTTGCGCCGATAGAAATGCTATCTAGAGCTTGAAACGCAACGATACCTCCTGTCACACCATTCCAAGATTGTCCTGTGACTGCATTACTTACATTGGCCGTGGTGTATTTTGGGAAAGTGACAACTTGGACGGATTGACTGACATCAAAGACTGCTTCCATATTATATACAAAACGCAGTCGTAGTTCTCCTGGATTTGAAGTAGTGAGTGCTTGACTTATCTCATGAATCTCATAGTATCCTGCCGTAGCTAAATCAGAGAGATGCCTCCCATGATTTTGGTCATCACTAATTTCTCTTGGCGCCCCTTGCATTTGGATGAGTATAACTTCATTGCCGGGGATAGTAAAAGCACCGATTGACGATGTTTGAATGATTACCTCATTAGTGCAATAGTTCAATGATGTGACCTGAGCATAATCATTAGGAAGGGGTGGGACAATCTCCTGAGCGAGCAGGTTCGTCACCCAAAGGCAACATAAAATCTTAACTAAATGACGTGCCACAGCCACAAGTTGTTGATGCATTCGGATTTTGGTAGGTAAAACCACGATTGGAAAGTCCCATTTCAAAGTCGATTACAACGCCTTGCAATGTTTCCCTGTGCTCTTTATGCATTACGACTTCGAGTTCCTCAAAGGTCCACATCTCGTCATCTTTGTTCATGGCTTCAAAATTGAGGATATACTCCATACCTGCACAACCACCGCGTTTCACGCCTATGCGCAATGGAGTATTTTCATCCGATGCCAAACGCTTGAGTTCTTTGAGTGCCATCGGCGTGAAAGAGACTGGACAAGCAGATGCTAATGTTTTAAGGTTTTTTGCCATAATCGACCGAATAAGAATTACCTTAACGGAAAGTTACAAAAATGGATAATTTAACCCTGTTCCTTTTACTAGGTATTTTGCCTGCCATACTCATCGGTGGTATCAGTTTAGCCATGGTACATACCCTGACGAAAAAGCAAATTCGTAGAGAAGAAATTCAATTGAAACGCGAATTGGGAGAACTTGCTCGAAAAGACCTTATTCCAATTCGTCTTCAGGCCTATGAACGTATGGCGCTTTTCATGCATCGAATGTCTGCTGCGGAACTTATCCGAAGAACACAAAGCCCCAAAATGACAGCAAGTTCCTTGAAACAGGCTCTAATTACCACAATGCGCGCTGAATTTGAACATAATATTACCCAACAGATTTATCTATCGAGAGCCGCTTGGGAAACCATATATGCCTATCAAGAAAGTTTAAGGCAAATTATTGAAAAGTGCTCAGCAGACTTAGACCCAAAAGCACCAGGCTTCGAATTGGGAAAAAGAATTTTAGAATTCTATATCGAAAATGACCAAAATGTAATCACTACAGAACAGGTAATTACGAGACTACAAGTAGAAGTTAAACATATGTTCGACGTATGATCCATAGGCAAATTCTATTCGTCCTACTTGGCATCACATTCCTCCTTAATGCCTGCCAAAAGTCCCTCCAAATTATACGATTTGAAGAGAATACAATAGAAGTTCAGATCGACAGTACGACTGGAAAAACGCTGAGCTTTCTAGATTCGCTCTTACTTCCCTATCAAGAGTTTCTTTTGGATAGCATGGCTCAACCCATTGCCCAAGTGCAAGAAGACTTACTCAAAGCTGACGCCAATGGAAAGCTAGGCATCCTCATGAGCAAGGCGATGATTAATCGAGCGGAAAATCTCCTAGACCAGAAGGTTGACTGTGCCTTTATGAACCGAGGAGGTATTCGCATTCCCGTGCTCAAAGCAGGACCTTTAGCACTCGGAAGAGTCTACGAACTTATGCCCTTTGATAATTACCTCGTGGTACTTGAGATACCTGGA
The DNA here is from genome assembly GCA_002862745.1 of Bacteroidota bacterium. GTDB lineage: Bacteria > Bacteroidota > Bacteroidia > Chitinophagales > UBA8649 > UBA8649. Next base: position 19,048 of record PKDX01000016.1, on the reverse strand, counting down.
GATAGCTTGCAAAAGGTACTTGATGTCATTGCCTTAAAAGGAGGATGGCCAGCCTATGGTATTTCCTACAAAATAGATGATAAAAGAGCAAGAGATATAAAGATAGACGGCATGCCCATTGATGGTCAGCAATTGTATCAAGTGGCTCTATCGGACTACATCGCCAATGGTGGAGACAAAATGACGATTCTCAAGCAATTTGAGCCAAAGAATACAGGTTTAGGATTGCGCGATGCCTTTATTGAATATTTTATAATGATCCACCAGTCAGGCCAAGCCATTATGCCAGACCCACATATTGTAGTACGATGAAAAGAAGAGTATTCCTGAAAGAACTAACCATAGCAGGCGGCGGGCTTTTGTTGGCTCCAAACATTGCCTTAGCACAGGGAAAAGACGTTCAAAAACTGACTATTCTTCATACCAATGATACCCATAGTCGAATTGACCCCTTCCCAAGCGATAGCAAGTTCCCTGGCCTAGGAGGAGTATCAGCACGTGCCAAAATCGTATCGAGGATTCGAGAAGAGGAAGACCATGTATTGCTTTTAGATGCCGGGGATATCTGGCAAGGAACCCCTTACTTTAATTTTTACCACGGCGAATTAGAATTTAAAGCAATGTCTTCGATGCAGTATGATGCAGCTACCCTGGGAAACCATGACTTCGATATCGGCATTGATGGGCTTGTTAAGCAACTACCCCATGCAAGCTTCCCTTTTTTAAATACAAACTATCGTTTTGATGATACTCCTCTTTATGATGAGGTACAGCAGCATAAAATCTTTCAATTGGGAGATTTACGAATTGGTGTCACTGGAGTAGGGGTTGAACTTGACGGACTCGTTTTACCAGAACTTTACGGAAAAATCCACTATCAAAATCCAATGGAGTGCGCTGAAAAAACTGCAAAACATCTTAAAAATGAGGAAAATTGTCACTTTGTAATCTGTTTATCTCACCTCGGATTTGACTATTCCTCAAAAAAAGTATCCGATTTAGTCCTCGGAAAAAATTCCAAAAACATCGATATGATCATCGGAGGTCACACCCACACCTTCCTAGAAGACCCCGTTGTGGTGGAAAATATAGAGGGCAATCCCGTGATTATCAATCAAGTAGGTTGGGGAGGGGTGCAATTGGGAAGAGTGGACCTGATATTCGACCGATTCAAAGGCAAAATGCGATCAGCAGTTAATAGGGAAATTTTTTCTTAAAAAACAAATGAATTTCATTTTTTTCTTTGATTTCTTTTTCTCATTTTCGAATGCGCTTTGGTATTAACCAATTCTGTCACTCTAATAATTAAAAAACTATGTCAAGGACTCCTGAATCAGTTTGGTCCAGTGTTTTAAACATCATTCGCGACAACATCAGCGAACAGAGTTTTAAAACATGGTTTGAGCCGATTCTTCCTGTAGAGTTACAGAAAAACGTTCTTACCATTCAAGTTCCCAGCCAATTCTTCTATGAGTGGCTTGAAGAGCACTACGTAGCACTCCTTCGTAAAACCTTGCAAAGAGAACTAGGCGCAGATGCTCGATTAGAGTATCGCATTGTCGTTGAAAATAGTGATGTAAACAAAGGACCTTATACTGTTGAGTACCCTAACTATAATACAGGGAACACAAAAAACCAAGAGTCTACGGTACCCTTAGTTGTTGGAACTCAAATCAAGAATCCTTTTATCATCCCGGGTCTTAAAAAGGTCAATATTGATTCGCAACTCAAGTCCTCTTTCAACTTCGATAACTTTATTGAAGGAGATTGCAATAGACTTGCTCGTTCAGCAGGATATGCTGTTGCCCAAAAGCCTGCAGGCACTGCCTTTAATCCTTTAGTGCTATTTGGAGGCGTCGGTCTTGGCAAAACCCATCTCGCCCAAGCCATAGGCAACGAAATCAAGCGTCTTTATGGTAACAAGACGGTTCTCTATGTTACCAGTGACAAATTCACCAATCAATTTATCGATGCGTTAAAGAATAATGCCATAAATGATTTTGTGCATTTCTATCAACTCATTGATGTCTTAATTATGGATGACATCCAGTTTTTCGCCAACAAGCTGAAAACTCAAGACATCTTCTTCCACATCTTTAATCATCTCCACCAGAACGGAAAGCAGTTAATAATGACTTCTGACCGTCCTCCAAGAGATCTTGAAGGAATGGAAGAGCGCCTATTAAGTCGTTTCCGCTGGGGACTTTCTGCAGATTTACAGCAGCCTGATTTCGAAACGCGTATTGCAATTCTTGAGAAGAAGATGTATTCGGACGGAATTGAGCTAAGCAGAGATGTTATTGAATTTGTGGCCTACAACATTAACTCTAATGTGCGAGAGCTCGAAGGAGCATTAATCAGTTTATTAGCGCAGTCCTCTCTCAACAAAAAGGAAATCGATTTAGATCTTGCAAAAAAGATCATCAAAAACTTTGTCAAGAGCGTTTCTCGAGAAGTATCCATCGACTACATACAAAAGACCGTCTGCGAATTTTTCGAAGTTCCTCAAGAGCAACTCAAAGAAAAAACACGCAAGCGTGCCATCGTTCAAGCACGTCAATTATCAATGTTCCTTGCTAAGAGTTATACCAAAAACTCTCTCAAGGTTATTGGAAAGCACTTTGGTGGCAGAGATCACAGTACAGTGATTCATTCCTGCCAAGCGGTGCAAAACCTTATCGATACCGACCTTGACTTTAAAGAGCAGGTCGATGAAATCGAGAAGAAAATTCAAATGAGTATTGGATAGATAGCGAATGTAACGCCGATGGTGTATATTCGCATTCCGCTAGGATATCCTACAGGAGAGGTGGCAGAGTGGTAATGCAGCGGATTGCTAATCCGTCATCGTCTAATAGCGATGCCCGAGTTCGAGTCTCGGTCTCTCCGCAAACTCAAAGAAGCCCCGCAAAACGCGGGGCTTTTTTATACTCTACATTTTTCATATAACACGCAAGTAATATCAAAAAATCATTGGGAGGATAGCATTACTCATTGCCTATCTATGCTTTGGGTGCCATGAATTATTTTGTCCCCCGAGGGGCCGAAAGGGGTGTCAATACCAAATCACTTCCATGCATACTCACCGCTGGCCCACATGGTGGTAACAATATCCACTAGCATTTCTAGTTCGATTGCGACATCGTCTACCCTTTTTCGTCGTCCCTGAGCATTGCACTGACGTTGACGAGCGTCCACCATTGCCTTGACCGCTTGATTCTTCATACTGGTAAACATTTCGATTGACCGACCAGGTCCAACAGGACGAGCATAAATTACTTTCCACTTGTTCTTCCGTGGCATCAGGTAAACCAGCAAAAAAATCAATTCCCGTTAATGACTCCACACGATCGACACTTAACCCTAAAGACCTGAGGGATTGCGAATTTCTGCGATTGGGCAAGACAAAGCCAATCGCTTCCATTTGTCCCTGTCTAAATCGGAGAATCACCTTGAAAAAATCCTTAGGAATTGAAACCTTATTCCCACCCAAAGTGGGTAATCCTTCACTAAGCAGCGGGCCCGTGACAATACAGAGTGAGTCAGCATCTGCCGCCCATGTTCGCATTAACTCCTCAAGCTTTTTCCATATACCCCGATTAAAACTTGGATTTTGAGGACATATATTGCTAAAAAAGAAGGATTCAGACATCGCAGTCGTTGACCAAACCATATCGCCTGCAGGTACTAAGTGGCCTCGATCATAACCTGAACCACGGTAATCAGCAACATCGGCAGTTCCCGTTCTTACGAAGGGGTCGCGGCGAAAATTATCCGTTCGACTACAACGTTTTACAAGGCTTTCCGGCTTTAATGTGTAGGCAACCCATTGGGCCTGTTCGTGCATTTCGTTGTATACTAAATCATAGGCAAAGTGATGAATAAGCTTTTCTCCCTGAAGAAGTTCAGGAAGCAAATCATTTGCTTCTATGGATTGATTGGATGATAGCGGCGAGGACGAGCCTCCGTCTGAAGGCAGGCTGCGCTCGTCACTTGAACTTTTATTCGTTCCACTTTCATCTTCTTGTTCATCCTTAGGATATGAGCGACCTTGGTCTTGATCATTATTGTCATCTGAATATTGAACGACAAGCAATGCAAAAATAAGAAGAGCGACCAAGGCAAGCGCTGATCCCCTGAAAAATCGCTTAGGACTTAGCATATCGCACTACAGTTAAACCAAGTCATGCCATAGGAAAGACTCATCGGCCGTTTTTTGAAAAGTGCTGGTAGTCCTTAGAGTTAATCCAGTCGCCTCCCCACTTCCAACCAATTTCAGCAAAGTATTGGATCACAGGATCTCCTGCCAGAATAGTTCCCGGAATCGTGTCGACATAAACTCCGTTACTCGGGTAAACCTTTCCTCCCTTGAAAAAGGGATTAATCAGCGGATTAATATCTATTGCATGTCCATAAGCATGTTCAGACAAGCGGCCCGATCCTACCGCACTTCGGTAATTGAAGCAAGAGGTATTATTTGCTCGCATTGAGCGGTCGTCATCCCAATCAAAGGCATTAATTGGTATGATCGATTGTATCGGAAAGCTATCGCGTTTGAGCTGATTAAATACTTTTTCAACTGCCCGAGCACTCAATTTCTCTACCACCAATAACCCATCATGATGATAGACACTATCCATCCCAAAGTAGCTCAATTCAAGAATAGTCAGTCGTTCTTTGATATCTATCGGAATATCCAATCCCGATAGCGCCTCTAGCAACTTAGTGGGCGCATTGCGAATAAAGGCCTCTTCTCGTTCTCTTAGCCGCTCTTCTGCTGCTGCTCTTTCTTCAGCCTCCATTACCTTTTGCAAAGAGTCCCGTATGGCTTCTTCCCGGTCCACTTCTTCCTGCCAGTCTTCATTACGTCTTTCGCCTGCCGACCCATCTTCACTATCTTCTTGATCCATCGTATCCTCCTTTACATCAGAATCCATGGATGGACTAGGATCCTTTTCATCCTGAGAAAAAGTGCACCCAGTAGACCCTATCAAAAGCCAAGTAAAGCAAGTAACGGTGACGATAACAATTAGAGATCTATTCCACTTCATAATCCGATGCTTCTTGAAGAATCATAGTTTGCTTATAATTCCTGTTAACAATATAAAACCCAATGCTTCCGAGAGCCATTAAGGCCGTAAAAAACATAAAGTACTCCGCCTCTCCGTTCTGTATGTATTTGTTTAACGAAGTCTCTGCAATCAGACCATTGATAAGTGCTGTAAATCCATTGCCAAAGGCAACGGCTAATAACCAAAAACTAAGAATAAAGGATTTTAACACCTTAGGAGCTTGAGTGTAGGAGAATTCTAGAGAGGTAATTGATATCAAAATCTCTGCAAAAGTTAAGAGTACAAAGGCAACAATTTGATAGAGAAAACTCATAGAATATCCGCTATCCATCTGCACCTGAACCCAGGCGACTAACGCGAAGCTCGATACGGCAAAGAAAAAGCCGAGGCACATTTTGTTAAAGTAGGTGAGGGGCATGATTTTACCTAAACGAGGATAAATGATGTAGGTAAATAAAGGGATAAACAATAAGACAAAGAGTGGGTTTACAAAGCCTATCTGAGAAGGTAAAAACTCAAATTGGAAGAATCCTAAATCTACCGTCTTTATCATCAAATCTGATTGGGCTTGTATTACCCAACTTGTGGCCGTTTGATCAAACAAAGACCAAAATATCGCTAAAAAGATATAGAAAGGTAAAAGTCGACCAACAAGAGTAGCCCCCTTGCTGGAGAAAATCTCCTTTCTGTACACCGACCATCCGGCGGGTTTTACCGAGATATACTTTCGTCTTCCTAGATAGAATACAATCAAGGCAATGAGCATAAGCAGCCCAGGAAGTCCAAAAGCTACGCGCGCATTCCAACCAATTTCCGTCAAATAGGGATTTCTGAGAATTCTTTCTGCACTGAGATACGCGATGATAGCCCCCACATTGATAGAAAAGTAAAACCAATTATACATCCGCTCAATCAAATGACTATTGGTAGCATCAAACTGATCTCCTACATGCGCTGACACGCATGGTTTAATTCCTCCTGCACCTATGGCAATCAATGTACAACCCCAAAAAAATCCCTGAGGTGTTTCCCAAAAAGCCAAGACAAAATGACCTACGCAATACACAAGAGATAAGTTGATGATGGTTCGATACTTACCCCAGAGAATATCACTGAGCAGTGCCCCCATTATCCCAGTGGCATAGGTTGCCATCACAAATAAATGAACCCAAAAGGAAGCCTTAGCATTTGCCTCAAATTCAGCCATGCCCGATTGCTGGAGAAGACCGACCAGAAAAACAATCAGAATTGCTTTCATTCCATAAAAACTGTAGCGTTCTGCCGCTTCGTTGCCAATGATATATGGAATCCCCTTAGGCCATTTTGATGATATACTCTGCACTACGGTATTGCTTTAGGTTAAAATACTTCGTCTCTAGGTTGAAATTTACTATTTTATACCTATGGTAGATTCGTTGAATAGAAGTTGTTTTCCAACACAGAGAATGTTGGAAAGATCTATGCGATGGATTATATGCCTCAGCCTCTTCCTTGGGATCGTGCATAATGCTTTAGCTCAAGGACAAATACGTGCTAATGCTGGTCAATGGAGTGATCAAATTGTGGGCAACATCCCACTAAGTTTTGGCGATATATGGATTGAGGAAGATGGACTTGTCTTCGTTTTTTATGATAATCTCGGGCACGAGACCATTAGTGCCTTGGAAGGGCATCAATTTTCGATGCGATTTTTAGACAGTGATACTCCAGATGATATCACTTGGGTGAATGCCGGCCCTATGCCCACTCGTTACTTTACATCGTCAACTCTTTCTATTGGAGGTGCAGAGGCTTATGACTATGAGCAAGTTACCCTGCACAACATCTACCCCAATATTGACTTTGTCTTCGATGGAAATGCCTCTATTTTAAAATACAGCTTTGTTGTTCATCCGGGAGGAGACCCCTCTAATATAAAGATTGCCATAGACGGAATTACTCCTCAGCAAAACCAAGATGGGCTAGTCTTTAATACCTCAGCAGCCACTATGATTGAAGAAAATCCTGTGGCCTTTCAATTGGACGCTGGAGCAGAACAAAAAATACCTTGTTCCTTCGAGCTTACACAGGACACGATAACATACAACCTAGCAGCATTTGATGTAATTAAGCCTTTAGTTATCGACCCAACGTTGATCTTCTCAACCTACACGGGGTCTCAGCGCGATAATTTTGGCTTCACAGCGACCTATGACAATAATGGAAATGGTTATGCTGGAGGCATGTTGCTCAATACACAAAATGCCGGAGGAGAATACCCCACTACATCAGGGGTTTTTAATAGCTACCAAGGAAATGTAGATATAGGGATTACTCGATTTGATCCCAACGGAGCGAACATACTCTATAGCTTGATTATTGGCGGAAGCGATGGGGACTTACCGAATTCGATGATTGTCAATGAGGCCGGAGAACTTTATGTATTAGGAACCACAGGGTCAAGTGATTTTCCTATGTGCCCTGTCGCTCAACAATGTGGTTTTGATATCACCTTTAACAATCCAGCAGGTAGTCCTGCAGCAAACTTTACAAGCGGCAATGGAATCTTATTTACTCAAGGTTCAGACATGGTGGTGTTTAAGATTGATGCAACGGGAAGCGCTATGCTTTCCTCCACTTTTTTAGGAGGTAGTGGCAATGATGGATTAAATGACGACAACGATAATGTGGCCAACATCCAATATAATGGCACAGACCTACATTATAACTATGGCGATGCCTTCCGCGGTGAAATTATCCTCGACGATGCCGATAATGTCTTCATTGCGTCCTCCACGAACTCTCTTGATTTCCCCTTAGGAGGTGATGGCTTAACTACAGGGCTTGGCGGAGAACAAGACGCGGTCTTAACCTCGTTATCGAGTGACTTAACCACCTTGCGACACAGCCGTTACATAGGAGGAAGTGATGATGATGGAGGCTATTCACTCAAACTCAATGGGAACGGGCAAGTCTACGTTACTGGAGGAACAAAGAGTGCTGATTTCCTAACGACAACCACTACAATCCAACCAAGCTTTGCAGGAATAACCGATGGATTTTTAGGATTATTTGATGCAGGAGATGGCAGTCAAGGAAACACTACTTTTCTGGGGACGGCGGTCTATGACCAAAGTTATCTTGTGGAAGTTGATCGCGATGGTGACGTTTATGTAACAGGGCAATCCGAAGGAAACTACCCTACGGCCAATGCTGCCTATATTGAAGCGGGAGGTAACCACTTCATACACAAAATTAGTCCTGATTTAACCACTACCATTTACTCGACGGTTTTTGGCCCTGGCAATGGGCAGGTAAAGTTATCCCCTACTGCTTTCTTGGTCGACAAATGTGAAAGAGTCTACGTGAGTGGCTGGGGTGGACTTGTAAACAATAATCGAAATGCCAGTGTCGGAACTACTACAGGTTTCGCCACTACCCCAGACCAGTTTAATCCAAACCCAGAGGATGGAAGCGACTTTTACTTTACCGTTTTTGATCGAGACATGACAGGCCATCTCTTTGGCTCATACTTTGGAGGAAATGGAAGCACCGAACACGTCGATGGAGGAACCTCGCGATTTGATGCCAATGGGGTAATCTATCAAGCCGTTTGTGCTGATTGCGGTACCGGAGGAAGTCTGTTTCCATCTACAACAGGTGCCTATGCAGAAAACAATGGAATGGCACCAAGCCTTCGCTGTAATACCGCTCTCTTAAAAGTTGATGTAGGTATACCTCAACCCGAAGTAGTGGTAGAGGCGTTTCCAAGAGCTACGGGCTGTCTACCCCTAACTGTGCAGTTCAGTGATAGTGCATTTAACGTTCAAGAATTAATCTGGGATTTTGGCGATGGCAGTCCTCCTTTCACAGGACAGAGTCCATTGCATACGTACACAGATACAGGAATTTATACAGTGACATTAATTGGAATTGACACCACGGTTTGTAATATAACCGATACAGCGACCTTACAAGTTGAAGTAGGTGATGACAGCCTAAGTGCAGACTTTAACGATGTTTTAACTGTTGTGTGTGATTCAAATCAGGTCATTCTTCGCGCACCCTTTGTATTGCCTACGACTCAGTATAACTGGGATTTAGGGGATGGGACTACTTCTTCAGATTCCGTAGTCGTCCATTCCTATCTCAATCCGGGAACCTACTCTGTTTCCCTTGCTCTTTTGGATAGTAACTCCTGCTCGCTCACCGATAGTTTTACAACAGATGTAACCATTCCAACCTCTCCCTTAGCATCAATCAATCTATTGGATACAGTGGGTTGCGCACCGATCACCATTGACTTCACAAATTCAAGCACGAATTTTTCAGATGTGCTGTGGGATTTTGGCACAGGTGACACCTCTATTCTGCTCAATCCAATCTACACCTTTCAAGACAGTGGAAGCTTTCAAATCCAACTTATCGCCTATGACTCAAGTGGCTGCATACCAAGCGATACAGCCATCGCAACCGTTCAAACGCGTATTGATAGTTTTTTGGCTGAAGCTCAAATCGATACCTTGCTCTTTGATTGTGATGAGTTGCAAATTCAAGGATCTAGTTTAAATAGTGGTGTTCTTCGTCAATGGTTATGGGGCAACGGCAACACCTCAACGGATTCCTCGACAACGAATCTATATGGTCCTGGAATCTACACCGCATCTTACATTGCGTCTGATCCAAGCTTGCTCTGTGGAAGACCTGATACGCTGTTTTTTCAGTTTGAAGTACGACCAAAAATCGAGGCTACTTTTAGCCTAGGGCCAGTTTGTGATGAAGAAGCCATTCAACCTGTGCTTACCTCTGGATCTTTTAATGCTATAGAATGGCGTTTTGGGGATGGAACTACATCCAATCTAGAGGGCCCAAGCCACATCTATGGAGGTCCAGGAATGTATGAAGTCATCCTTACCCTGACCGACTCCACATCTTGTAACATCCAAGACACCGATACATTAATGGTTGAGGTCTATGGGAATCCAAGAGCTGACTTTAGTCTAGATTCCTCAGTAATTGAATATGGAAGTTTGGTCACGCTTACCAATTTGAGCCAAGATTATGATGGGCTTGTATGGGATATGGGAGATGGAAACCTGATCAATGATGATGAAGTCATTCAATATCTCTATGAACGGTTCGGGGAAATTCAGCCGTGCTTGCAGGCCGTGATAGACGGACTACCCTGTGCTGACACTTTATGTAAATCAATCACGATTGAAGTAAATCCTCTTCTTGGAATGCCCAACGCCTTTACACCTAATGGAGACGGCCTGAATGATACGGCCTATGTTGAGGGTCGCCATATTGCGGATTTATCCTACCGGATATATAATCGTTGGGGAGAACTTGTCTTTGAAAGCAACGATGTCAATCTAGGATGGGATGGTCGATTTAGAGGAGTATTGCAAGAACAGGAAGTCTATGTCTACGTTGTTGAAGCTCGTTTTATCGACAACAGCAGGCAAGTATTGCGCGGAAATTTAACCTTGATTCGATGAACAAATGGCTTTACATCACAGGCCTTGTTATCGCTTGTTTAGGTTATTCGCTTGTCATGGCACAGGACGTGCATTTCACCCAGCACTTTTCAAGTCCCCTTGCACTAAATCCAGCATCCACAGGATTCTTTCGCGGAGACTATCGAGTTGGAGTTAATCATAAAGAACAGTGGCCCTGGGCAATCGAACCGCAATTTCTTACCTACAATACCTCATCAGCCTTCGCCGAATGGCGTATTCGAGGAAGAAAGAGAAAGAAAAAAGATTGGTTTGGACTCGGACTTATCACCCTGCATGATGTTGCAGGCGACGGGAAGCTTCGTATGACAGAATATGGAGCCTCCATAGCCTTTCATAAGCAGCTCGACCGGGAGGGAAGGCATTTTGTATCCATTGGATTTAATGCAATATCTAATCGACGAAATATTGATTTTGAGGCGTTCCGATTTAACAGTCAGTGGAGAAACGGAACAGGATTTGACCTAAGCCTCCCCTCAGGTGAATTCTTTTCTCAGAATGGGTTTATCGATCGCTACTGGGATCTAGCACTTGGCATCCAATCGAGCCATAGGTTCTGGAACGACAATGGGTTGGCTGTTAACTTTTCGCTTCACCATGTTAACCGACCAAGGGAAACCTTTTTAAATAGTGACAATCGCATTGGATTGCGACCTATGGTTACCCTCCAAGGAAGCATTCAAGGGCCCTATCGCTTTACAATCCATCCCTCCATGCTCTTTACCACACAGAAAGGAGCTTTGGAATTTGTCGTAGGAAGTAACTTTTCCATGCCCATTGATCAAGATCGATTTACCGCGAAACAACGTCTATGGTGGGGGCTTCATTACCGAGCAGTTGATGCCATTATCCCTGTAATCGGCTATGAGATTGCTCGAACTAGGATTTTGATGAATTATGATATCAACTTATCTTCCCTGTCGAAAGCAAGTCGAGGGAATGGCGGATTCGAAATCTCGCTCATTCATATTGGCAGCTTAAGAAAAAATACCAAAGAACGTCAACAAGTTTACTGCCCAGATGATATGTACTAACCAAATCCGAACCCTTGCATTATGTGCAGTACTTATGAGCCTGCACTTAACTTCCAATGCCCAAGGGAACTATGAAGAAGCGCCATTCGAAGAAGAGGAGTTTAAAGGTCCCAATCGACGATCCCAAGGAAATCGCAGCCAATCCACCTTTGTGCAAGGCCTTCGTTTTGGCACAAAATTCAACTTTTCCATTTATGGCAACGAAATGCTTTATGGTTTAGAGCCAACCATCGGCTATCAGCTCTTGGAGGAGATTTTTGAGGTAGGCTTCGGCCCCATGTTTATGCATTATCATAATTGGAGTGGGTTTTCGAAATTTCATTATATCCAGACTGGAGGACAAGTCTACGCAACGCTATTTCTATTTGATGGAATCTATGTAAGAGCTTCTGCCAGACAGTTTTTCCTGATTCAGCGGCAGCAAGGTAATCGAGCCACAGCTCGGACTCAAAATGTCTACCTCGAAGGAGGATACCAATATCAGGTGGGCGATCGCTTTTGGGCCACCGCAGGGCTCGAAATGAACTTGATTGAAACGCGTTATGCCAGCAGGAGATATCTCACGCCTACCTTCGGCTTTCGTATGGCATTCTAGGCATCAATTTTAGCGTAGGCGGCATTTTCTTCGATGAAGGCTCTTCGTGGTGGCACTTCATCGCCCATAAGCATTGAAAACACGCGATCCGCTTCAGCCGCAGAATCTACGGTAACTTTCTTGAGTTTACGTGTATCCGGATCCATGGTAGTTTCCCAAAGTTGCTCAGCATTCATCTCCCCAAGCCCCTTGTAACGCTGCACGCCTACAGATACATTTTCTTTATCACCTTTAAAACGCTGAATGGCAGCATCTCGCTCGTCATCGTCCCAACAGTATTGAAATTGTTTTCCTTTTTTCACAAGGTATAACGGTGGGGAAGCGATGTAAATGTATCCCCTATCGATCAACTCCCGCATATAACGGAAAAAGAAGGTTAGAATCAAGGTTACAATGTGGCTTCCATCTACGTCGGCATCACACATAATTACAATCTTGTGGTAGCGAAGCTTTGTAATATCAAGCGCTCGGTCGTTTTCCTCTGTTCCGATTTTGACCCCAAGCGCCATGAACATGTTTTTGATCTCTTCATTCTCATACATCTTGTGCTCTAGGGCTTTTTCTACGTTGAGAATTTTTCCTCGAAGGGGAAGTATGGCTTGGAACATTCGATCTCGGCCTTGCTTTGCTGTACCCCCTGCTGAATCTCCCTCTACAAGGAAGATCTCTGAGCTTTCAGCGTCTTTGCTTGAGCAGTCTGCCAACTTACCTGGAAGGCCGCTTCCTGTAAGTACATTTTTTCGCTGCACCAACTCGCGAGCCTTGCGCGCTGCATGGCGACCTGTTGCCGCAAGAACGGCCTTCTCTACAATGAGTCGAGCCTGTTTAGGGTTTTCCTCAAGATAAATCTGAAGCATTTTACCTACGCAGTTTGACACAAGACCGGTTAATTCTGAGTTCGTTATCTCATCCTTAGTCTGGCTCTTGAATTGAGGATCGGGGATCTTGATAGAAATAACCGATGTCAGTCCTTCTCTAAAATCCTCACCACTCATAGCAAACTTTAGTTTGGAGAATAAACCATTTTGCTCACCATACTTCTTGAAGTAATGAGTGATGGCCCGCTTAAATCCGCTGACATGCGTTCCTCCATTGTACGTATTGATGTTGTTGGCATATGACTGAATCATTTCAGCATATCCCGTGTTGTAATTGATCGCTACTTCCATAGCGACACCATCTTCCTCGCTTGAGATGTAGATGGGTTTTTCGATAAGGCTTGTGCGCGTATTATCGAGATATTGAACGAAGTCGACTAATCCATTTTCTGAAAAGAACTGCTCAGTCACGAAGTTCCCATCAGCATCCTTACGTCGTTCATCAGTCAATGTGATATTGATGCCCTTGTTAAGGAAGGCCATTTCCCGAATGCGATTGGAAAGCGTCTCGTATTTAAATGTCGTATCATCAAAGATGCTAGCATCAGGCATGAAGGTAACTGTAGTACCTGTATCGGACTTGTCCGTTTCACCAACTTGCTTAGCATCATATAATGGTTTACCGGCACTATATTCTTGAACGACAACCTTTCCTTCGCGGTGAACTTCCACCTTCATTGCGCTCGATAAGGCGTTAACACAACTTACCCCCACTCCGTTTAATCCACCGGATACTTTGTAGTTATTCTTATCAAACTTACCCCCAGCGTGAAGCTCTGTCATGACAACCTCTAGGGCAGACTTTTGCATTTCTTTGTGCATGCCAATCGGAATTCCTCTTCCGTTGTCTTTCACCGATAGACTTCCATCGGGCCCAATGACAATGTTGATTGTATCACAGTGACCGGCAAGTGCCTCATCGACAGAGTTATCTAAAACTTCCCATACCAACTGGTGAAGTGCGCGAGCATCAGTTCCTCCGACGTACATACCTGGTCGCATTCGAACAGCCTCTAAACCTTTGAGCGCTCGAATATTATCTGCGCTATAATTTGACGTGTTTGACATAGTCAGTGAATTTACATCAGACGCCCCCTTTTTTCTAATAAAATCAACACGATATGTGCACAAATCCACAAAGAATTTTAATCAATTAGAGATTTTGTAATTATTGAGTAATCAATTGAAAAACATTAGGTTATTTTGGCCATTAACCCTATCTTCAAAAGGAATAAAACATTATGCGCTACACCATATTTACCCTGCTTTTAACTGGAACTATTTTACTTCAACCGGCTATCGCTCAAGAAAGTGTCGTAGAAACAAACGACTATAAGATTTCCTATGAGCTACAAGACTGCCACGATATAGCCAATGGAATGCATCGATCATATGCTCTTGTAACTTTTGAAAACAAGACAAATGAAGAGGTTACAATATTTTTCGACCTGGAAAAATATCGAAATGGGGTATGCCGATCATGCAACAATGAAGACAACGGATTACATCATTCCATAATATTGAGCCCCTTAGAAACAATTACCGGTACGTGCGAGACATCTGAGCCTTTCTTGCGCGTGTTCAATAAGCATCTAGATCTAGATAATCACAGCACATTAACCGACCTCAAGTTCACCAACATCGAATTAAAATAAGGCTAACAACCTCTACGAAAAACTATGAAACATCTCTCTTTTATACTTAGCTGTTTACTGCTGACCTCAACAGCTACCGCTCAAAATCAAGGTTGTATCGTTGATCTTTTTACAAGTTCGTCCTCTGCACAGGTAGATTGTGAAGACACCATAACCTTTTCAGCTGCAGGATATGGCCAAGGTCTTGTCATTGAGTTATTCGGACCTGCTGGGCCGCTTGACACAAACTGGCAAACCACCTCGCAGGCGGTATACTCCAACCCTTGTGGACCAGGTCCATCTGGCGCTAATGATCCACATTTGTGGATGGGAGACCTAGCTTCTGTTCCACGGTCTTTGACAACAAATGGACTCAATACGAGCCAAGGGGCCCTTATCTGTTTTGATCTCAGGATGGCTATTCAAAGTGAGGCAGCACCATGTGAAGGGCCTGATTTACCTGACGAAGGAGTATTTCTTCAGTACAGTACTGATAACGGGAATACCTGGGTAACCATTGACTACTTCAATCCAGACACCAATGGATGTGGAGGCCAAGCGGGTTGTGGATTTACTTCATGGGGAAATTATTGTTTTACCCTTCCACCAGCAGCATGGACTACGAATACTCAAATTCGATGGATTCAAACTTCTGATTCTGGGTCAGGATTTGACCACTGGGGATTGGATAATATTCAAATTACAGGAAATGATAGTACCTACTTTTATTATTGGGATGACCCACTCGTTGGAGATACCAATACAAGAGTTATGATTCCTACGATTGACTCCACAATAGTTGTATACTACACAAACGGTCTTTCCGATACCTGCTCGGATACTGTCTCCTACACTATGAATCCCACAGATGCAGGACCTCCTGTAATCGCAGCGTGTGATCCTACAGGACCAGGTGAAATGCTAATGGGTAGTGGAGCAGTCAATGTAGTTTGGACTCCAAACCAAGATATTATCAATGCCAACACCTTAACACCTACTGTGTTTCCTGCGAACGATATTTATTATACCATGACATCAGCCTGTGGTGAGGATAGTGTACTTGTGGATGTGGTACCCGCGATTAATCTCGCACCAATTCCTGATGATACAATCTGCTTGTTTGGTACGACAACATTAACTGCGGTTCCTAGTCCATCCTCCATCCCAATTGGCAGTGTTCAATGGACACCGGCCACAGGATTAAATGATGCTACTTCGTTAAGTGTTGTTGCCTCGCCTGCCTCAACAACTACCTATGTGGTTGAAGTCACATCGACAGATGGTTGCAATGTCTTTGATACGGTTGAAATTGTTGTTTCGGGAAGTCAACCAATCATCAACTCGTCCAATGACACTACCCTGTGTGCTGGAGACTCGTTGAACCTTTTCACCCAGGTACTTCCTCCTGCTTCAGGACAATATGTTGTCACACCGATTCCTTATGCCCCTGTAGCCTGTACCTCTCCTACTACACTCAGTCTTTCTGATGATCAGGTAAGTGCAGCAATACCCATTGGATTTCCGTTCCTCTTTTACGGAAGCACGTACACCGACATCTATGTGTCGTCTAACGGTTTCGTAACCTTTAACCCAGGTTCAGCGAGTGGTTGTTGTACTGGTGAGGATTTATACGTTGACAATAGTCTCTTCGACCCAACCAATCTCATCGCGTTGGCATGGAATGATCTAAATCCCAACAGTGGTGGAACTATTTCTTACTGTATTGAAGGAAGTGCGCCTAATAGACGCTTCATCATTGACTACAGTGGCGTTCCTCACTTTGGCGGTGGCCTAGGCGTAACCGGTCAAATCATCCTTTATGAAGGAACAGGTGTCATTGATATTATTTCTTCAGACATCATTAATGATGGTGGCAATATGACCCAAGGAATTCAAAACAATACCTTGGTCGATCCAGTTGATGGAGCTCCCGTTCCTAATCGAAATGCTTCAGACTGGAGCGCTTCAAATGATGCATGGAGCTTCATTCCTTATGTTCAAGCAAATGTTTACGAATATCTATGGACTCCAGCTACCGGACTAGATGATCCTACATCACCAACACCTGTATTCACAGGAAATGTTAGCACTCAGTATGTAGTATCTGTTACCCCACAAGGAACGACTTGTTCTGCGACAGATACAATTGATGTAAACGTAGTACCTGGATTCACCTACACCCTTTCACAAAGTGATGATACGGTATGTCGAAACCAGGCGGTTAACTTGACAGTCAATCCAACTTCAGGATCAAACTACACCTATAACTGGTCTCCTGATGCAGACTTAGACGTCAATGATGCAGCTTCTGTAGTAGCTACACCTACTGCCAATGGAACAAATTCATACAACGTGCTTATCACTGCCGCAAATAACTGTGCGGTTGCTGACAGCTTTAATGTATTTGTGGCAGGAGAGGCTCCGTCGCGCATAGAGTTTGATGGCTATCCTTTCATTTGTGAAGGCGACAGTGTGGAAATCACAGCAACGCCTTGTGTTGGGGTGACCTTGTCGGATAACTTCGATGGTGGATTTGACCCAAGTATTTGGGCCAACGTGACTTCCTATGACTTAAATGGAGATTGCGGTTCTATTTCAGGTGATGCTTTACATTTTGATGGTGGAACAAGCGTTGGAACAGATCGTATAGCCGAAACCCTCCCGATTGACGCATCGTCTGGCGGAAGCATCGACTTTTGGCTCATCATGGGTAGTTCGTCCACTTCAGGTTCTGGATGTGAAAATGCGGATGCCGGGGAAAATGTTGCCCTGCAGTACTCAATTGACGGAGGAGCGACTTGGGTAGATATTGCCGTCTATGATGAGGCGCTCTGGGAGACCAACCCTGCCTTCCAGTTTTTCTCTGAGCCCATCCCAGCGGCTGCACAAACTTCCTCTACTCAGTTCAGATTTGCGCAGATCCAATTCAGCGCATGTACAAGCTGTGATGAGTGGGCAATTGATGATGTTACAATTTCCGCAGGATGCTGTGGGCCAGCATGTGGAGTATTTGAATACAGTTGGTCACCCGCAGTAGGATTAAGCGATCCAACAATTGCCAATCCAATTGTAAGCGCATCAACGCCTACCACGTACACTGTAACCGTGACACCTATCGGAACAACATGTTCTTCACAAGAAGATCTTTTTGTAAATGTGGGTCCCGATTTCAATTACACGTTAAGTCAGTCTGAAGACACGATTTGTCTAAACAATACAGTTCAATTCAATGTCGTGGCGGACATCGCAGCGGGTCCTTATTCTTTTGCATGGGGCGGAACAGGCGAGTTAGATGCTGATTCTATTGCCAATCCAAGCTCGACTCCAAGTGTAAGCGACTCGACTTACATCTACACCTTAGAGATAACGTCTGCCAATGGTTGTCGAAACTATGATACGGCTACCGTTGTAGTTAATGGTGCTGCTCCACCAAGTATAAGTTTCTTCACAGGAACAAACTCAACAGTGTATTGTGGAGGTGCTCCACTTCTTTTAACGACTCAAGTGATTGACACCTTTGGATTTCTTGAAGATTGGGAGTCTGGATCAATTGATCCCGCTATTTGGGGGAACACGCTTAACGTCATTATTGATGGCTTTAATGGTGTGAGCAACGCCCTTCACGCCACGCAGGGTACTTCGGGTACTGCGCGTTTCTTCGAGACTGTTCCATTAGACTTATCCAATGGAGGTAGTTTAGAATTTGATTTCTATGCGGGATATCAAAATGCTTACGAAAGCACTGAGGTTCCAGTCCTTCAATATTCTATTGATGGCGGTCTTACCTGGATTGAAATCGATAATTATTCGATAGCCACAGGAGCGACAAACTTCACCCAATTCTTCACCTATCCAATTCCGGCTGGAGCCCAAACGCCAAATACGATCATTCGATGGTTCCAACCATCACACTCCACAGGTATCAATGATGATTGGGGGCTAGATAATATTTCGATAGAAACCGGTTGCTCTGGAGCTGGTTGTGGAAACTTTGACGTTGCATGGTCTGCGCAAACGCAACCGTTTAGCTTCTTTCCAATTCTTGGAGATACGACCTATGTTTCTCCAGGAAATCAAGTGAATCCTTCGGCACCAAACGGTCCAGCTGCAGGAGATTGGTACATAGCTACCGTTACGGCGAGCGGCACATCATGCTCGACTAGTGATAGCATCTTCATCTACTATGGACCATCATCACAGCGCCTAACGCCTGATACAGCAATTTGTCTAGGTGACTCATTGACGTTAACGGCAACTGGTGGATTGCTATACAATTGGACCAATGCACCAGAATCCAATGCACCAGTGGGTATTACAGGACAAAACTTCATCGATGT
>PKDX01000011.1 GCA_002862745.1 Bacteroidota bacterium | reverse complement strand
CAGTGAACTCGTTGTAAGATTTGCATCAAATGATTTTAGGTCTTCTAAAATTTGAGCAAAATTTATCTCGTGGATATGATGAATACGAATAAAAAACGATTCTTCTAAAGCGTATTTAGGATCAGCTTGAGGTTTATTACAATCCAAAAGTTTTTGTAATTCTATATAATTATCGTAGATCACAATGATTAAAATCTTTCATTTAAAAAACTATAGTCATCATTAAGTGTGTTATTATGTGGAGTACTCTACTCAATCCCTATGATTCACACCTTTCAAACACTAAGTTAACTTTTGTTCCATCTATGAAGTTTACTTATTCAGGCAAAATTGATAATAATCAACACACCGTGAATTCAAAACCAAAAAGTAATTGTTGAAATATGAATTGTGGAAAGAAAGTTTGTTAAATGGTGAAAAGTCAAGAATTCAACCACCAATTATTTACAATTTCAATTTTACAAGCTATATCCACATCAAGCAAGTACTTTTAACGTTGTAATTAACAACATATGTTAATAGCTTAAGATAATGATCAGAGATAAAATCATAGAATCAGGTAAAGTAGGTCTTTATAAACGCCTTGAATACCACGTGTCTATTACTCTCTGTCTTTGTGCTGGTCTATGGAGTGTACTTAGCTTTATACTCATGTTATTTGCCAGCAGTGGAAGTTATAGCTGGCCAGTATGGATGGTTTTGTTTTGTAATGCAGTCGCTTTCTTTATTATTATATATAGGATATTCTATACCTATACGCGAAGCGAACAGGATATAGTAAGCGGTGTCTTGCTGCGATATAACCATCAAGCCGATCAGATAAGGCATAAGCTTAAATATGGATTAGAATTTGAGCAGAGGTATCCAGACAAAAATGCTCCTCCAGTTGATGATTTACTACCGGACTGGAATACGGAGAGCGGGCGGCAACATAGCTTTAGAAAGCTATTAGTATTGTCTGTTATAACTGCGGTACTATTAATAAGCCTAAGCCCATGGAAGGCAGCTTTTTCAACGGCCTTCACATTGAATACAGAAGATGTCAATGATAATAGTATTGTTTGGGTATCGGATACAACAGTTCAGGTAGGTCAACCTTACACCTTACTGGCACTTGTTAAAGATACAGGAGATATATCTGCTAAATTATTTCTTAATGATTTGAAAATCAAGCATTTATATAAAAATAATACGTTATCATATTTCATTGAATCAGTGAATCAAGATTTACATTTTACCTGGCGAGATGGAGATAAAATTCTTTCTTCTTTTCAGGTTGAAGTACGATCTACCTTGTCAAATACGTATAAGGTTTTATTGATTCCGCCAAGTTATCTAGAACAAGAACAGGTTGAATTCATAAATCCTCGGAAAATTGAAGCAATGGAGGGCAGTGTTATGCGTATTCAAGAATATGTTGACGATGGAGCTAGTACACTTTATATAAAGGATTCTACAGTACAATTTGACAGTGACATACTTCTAATGAATTCTTCTAAATGTCTGGCGATAGTTCAAGGGGATACAACTTGGACGATGGATATTGATGTTATCGAAGACAAGAGACCGACCATTTCTATCGAATGGGATTTTGATACTACGGCACGAGCTTATACCGCAATAGGATCATTTCAAGATGATTTTGGAGTATCAAGTGTTTTTCGGAGGGTGAATTTTATTCGGTCGGGGAAGGTGATAGAAAGTAAGCGTTACAATGTTACTCATGATAAGGGATTGGTAGGTGATTTTGCTGATTATTTCAGGAGGAAAGATTTATGGAAGACCGGTATTGATGCTATAGAAGTAAGTTATGGTGTTTGCGATAACAATGAGGTTAAAGGGAGTCAGTATGCCTATTCGCGTAAGTTGATTCTTACTGTACCCAATCAAGATACTTGGGATGATGAAAAGGATCAAGAGATTCAGAATATGGAGAATACGGCCAATCGTCTAAACAATAACCAGTCAAACATTAATGAGCGTTTAGAAAATATACGCAATGATCGAATGACGGAGGCTAATTCTAATGCAGATAACCAGGAGATATTTGATTTTTTAGAAAGCTTAGAAAGACTTAATGCTCAAAAGGATTTATTAAGTGAGGAGTTAGAAACCTTTATGTTGATGTCGGAAGAGTTTAATGATGCTATCGATACCAACGTGTTGAATCCATTAATTGAAGAAGATCAGGAAGACAGTAGGAGGGAGCAGTTAATGGAAAAAATTAGGGAGGCTTTAGAAAAGGGGGATCAAGAAAGTGTTGACGGTGCTTTGGAGGAATTGAGTGAGATGGAAAGCAAAGAAGAAATGTCTCTAGAAATGTTGGAGCGAATGCTTTCACAGCTTATGAAGGAAAATGCTTTAAAGGATGCTATAGAGGCACTTGATCAGTTAAGTAAGGACGAAGAAGCGCTGGATGTCAACGCGGAAGATGCCTTGTCAAAACAAGAGGAAATCAATGAAAAATTTGATGATATCAAGAAAGACATTGAAGAAGGCAAAGAGTTGCTAGGCGAAGAATCAGAAGCGATTGAACAGTTGTCAGAAGAAATTGGTAATGATCTTCAAGAACTTTCAAACGAAATGCAACAAGAAGAGCCAAGTGAATCCAGTAAATCAAATACCTCTCAAAAAATGAAAGAACTTAGCTCGATGTTATCCATGGCTATGAAATCTGCTAAGCAAAAGCAGTTAGAAATGGATTTGGCCACACTTCAGCAGCTTTTAGAGAATCTAGTGGATTTATCACTTATTGAAGAGGATCTGTTTCTTTCTAATGCCTCTTCGAACGTAGGGGTCTATACTAAAGAGCGCAAGGTGAGGAATCAGGCGCTTTGGAACAAAAACTTTGATGCGGTAAAGGATACACTAATGGCACTCGCTTCTCGAAGCCCAACAGCGCAAAAGCCAATAATGGATGGAATACTCCGTATTGAAAAACGTCAAGAGCAGTTAGACAAAAGCTTTGAGCGAGGAAGTCAGGCAAACTGGGCCACCCAGGCACAAGGGGTAATGATGGAAGTCAACGAAATTGCATTACTCTTGGATGAGGCATTACAGAATGTCCAAATGAACCTTTCCGGTCAAATGCAAGGCAGCCAAATGTGTGAGAACCCTGGTGGAAGCGGCCAAGGCCAAAGTGGTAAACCTTCAAAGGAAGGGGGGCTTCAGGATATTATGTCAGATCAAGCCGCCATGGGACAACAAGGAGAAAAAGAAGGAAAAAGTGGCGAGGGAAAACAGGGCAACCCTGGAGAAGGAGGTGGTGATGAAGCGGATGAAGCCTTGGCGGCACTAATCCAAGAGCAAGCAAAAATTAGAAATGCGCTTGAGAATTGGCTTAAAGCAAACAATTTAGAAAAGGAGGGCCGTGGGGTTTTGGATCAAATGAAACGCCAGGAACAAATGTTATCGGAAGGCACAGCTATAGGCGCACAAGAATACAGCGAAGGATTACAAAATATAGACCTTCAGCTGTTAAAATTAGAGCAGGCGGCGAATAAACAAGGCGAAAAGGAAAGCCGTAAGTCATCCTCACCAACCGAGGAGGAAGTGTTAATTGTTCCTGAGGAGGTTCAGCAAAAAATTAGTCAAATCCTTCAGCGCCGAAAAAGACCTCAAATGGAAAACCCAGGTTTAATAGCATTCTATGATAAACTATGGAGATCATTTACACAATAAATGAGATTATTATATACTATCTTTGATTTATGCAGCAACTGATTGTTTCTTCTAAACATGAGAGCCTCAAGGAAATTGAGCATTTTCTAGAACAGGTCGTTGTAGAGCATAATGTGTCAGATGAGGTTTTTGGAAATATGCTTATTGGTGTAACAGAAGCAGTTAATAATGCCATTATCCATGGCAACAAGGAGGATGACTCTAAAAAAGTGGTCCTAGAGTTTGAGCGTGAGGAAAGCCCAGATAAACTAGTTTTTCATATACATGACGAGGGAGATGGTTTCGATTACAACGGCTTGCCTGACCCTACACATCCAGACAACCTAATGGTCGTGGGTGGCCGAGGAGTGTTTTTAATTAAACAATTAGCGGATTGGGTAGTCTTCAGTAACGAAGGCGCAACCATCGAACTTCAATTCAGACTATAATCTTTCGGTATGTTTGTGCGTGTATTACGCGACGGCAATCCAGAGTTCTCAATAACTGTTCGAGAGATAAAAGAGGCCTTAACCATCTTTTGCCAAGAATACGATCTGTCCTTGCGAGGCATTGACATCATTTTAACGGATAGTGCGAGCCAAACAAGACACAACACGTCCTTACTCAATCACCAACACAATACAGACGTTATTACCCAAGAAAGGGAAACACCAATGGGAAGACACTTAGAGTTGTTTATTAATGGTACAAATGTTTTTTTAGAAGACAACGAAAGGCCCCTGTCTTATATACTTCGTATGGTTTTTCATGGCTTATTACACGTAGTGGGGTATACCGACGGAAGTAAGAAAGAGAAGAGGATTATGCACTTAGAGGAAAACAGGTTGCTTGAATTGTTCCACGTGGAACATAAATCCCAATCGCTATGATGGATACGTACGATGTTATTGTAGTGGGTGGTGGTCATGCGGGTTGTGAGGCCTCGAGAATCTCCGCACGATTGGGTGCAAAAACCCTCCTAATAACCATGAATATGCAAGCCATTGGTCAGATGTCCTGCAATCCCGCAATGGGTGGAGTTGCCAAAGGCCAAATTGTTCGGGAAATAGATGCTTTGGGCGGTTTTTCAGGGAAAGTTGCTGATCGTTCTATGCTTCATTTCCGAATGTTGAATAGATCAAAGGGGCCTGCCATGCACAGCCCTAGAACGCAAAACGACCGCCACCTCTTTGCAAGGATTTGGCGCACGGAGCTAGAAAATACCAGTAACCTGAATTTTTGGCAAGATGAGGTGGTTGGCCTAGAAAAAGAAAATGATAGGGTTACTGGAGTGGTGTGTCGCTCTGGCCTATCTATTCGTGCGGAAAAGGTTGTTATTACCGGGGGAACCTTTCTTGGTGGTGTTATTCATGTAGGGGAGGAACAAAGAAAATCTGGTCGAGCAGGAGAATCAGCCTCAATAGGCCTAAGTGGGCAATTGCGTGATTGGGGTTTTGTTACGGGAAGAATGAAAACAGGCACGCCGCCAAGAATAGATGGAAGAACCATTGATTATTCTTCTATGGAAATACAACCAAGCGAAGAGCCCACAGAGGTGTTTTCTTATGGAGCAAGCGAATTGTTTCAAGAAAGAAGGCATTGCTATATAACCTATACCAATCCTCAAACGCACGATATTTTGCGAAGGGATTTTAGCAAATCACCCATGTTTTCTGGTAGAATTGAAGGCAGGGGTCCTCGATACTGTCCATCTATAGAGGACAAGATCGATCGCTTTAGTGAAAGAGATCGTCACCAAATTTTTGTTGAACCAGAAGGGATAGATACCGTGGAAACCTATTTAAATGGTTTTTCAACGTCCCTCCCGTTTTCAACTCAGCTCGAGGCCCTATACACGATTCCTGGCTTAGAAAAGGCGAAAATGTTTCGCCCAGGCTATGCTATTGAGTATGACTATTTTCCACCGGACCAGATAAAACAAACGTTAGAAACAAGAGCCATTATAGGACTTTACTTTGCGGGTCAAATTAACGGAACAACAGGTTATGAAGAGGCTGCATGCCAGGGCCTTATGGCTGGTATTAATGCGGCGTTGAGTGTACTTGGTCAATCTTCTCTTATTCTTGAACGATCAGAGGCATACATTGGAGTTCTTATCAACGATCTTGTATTCAAAGGCACCAATGAGCCGTATAGAATGTTTACTTCGCGCGCTGAATTTAGGCTTTCCTTGCGTCAGGACAATGCGGATGTGCGGTTAATGCCAATAGCTCAAAAACACAACCTTCTATCACCCGAGTCAATTCAACTGTATCGTGCAAAGGCTCTTTTTATCAAGGATTATAATGACTGTATTTATAAAACATCGATACGGCCAGAAGACATAAACTCCTTACTTCAAGAACGAGGTCAAAACCCAATACGGCAAAGCATGAAACTAGAAAAGATCCTGGCAAGGCCAGGCATAAACACACAGGATTTAGTGCCTTATTGCAATGAATTGGCGACGCTTGTAGAAGGAAAACGCCCACATTTTATTCAAACTGCGGAAATCGAACATAAATATTCGGGATATATAGCACGGGAGGCAGAAAATGTTAAGCGTTTACAAAGCCTGGCTAAGGTCAAGATTAAGCCAACGGTTAATTTTGACGACATGCCCTCTCTATCTAAAGAGGCAAGGGAAAAGCTCAAGCAATTTAAGCCGTCCACGCTAGGAGAGGCGCAGCAAATCAGTGGTGTTTCTGCAAGCGATATTACGGCACTATCAATTTACCTATCCTAGGGCTATGTTTTTTCGCGGGATGAGACTTTTTGTGGCAGCTGGTTTTCTAATCACCTTATCACGTTGTGCCAACCCCTTTGCCCCCACAGGTGGGCCCAAGGACACCTCTCCACCTCTTGCTCTAGTTTCCCCCAAAGACACCATTGTGAATTATGCTGGAGAGAAACTGATATGGGCTTTTGACGAACACCTTCAGCCGATACAAAAGCAAAACATACAGGTTTTTCCACAAACACCTATCTCCATTGAATTACGTGGGCGATCACTTATTCTTTCTATAGAAGAAATCACAAGAGGAGTAGCATATAATCTGCTTATAGAAGATGCTATAAAGGACTACAATGAGGGAAACATATATCCGCCCCAATCGATATGGATCACAACATATGGCCTTCTTCCTAGTAATTCGGTATCATATTCTACTACGATACTTCCACCGAACCTTGACTTAACAACTTTTTCCTCTTCAATTCAAAGTGATAATCCACCCTTAACTTATCCACTGCGTAAAAACAATAGACTCAGGGGTCGCTTAGATCATATGCAGAACTCATGGGATTACGCGTACACATGGTATTGGGATGCTAACTCAAACGGAACTGCAGACTCTTTTGAGCGCCAAAACAAACTTTCCCTGTCTTTTGATGGAAGCAACGAAACGATCATTCATTCACCCTTAAGAAGCCCAGCAACAATTGATCCTGTTGCTGATGAATGTTTTATGATTCACCCCAAACCCAATCAGGATACTTGGGATTCTATTGCCCGGGAAAATGGGTTTAGTTTTTCTACCTATAGCTGGGGCCACGACACGGTCTACGCTTGTATAAAGGATGTAGAAAACACGATGCCTGTTGATAGTAATCAGCAACTGATTTTGGCCTCTATGACTGGCACATACAGTTCGGATACGGTACAGGCACTAGTTCTCGTCTCTGATACAACGCTAGCCAGCAATAAAGACACAAATCAGAATGCTAAGAATCTTCCTTATTTGCTTTCTATACCCTCTAACGATCTTGATTCGCTAATTCAAAACGAAGGATTGTCAAGTGGATATGCCGGACTATATTTTGTCACGTTTTCGTTGCCAAGCGATACCGCCACCATGCCAGATAATCTACATGTCGATGTGTTTACGGACAATGGAGAACTCTTAATGAGTGATATCTATAGAGAAGGCGTTATATATTCGTTTTATGGAGAACCGAGCTATGCTATCTTTACCCCTAGTGTAGAAAACAACATGGTTTTGTATTATGTGTATGGAATAGGCGCACAACAAGAATTTTTAGTTACCAAAACCCTACAAAGCGCAGAATTGATAAACTTTATAAATGATTGAAAACCAAGGTCTTACAAAAAAATATGGCCGGCGAATTGTTGTTGACAAGGTGAGCTTTTGTGTAAATCAAGGGGAGGTGGTAGGCCTTTTGGGGCCCAACGGGGCGGGGAAGACAACAACATTTAATATGATTGTTGGACTAGTAAAACCGGATGAGGGGTCGGTCGAACTTGACATGGTAGATATTACAACAAAGCCCATGTATAAAAGAGCTCGGATGGGCATAACCTACTTACCCCAGGAGGCGTCGGTATACAGGCACCTCTCGGTGGAAGATAACTTAATGGCCGTTATTGAATTTCATGTAAAATCAAAAAAGGAGCGCCAAGAAAAGTGTGACCAGTTGATTGCTGAGTTTGACTTGGGTCATGTGCGCAAGACAAAAGGAGGTCTGCTTTCAGGAGGGGAGAGACGCAGGACCGAGATAGCACGAGCGCTAGCAAGCAGCCCATCCTATGTTTTGCTCGATGAACCCTTCGCAGGAATTGATCCAATTGCTGTCGAAGCGATTCAGCGAATAGTGGTAAAACTTAAATCTCTAGGTCTTGGTGTATTGATTACGGACCATAACGTTCAGGAAACACTGAACATCGTCGACCGGGCTTACTTAATGCACGAGGGAAAAGTGTTCGCTGAGGGAAGCCCGCAACAATTAGCCGAAAACCCATTGGCGAAAAAAATATATCTAGGAGATCGATTTAAGCTTCGCAAAGGCTGATTTATAACGTTCGTTCCATAGAATAATCTGCCAAAAGAATCAGGCTGTTTACCGCCTTACTTGGCTCGAGAACACGTAAAGCACCCTTTGCTTTTTCTGCAAAAGACAACATTTCTTTATTGCTGGCTTCAATGGCCCCGGACCCCTTCACGTACTCAATGGTCTTTTTTCGGGCTACGTTTTTTGTTCTGCTTAAGCGAGCTTGTTTTTCGAGCCAACGGCGGTCGGTAGGACTAGCAAGTTCATAGGCCAATATAAGGGGAAGTGTTTTCTTTCCTTCTCTAAGGTCATTTCCACGTGGTTTTCCAACTTCGGCCTCTCCAAAATCGAAAAGATCGTCCTTGATCTGAAAGGCCATCCCAAGGTTAAGCCCATAGTTATAAAGAGCGTCTCGAATGCTTTTCTGGTTTTTATGCTCGGCACTGTGGGCACCAATGGCACAGGCTGCGGCTAAGAGGGCTGCAGTTTTCTTTTTAATCACCTTGAAGTATACCTCTTTATTGTATCTCTCTACGCGTGACCGCTCAAGTTGTATTAGTTCTCCTTTGCTCATTTCTTCCACTGCCAGGGATAATTCCTTGAGCATGGAATAAGCTTCGTGATCTACAGCTAGTTTTAGTCCCGCACCAAGAAGATAATCGCCAACCAATATAGACACCTTGCTCTTCCAAAGTGCTGGCACAGAAAACATGTGTCTTCTGTGTTCCGCATGGTCAACCACATCATCATGGATGAGCGTAGCAGAGTGAAGAATTTCTACAAGGGCCGCCCCAACATGAGCTTTATCAGAAACAACGCCATGTGAAGCTTGAGCGCCGAGCAAGACAAAAACAGGCCGCAGTTGCTTTCCCTTATTTTTTATCATGTAGCGCAACACTCTATTAAGCAAAGGGGCATCGCTGGATATGATAGACTCAAAAACAGTTTGAAATTTTTCTAGATCTGCTTCTATTGGACGCTGTATATCGAGGATGGTTTGGTTTTTCAAAACACCATTTATGTTAAAGTTTAAAACAAGGCCAGAAAAATGAAACTTCTAAAACCATTTCCTAGTATATAAAGGTACAATGTGTAGACTTTTTAAACGTGTAGAAAATGATTATCTCAACAAAACGTTGGGCCTGCTTTATTAGTGCAGCCCTTCTGTTAGTCACCTCTGTCAACATTCAGGCACAGAATGAGGTCGGTGCAAAACTTCATATGGTGAACTTTATGGGTGATCTTGGCGGCGGCGGCGGCCTGGGTACAGTTTTCCTTAAAGACGTAAATGTTCAAGCCACCACCATGGGCTTTTCCTTTGAACATAAGCGTCATTTTGCCAAGGTGTTATCGTGGAAAAACAGTATCGCCGCCTTTTCAATCCACAGCAATGATCAATATACCCGCAATCCTTTCCGCAGCGAAAGGGATTTAAGCATGAAGGGGTCGCTTATAGAACTTACCACTGGATTAGAAGTGGATATTTTCCCTATGCCTTATTGTGTTAAGCAATCTTCTGTAACCCCATATTTTGGAATAAGTGCAGGCGCAGCAATGTCAAATGTTGATGTTTTTCAGAATGTCTTCAATGAAGAAAGTTTGGAGTTAGAACACGAATACCTCACTAAAAGAACACGCCAAGTCGCCCCCACCTTCCCAATTTATTTAGGCATAAAAGCAAAGTTTGGTCCAAGCTGGGTGTTTTCTTCGGAGCTAAACTATAGACAGATCATTGGCGATAATTTAGATGGCTATGTGCGACAGCAGGGCGACACGTATTTTTCAGTATCTGTAGGTATTGCCTATAATATATGCAGCCCCGCCTTTAGCCCTATTCGCTGTCCTCGTTTTTAAGTATTGAAGGAATGATATTGTATTGAATCCATGGCAACAGTTCTTGTGGTCCAAGCATTGGAATACCTAGGGTGCGGGCCTTGTCGGCCTTGCTTCCAGCCTTTTCACCAACAAAAACTACACTAGTGTTTTTGCTAACACTACCACTAACTATACCGCCATGTAATTCGACGAATTCTTTGATTTCATTACGCGAAGCAAAATCGAAGCTTCCAGTAACAACTACACGTTTAGATGCAAGTAGCTCAGAAGATACACCCTGTGGGCTGCTTGCATTGCTGTATTCAAAGCAGGTACTGAGTTCCTTTATTTCTTGAGAGGAATTGGGGTCGTTAGCAAAATCTACAATCGACTGGCTAACCTTTTCTCCGACATCATGTATTTCAATAAGTTGGTCAAGCGTGAGGAGGGCGACTTCCTCAAGAGTCCGGATTCTAAAATGCTTAATAATAGCTTTGGCTGTCTGAGGCCCTACAAGAGGAATCCCAAGGGATACAATTTGACGCCAAAGACTTTGTTTGCGGCCCGTGTCAATAGCAGCGATTAGCTTATCAATGGATTTAGGGCCAAGACCTTCTAATACGATTAACTCCTCTCGGCGTTTGTATAAGGAAAACACGTCTACTCGCGAGGAAACAAAGCCCTTTTCATATAAAAGCTTCATGACTTCTCGGCCAAACCCATCAATATCAAGTGCGGTCTT
This sequence comes from Bacteroidota bacterium, assembly GCA_002862745.1. Lineage (GTDB taxonomy): Bacteria > Bacteroidota > Bacteroidia > Chitinophagales > UBA8649 > UBA8649. The sequence goes on along the minus strand of PKDX01000011.1, from coordinate 49,603 downwards.
AGACACGAAGTATTGAAGCTGTTCTAGTTTTTTTGCTTGACAATGTGCATTTGGGCACACCCAAGCAGCGGATTCTTCTTCGCGAACAACAGAGCTATTACAAGCTGGGCATTCCTGAGGAAAGGCAACCCGTTTCCCCCGGCCCTTGCTAGCCGACCATGAATCCTTAATGTAAGGGATAACATCTCCGGCGCGTACTACGAGCACCGTATCCCCGATGTGAAGGTTTAATCGGTCGATAAAATCCTGATTATGAAGCGAAATGTTGCGCACGATAACACCATGTAGTGGCGCTGGCTGAATTTTTGCTACAGGCGTAAGGACACCCGTTCTACCCACTTGAAATTCCACTGCCTCTAGCGTGCTTTCAACAGAGGCAGCCGTAAACTTAAACGCTGTCGCCCATTTGGGGTGATGGCCCGTAGACCCTATATGGGAATGCAGCAAGGTATTATTTACCTTAATAACTAGTCCATCAATCTCAATAGGAAAATCTTCTCTTTTGTCTTTCCAATAGTCAACTACACCCTGCAACGACTCCATAGAGTTACTGAGTTTTATATAAGGGTGTGTGGTGGGTAGTCCAACAGAATAGAGGAGCTCCATTTGTTTGCTATGGTATTTATCTAGCCTTGTTGCAGGGTCTTGAGCATCACAGTGTACACACTGAAACAAAACGACCTCTAGGGGTCGAGACCGCACGGTTTGTGCGTCTTTTAGCCGAAGGGAACCTGATGCGGTATTTCTACTATTTTGAAATGGATCTAAGCCCCCTTCTACTCGTGATGTATTGAGTTGATCAAAGGCAGCCTTGCGAATATATATTTCACCCCTAAACTCAGCACGGGAGATTCCAAAACGGCTTAGTGGCAGACGCAAGGGCAGGTTTCGCAACGTTTTTACATTGTTGGTTACATCTTCTCCTGTTTCACCATTTCCTCTTGTAATCGCCTGCACAAAGACATCATTTTCATAATGAAGTGCGATACTAACCCCATCAAATTTGGGTTCGATGACAAAATCGGCTTGCTCTGCACCTATGTCTTCAACAAAATGCTTAAGGTCCGAATCATCAAAGGCATTGGATAAGGAAAGCATAGGGTAGTCGTGCCGAACTTTTTGAAACGCGTTGGTTAGGTTTTCGGTAAGCTTTTGGCTTGGCGAGTCAGCGAGCTCTTCATTTCCCAATGGAAGCTTTTCTTCCCAAGCTATAAGATGTTTAAATAGAGCATCATAAAGCTCATCATCAAGTACACTTTTGGATTCGATGTAATACGCCCGGTTAAGTTCACCAATAAGCTTCTTTAGTTCTAGATAATCTTGGATAGATGGATTAACTACGGCTAGGAGGCTATTCGTTCTTTGAAGCGGATTCATCACGTACTCTTATTTAGCACTTGTTAATACAGCATTGATTTTCTCAGCTAAATCATAGTCTTTTTCCGTGATTGTATTTCCTTTATCATGCGTTGTAAGCAACAAGGAAACCTCATTATATGTATTTGTAAATGTTGGGTGGTGGTCGCTTTGTTCAGCAAGGAGTCCAACGCGCACAATAAACGCTAGCGCCTCGTTAAAGTCTTCGAAACGCTCTGTACGAACAAGTGCGTTATTCTCTTTTGTCCACCCAGGAACTATGCGGTCCAATCCCATGTGTCAAGTGATTTAAGTGCTTCAACAAGAAGGTCTATACCCCCAAGAATATCGCCACTATGGGCCATTTCTATCACTTGGTGAATATGTCTTGTTGGGAAAGATATGGCTCCGGCTATTGTTCCGTCTGTCGCCATTCGCTGCATTCCTGCCGTATCAGTCCCTCCTCCTGTAAGAATTTCTAATTGATAAGTTAGGCCAGCTTTTTCGCAGACACTTTTCATAAAGGCTACCATTCTGCGATCACTGATGGCAGAAGTATCCATGACCTTTATAGCAACCCCTTTGCCCATAGCGGTGACATATTCATGGGGTAGTGCGCCGGGAAGATCATAGGCAATGGTAGTATCCAATCCAAAGCTAAAGCTTGGGTTAATGTGATGTGCAGCAACAATTGCTCCACGAAGACCAACTTCTTCTTGTACTGTAAACACACAGTATATGTCGTAAGGAACAGCTTGACCATTAAGCTTCTCAAGAGCCTCAACTAAAGCAAAAACAGACACGCGATTATCAACGGACTTACAGTTTACACAATCACCCATAGTGATTAAATCACGTTCTCGCGTGATGGCATCACCCACTGATATCAGCTTGTGTACGGTTTCACTCGGAAGCCCTGTATCAATAAAGAAATCAGAGAGCTTAGGGGCTTTGCCTCGTTCTTCAGGAGACATAACGTGGATGGGCTTAGAACCCATAACCCCAATTATATCTTCTTTTCCATGAATAATTACGCGCTGGGCTGTTAAGGTTTTAGGGTCAAACCCACCAAGCGGGTGAAAAAAGATGAAGCCCTTATCATCTATATGTTTAACGATAAACCCTATTTCATCCATGTGTGCTGCAACCATGGCTCTTTTTTCAGATGATTTACCCTTTTTTAGAGCAATGAGGTTACCCATTCCGTCTTCATAGATTTCATTGCAGTAGGGGACCACCAAACTTTTAACATGATCTCTAATTCCTTTTTCAAACCCAGGCGCTCCGGGAATCTTACAAATTTCCGCAAGGCGCTGGACATTTAACTTTTTAATACTCATTCGGGGAACTTTTTTGTTTTATTGAACCTTGGTTATTTTAATTGTATTGGTACGACCTTTTATATAAAAAGGCATGCTAGCTAGGTTAACTACGAGGTCGTCGGAGGTAACAAAGTTGTGGAGCTTCAAAATATGAATAACCTCTTCAATGGTTTCATCCGTCCCAGAGTTTCCGTCGTAAAAAAACGCATGGATACCAAATAGAAGATTAAGGGTGTTTAGAAGGGGCCGGTTGTCCGTAAAAATGTATACGGGGACCAAGGGCCGAGTGCTGGCAATCATAAATGCTGTATATCCGGATTTTGTCATTCCGATTATTGCTTTGGCTTCTACCTGTTGTGCCAAATGACATGCTGCATTACAAAGGGCGTCAGACTCGTAGCTTTCTGACCCCGCATAGGCTTGCCGCGTTTTGTTAAATATGTGCCCGCGCGCTTCTATGCTATCCAATATCGAACGCATGGTTTGCACTGTTTTTAAAGGGTACTTTCCAACAGAGGTTTCCCCGCTAAGCATGACAGCATCTGCCCCATCTAAAATGGCATTGGCAACATCGTTGATTTCTGCGCGTGTGGGAACAGGGCTTTCAATCATTGATTCCATCATGTGGGTGGCCACAATTACAGGTTTAGCATGACGAATACAGGTTTGGATAATATTTTTTTGAGACAAGGGCACCTGTTCTTGGGGAATTTCTACCCCCAGGTCTCCCCTTGCAACCATAATTCCGTCGCTGGCCTCTACAATTCCTTCTAAGTTTTGTAATGCCTCTGGCTTTTCCACTTTGGCAATTACTTTAATAAAAGAGTTAAGCTCTCCAAGGCGTTCTTTAAGCCCAATCATATCCTTGGCGTTGCGGACAAAGGAGAGGGCAACCCAGTTAACCTCTTGCTCCATAGCAAAGACTAAATCCACCTCGTCTTTTTCTGTTAATGTTGGAACCGAAAGGTTTGAATCAGGGAAGTTGACTCCTTTTCGGGAGGTTAAAACGCCACCCTCAATGATGTCACAAAGTATACCACCCCCCTTGGTTTCAACGGCTCGTATTTCCACACGGCCATCGTTGATTAAGATGCGTTCACCAGACTGAATATCCTTTAAAAGAGTTGGATACCGTACCGTTAAGTGTTGTGTTGTACAAGGCGCCTCATTGGGGCTTATGATTACCTGCTCTCCTGTGACTAATTCTATGGAACCATCAATTTCTCCAATTCTAATTTTTGGCCCCTGGAGGTCGCCCAAAATAGCTACATGGCTTCCTAGTTTTTGATTGAGTTTTCGGACCGTCGCTATCCCATTTTTGTGGAAGCTATGGTCTCCATGACTAAAATTAAAGCGTACAACGCTTAAGCCGGATAAGATCAATTCTTCAAGAATAGCCTCATCAGCAATAGATGGGCCATATGTGGCCACAATTTTAGCCTTTGTTATAGGGATTGTTTTCATGGTTGGTTTTTGCAATTATGTTTTGTAAAAGAGGGTACTGACTAACCTCTCCAAGGCCCTTAACCATTGCGATATTATCAATCGTTTTCAGTTGATTAATACATGTTTTAATCAAAATAGGATCTTGGAATTGAAAATATAAAACAAAATCAAAAGGCTTGGCAAAGCCGAGTAAAAACTGGCGATGTCGCTTATTGGTCAACAAATAGATTCCGCGTTGTACCTGAAAGTCGAATTGTCCGAATATGGTGTAGGGAATGCTGTTTAACTCCCCGGGCTCCACGTCTTTTAGTCGAAGCACTTCGCAATGCCAAGAGCTATTAAGATGAAAGGCGACCTGGTAGTCTGGTAAAGCGGAACTTATTCCATAAACCTCATTCTCTGTCATATCCCACAAATGTTTTTAGGAATTAATTTTGTTTTTCTAAAAACCACGTATTTTTGACCAAAATTTAAAATTATGTCAGCAGTTAAAGATAGAGTAATTCAAATCATTGTTGAGAAACTAGGTGTAGATGCGAGCGAGGTTACAGAGCAAGCAAGTTTCACTAAAGATTTAAATGCAGACTCTCTTGATACGGTAGAATTAATCATGGAGTTTGAAAAGGAATTTAACATCTCTATTCCAGATGAGCAGGCAGAGAGCATTGCCACTGTGAATGATGCAATCCAGTATTTGGAAGCAAACGCTAAATGATTCAACACCCAAACTCCACGAGAGTTGTCGTTACGGGGGTGGGCGTAGTCTCACCCATTGGAAACGACTACAGCGCATTTGCCGACAACCTATTGTCGGGCACCTCGGGGGCTGCTCCAATATCGCTGTTCGATGCGGAAAAGTTCCCTACACGATTTGCCTGTGAAGTCAAGGATTTCAACCCTACAGATTTCATGGACACCAAGTTGTCGAAGCGAATGGACCGCTTTACCCATCTCGGTATTGTGGCATCTGATCAAGCGATAAAGGATGCAAAGAACTTAGAGGGTGTTGCCAAGGAAAGGACGGCAGTTATATGGTCGTCTGGTATTGGCGGTTTAGGCTTTTTCGAGCAAGAGATTGGGGCGCACTATTCCGGAGACGGAACGCCGCGCTTTAATCCCTTTTTCATTCCAAAAATGATAGTAGACATTGCTGCAGGATATATATCCATGCGGCATGGATATAGGGGGCCCAACTACTCGCCAGTGGCTGCGTGTGCCTCATCAACTATAGCCGTTATCGATGCCTTTCATTTGATAAAATTGGGCAAGGTTGATGCCGTGGTTTGCGGTGGGAGTGACGCTACAATTACACGAGGAGGAATCGGAGGTTTCAGTGCAATGAGGGCGCTGTCGCGAAGAAATGACGATTACAAAACAGCTTCACGCCCTTATGACCAAGATAGAGACGGGTTTGTCATGGGTGAAGGGGGTGCGGCATTAATTGTTGAAAGCCTTGAGTCAGCGCAGCAACGAGGGGCAAATGTTTTGTGTGAGATTGTTGGAACGGGCATGTCGGCTGACGCTTACCACCTCACGGCCCCACACCCAGATGGTGAGGGAGCTAAAGCGGTAATGAATTTAGCGATTAAAGAAGCAGGAATAAGCCCAGAGGATGTCGATTATATTAATGTCCACGGAACATCAACTCCTGTAGGAGACCTCGCAGAATTAGCTGCCATAGACGACATATGGTCGGGCCGATCATCCAACACGCTGATATCATCAACAAAGTCAATGACGGGACACCTTCTTGGGGCCGCGGGCGCTTTAGAGGCATTAGCCCTGATGGTCTCCATGCAGCAATCTACTGTTCCCCCCACTATCAATGTGTCGAAACCGGACCCAAACCTACCCGAAGAACTCGACATCGTATTTGACAAGGCGCGCCCAAAAGAGGTGACCTATGCCCTAAGCAACACGTTTGGTTTTGGGGGCCACAATGCTTCAGTACTTTTAAAAAAGTTTGATTAAAACCAACACCGTGGGCTCTTTGCGGGATAGCTTTAGGAAGCGGTGGTTTTCAAAAAAAAGTTCTTTTGAAAACACCATATTGTCAATCAATGGTTTTGGTGCACAGGACCCCACCCTTTTTACATTAGCCCTGCATCAAACAACAAACGGAAAAGAAAACAACGAGCGTTTGGAGTTCTTGGGTGATGCAGTACTCGATGCAGTAATTGCGGATGTGTTGTATAGAAAATTTTCAGAAAAAGAAGAGGGACTTTTAACTCAAATGAAGTCAGAGCTCGTTAAGGCGTCTTCGTTAAACCGCCTCTCGAATTGCATCGGAATAACCCCACTTATTGTGACAAATTTGAGCCAAGCAGAATTAGAGGAAAGCAAGGTGCCTGGTTCTGCGTTAGAGGCTTGGATTGGTGCGATCTATTTAGATGGTGGCTATGTAAAAGCAAAACAATTTGTTCAGCAGAAGATTTTGATCCCCCATATTGACTGGTCCCTAATAGAGTCGCAAAACACAGACTATAAAAGTCAATTGCTGCAATACGCCCAACAGACGGGACAAAAGGTAAGCGTTCATTTTGATGCCGCCGAATATAAAAAGGGCTCTGGTTTCTTGGCAATAATACAATGGGGTGATTGGAAGGAAACGGGTCTTGGCCGTTCAAAGAAAATCGCTGAACAGCGCGCAGCACAAAATCTGCTAAAATCCATAAAGAACTAACGGCTTATTCCTCTTGGAAAAGTTCTTCTTCTTTTACTCTAAGAACATCAGAATTATTTTCTAATGTGTTGGCAATGGCGTCATAGGGCCCGCTTATTATCGAAGACCCCTCTTCAAGGCCGGCAACTATTTCAATGTATTGTTCATCCTGAATTCCCGTAACAACGGGCTGAATGGCCGCCTTTCCGTTGGTATATACAAAGACAACATCTTCGATAACACCCTCGTCGTTAGGCCTAACGGTTACACACTGAAGGGGAACACTTAATACGTCTTCTACCCGATTGGTAAACACCGACGCGTTGCCTCTCATTCCCGGTCTTAGTGGTATTTCTTGGCTTGTTTCCAGCCCCGTCAACCGCTCAGGGGAAACCATGAGAACCACTTCAAATTGATTACTTAGGTCAATTCCTTGTTTAGGGGATAAGGGTAGTTGCCAAACCTTGGCGAAAATAGTTTTTCCGGGATAGGCGTCTAAGACAATTTTTGCTGAGTCATCTAAGTGAATTCTTGGAATATCGCTTTCAGATACTTCCGCTCGAAACAACAATGTATCAAAATTTGTAATTGTGAGCAGACTGCTACCCTGCATTTGAGCAGTTCCAACAATCGTCTCCCCTTCGTGAACGTTAAGTTCGGTAATCACACCACCAGCAGGAGCGTATATTGAAGTTCGAGCCAATCCATTTTTTGCATCATTAATGCTGTTTTCTGCTGCCCGAACAAGATATCGCGCTTCATCTGCAGCGTGTTTGCTGGATTCATATTCTCCCTGAATTCTAATGTGGTTTGATTGAAAGGCATCAAACTCGGTTTGTGAGATAAGCCCCTTTTCATAGGCGTTTACTTGTACATTAAGTTGCTCTTCAGAAAGCCGCCATGCAGCCTCAGCCTGGCTTTGATAAGCCTGGGCCCTTGATAGTCCTGCCCTGCGCTGGTTTAGGTTGGTTTTGGCGAGATCAAGGTTGTTGGTGTATAGCTCCGCATCAATAGAAAGCAACAGGTCTCCGCTATCTACTTGTTGACCAAGGGCAACATGAATCGACGTAATTCTGCCAGAGTTTTCAGCCGACACAACCCGACTATCAAGCGCTTCGATGGTTCCACTTACGCTAACCTTTTCGGTAATCGACCGGTGATTGGTTTCGTCAACGAGCACTTTGGATCCTTCGTTTCCCCCTCCGCACTGTGTTAAGAGAAAACAAAGACCAAGAACGGCCATTTGTAATCGTTTGGAGGGATTAATTAGAGTATTCATAAAAAACACGAATAAGGTGAAGCTTACTGGCCAAATCAAGTCGGGCTTGGTAAAATTGTACGCGCGCCAATTGTTGTCGGTTACGAACGAGAGACAGCTCATAGGGGCTTATAAGGCCCCCTTCATACCTTGTTTGGGCCACTTGAGAGGCTTTGGCATTGATGTCATATAGTCGTTTGGTTTGTCGATATGTCTCCAGCGAACCGCGAGCATCTTGAATATATAATGCGAGTCGGTTCTCGTCCTCTCTGAGGTCGTTGGCATTGGCGAGCGTAGTTTGTTCTCGAGCAAGTTGTTGTTGTTGAATGGCTTGAAAGCGCTGATATCGTCCCCAAAGAGGAAAGCTAATGGTTAGATTAGCCGATTGTGAAAAGTTTGTTTTTAGCTGATTACCAAACGGTCTAGGTGAGTAAATAGGCTCAGTAAAGGGAATAGTAGAAGTAACCGTTTCTCCACTTGCGGTCACACCAGTTATCGGAATACCTGACTCGCTGAAGCCATTGATCTGTTGGCTAGCGCTAAAGAAGTTTGTATTAACTCTTGCGCCAAGGCTAATGGTTGGCCAAAGCAGACCCTTTACAGCTTGATAACGATAATTTTCGGCAGCAAGTCTTAGTTCTCCTAGTAGACGTGTTTTTTCTGCTCCCCATTGGTTGAGATACATAGAGGAATCACGGATAATTGAAAAAATTCCTGATGTGTCAAGGGTAAAACGCGCCTCGTCGTTTTGCTGTAACAGCTGGGTCAAGCTAAGCTTGGACCGGTTTAATTGGGCTTTGGCGCGAGTTTGTTGAAGCTCTTGTTCGGTAAGGTTCACTTCAAACTCTACACGCGATGCAGCCGGCTGCAGTCCTGCCTGAATAAGCAAGTCGTACTGCTCGATATCCGCAAGGCTTTGATTTAGCGCAGTATCAACGAGGTCCAGGCTGATTTTACTAGCGAGCACAGCAAAGTAGGATTGGGTGGTTATAATAGCAATTTCTCTTTCCAACAAATCCTCTTCTAGCTCAAAAACGGATCGGTCGGTTAAGAGCCCTTTGTGTGCATTTTGTTTTTGAAAGCCGTTAAACACATCCCAGGCCACATCGATTGACCCTAGCGTGGCATTCGTGTTTTGGGCTACAAAGTTGAACGTTAGCGGGTCAATTGAATTGCTGAAATTTAAGTTTTCTGTAATGGAGGCGCTTAGGTTGGGGGTGTACATTCCAAGACTGCTACTCTTAATATCTAATGCGTTTAGACTGATTTTTATTTGTTGAAGTTGTAATGAATTATCGACGTCAAGAGAAAAAAGCAGGCAATCGTCTAGGCTATATTCGACTTGCTCAGCGTTCTGTCCCAAGAGAAGGGAAGAGCTTAAACACAGTAAAAATGCTGTAATGTTAGTCCTTAGCAACGTGTATTGTCGCATTATAGCAGGAGGGCACAACGTGTGACATGATATGCGGAACAAATAAGCCATTAGCAAAACAAATGTAGTTTATATAGGGTATATGTGAAGCAAGGTTAACGATATATACTCAATGAAACACACCAAAGCCGAACTAATTTTGTTGTAAGTTCAAAGGAAAGCCGCTATGTATTCAAATGATATTATGCTTTGGCGCGAAGTGTTAAAAAACGCCTATCGGGCAGCAGAAAATGGAGAGGTACCTGTTGGGGCCATCGTTGTTGACAATGAAAAAAACAAGATTGTTTCCAAAGGCTGGAACCAGGTAAATTTATTACTAGACCCAACGGCTCATGCAGAAATGCTTGCCATTACATCAGCCACTACGGCAAACCAAACGCGCCACCTATCGTCTTACACAGTAATGGTTTCTCTAGAGCCCTGCATAATGTGTGCAGGCGCAATTCATTGGGCACAAGTAAAGCGAGTACAGTATTTGTTGCCAGACGATAAGTTTGGTGCAATAAGCCATCATGCTATTAAGCATTCAAAGAAAGATCATTGGGAATGTATCGTGGAGAGGCCATGGCTAGATCCCGAAATTCAAGCGATTGCCATAGAGTACAAAACTTTTCTTAGAGATTACTTCGCACAATTGCGCCATGAGGCTTAACTTAGAAAAAAAAGAAATGGCCTTTACACTACCCCAATTGACCTATAGCTACGATGCCCTTGAGCCGCACTTCGATGCACGCACCATGGAGATACACCACAGCAAGCACCACGCTGGCTACACGGCAAAATTCAATGCAGCCCTAGAGGCGGCATCATTAGATTCTTCTGACTTAACAGGGTTAATGACATCGATGGATATGAATAATGCAGCGTTGAGAAACAATGGAGGAGGGTATTATAATCACTGTCTTTTTTGGGAAAACCTTTCGCCACAAGCCACAGAGATGAGTGCGGATCTAACCGCTTGCATTGAGCGTTGTTTTGGAAGCGTAGATAACATGAAAGAAGCATTTAATAAGGCGGCAGCAACACGCTTTGGTTCGGGCTGGGCGTGGCTTTGCAGAAAAGACGATGGAAGCTTAGAGGTTTGCTCCACGGCAAATCAAGATAATCCATTAATGCCGGGTATAGGATGTGACGGCAGACCGATACTAGCCCTTGACGTGTGGGAACATGCATATTATTTGCATTACCAAAACAGACGCCCCGATTATATCAACGCCTTTTGGAGTGTGGTAAATTGGGATGTTGTGTCCAAGCGCTGGGCAGGATAAGACCCCATTAAGTACTAGTAAACGTAGTGGCCCGCTACACGGCCATTATTTCAGACTCCTTAGTCTGATAAATACCGTCTATTGTTTTGTTGGCGGCATCAATGCTTGATTGAACAGCGCCTTCGCCATCTTTGACCTCATCTTCAGAAAGCGTGTCGGCACCCAATGCTTTAACGGCATCCATGGCATCTTTCCTTGCTGACCTGAGGTTGACTTTTGCTTGTTCACACATAGCCTTAGCTTGTTTGGAAAGCTCTTTTCTTCGCTCTTCGGTGAGGACTGGCAGGGACAGTCGAACAAATTCCCCGTCGTTCATTGGGGTTAATCCAAGGTTTGCACTAAGAATTGCGCGTTCAATTTCGGCGAGAACGGTTTTGTCAAATGGCTGAATGGTTAGAGTTCGCGCATCCGTAGCATTAACGTTGGCCACCTGATTAAGGGGCATCATGCTTCCATAAGCCTCAACCATTACGGATGACAATATACTTGGGTTAGCTTTGCCCGCCCTAATCTTAGATAGATTTTGTTTTAATGAGCCGAAGATTTGTTCTTCACTCTCTGAAAGCATAGAGAGCACCTCTTGTGTTGAACTATTCATAGAATCTAGATTTTTCCCCGTTCACCAATGTACCAATTTTTTCACCTTTTACCACGCGCACAAGGTTGCCAGCCGTATTCATATTAAAGACAACAATGGGCATTGTATTTTCTTGACAAAGGGTGAAGGCGGTCATGTCCATGACACCGAGATTGTGCTGAATAACATCATTGAAGGTGACTTCCCTATATCGTTTGGCTTGCGGGTTTTTCACGGGATCCTCTTCGTAAATTCCATCTACTTTGGTTCCCTTAAGAACCACATCCGCCCCGATTTCCGAAGCGCGAAGCGCGGCACCTGAATCGGTCGTAAAATAGGGGTTTCCCGTTCCTGAGGCGAAAATTACAAGCCGGCCTTTTTCAAGGTGTCTTTTGGCTCGTTTAGGAATAAAGGGTTCTGCAATCTCTCGCATTTGGATAGCAGAAATTAATCGGGTATCAACACCTACTTGTTCTGCGGCATTCTGAAGCGCCACACCATTCATTACGGTAGCCAACATGCCCATATAGTCTCCTGAAACCCGGTCAACACCCGTGTCGGCGGCCTGGAGGCCACGAAAAATGTTTCCACCTCCGACAACTACTGCAACTTCAACACCAAGGTCCACAACCTCTTTAATGTCAAGTGCAAATTGTCGTATTGTGTTTGGGTCGATTCCAAAGGCTTTGTCGCCCATTAAGGCTTCGCCACTAAGTTTGAGAAGTATTCGCTTGTATGCCATGTATTGCGAAAATACTTATTCCCCCAATTCGCAGCGTAAAAAAGCAGTAATAGAAAGTTCTTTGTCTAAATTTTGCACATATTGCGCTACAGTGAGTGACGGATCTTTCACAAAACTTTGGTGCACCAAGGTGTTCTCTTTGTAGAATTTCTTTAGTGATCCCTCAGCGATTTTTTCAATGATGTGTTCTGGTTTATTATCCTGGAGTGCTTTGTCTCGTGCAATTTGAAGCTCACGTTCGCGAACATCTTCAGGAATGTTGGATTCGTCTAAGCCAATTGGTCTCATTGCTGCCACTTGCATTCCAACATCACGACCAACTTCTGTTGCGCCCTCGACGTCTTTGCTAAGGCCAAGTAGGACCCCAATTCGATTGCCAGCGTGGATGTAAGGAACAACTTTGGCCGCCTCCAGCGCGTGAAAAGCCTTGATTGAAATGCTTTCTCCAATCATTCCAACACGTTCAGCAACGTGGTCTGCAACAGACTTGCCATCCAATAATGAAGCCATTAATGCATCGTGACTGTCAATATTTTCAGCCAAAGCGTGGCTCGCAAGACGTTTGGCAAACGCCACAAAGTCATCGTTTTTTGCTACGAAATCTGTTTCACACGCAAGGTATACAATGACGCCTTGGTTTGCTTCTGTATTGACTGCAGCGATTACCGCTCCTTCGTTGGCATCTCTACCCGCTCGAAGCTCTGCTACTTTTTGTCCCTTTTTTCTTAGGTATTCAATGGCGCCATCCATATCCCCTTCGGATGCGGTAAGTGCTTTTTTACAGTCCATGATCCCCGCACCCGTCTTTTTGCGCAACTCATTTACTTCTTTAGCTGAAATTCCCATAATCGTTAATACGTGAAATGTTATCAATAAATTACTCTGCTGCCTTTTCTTCTGAAGGCGCTTTTTCTTCAGATTCTGCGCTCTCTTCTTTCATTTGTGCGCGGTCTTTTGAGCCTGCAATCGCAGCATCAGCAAGATAGCGCGTTATAAGTTGAATTGAGTTTGCTGCATCATCATTTGATGGAATTGGGAAGTTGATTGAATTTGGGTTTGAATTGGTATCAACCATCCCCAACGTTCGAATTCCCAACTTTTTCGCCTCTTTGATTGCAATATCTTCATAGGTGATATCTACAACATATATTGCAGAAGGAACACGGTTTAGGTTTTCAATACCCCCCAGCACCGTGCTGAGTTTTTGCAGCTGTCGACCAAGTAGCAAACGCTCCTTTTTTGTAAGTGAAGTTGTGCTTTTGTCATCGAGTAACTTTCGGATGCTTTCCATCTTCTTTACAGAGCGACGAATCGTAGCGAAGTTTGTCAGCATACCCCCCAACCATCTCTCGGTTACGTAAGGCATATTGGCTCTCTGTGCCTCAGCTTTAACAACCTCTTTGGCTTGTTTTTTTGTGGCAACAAACAATACTTTACGACCGGATTTAACGATTTGTCGTACTGCATGAGCCGCTTCTTCAAGGCTTTCAGACGTTTTATTTAAATCGATAAGGTGAATACCTTTTCGTTCTGCAAAGATGTAAGGTAACATCTTTGGATTCCATTTACGTTTTAGGTGACCAAAGTGAACTCCAGCCTCTAACATGTCTTTATGTGATACTTTTTCCATCATCTTGTAGAGATTCTATTGGTTTATCGTTTACTGTATTGTTCTTTCTTACGCGCTTTACGGAAGCCGGGCTTCTTGCGCTCGACAACACGAGAGTCTCGCTTTAGTAAACGTGCTGATTTTAATTCTGGTCGCGCCTCTTCGTCAAAGAGAAGGATGGCTCGAGAAAGCCCAAGGGCTATCGCTTCGGCCTGTCCTTTAAAGCCACCACCACAAACATTAACATTGTAGTTGTATGACTTGGCGCTGCCAATCATATTTATAGGTTTAGCTGCAACCTGCTGCATTACAGGTTGAGGAAAATATTCCTCGAGCTTTTTGCCGTTAATGGTAATCTTCCCTTTTCCAGAGGAAATGTGAACCCGTGCAATAGACGCCTTACGTCGGCCAACGCTTACATTCTTTTCCATGTTATTTCGCTTGGATTGTTAATTCTTTAGGATTCTGCGCACCGTGCGGGTGTTCGCTACCGGTATATACATATAAGTTGCCAAAAAGTGCTCGACCAAGTCGATTTTTCGGCAGCATGCCGCGTACGGCTTTTTCTACGATGGCTTTGGGCTTTTTTTCGAGCATTTCGTTAGCGTTTCGTGCTCTTAGGCCTCCTGGATAACCACTGTAGCGCATGTATTTTTTTTGAGACCACTTTTTACCTGTGAGCGCCACTTTCTCAGCATTAATAACGATGACGTTATCTCCGTTGTCGAAGTGAGGGCTGTAACTAGCTTTGTGCTTTCCACGCAGAACAATAGCGATCTGTGTCGACAAGCGACCAAGGGTTTGATTTGAAGCATCAACAATAAACCAAGCCTTATCTTCAGCCTTGATATTGTCATGTTTGGTTTTGTAACTCAACGTATCCATGTTTTCCTTTGAGCGCCGAAGATAACAGAATGTAGGCTAGAAAACCAAGGAATTAACCATGAATTTTTAATTTTTGGTACAAAAATCCATTGATTATCAATACAATAATCGCACAACGATGCCTTTTATATTCTTTGGACAAAGCCAATATTTCCCTTAAAACATCCTAGGAATATTCAATATCTTTATTAAAATAAAATCCATCGACAATGACGAAGTATGATGTAATAGTAATTGGTTCCGGGCCTGGTGGCTACGTCGCAGCAATACGTTGTGCGCAATTGGGCATGAAGACGGCCATAGTAGAAAAGAACCCAACGCTCGGTGGAACATGTCTTAATGTTGGCTGTATTCCATCGAAAGCACTGCTAGATTCATCAGAGCATGTATCTAAAGCAAACAAGGAGTTTGCTGAGCACGGAATTGGCGTTGGTCAGGTGACGGTTGACTTTGGACAAATGATTAAGCGAAAAAATGAGGTGGTCAAAGCCAATGTGGATGGTATCGACTTTTTGATGAAGAAAAACAACATTGACGTGCTTCGAGGGACGGGCTCCTTTGTCGACAAAAACACGATAAAGGTCAGCCACAATAAAAAATCAACGCAATATGGAGCGGATAAGGTGATTATCGCTACAGGGTCAGAACCAGCAAACCTTCCGTTTATTCATCTTGATGGAAAGCAAATCATCACGTCGACCGAAGCGCTTTCCTTACCAGCCATTCCCAAGACCATGGCGATTATTGGCGGAGGAATAATAGGAGTAGAGATGGGCTCGGTATACAGTCGGCTTGGTACAGATGTCACCGTGTATGAGAATGCACCTTCTTTGGCATCATCTATGGATGTAGACCTAAGCCGCGAGTTAAAAAAGGTGTTAACCAAACAAGGGATAAAATTCCATTTGAGCACGTCGGTAACAGGCATTGAGAAAAAAGGAAAAAAGATTGCCATAGTCGCAACCCAAAAAGGAAAGGAAATCCATCAAGAGGTAGATATCTGTCTAGTTGCTGTTGGACGCAAACCGTATACGGCCAACCTGGGTCTAGAGGCAATCGGTGTTGCTTGTGATGACAGAGGACGAATCGAAGTAGACGAAAACCTTAGAACATCTGCAGGGAATGTGTTTGCTATTGGAGATGTTATAAAGGGAGCCATGTTGGCCCATAAAGCTGAAGAAGAAGGGGTTCTTGTGGCAGAGTATATGGTAGGCCAGCGACCTCATATTCATTATGACAGAATTCCAAATGTGGCTTACACTTGGCCAGAGGCAGCCGGTGTGGGGAAAACCGAACAGGAAATCAAAGAAGAAAAGATTCCTTATAAGGTGGGTAAATTCCCGTATAAAGCCCTTGGCCGGGCGCGAGCTTCCATGGATCTTGATGGTTTTATCAAAATCCTTTCCCACAAGGAAACCGACGAGATCTTAGGTGTACACATTATAGGAGCGCGCGCTGCAGATATGATAATGGAAGGTGTATTGGCACTGGAATATCGTGCCTCAGCAGAAGATATTGCCCGCATGAGCCACCCCCACCCCACCTATTCTGAAGGTTTTAAAGAGGCTTGTTTAGCGGCAACAGAGAATAGGCCGCTTCACATGTAATATGCGTGTTCTTGTTACGGGAGCTTCGGGATTTATTGGAAGCTATGCTATGAGGGGTTGTCCTGAACCCTATTACCCTATCCCATTAAGTAGGACGCAGACAGGAAAGGGGGTCACAGCCGACCTTTTATCACTTAACGAAAAGGACCTTCTTGATCTCATAGAGAAACAGCAAATAGATGGAATTATTCACCTGGCCGCTGAAGGCAATGTTTCGGTATGTGAGCGATCTGCAGAGGCTCACCGACTTAATGTGGGGGCTACCAAAGATCTTGTATTGGCTGCGAAGCAGAGAAATCTTCCCATAATATTTTCGTCCACTGATCAAGTTTTTTCCGGAGAAGAAGGATTGCTTTGTGAGTCAACGGCCCCAAGCCCGTGTCACAAATATGGCCAACAAAAACTTGAGGCCGAACAAATTGTTTTGGGTTACGCCAGGGGGCTGGTATTAAGGTTGCCCCTTGTCCTTGGCTTACACAAGAAAGGAAAGGGTTCATTGGAGACCATGCTAAACCAAGGCAGGCAGAATGGGGTGCTCAACATGTTTGTTGATGAGTTTCGAAGGCCTATCCATGCAATTGATGTAGCTAGAGCGCTTTGGGCGGCATTGGATTGGAAGCCTGGCATATATCATATTTCAGGGCCCAAGTTGATGTCTCGTATGGAAATGGCAAAGGAGATTACAAGTTCGATAAACGAACACTCAATACAGCTGCTTCCAGCATTTCTAAAAGAACAAACGTTTGGCTACAAACGGCCGAGTCGACTTGACCTTGTTTCGAATAAATCAGAGGTTGAGGAGCTGGGAGTCCCCTCGGTTTTGCAAAACATACACAAGATAGCTTAGTAATGCACCTAGCGTGCTGGATATTCAGCGCGGTTTCGGGGTGTTTCCCAAAGGGTAATGTAGAGATTTAACGAGCTGTCGATGTGTGGGCGAAGCCTATTGTAAATCACCATGGATATGTTTTCAACCGTAGGGATTAAGTCCGCGAACTCCTCCACCTCTACATTTAGGTTGCGATGGTCAAGCCTTTCGGTGACATGTGTTTTGATACAATCATTAAGGAGTTTGAGGTCGATTAGGTAGCCGGTTTCCGGGTCTACTCTTCCAACCACGCGAACTTCTAGGTCATAGTTGTGTCCGTGCCAGTTTGGGTTGGTGCAAAGGCCAAAAACGGCTTCGTTTTTTTCGTCGGACCAGTTGGGGTTGTACAGCCTGTGAGCCGCATTAAAGTGGGCTTTTCGAACAACTGCAGTGAGCATAGAAGAATCAATCATAGGCCATGAAGTTTTAAACATCCATTAATGTAACCATAACCAAAAAGGTGGCATAATGTTTAGTTTTAAGGAAAGTCTTCTTCTATAATGTATACCGTTATTGGGCAAAATAAAATCCAATCAACATGGAACAATATGTTGGCAAGTGGTCAAATCCCCCACGCGATGGTTTTGTCAGGTGATGATGGTTATGGTGGGCTATCCATGGCCTTAAACCTAGTTGAAGCATTACTTTGTCAAACACCACGTAATGACATGGAGTCAGGCACAAAGGCGTCCTCTCTTTTGCAGGGCTGTGGACACTGTCCATCTTGCAAGAAAATGAGCGATCTATCACACCCCGACCTTCATGTTGCCTTTCCCATGTTAACTGCCGCAAGAAAAAAACAAGGACAAAAGGCACGGGGTGTCCTAAATACAATGCTCAAAGCGAATCCCTATTTATCAGTAGACACCTTTTTAAACCACTTCAATACAGAAGGAAAGAAAAATGTCGCGGGCAATATAACGTCCGAGGATGTTAAACAAATTTTATCCAACCTAACTTTAAGCAGTTTCGCAGGCGGGTGGAAAGCACAAATTATTTGGCACGCTGAGCGACTTGCCAAAGAGTCCAATAAGCTTCTTAAGCTATTAGAGGAGCCCCCACCCCAGACATTATTTGTTTTAATTGCCCCAAACCACAAACAGCTTTTAACAACCATCTTAAGCCGTTGCCAACTCTATCAACTTAAACCGGTTGCCTACTCGGAGCTTACCCACCTTGACGATAGCTTATTTAATGGTTCACCACGGCCTACCGAAAATCAATGGAAAATGGCCCAGCATATTCCTGGAAAAGTTTTTGAGCAGGAAGAAGACCATGGCCAGCACGAAGAAGCAGAGCAATTGGCTAAAGAGCTCCTGGATGTATTGGCGCAGCCCCCTAGTTCAACCTCGATAAAGCGTTTAGAATTGTCGGCAAAAAAGTTGAGTTCTGCCGCGGCGACCCTGCAACATAAAACGTTGCGCTACGCAGCACATCTTGCAGAGGATTATCATAAAACAGACAAGATGATGCGCGGAGAGTTAGCCTCTATCTTATCCTTAATTGCTCTAGAGTTAGGACAGAGTGTTCGGATCTCCACACGAATCATGGGCTTATGGTTAAATCTCCATCAAAAAATCAAACTTTAACCCTTAGTTTAGTATACAAACGGAGGTATTATGTCATGTTCGACTTCGGGGGGGTGTAGTAGTAATGGTAGCAGTGGGTGCACCAAGCACAATACCTTTGACTGGTTGGCAAATTTGCCGGCCTATGATAACGGAGAACACCTCTTGGTCGAAATACAGGTCGAGGGTCAGTTTCACAAACGATATGCAGAAAACAATAAAAGCCTTGAGTTATTCAGGGGTGATTGGGTTAAAATCAGGGCCCATCGGGGGTATGACTTGGGTCAGATAACCGCCTCAGGCGAATTGGCAAAACTTGGCCATCTTCGCAAAATTCGAGAGTTAAATGATCGGGGAAAAGGAAAAACAAACCAGGAAGACTCATTCGATGTTTTGCTCGATAAAGCAAACGAAAAGGAAATTAAAGCACACCAAGATCAGCTAGATAAACGCTTAATGTATCAAAAGAAGGTCCGCGATATTGCTCGCGAGATGCAGCTTCCCATAAAGGTGAGTGATGTAATTTATCGTGGTGATGGCCAACAGGCAACGGTGTATTACACGTCGGACAAGCGCATAGATTTTAGGGAATGGGTTAGGCAGGCGAGTGTTTCTCTTTCTGCTCGTGTTGAAATGCGACAAATTAGTGATCGCCAAGAGGCAGGAGTAAAAGGTGGCCTTGGTCCTTGTGGAAGAGAATTGTGCTGTTCGAGCTGGATGACCAAATTTGATTCTGTGTCTACTTCGGCAGCACGCTACCAACAATTGGCCATAAACAACGAAAAGCTGGCAGGGCAATGTGGCCGCCTGAAATGCTGTCTAAACTTTGAGCTCCAAACCTATATTGAGGCGAAGGCGTTTATGCCCAAGCGGGTCAAAGACATAAAATCACCTAAGGGAACTTATGAGGTAGTTAGCGTGGATTACCTTACCAAATCCATTAGTTACCGATCGCCTAATGGTGAGCTTGTTGTGGTTAGTCCTAAAGAATACAATGATTTGCGTCAGCGGGTTCAGGATGGCAAGGATGTCGAAAGTGTTTTGTCCAAAGCTAAGCAACGTCTACCTAAGGAAAAAAAGCAAGACCCACAGGCCCACTCCATGGACATGGCTGTCGAAGGTGTTGATTTAGATCGTTTCGTCCAAAACCGAAAGAGGGGTCAGGGTCGCTCCAACAGGAAGGGTCGTCCACCTAGACGAAAAAATAAGCGTCGTTGATGGGAACGCAATTAACCTCTATTTTTAAGGTATGAATAGTTCTATTCTGTTACAAAAGATTGCTGGAGCCTCTGTGATTACAATCTGCCTTTTTTTCTTTGCCTCTTGTGATCCCAATAACGGATATTATCAGTTTTATGATGTGCCAAGTCAAGGTTGGTCTTGGGATGACAGCGTTGTTTTTGTATTGAGCACAAAGGGCCAAGACGAGGCTATACAGACCAATGATTTAGATATATCTGTTCGAATCATTGACGGACAATATGCCTATCAGAACCTAATATTATTGTTTTCAGGAGATGGTGCAAAAGATACCCTAAGAATGCCATTGCAGGACTCGAAAGGACAGTGGCTTGGAAGCTGTACTGCGGGTGTATGCGAAATAACCATGAAGTTGGAATCATTAAACCCTACATTGCATGACGAAGACACTCTTGTCGTACAACAATGGTCACGTGATGCATCGCTAAAAGGGGTGCTTTCTTTGGGACTTTTTACCAGCAAATAAATATCATGAATAAGAAGCTTTGCACATTTCCTGTAACCCTGATGATTCTAGTTTTTTTCTTTTCTTCTTGTGATCAGTATACAGGCAAGTGGGAGGAATATGCCATGACTTTGAAGGATGGAGAAGGAAATATAAATTATCAAATTCCTGATGATATACCGACTTGCACGGAAGCCTTGTTACAAGCTGAGAGCGGCCAGCGTCTGCTTGCAGAACACTGCAACCGCTATCGAAACTTATATTTTGTAATCATAGAGCATGAAAAACAAAGCTTTGGTTCGGACTCCCTAGACCCCTTTACGTCCTTTTCAACACGTTGTCTTAATCGATTAATGAATGACGGCGCGGCAACATCCATGAAGGTTTTAGATAAGCAAATTGACACGCTAGATAACGGATATATTGTGTTGACTGCTGAGCTCTTTGGCTACATGGGAGAGGATAATCCCATCTTTTATTTTCACCGAACACTAGATGCTGGTGCGTCTTTTGTTGAGGCTACCGCCTGGACACGCGGGGAGAAAAGGAGGTTGGAGCATGGAGACAAGTTGCGCAAGGTAATCTCTTCGATTAAGTACACAAACCCGTGATATTTTATAAGCTCTACCTATTGATAGGTCTTCTAGAGGTTGTGTTGGAGTTTCTAGGATTGCCCTCTGGGGTTTTTGCAGTAAAACCCACATTAATGCCCCTTTTGGCCCTTGCTTTTTGGCAAGAAAGCACCCCAAAGCATCCATTTAAAATGGTGTTGTTAGCAGCACTTTTCTTTTCCTGGATTGGGGATGTATCTCTGTTGTTTCAATCATATAGCCCCTACTATTTCATACTGGGTCTTTGCGCCTTTTTGACCGCCCATGTATTGTATATATGGGCTATGAGGCCTGGGCTTGAGTACAGTTTGGCTAACCGCCTTAGAAGGATTGTGACCCTTGTCGCCGTAATGGCCTTAACCATTTTATTGGTGTTTTATTTTGAGCGAGAGGGCAATGAGGCTTACAGCGGCTTGGTGCGCTTTGCCGTACCCCTTTATTCGTTGGTTCTCGCGTTAATGGTGCTTGCTGCAGCCCACCAGGGTAGTGGAAGTGAGCGTTATTCAATATTGATTTTTAGTGGTGCCTTGCTTTTTATGTTTTCTGATTTGTTCATTGCCTTGAGAGCCTTTTCAAACGCCCTTGCCTTTTTGTCAGCGTCCATGACATCTGGAATTATTATGGCCACCTACATTGTAGCTCAATTTTTGATCATCCGTGGCATGGTGTCTTACCATGATAGGGTCGGCTAATTCAATTATATTAGTCTATGCTCGATTATAAAGGACACCAATTCAATACACCAAACGATTATTTTACGCATTTGTTAGAGGAAAATGGCATGCCCAATATCCTTGGCGATTTTATTGAAGAGACCATACAGGTTGGAGGGGTATCGGTTCATTTACGCGTTTTGAGAAAAAATGAGGATGCCCCAACCGCTGTTTTTATACCAGGCACAGCTACGTATGCCATGTGTTATGCTGAATTCCTACATGCCTTATATATAGCGGGAATGAATGTTGTTGGTCTTGATCCTCGCGGCCATGGCCAAAGCAAAGGGTTACGGGGTCACTATACCATCCAGTCTATAATGGAAGATACAGAGCACGCAATACAATATGCTAAACAAAATTTTTCTGGACCTGTGCACCTAATAGGAAGTAGTCAGGGTGGGATAACAGCCCTTTACTTAGCAACAAAGGGTGTATCGGTTGACAGTGTTATTTGTCAAAACATTGCTAATTTAACAGCTAAAGAAGCTAATCAGTTAAGCCGCTTTCCGTGGTTGGGAAGACTTGGTAAACCGATGCTGAAGCTCTTTGCTCGCCTTCTTCCCAAAATAAGAATCCCAATCCACGCCTATTTGGCACTGTATAAGGTGAGGGTGAAGCACTTCGGGAATGCGCGCAGTTTTATGCAGGAAGACCCCTTAGCACTTGAGCACATAACACTAGGCACGCTGGCCTCCTTGGCAAGCACTAAATTGCCCAACCCCCTTGCTGCGCTTACTTTGCCTGTTTTTGTTTTTCAGGGTGATGCAGATGAAATTTTTCCTGTTGCCTACACCCAGCACCTCGTAGATGCTATAGGCTCGCCCATAAAAGAGTTCAAGGTTTATCCTAACAGAGGGCATGGTATTATGGTAAATGAGCCCGGTGAAGTGGCTCACGACGTAATTAATTGGATAAAGGGCCTAAAGGACTAAATCCTTCGAACACAAATCCCTAAAGGGTTCGAGGTTTTGACCTTTAATGCGTTAATTTTTTGTTTGAGGGCAAGCATTTTTAATGTCTCTTCTTCGCTAAGTACAGCATCTTTATAGCGCATTTCCCACTCAAACTCTAATTGTTGGTGTAATTCCCACTCAAACCACTGTATTTCTCGATCAACATCGCTTTTATAGGTTTGGTCGATCCCCACTATGGGGCCTGATCGTTTTCGCCATCCCTCGAGGGATAGGGATTCATAATTTTGGACAGCACTATACTCCGACAGGTAGATCGATGTACAATGTTGGGCGATTTCAATGTCGCTATCATGGATAAGCTTCTCGGATTGAACACTTCCCTCTCGCAGCCGAGCAAATATTCTTTGGTGAAGTGGGGTTTGCAAATCCTCATCAGCCAATGAGTCTAGTACAAAATGGGTCACAGAGCGCTCGTCATCATAGGGTCGGTGTCCATGCTCAACAAGTATTCTAATAAGATTAAGCTCTCTAAGGGCAAGGTTGAGGTAAAGATCTTCGAGGTATTGTTGGGGTCTGGTTTTCCTTGAACTATAAGGTTTGGTTAATGCCGAAACAGATTTAGGCCTATTGAGACTAGCCTTTGTGGCCCCTTTAATCCGACGGAGCTCTCCATGTAAAATTTCTTCATCTATGGATAGCTCATGCCCAATTTGTTTGATATAAATACCACGTTGAATAGGGCTAGTAACATAAGAAACTAGGCCAAGAAGTTGTTCAACCTCACTCGCCTTGTGCTGGGGATCTAGGGTCGATGCAATGCCCGCTAGTAGCGACAACTCGTAGTAGACGGCATCTTGGGCCTTTGTGCTGATGTGGTCGGTTAGATGTTGTCCGCCAAACTTGTGTATATAACTATCAGGGTCGTGATCTTCTGGCAACAAACAAACCTTTGGAAACAAACCCATTCGAAGACAAAGTTCTATACCCCTTTTTGCCGCTCGCTGTCCTGCACCATCCCCATCGAACAACAAGACTACATTTTTAGTGAAGCGTTTTATTTTGTGGATATGACCCTCGGTAAGGGCCGTTCCAGAGGCAGAAACAGCTTCTTCAATACCCGCTTGATGAAGGGCGATAACATCGGTATATCCCTCGGTTAGAATAAGGCGGTCCTTATTTCGAACGGCTCTTTTTGCTTGAAACAATCCATAAAGGACGTTGCTTTTATCATAGACCTCGGTTTGAGGAGTGTTGATATACTTGGGCCCCTTTCCGTCACCCTTTAAATCTCGCCCACCAAACCCAAGCACTCGGCCATTCGTATCAATGATGGGAAACATTAGTCTCTCCCGAAAGAAATCAAATGTTTTTTCTTCCCGCTTTACAATTAGACCGGCATCATTTAAAACCCCCTCATCAAGTTTATGCACCTGAGAGGCCCGAAGTAGACTATCCCACCCCTTAGGGGAAAGGCCCAGTCCAAAGGTTTCTTGAGCTTTTGGGCTGATACCCCTTGACTTGATATACTCTCGAGCAATCTTGCCATCAACTTCATGGTTTAGTATGGATATATACAAGTTTTTGGCCCAATCTAGGGCCACATACATTTTTTCCTTTTTGCTTAATAATTGTACTTGCTCAGGGCTTTGAGCTTCTTCAATGAGTTCAACATTATATTTTTTCCCTAGAAGTTTTATAGCCTCAATGAAGGTGAGTTGCTCGTGATCCATGACAAACCGCAGGGCGTTACCAGATTTTCCACAACCAAAACATTTGTAGATCCCCTTATTCGGAGAAACCATGAATGAAGGTGTTTTCTCGTCATGAAAGGGGCAGTTTGCCTTATAGTTTGACCCACTTTTTTTAAGCGTTAAATAGTCTGACAATACGTCGATAATGTCTAGTGCGCCGAGCACTGCATTAACGGATGTTTCAGAAATTTTTGGCATAAAGTGAAATCTTAAAAAACTTTTTTATCCTTTTAATTGTATTACTACTGTCCATTGTTAATAATGGATAACAATTTTGGTTTTTGTTTTGGTTCGGTGTTGAGGTCCCTCTTGGTAGGGGCCTCAACTATTTTTGGTCATAGAAAAACAAAATACTAGGATTCCTGCTAATTATTATCACTATTTCTTTTCAGGGGGATAGGCAATACGTATGTGGTGAATGTTGTTAAGCCTTGACTTAAAGGCGGCTTTACACATATTTATCTCTTGGATTGTGATGTTTGATGCCCTAAATTGGCCCTCTTGCATTTGTTTATCAATAACCTTATCCACCATAGCAGATATGCTTTCTTCATCTGGGGCTTTTAGGCTCTTGGAAGACGCCTCTGCGGCATCTGCCATCATGAGTATTGCCTCTTCCTTGGTTTGTGGTGGCGGGCCAGGATATTTATAATCACTTTCTCTGGTTTCATCATCGTCTCGTAATGATTTTTGGTAAAAGTATTCGACCCTGCTATCGCCGTGATGGGTTAAAATAAACTGTTGTAGTGCATGGGGAAGCCGATACTCTTTAGCTGTTACCAACCCCTGAGTGACATGTTCGATAATTTTTTGTGCACTAATTCTTGCCGCAAGCCGTTCGTGCGGGTTTTGCCCGGGGTGTTGGTTCTCGATAAAAAACTGTGGATCATTCATTTTGCCCACATCGTGATACAATGCACCAACTTTTGCTAAAAGGCCATCTGCACCTATTGTTTCAGCCGCATATTCTGCAAGATTTGCAACCTGTAATGAGTGCTGAAAGGTCCCTGGGGTTTCATTAGAAAGCTTTTTAAGTAGGGGTTTATTTATATCCGAAAGTTCAACCAAGCGCAATTCAGACAGCGTGCCGTAGAGTCGCTCAAACAAAAGGATTATGGGAAGAGCAAGAAAAGTAAGAAATGATTGAACCGCCACATCTGAGAGCACCCATAGGGCATCTGCGCTGATTTCAGCTCCACCCAACATAAAGAGAAGGCTTTCAAACCCGGCATTAATGGACAGAACTAGTAAACTAAGCCGCAAAAAATCCGACCAATATCGAATGGTTTTAACCCAATAAATTACCCCGACCCCAACAACTAGGTGCCGAATAAGGAAGGCCCAACTATCACTAACAATGATGGAGGACAGGCCCGCTGTTGCTAAAAGCACAACCAATGCCGATTCCCGATCATAAAAAGCTAAGATAACTACAGGGGCAATGGCTAGCGGTATAATAGAAAGATGTCCAGGAATATAGAGCTCAGTAAAAACGGCTGTTAAACAAAACAGGCCAATAAGTGATGTTGTGACAATGTTCAGCCGTATACTGAAGGCACGTTTGGTCGCCGACTTGCTTACCGCTACTCCCCCGCCGAATAAAATAAGAACAATGAGCAGGAATTTGGCAAGATCGATACGAAAGAGCTCAGTGTCTGACAATAGGCTGTCTTTCGACTTTGTCCGTAAAATTTCCAGGGCCTGTACCTGGTCAGGACCAACTTTTTCGCCCTGAGCGACAATCAACTCTCCTTTTTCATAATGCTCTTTAATGGAGTCAATGGAAAGCATGGCCCGCTGGATGTCCAGCTGAACCTCTGCGCTATTCTTTCTGTATTTCCCCATGTCCAGTGTTGATAGGGGGTGTTTGGGTAGGGCATTTTCTATCATGGTTTTAGACCATTCATTTTTTGAGGAAAACAACTCCCAACCGGGCAAGCCGTCTAGAATCTCTTGATCAAAGAAAAGGTCTTCCCCTTCAAAGGTTGCCATGGAAAGAAGCTGGCTCAAGGCCAATACTTTGTTGTTTAATAGAAAACGAGCATCTCCTTCTAAAGAGAACGTCGGGCTCAAAACAATGGCATGTTGTTGATAGTAGGACCGTATATATTCTTGCCCAAACCTAACCATCGAAAGGCTGTCAGAAGAAGGATATTGTTTTTCGGCCTCCTCTTTTCGCATAGACTCGTAAACTGCACTTATAACACCCTGAATATCCGAAGCAGAGCTATCTGGCGATGGCTGAAGTTGATCTAAAAAACGCCTTTTTTCCTCTTGAAACAACAGGCTGAACTCAACATTGTATAGCGCAATATGTTGGCGCACGGAGGCGGAATCATTAAAAAAAAGAGGAATGGGAAATTGCCTTTTGATTTCGGTAACGTCTTGATTTATATCTACTGAGTCTCTTAAAATGTCAAAGGCAAAGGGCGCCACAAGGTCTTGGCCCTGCCAAATTTCCCCGCTTCCCGCGGTATCTAGAACAAGGGAATGTCTAGGCGATGTAAAGGCGATAATACCGGCCCATAACAAGATACAGGCCCCAAGGGATAAATAGCCACTAAGAGAAACGGGTTTTAATTTCTGCATTTCTCCATGCAATTTAAGTACTTTAGGCCTTTCAAAGGATATTAAATTTTCAATATGAAAGATGTTTATATTTTGGGCATGGCTAGAAGCCCTGTTGGAAGTTTTGGAGGCGCTTTGTCTACGTTAAGTGCCGTAGAGCTCGGCGCTCACAGTATTCGACATGCTGTTCTTAGGGCATCTGTTGGTCCAGAAGCTATTGAAGAGGTTTATATGGGACAGGTCTTGCAAGCTGGCGCTGGACAAGCGCCTGCAAGACAGGCGGCTCTTGCGGCCGGACTTCCAGAGTCTACTCCATGCACAACCATTAATAAGGTTTGCTCCTCGGGCATGAAGTCAATTATGATGGCAAGTCAGTCGATTCGTGTCGGTGATCGAAGCTTGATGGTAGCCGGCGGTATGGAATCCATGAGTCAGTCTCCCTTTTATTCTCAAGATGCTCGGTGGGGTGCAAAGTATGGTAACCGAAGTCTTGTAGATGGTATAGTAAGAGATGGTCTTCAGGACCCTTATGATGGATCAATGATGGGTGTTTGCGGAGATTTATGTGCCGAAGAGCAGGGGCTAGACCGGGAGACACAAGATGATTATGCTATCGCCTCCTACAAAAGAGCTCAAGAAGCATCGAACAATGGATGGCTGGACTCAGAGATAGCCCCAATTGAAATTCCTCAGCGAAAAGGAGACCCCTTGGTCGTCTCTCGAGACGAGGATATAGATAAAGTCCGCTTTGAAAAGATACCAAGTTTGCGCCCAGTCTTCAATAAAGAGGGAAGCGTTACCGCAGCAAATGCCTCAAATATTAATGATGGTGCTGCGGCCGTAGTCTTGGGAAGTGATCAGTGGATAGCAGACCACAAACCTCTTGCACGCATTGTATCCTATGCAGATGCGGCCCAAAAGCCTAAACAGTTTACGATGACTCCATCCCTAGCCATGCCATTGGCATTGGACAAGGCAGGGCTCAAGGCCTCAGACATTGATTTAGTAGAAATTAATGAGGCCTTTTCTGTTGTGGCATTGGCTAATATGAAAGCCATGGGCTTTAGTCATGACATGACCAATGTAAATGGTGGTGGAGTCTCCATCGGTCACCCAATCGGTGTTTCGGGGTGTAGAATCGTGATGGCTCTTGTTTCTGAGTTACGACGCATGGGTAAACGATACGGCTTGGCTGGTATTTGTAATGGGGGTGGTGGTGCCAGCGCCATGGTGATTGAGGCCCTCTAAGCTTTTAATACCAAAGCTTCAAGTTTATGCGTTGTAGTGTGGTGATATATTGTCGTGACATAATAATCATCTGTTTACTAACGTGCGTTAGCCCCCTTTTTGCCCAGCCGTCCATAACTACACAGGATAATCAAGAAGACGTTTTTTATAGGGAACTTGTCGAACAATGGGTTATCGTAAATGCAACGGAAAGTGCTTCAAGGGCAAGAAGCAACGCGAACATGGCGTTTATACCCCTTTTGTCGCGAGCCCTTTCAGCAGACGTCGAGTTATCGGTAAACTTTTCTTCGTTGCTTACTGGACTGTTTGAGGTCTATCCTCCGGATAGTTCTTTTCGAATTCTTACCTGGGAGCTCCTTATAACAGACAACCACGTAAGGCATTTTGGTGTAATACAGCAACGGAAAAGCCCCAGGTCCCTTCTTCCCTTGTTTGACGCTAGCGATATGCACTCATATAGAACCAAAGAAGTCCTTTCAAGAAACAATTGGTTTGGCCAAGTTTATTATAATATATCGACTATTGCAGAGTCCAATGACGGGCATTATTTGCTCATGGGCTATGACAGAAAGGACAGTCTAAGCGATTTCAAGATATTGGATGTGTTGGTGATTAAAGATGGAGATGTCCGTTTTGGCGCACCACAATTTGCGTATCCTCCAGACATGCCAATTGTGGCAGAAGGGGACGTTGCTTCTCAGGATTCGCTTACAAACCGGTTGTTTTTCGAACACAAAGAGGGGACGACCGTTAGGCTATCTGTTGATGAATCATCAAAGACAATAACATATAGCCACCTTAGCCCAATTCACCGCTCAGCCAAAGAAACACTCTATAACTATGTGCCTGACGGGACAGATGCCGGCTTTCGTTGGAATGGGGCGCATTGGGAATGGATTCCCGACCCTTCGGCTATTTTGCCCACTGATTAACGTACCTTCTGTATAATGTAAGGGGGTCTTTGGGCACAATTGCGGGATTGCTTGTAAGATCAACATACGAATCGGGCCGTACGTGCCGCATACTGCGGTAAGCGTCAAGCATTGTGGGTTGAGCGCCCCCCCCTTCATCAACAATGGCAAAAACATCTCCAACCACCCCGTCTTCTAGCCGCATAGAAAGAACTTCTCCCAGGGAATCAAGTCGAACGAGCGCGTAGGTGGCGTCTGACCGATTTCCATTTTCATAAAGCCCGTCAGTTTCTGACTCAATAAAAACTAAAATATGGGCGTTGTTGCGTACTTCAATTTGTTGGATGAGGGTATCACGAAGTATGATACATAGACTGTCTCCTGCTACTTGATCAAAAAAACCCCGAGGTGTTAACGCCCTACTCCAAAAAGCGTCTCCCCAAAAGGATAGTTTTCTTTTGGCCTGATGGTTGCTGTCTGTTTCCATTTGGCCAGCATCTGATAGGACTTCAACAGAATCATTCCACAACACAACATCACCATTAAGTGCTAAGTAATCTGTGGCACCTACCCAATGAATCGTATTGGCCTGGCCCTGCTCATTTTGACTAAAGAACATGCCAGACCCCCATCCAAAAAGCTGGGTGGGTTTGGCCATAGTGTCTACTCCATCTATCGAATCTTTTAAGGCAAAAAGGGTGTCGGCTGCCAAAAAAAGGGTGTCCTGGTCACCAACCGAATACACCATTGGCCTACGGTATCCCCGGAGAGACCCATTCTTATCATCAAGCGTAGCGAGAACCCCCCACATACCAATACTATCAATGGTGTCGTAGATGTGGTAATCCGACAAAAGGTTAATGGTGCTGTCTTGTGGGTTGAATCGGGTGTTGTTGCACCACCCTATCTTACTTCCGGAAACAAAGAGTGTTCCTTCTCCAAAAGTCGATGGCCGACCCTCTCCACCGAGTTGCCCTTTGTGGCAATAAATGGTTAAGTCTTCTTCATAAATTACGGTAGAGTCCAAAATTTTTCCAGCTCCTGTTTTTGAATTATATATAATGTCTTTCGACTGGATTAGAGTCGGCCCTTGCCGAATTTCAACATCACCCGTCAGCCTTGAGCGCCCCCCTCTTGACGAATAATTTCCATAATTGCTCCGAATACGAGTGTTTCCTTGCCTCAGTTGTCCCCCACCTGCAAATTGACCCTCACCGGTGGCTGTGTTAAACGATATATAGGGGCTTTTGATGCGCTTACCATTTTCTGTATATGTGCAGTGGCCAAGAAACCTTCCCGCACTAGTTTGTAATGAGTAGACTAGAGAGTCAGAGGTGATTACAATACCCTCGATAGTGGTTACTTGAATATTGTTGTAGGCACGAATGACACCAGAGTCTATGTCACTATCGAAGATGAGGCTGTCGCAAAAAAACAAATTACTGTCGGCAGAAAGAACAACATCTCCGACTAATACATATCGAGTATTAGTGTCGCTTTGAAAAATATGCATTTGCTGAAATGCTTGGAGATAGACACTGTCAGTGACTGCAGTATCCTGGACGGGCGCATTAGATTGTGCAAAGAGGGGATGTGATCCAATCGATAGGAGCAATAAGAAATTACAGACCAACCATTTCATACTACTTGCGGCGCTCTTTCCGCTCTATAAGGGAAAACGACACATACCGGGAAGGATTGTTTTTGAGGTCGGTTAGTAAGGAATCAAGTGACAGGACGGTGGTTAAAAGCTCTTCATGTAAAACATCATCTTTGATAAGCCGCTGTAGGCTTCCTTCTCCATATTGGATGGTGTCAACTAACGAGTTAACACTTAAAATAGCGTCGTCCAATCGATTTACGGTATTATCAAAGTCAACCCGTGCTAGGTTAGTGGTTAGTGTGTCAACATTTTGCAATATGCCTGACAACACATCGGTTTGGTTTTTAAGGTTGAGCGTTATGCCGTTGAGGTTTGCTAAAACTTGACCGATTTGTTCTCCTTTTCCGTCCAGCATGATCGATGTTTTATGACCAAGCACATCATAGGTTTTGACGAGTTGGTCAATGTCGTTAACCAATCCGTTTAGTGTAATGTCAGAAGCAGTTACCGTTGAGGCAAAAAGTTTATTTATATTTCTAAGCAAGCTGTCGGCGTTTTGAAGAATGGGGTCCACGCTTTCTGACATAGTGGCCAATTCATCAAAAATGGTAGAATCATATTGCGCTTCAATTGTGCTGCCCGATGGAAGTATTGAGGATTCTTCCCCCATAATGAGGTCAATATTTGTTTCCCCTAAAAAATCGGGCCCTACAAGCTTCGCTTTCGACCCTTTGGGTAGGTCAATAGAATTATCAAGGGTAAAAACCACCTTCACCACACTTTCGCCGTTGTTTTTATCTAATTCTAAAGAAGAAACCTTTCCTACAACAAGGCCGTTAATAATCACGTCATCGGAAGGAGCCAAGCCGCGAACATTGTCGTAATACACAATAAACTCCTGATCAATATGCAACACACCTCGTCCCTTTAGAAACTGTATTCCGCCGAAGACCATGGCGATGACGACTAAAAAAAAGAGACCAACTTTTATTTCGCGATGCATAGATTTAAAACTAAGAAATCCTATAGGACTATTTATTGATTATTGTCGAATTCCATTAAGATAAGTGACAAGGTAGGCATCTTCGTATCCTGCTGCTTTGGCTTGCCCGATCCATCGAAGCGCCTCGGCCCTGGACGACGTGCTTTCTGTTAAGATGCGCGAAAGGGACCCAACAGCCTCGGTAGTGATGGAATTAAAAACAGAATAAATGGCATGGTTGCTCGGCAACTCTTTTCCTGTGGCAAACAATTGAACTTTATACGTTGTGCCCGAGCCAACGGAAGGCGTGTTATCCACCTCTTCAATTCGGTTTGTGGTCTCGGGATCTATGGTTTTTCCCTGGTTATTCGATGCGTTTTTTTCTACGAAATCCCGAAAGGCAAAGAATATACTTTCGGCCAAGATGTTTTGGCCTGTTTCTGAGGCAAGGAAGACACACTCTTCTCTGTGGGTTAAAAAGCCGAGTTCAATTAACACGCTAGGCATAGACGTCTTGTATAACACTAGGAAGCCGGCCTGCTTCACACCACGCGATTTAAGCCCCGCATGATTGATGAAGCGATTTTCTACAAGGCTTGCAAGCTGAATGCTTTGGTCAAGATAGTTTTGTTGATGAAGCTCAAGTAGTATTTGTGCTTCGGGGGATGTGATGTCGACATATTCTTGTTCATATCCCCCCTCTAGACTTATAACGGCATTTTCTCGCCGAACAACTTCAAGGTTTGCATCATTTCTGTGTAAACCCAACACGAAGGTTTCTGTCCCACGAGCACTTTCGTTGCTCGCGGCGTTGGCATGGATACTTATAAAAAAATCAGCCTCTTGACTATTAGCAATTTTCGCCCTTTGGAAAAGTTCGACAAACTTATCGGTCTCTCTCGTGTAAGACACTTCAACCGTTGGTAGGTGTTTTTCAATAAGCTTTCCAACCTTCAATGTCACGGATAAAGCAACATCTTTTTCTTGTGTATTAAAGGCGACCGCACCAGGGTCTTTTCCGCCATGGCCCGCATCCAATACAACATGGTGTATTTGTGCGTTTAGAATAAAGGGTGCACCAAGAATAAGGCTTAGGACAACCTTTAGGATTAACTGTCGTTGTTTAGGCGTGAACATCTAAATTTGTTGAAGCTAGCTTCGATATTCGAAAATAATGCCAATCTTTCTCTTGAGGATGCCAAGAAATATACAGTTCATCGTGCTTTTGTGCTACTTTTCGGCCACTTTGATGGGCGGTGCAGATCTATTGGCTCAGGGCAATGAGGGTAGGTCACTCTCCGCTTCCGCGGCACTTGAAAATCCAGTTCAATACAAGGCAAGGGATTCGGCGGTATACAATTTTGACGATAAAAAGCTCTATCTCTATGGCGATGCGGAAGTAACTCATGACGATATGAGTCTCGTTGCCGGCTACATTGTTTACGATAGAGAAAATGCAGAGGTATATGCAGAGGCGGTCTTGGATAGCGCGGGCGAATGGATAGAGATACCACACTTCACCACGGGCGATCAGGATTTTGAAGCCAAGAAAATGGTGTATCAAATTGAGCGAGAGCGCGGAATAATTTATGAGGCCTATACAGAGCACGAGGGGGCAACTCTTTCAAGTAAGGTTGCAATTCGCGATAGCACAACAAACATCTATGGTTTATCCACTCGATATACGACATGTACCAATCGGGACCATCCTCACTTTCACCTTCAAGCCAACCGCAGTGTAGTCGTTCCTGAACGAGGGGTATACACGGGCCCAGTTTTGCTACACGTCTCAGAGGTTCCCACTCCGCTGGGACTCCCCTTTGCCCTTTTCCCTAATACCAAGGGAAGGCGTTCTGGGGTAATTTTTCCCGAACCGGGCGAAGCGCCAAACGCTGGTTTTTTCCTTAAAGGTGGCGGCTATTTTTGGGCAATAAACGATGGGTTTACGCTGACCACAACAGCCGACCTTTATTCTAGAGGACTCTTTGGCCTAAACACAGACGTTCAATATAAAAAGCGCTATAAGAGGAATGGACGACTTCAGTGGTCATATTTTCTCACCCCTTCACCCGACCCCGATCAAGCCGATAGTAAGCCAAGTCATGATATGCGTCTGACGTGGTCACATCAAATGGACCCCAAGGCGCGTCCAAATTCGTCTTTTTCCGCCAATGTATCGGGCTCCACGCGATCCTATAACAACAACAGCCTTCAGACGACCAATCAGCTGCTTGAGGTTGCGCTAACTAGTCGCTTGAGCTACAGCAGAAAATTTATAGGGAAACCTTACAATCTTAGCATACAAGCACGGCACGATCAAAACCTTCAGACGGGTAGAATAAGTTTCACACTACCCGAAGTTACGTTTGCAGTCAGTCGGTTCACTCCCCTTAATAGTATCTCTACTAAGAAAAATTTAGGAAAAACTCCATGGTACAAACGATTGGGATTCACCTACAGTTTGAGGGGAAAAGCCTCGGTAACCTCTTTTGATTCCCTTTTGTTCACCCCTCAGTTTACAGAAAGCATACAATATGGAATTCGTCATAATGCAAGTGCGGATATTAACCTTCCCGTGTTTAAACACATCAATATAAGCCCGCGGTTTTCATATGAAGAAAAATGGTACCCACAAACGTCGACACGTCGTTTTCAAGACACGGTCTTCGTGGATATTCCCTCGGGCGAAGTAGACACATTGTTTGATCAAGTGTTTGTTGACACGCTGGCTGGCTTTCAGGCGATTCGATCGTTTGATTTCAGCTTGACGGCCAATACGGTACTTACTGGGATTTTTAACCTTTCTCAATCCAAACGATTACGGGCCATCCGCCACGTAATGAAACCAAGCGTTTCATATACTTATAGGCCAGATTTCGGTCAAGAGAAGTGGGGTTATTATGGGGAATATCTCAATACAACAACAGGTAACACGGTGGTATATGACCCATATTCTATTTTATCGAGCATTTATGGGGGCGCGCCGGGAAGGGGTGGAAGCAATTTATTTCGAATTGCCATCAATAACACCTTTGATATGAAGGTGTGTAAGCCCTCCAAAGATTCTACAGCAACTTATTGCGGCCCTTCTCCACGAGTTAATATGCCCTATAAGAATCTTGTAAATCTTCCTCTTTTAGAGCAATTAAACCTTGATTGGAGCTACAACTTTACAGCCGATTCGCTTCGCTCAAGCCCCCTTACCGTAAACCTTCAAACCAAGGTTGGACAATACATTCGTATCCAGTTTAGAAATACATTTGACCCTTATGATGTAGACTCCAACAATCGAAGAATCAACACGCTGTATTGGGAGACGTCTAAGCGCTTTTTTCGACTCACCAACAGCCAGTTATCTCTCAACCTTGATTTAAAAGGAAAGCCAAGACAGAAAAAAAACCTTCCTGAAAGCGCAGGAAGCATGAGTGAGCGAGAGTATTACCTCGCCAATATGGATGCTTTCTATGATTTTGACATCCCATGGACCTTGTCAGCACGTTATAATTTGAATAGGCAAACGGGTATCTCCTACAACCCTGACACCATCTTATTTACCCAAAGTTTGTCTATGAATGGTAGCGTAAATATTACTCCAAAATGGAAGATTGTTGCCACAACGGGATATGATTTCAGAAATAGAGATTTAACGCTGACTAATGTTCGTGTTATGCGCGACCTTCATTGCTGGTCGCTTAGTTTTAACTGGACGGCCTATCCCATTTCACGCCAGACATATAGTATTGAGTTAAGGGTATTAAGTGATGTGTTACAATTTTTAAAACTAAGCCGTCAAAAACCTCCGGGAAGTTTTGATGATTTTTAAGGGATTTTTATGATTAAGTGCGCTATAGTAACAGTTGGAGATGAGCTTCTTTATGGCAATATAGATGACACGAACGCCACCTGGTTGTCTCAAGAATTGACTAACAGTGGAGCAGTCGTCAGCACGCGTATCACCGTAGGAGATGGCCTTGCCGACATACAAGGGGCTCTTGAAGTTGCCCTTAACAAGGCAGAGGTCGTCATATTGACCGGAGGGTTAGGACCAACACAGGACGATAAGACACGTGAGGCAATTGCCGGGTTCTGCAAAAGACCGCTTGTGCGAGATGAAGGTTTAGCAAGTAGTCTTGAAAAACATTTTGCGCCGAGAGGTCCACGGGTTGTTGCCCTTAATGAAAAGTTGGCATGGGTATGTGAGGGGTCAGAAATACTGCCCAATACGAAAGGGACTGCCGTTGGAACCTGGGTCGAAGAGGGCCAAGGCGCGATTATTTCTCTGCCAGGAGTTCCCTATGAAATGAAAATCATTATGGAGGAAGAGGTTTTGCCCCGCATTCGTTCGCGATATGATGTAGAACCACCTTTTATTCAATGGATTATGACTGCTGGCCAAGGGGAGTCAAGCTTGTCCGTAGCACTTGAAAGCATTGAGCAAAATATGCCTAAGGAGGTGGCGTTGGCCTATCTTCCATCGCTTCAGGGAGTTCGCCTGAGACTTACCAGCTCCAACGAATTGGCAAAGGAGAGCATAAAGATTGCCCGAGCCATTGAGGATCGTTTAGGGCATTTGGTGTTTGCCAAGGAAAACACAACTCTTTCTCATGTGGTACATAACCTGCTTATAGAGCATAAAATAAAACTCGCATTTGCCGAAAGTTGCACAGGGGGTAATATTATGGCCACATTGGTAAAACATCCAGGATCGAGCCAATACCTTTTGGGTGGACATGTGGTGTACTCTAATGATTGGAAGCACAAGGAAATTGATGTTAAAAAGGACCTTCTAGCTTCTTGTGGGGCAGTGAGTGAAGAGGTGGCAAGGTCAATGGCAGAGGGGGCTAAGGCCAATGCTCATTCAGACATGGCACTTGCGGTAACCGGAATTGCCGGCCCAGAAGGTGGCAGCCCTACAAAACCAGTGGGCACGGTGCATGTAGCTTTGTGCTATAATAAAACAACCTACCATAAAAAGTTTAGGCTTCATAAAGACAGGGCGGTAAACATTGCGCTAACGACGACATTAGCCCTTAATATGATTCGCCTTGCCCTGCAGGGATCTCTTGAGGCTTAACCAGGGTGTTGGTTTGTTCAACCACAAACTTTAGAATATCTTTAAGGAAGTATAAAGGGTAATTTTAACACTATGGCAAATAGGCAGCAACTGATGCCCAAAATGGGAGAAAGTATAACAGAAGCAACTGTGTTAACCTGGCTCAAGGGCGTGGGTGACCCTGTAGAACTTGATGAGCCGATTGCTGAAATAGCCACAGACAAGGTAGATTCCGAGGTTCCTTCTGAATTTGAGGGGGTTATTGTAGATCTTCCCCATAATGAAGGGGACGTGGTTCAGGTGGGCGAAATTCTCTGTGTAATTGCTACAGAGGGTGACGCGCCTGATGGCAATTCAATGGATATAGGTACCCAAGTAAACCCTGAAGAGCTAGCTGCAGAGCCCGAGGAAGAAAAAGTTCCCTATGTACCTGAAAAAACAACGGTAGCGGTCGAGTCAGTTCAAGTAAATGGCGGAGGACGGTTTTACTCCCCGCTTGTTCGAAAAATCGCACAAGCTGAGGGTATTGGTCAACAAGAGTTGGATGCTATTGCGGGAACAGGCAAAGAGGGTCGTGTTACCAAAAAAGATATTCTCGCTTACGTGTCTTCTCGTGCAGTAGCACCTGGGCAAGCTTCACCTCAAATTGCTACTCAGCCGATTAAAGAAAAAGAAGTCGCAACAAAACCTGCCGCTCAGTCAATGAAGCAGCCTGCTGTGACGCAGGCCCCGGCCCCAACTTCATCCTCATTTAGTGGAGAGGTAGAAATTATAGAGATGGATCGGATGCGAAAGCTTATCGCAAAACACATGGTTCACTCCAAAGCAACCTCTGCGCATGTTACTTCATTTGTTGAAGCCGATGTCACTGAAATTGTGAATTGGAGAAATAATATAAAAGATGATTTTCAACGAAGAGAGGGGGAGAAAATAACCTTTACACCTATTTTCTTACAGGCTGTTGCTCAGGCCCTTAGAGATTTTCCTTATGTGAATGCTTCCTTAGATGGAGATCATATTATTCTTCACAAGTCGGTTAACATTGGAATGGCAACAGCACTTCCCTCAGGAAACCTTATTGTTCCTGTGATTAAGGATGCTGACAGATTAAGCCTTCTTGGCTTAACTAAGGCGGTAAATGATTTGGCTAATCGTGCACGCACTAACAACCTCAAACCTAATGAAATTGAGGGGGGTACCTATACGGTAACCAATGTGGGGAGTTTTGGCAATGTAATGGGAACTCCAATTATCAATCAACCACAGGTGGGCATCTTAGCAGTAGGTGCCATACAAAAAAAGGTTGCCGTTATTGAGACTCCATTGGGCGACCAAATAGGCATACGTCACAAGATGTTTTTATCCCACACCTACGACCATAGATTGGTAGACGGAGCCCTTGGGGGACAATTTGTGCGCCGGGTTGCTGATTTATTAGAGGGCTTTAACACTATGCAATCCCTATAAAACTTCAATGAATACAGAAAACCCAACCACCATTCGAGAAAAGGCGCTGGCCATAAACCTAAATCCAACAATTTATGGGTCTTTCGCTGAAATAGGTGGGGGGCAAGAGGTTGCCAGAAACTTTTTTAAGGCGGGCGCAGCGGGTGGAACTATCGCAAAGTCTATGTCAGCCTACGACATGGTGTTTTCTGACAACATTTACGGATCTGAAGCAGGAGGAAGATATGTTAGTGAGTCCCGATGCTTAAAAATGTTAGATCACGAGTACAATCTCCTTGAAGAACGTCTGGTCCAAGAGGAATATAAAGACCGCTGTTTTTTTGTATTTGCCAATACGGTAACTACACTAAACTATTCTAGAAGCAATAAGCCGCATGGGTGGATGGGTGTGCGCTTTCAGCTAGAACCCGATAGCCCACCAAGTGATATAATCATGCATGTGCGGTTACATGATAACAACACAATTCTTCAACAACGTGTGCTTGGTGAATTAGGAGTGAATTTACTGTGGGCATGCTATCATCATGGAGGCGACATTGCGGCTTTTCTTCAGTCTATGAAGCAAGACCTAAGCACCGATCTTCTTGAAATTGATATGATTCGCTTGTCGGGTCCTTGCTTTGCGTCAGTCGACATTCGAATTGTCAGCTTATTACTTGTGAAAATGGGTTTTACCAAGGCTACGATTTTTGGCCAAGACGGCAAGGTGTATCAACCCAAGGACCTATTGTATAAGAAAAATGTTTTTGCGCTGCGTGGCCGATTTCGGCCGCTTACCAAGGTTACGGCAGATATGTTTGATTCGGCTGTACGGGCATTTTGCGAGATGAAAGAAGACGTAGAAGAATGTGATGTGTTTCGACTGGCAGAAATGACGCTACAGCTCCTACAAACAGAATCCGACATAGAAGACCACGAACAGGACTTCCTTGACCGTGCTGATATTTTGTCTTCTCAAGGCCACTACGTGATGATCTCGGATTTTGAGTACCACTATGAATTGGTCAATTACCTCAATGAATGTCGAGTTGCTCACAAAGGACTTATTGTTGGCGTAAAATATCTTTTAGAGATTTATGAACGTGCGGCTAATGAGGGGAGAGAGTTGTCAATAATGCACAATTATGGAAGAGTGTTCAGGCATGGTGGCAGTTTCTGGGTATATCCATTCCAAGCTTCGGAAAATGCTCAAGTCTATACGGCCTCGACGATGTTACCCCCTCCTTCAACACGATCGCTTCACGACTTTTTGCTAGGTAACCAGGCATTGATTGAGATAGAAGCACTAAACCCAGAGGTTTTAACCATTTTCTCTGATGATATAGTCAAGTCCATTCAAGAAGGAGAGGCCGGTTGGGAAAATTCGGTTCCAGAAGGTGTGGCAGAAATGATTGTGGCCAACCAACTTTTTAAGCACGGGTCTAAATAGTCCTTTCTTATTTTTTGCTGATTAGCGCTCGTATGTCATCTAAGGGATGATAGTTTTTTGCATAAAGAAAGTTGGAGGTAATGATTTGTTCCTTCGTAACATTTTCTCCTGTCTTTCCCTCTAAGAGTGCACAGGTCGTCCACGCCTCTTTAACTATTGGCAGGCCAATGCTATGGGGCTTATGATATCCGACCCATGTTTTTTTACCCAAGATCACAGCGAATGCCCAAGTTATTTTTTTTCTCCCTTCGTGGGATAGAAGAGGAATTGTGGTACATCCTAGTAAGAGAATACATGAGCTGATTAATATATCTGTAAGTTGTTTATATGCTCTGTATCGTATAAGATTTAAGTTCAAATCGACAGGTTCTTCTAATTCCATTCGTGAACGATTTCTATGGAAATTGCCCACGAGAGAGTCGCTTTCTTTTCGATAGATGTAACAGGGGATTCTTCCACCAACAAAGCCAATGGATTCAATCATGGTGCGCGAGGGTATAGACTCGGCGCACAATATAATTTTTGATGCCCCATGGATCTGGGCTAAATCCTCAATACCCAGAATATCCGACAAGTTGATTTGAATTGCACTTTTGCCATGGACGGAAGCATCTTGAAAGGTTTTAAACGTTGTGGGGCGGCCTACAAAAAGAGCTTTTTGGGTTCTGGCTTT
This sequence comes from Bacteroidota bacterium, assembly GCA_002862745.1. Classification (GTDB taxonomy): domain Bacteria; phylum Bacteroidota; class Bacteroidia; order Chitinophagales; family UBA8649; genus UBA8649. The sequence goes on along the minus strand of PKDX01000011.1, from coordinate 9,372 downwards.
CTCTTGCCGATGCCGGCGCAGATACAGCATGCTACGTATGGCCAATCCGAGGAGACCGGCTACGCCCCACCCTGCAAGAATGGATCCTCGAGAAAACCGAAGCGTTTCGGGTAGTAGACCATATATAAAGGTTATGGCAATCAATGCAATTCCACTTCCAGCCAAGAAACTTCGCAACGAGTGGTGCTTGGCATAGGCCCCACTAAGCAGAAGACTCAGAAAATACACCATGCTGTAGGCAGGCAAAAATTCTAGTAAAAATTCATTGGGAAACTGACCAATTGCTGGTTTTAGATAACGAGCATAGAGGGTTGATACACTAAAAAAACTTCCATATACCATCAACAGTTCAGCAAGAGCTGGAAGTATTCGTTTGGTGACCTTAATCATGTAAAAAAGAAGGGCGGCCCCTTGGAACAGGCTTCGCATCAGGCGCTTTATGATCCTTGGCCAACAATGAAAGGTGTGTTTTTCTGCAAAAATTCCCATGGCATCAAAGAAGCTAAAGGCGTAGTTAAAGCTTCTCTTTTTGGTACTTTCTCCTTTATAGTGAATTATAGTAGTCCCACCTAAATAGTGTAGATCCTTTCCTTCAAGCTGCACTCTATGTGAGAGGTCAACATCCTCGCCGTACATAAAAAAGTCTTCATCGAAGCCACCTAATTTTTGTATTAGTTCTCTTCTTCCAAAAAAGAAGGCACCTGTTAACACATCGACCGTATTGTTTTCGTGCTCAGGGAGATGCCCGGCATAATAGCCGTTTAGCCATGAAGAGGTTGGAGCGATTTTGTACAATCCGGCGAATTTGCATAACGATGACCAAAGCGTAGGTAGGCCGCGCTTGGATTCAGGAAGAAATTTCCCTTGTCCATCCACCATTCGGACACCAAGGGCACCTCGGCACTCGTTGGACTCCATGGCCTGAAAACATGTAAACAGCGTGTTTTCTTCAATAACGGTATCGGGGTTTAGGAATAGGGTGTATTTTCCTTTTGCTTTGGCCAATGCCTGATTGTTTGCCCTACCAAATCCTAGGTTTGTTTTGTTCTCAATACGCTGAACAGAGGGAAACAACTCTTTAACGCTTTCCATAGATTGATCTGTAGAGTTGTTGTCTACAACAAAGACCTCAAAACTTACTCCTTGGCTTTTGTATACACTATCAAGCGCTTGAAGCAGAAACTGCTTGACGTTATAGTTTACAATGATTATCGATACATCTATCATAATACGGTACGCTCACGATGAAACGACAACTTCCATTAGGAGGGCCAAAGATTTCGTTGGTTAATTTCTTGGAGAATGATTTTAAACCAGAAAGAATATTGATCCGGGTTATTGGCAACATCATTTTCTAGGGCTTCCCGTTCAATCCACTTAACTGCGTCGACCTCGTTGGGGTTGACATGAAAAGGTGTTTCGTCAATTTGCCCAAAGAATACATGGTCTAATTCGTGCTCATGCAATGCGGTTGCCTCGTCGGTAGCTTTATAAATGAAGGAAAACTGCCATTCTAGGTTTGCTGTAATCCCAAGTTCTTCGGGCAGCCTACGGCGCGCTGCGGCCTCGTAAGTCTCATTGTGTCTTGGGTGGCTACAGACGGCATTGCTCCATATGTTAGGCCAGTGATACTTAGTGCTTGCTCGTTTTTGTAAGAGCATTCGGTGGTCTTTATCAAAAAGCAATACGCTTATTGCCCTGTGTAGATATCCTTTTTTGTGGGCGTCCATTTTTTCCATGGTGCCCAATACATTATCCTGATCATCAACAAGCACAACAAACTCTTTTACCTCACTCATACTGTGAATATCGCAATAATCCAAGGAAAGCATATGGAATCAATATGTACAGTGTAAGGTAATTCCAACGAGCCAATAATCATTATTCTGACCAGATCTCCTTTACCACGATATCCCAAGACAACACCCCTCTCCAAAGATTAGGCCTTAGGCCAAAGACAAGGCAAAATGGACCACTGATAATTTCCTTAAGATTACGGGGAGCATTAAAATACAAAGCGTCACGTTGATTGCCTTGTGGATCACAAAGTGTCAGGCGATAGTGGCTGCCAGAGGAACCGAGGCTTCGAAGCCCGTTGGTCCTGAGAGTTATACCTTCGGCGCAAAAGACAGGCGAAGAATTTCCCATGCCAAAGGGTCCGAATCGCACAAGGTTTTGGCAAAAGGTTGGGGTGAGTGAAGCAAACGAAACAGCACAATCTATGTTGGTTTTTTCTAACTCAAAGGATACCTCACCAATGCTGTCATTTATGGATAAAAAGAAGGCCTTTACGGATTCTTTTTTTAATGACATTCCCGCTGCTGCATGATGACCGCCCCAACGCAGAAGGTGGTCCTCGTTTTCCTGAATAAGATTATACAGGTTGAGATTTCCAGCGCTTCTTGCAGAGCCGGTGGCCTCTTCTTTATCCCCGCATAGAATGATGGCAGGTTTTTGATTAACCTCAACAAGTCGTGAGGCAACAAGTCCGGCCACCCCGCTGTGTCCTTTTGGAAGCCACACAAGGGAGGCGTTCGAATAGGGATATTCAGCGGAATGAATTTGGGCCAATGCCTCTTTTGTCATCGATTGGGTAAGGCTTCGCCTTTTTGAGTTTTCTTTATCCAGCTGGTCTACGAGGCGAGCATCATCGCCTATCAAAGCTTCTAGTGCCATATCGGCACGTTGTAACCGCCCAGCGGCGTTAATCTTAGGCCCAAGGTAGAATGTGAGACTCTCTTCGTCAATGTAGCGGTCTCCAATAAGTCGAGGGATATTAGGCGCGGAGAAGTTTCCTTGCCTCATGGCCTCAAGCCCCAGGCTAGCAAGTACGCGGTTATCTTCTTCAAGTGCGACCATGTCGCAGGTGATACTAATAGCAACATAATCGATAAATTGATACATGTCGAGTTCTGGGTGATAGGTTTTTGCCCAATGGTTTAGCATACCGAAGAGTACCCCGCACCCACTTAATGATGTAAATGGATATTCACAATCATGTTGTTTTGGATTGATGTAAATCGCGTTAGGAATTTCTTCTCCTACCTCATGATGGTCGCAGATAATAACATGTATAGAATGATCGCGTGCCAATTGAACACTATCAAAATCTTTTGTTCCACAATCGACGGCAATAACAAGCGATATGTCGTTTTTGATGGCGTGTTCAATTCCCTTGATAGAGATTCCATATCCCTCTTCCTTTCGATCAGGGAAATAGGTTATTATCAAGTCTTCGTCTAGGACAAGTCTTAGGGCTTGATATAACAATGCAATGGACGAGGTCCCGTCGACATCATAATCTCCATACAACATAATGCGGTGCTTTGATTGTATATGGTGCTCCAAGTAGTCTGCCGCTTTATGACTGTTTTTTAACAAGGAAAAATCTTTGAGATCTTCCTTTGCGGGGTTTAAATAGTGTTTGGCCTCTTCGATCGATTCAATGTTGCGTTGGTGCATTAAGCAAGCATAGGCCGTGTTCACTTTAAGTGCCTGAGACAAGGCATCAATTGCCTCTTTGTTGGACTCATAATAGGTTTTAGTCCGCATGGAAGGAGGATAACAGTGATTTACACGCGGCCATTGCTTCTGGCACACTCCAATCCTCAGGCCGGTCAAAATCTTTTAAGAAAGCTTGACATTGGGCAAAGATTATATCACCGTTGCTAAGCGCTTTGTGATAGGGCTCATCCCCAAAACTTATGCGTTGGTATTGTCCCTCAAATTCATTGGGAAAGTGCGTCAAAAGAAATTGCTCAAACCTTTTATACAAAAGCTGCTCATCATTTACAGTGCCATTTTTCATGTTCCAATAGTTTCTTTCCGCCAGGGTCTTTATGGCATCTGCATCAATTTTACGCCGGCTGTAAAAAGCGGAAAATATTTCATCGGGGCTCTTGTTGTCGGCCGCTATTTCGGACAACACGTAGACATCTTCTAGTCCTGCGTTCATTCCTTGACCATAAAAAGGAAGAATGGCGTGTGCTGCATCGCCCAGTAAGAGGTGTTTACCATAATTCCACGGGCCAACAGCGACGGATTTAAGCCAAGAGGCTGGGAGATTTGCCAATGGGGTATCTGTGAGGGAAAAGGAAGAGTCCTTTCCAAGGTATGTTGATTGTATTGAGTGTTGGAAATCCCCTTGAGTTGTTGTGCTATCGAGCCCGCCCGCCCCCTCAAAGGGTGCAAACAGGGTGCCGGCATAGTAGCCGTCGGCTTGAGGGAGGGCAATGAGCATGCTTTTGTCCCGTGGCCAGATATGCAGAGCCTGCGCCTCTTTACTTTTAATCACGGGGCCGCGCAGCGGCACTTCTCTGTATCCGTAATTGGCTCGATCTACTGTGGTGTTCACGTGGCCCAATCGTTCAAGAAGAGTTCTTCCACTTGAGTGTATGCCATCACACCAGAAAATCCCATCGAACTCGGCTTCTAACTTTTCTAGCAGATCGTTTTCCTCGGTATTCAACGTGTTGTTATAGTGCATTTCAATGGATTTAGCCTTATCAAGTGCGCTATGAAGCATTTGGTTTAGGTCAAATCGGGACACAGAATAAATGGCTTGGTGGGGAAGCCCGTAGGGTTGGAAAAACGGCGCTTTATCAGCCGAAGGATAAATTCTTCTTCCAAACATAGGGCAGCACAAGGGCATGATTTTGTCCTTCAGTCCAAGAAGATTAAGGCTTTTCAGCCCACGGTGGCTTAAGGCAAGATTGATGTTTCTTTTTTGAATGGTGGGTCTCTTCAAAAAGGCTTGGGCCCTTCGCCGCTCATAGATTGACACCACTGCCCCCTGCCCACTTAACCATAGGGCCAATGCGCTTCCGACAATTCCGGCACCAATAATGGCAAAATGTTTCCCTGCTATGCTCATGGTTAATGTTTATGCAATCTACAAGAAACAATGCGTTAGGAAGGCGTTGAGCGATCAAAATTGAGTGACAGGTTCAATTCGTTATTCAACCGAACAATCTGACTGCGCAACCAAACCTTATCAAACATGGGATTATCTTCCACATAGGCATGGATTTGATGCATTTTTTCAATGAGTTTCTTGCGGCCCACATAGTCCTGTTTCCAGTCTATGTCGACTAAGCGTTGAAAGGCTTTCACAAAATTCAGATAGTATTCCTTGTACATCTCGGGAAGCTCCTTGTTTCGCTTGATGAAGATTTTTATGGCATTGATAAGATAGGGGAGACTGGTTTCCTCTCGGAGATGATAATAGGTTTGAAGCTGAGTCTTTTTGGCCGAAGCGGCCATCCGTCCGTCGGTAAATTCAACTCGATTTAAGGTGTCCAAGACAAGGTCATAATTTTTTTGGGCAAACCGAATATCAGACAGGTTTAGGAAGTATGCATTTTCTTGCCAACTTGGATGAATCAAGTGGCGATAGTCTTCTAGGATGGACTCGGCCAATTCATACCGTTCCATACGAATGGCAATGGTTACCATCGATTTATAGTGATTGTGGTGTAGGCTATCTTGGTCAAGAATTAGCCCCTTATCAACGCCCAGTAAATACAAATCGAGCAGCTTGGGATAATAGGCCTGTTGACCCTGGTTTACTTTAGAAATACAAAAATTGAGCATGTAGGTAAAGACTCCGCGTCTTTCGGATTCAGTAAAGACGCCCTCTAGTCGCTCTAAATGCCCTTCCATGCGATCAAAATAGACCTCATCCCCCTCGGTTAAGGATCGATAAACAGTCAAATAAACTTCTACTGATGACGATAATCCTTGTTCAGAATTTTCGCGCTCTAAGAGGGCAACCAAGTCATCGAGAAAGGGCCTTTTGTATTCTTTTCCCTGGATACGCTCAAGATTGAGCATCTCACAACTTTCTCTAAGCTTGAGCGAAAAATAGAAGGCATCTAATGCGTCTAACATTTCTTGTAATGCTTTGTCAAATACGCGAAGCTGTTGCTGCCCGTGATGTAATCGATCTTCTTTTGCGACTAGAAAACTCTTTTGATAAAATTCCGCGTCTTGTGCTCCATGTTGTTTGAGCCGCTCTTGGAGCTTCCCCCGTTCAGCATTATAGGCCTTATTAGCCTTTCGTTTTCTCAGGCTTCGAACAAGATAAAGTTGAGCAAAGAAATCATCCGACTTTAGCTCCTCTTGCATGATAAAGCGCTTGAGCTCAGCATACAGCCCGGAATATGTTTCTCGAAGTTTTAAGTCGTTGTACGGGGTGTCCTTACCAAAGACAGCATGATAGATTTTGTCTTTTTTCCAATATTTCGTTTTGCCCCATTGGCCATGGTGCTTTATCATATAACTCGTTAGTCGCAGGATTCGATGCTCTTTTTGATACGAGCTTTGAACCATTCGATAAAACCGCTTCGCTTCTTGCTTGTTAAGGCTACTGTATACATTAAATAGCTTCGAATTTTCCACACAAATTATTTTATATATAGTTGAATATCAGCAGAAAACTACAAAATAAGATTAATATGATGCTCACAAATTTTATTATTTGTAAGCCCTGTAAGTAATAATCTTTAGCTTCTTCCGTACATTGGATATATGCGTTATTCTTTCATATTCTGTATTAGTGTTGCCCTATGGGTTTCTGCCCTTTCAACTGGAAGAGCGCAGACTGAATATTTCGAAAACAGAATCCCTCTTGGAGGATTTGTAGATACAGGAAACAGCATTCCTGCAGGTTATTATTCTGTAGATGCTCATAATGGAAACCTGTTTCTTCAAAATATACCTGGGCTAGATACCCTTGCCTTAGCAAGTTCAATAAATAATCGTGGAATTTTCTATCCAGCCCGAACACTCGGATCGAATGCCTCCTGTGATGCTTATGTTTTCTTAAGCAATCAGTCCAATTCGCAGAACTATAAAGTAGCCATTCCTTCTCTTCAAACAGGGCTAACGAGCTATTTGACAATCCCTGTTTTGTTTTCTTATGATGAGTTCTTTTACTCACAAAACAATGATAATTTATTATGTCTTAGTGCGGATTCATTCAATACCCTCTCCTACAACAACCAAAACCAACTAATTCCGGGGCCTCAGAGTGTACCCTTAAATTGTTTTGATCCGATTCCAACAAGGGCGACAGCATACAGTGCTGAAAATGACAAAGCCTACTTTTATTATTATGATACGACCACCTTGGGTTCTGTAGTGATACCATACTTGTCTTCATTTGATGCGAACAACTTTTTCACCAACCAAGTCACTATCCCCAATCCAATTTATTTTACCCAAGCCGAAATGTTCTACCATGATTCGGTTGATAGGCTTATTGGTGTTGGTCAAAAAGCATCGGGAGAGGTGGTGATTTTCAGTATGGACACGTTGGGAAATCAAATCTTGGAATACAATATCCCGGATACCGTGCCGGCGCCAACCGTTATATCAATACCCAAAAATGCGGCGGCCTTATCCACCGAAGACAATATTCTTTTTTTCCAGCTTGTAACCAACCTGGGTCAAGTTAATGAGCAAACTACACTATACAGCTACCGATTAGATGATGTAGTTAGTCGTAAACTAACAGCACAAGCCATACCGACTACTATTAGACACCTTCATGCCACACCCACAGTAGATGGCCTGGTTTTTGCCGGTGATGTTAATCGAGATGGTGATGTAAACTTCGTGGACTTTTTGAGTTTTGCCCCAAGCTTTTCCGTTACCGGGGATTTGCGAAGCCCATTGGATCAAAACATTGACTGGGTAGGATATGCCTCTTCGGATTGGTTGGATACCACCATTACGAGTATTAATCTGAAAAACGCCGACTGCAATGGAAATGGGGTAATTGATTCTGCTGATGTCCAAGCATTCTTGCAGAATTACCGAGCTGAACATAATAGTGAAAAATCAGCATCCGGGCAGCAAAACTGTCCCTATGAATTCTATTTTGTAATGCCTGATTCGGTCTTTTTTGGAGACTCAGTAACCATAGGAATTAGCCTAGATCTTCCTTCACAGGCGGCATCTGGTGTGGCCTTAGAGCTTGACTTAGATACCTCGACGCTTGTAAACGAGGACAGTTTAACGGCTTCCTTTCCCGCAAGTTGGTTCGGCGAAGAAGGGGTCTCCACCCTATCTATTCAGCGAAGAGATCCACTCGAGGGGCAATTGGACTTTGCCTTATCGCAGAATTCCACAAGTCAAGTATCTGGTTCAGGAGTTTTTGCCGAAATTGTAATTGTTACGCCAGATGAGGTGGTCAAAAAAGCTAGTAGTCAGGAATTGCTTATTCCTTTGGGCTTTCAGGAAACCTATATACAGTTTCTCAATGGAACCTTGGAGTCAGGCTGTTTTCTTCCAGACACTTTGCGCGTTGTTGAAAAGCAGACAACAACAGGTCTTTCGGAGATAGATCGCCCGAGCATTCAGGTATATCCCAACCCATCGGACAATGTATGGCAAGTTAACGCCTCTCAGCCATGGATAAAACTAGAAATAGTGAATTCTTTGGGTCAAGTCATATATCAAGAGGGAAGGAGTAGTGCTTCGGCCTCCATTCCGACAGAAGCCATACACAATGAGTTTTCTGTACTTATCCTTTATTATTCTACAACCACAGAAACAATTCCTTTGCTGAAATTGCATGAATGACACAATCGTCTTCAGGGGCATCATTTTATGCTTGGAATGCCGTAAGTAATCGCCAGCTTTTGAGATGGCTTGGTATTGACGAAAAGGAATTTTTTAATCAGCTCCATAATCCGCTCGAACTCAGTGAGGACAGGCGTAAAATTCATGCGGCCTATGTTTTGGGTCGAAGAAATTTTTGGCATGCCAACCAGTGTTCAGTAATTACCTCGAGCCAATCAGCTTATATGACGCTCAGCTCCAAGTTCGAATTGCTCGAGCAGGAAGTATTTGTTGTGATGTACCTCAATCGAGCACATCATATACAAGGAATTCATGAAATAGCGCGTGGAGGCATTAGTTCAGCAATGGTTGATTTGAGACTTTTGTTTAAGCCGGCTATTGCATACCCAAGTGAGTCCATTATTGTGGCACACAATCACCCAAGCGGCGTGTTGCGCCCCAGCCAAGAGGATTTTAAATTAACCGAACGGGTTGTAGAGTTAGCCCACATGCTAGGTATATGTGTCTTGGACCATTTGATTATAGGACCCAATACGTACTACAGTTTTGCTGAGGAAGGTGATTTAGCTTAACCAACGTGTGATAAACCGAATAAGCCGTTGGGTCCATTTGGTATAGGGGGGATACGTAAGGCTTGCTGAGCTTAATAGGCTGCGCTGTTCGAAAACACTTCGTTCATTACTAAAGTCAAGGAAGCCGTGGTGACCATGGCTTTTTCCTATGCCTGAGGTATTCATTCCTCCAAAAGGTAGGTTAGGGTTTGCGATGTGCAGCACCGTGTCGTTG
>PKDX01000007.1 GCA_002862745.1 Bacteroidota bacterium | reverse complement strand
ATCTGCAGGATTTGGAGATGCTTTCATCACTTTTTCTAGTGTACACTCACAATATTCTTCATATTCAGGAGATATAGTACAAGAATCTCTGTAAATACTTTTTGCCTCCTCATTCCACCCGCTACTGCACGAAACGATAGTTAGCGCAACGAAATAAATAATAGTTAAATATTTCATAGTATAAATTTTTTTTAAGGTAAGTACAATTTCTATTCAATCAAAGAAAGGTTGGATTATAATATATTGGCACATGCATCATGTTCAGTGGATATAAAAAACCCGCACAAAGGCGGGTTTTATGGTTAAGAGTAAAAAATTGAATTACATTCCACCTAGTTCCATGGATTTAGACATCATAACAGACATCATCTCCTCCATTTCCTCCGCACAATTCTTTTCTACATCAACGTCATCAATTGAAACACATTCAGGGTATGCCTCAAACAACATGTCCTCAAAAAGCTCCATTTCTTCTACAGAGTCCATCGTCTTGATCAATGCTGTAGCTTCAGAAACACATTCACAGGCACCAAGCGTGCTAACTTCTAAATCTTCGTTTTCGTCAGTTTTCTCAGCCTCTCCTGCAGAGTTACAAGAAACTAAAGTGACCAAAGCAAGTAGTAATATTGATAGATATTTCATAGTATGTAAATTTTCAGAAAGATAGTAATAAAAATTACGGCATGTTTTCTTTTTTCTGAAAATCAAAAAGAAAAAGTTATGTCTTCCTGGGCATAAAAAAACCCCGCACAATGGCGGGGCTTATATTATGTTGAAGTAATTAAATTACTCAGCAGCTGGAGCTTCTTCAGCAGCAACTTCCTCTGTAGCAGCTTCTTCAGCAACTTCTTCCGTAGCAGCTTCTTCAGCAACTTCTTCCGTAGCAGCTTCTTCAGCAACTTCTTCCGATGCAGCTTCTTCAACTTCTTCAGTCATTTCTTCAACAACTTCTTCAACTTCAGCAGTCATTGCATCGATAGTTTCTTGACAAGCACTCATATCCTGAGTTGTATCAGCCATCAAAGCGTCACAAGCCTCTTCGTTAGCAGCTAACCATTCAGCAACAGCAGCAGTATCCTCTTGGTCAAGAGCAGCGTATGTATCAACACAGTCACAAGCAGTTTCCATTCCACCACCACAAGAAACTAAAGTGATAGCAGCAACAAATACAATTGATAAATATTTCATAATTCTAGATTTATAATTTATGATGCAAACATATAGAAAGGATTTGGAGTAGCAAGGCTTTTTTGCCTAGATCAGCCACAAAAAATGTTAAATCCCTGTTAAAAAAGATTTAACCTATTGAATAACAATGATTTATACAAAATACTACTCGCAACCACTAAAGAAGTTCGTCGTACTATCCAAGTGATTTATCGGTATGTTCAGCTTGACCTCCCGATCGTATCGTCTTAGTGTAAAGCTATAGCTTACCTTCTGTGCTGGTATGTTGTATACGTCATACTGATCGCTTTGTGCCATCAATTGCGACAGGCTAAGTGCATCTGCGCTTCGCCTCACGAGTATACCCTGACCCACTGAATAGCCAGATGGACCATATTCGAGAAGGGCCTCTTCGGGTTGTGTGTTTACATCACTGACCTTTTTAGCGCGGCTGAGATCCGCATCGTATTCAGCACGAAATGAAAGTCCATCTCCCCTACCAAGGAAGTTATATCCCCCTATCAGCGTTTTCCCGAAGCCAAAAGCATTGGTTAGCGTCATCATATTACCATCTGTAAACCATTTACCATTCGTATCCCCAGTACTTTTTCTCCGAATGACGACATGATCTTCTTCAAAATACAGTACGCATTCCTCTGGCTTTTCATCATCAAGAATAAACGCAGGAACGGGTATACCAAAACGCGTATTACAACCATCTTGACAGTCTTCTACAACCCATTCTCCAATCCACTCCCTTCGTTCTTCAGGCATACCGCCCTCTACCACTTCGTTGTTCTCCGATGAAGTCGATGAGGAAGAACAGCTAGCAATTATGCATACCATTATACAAAGCGCTACCATTGGACCAAGAATGCGTTGTGTAAATAGGTAGATCATGCTATTGACGATTAAATTCATAGGTACACAAACAATTATCGATGAAGAATGTATTCTTACCCTCCCATACAATGCCGACACTTTGCTCTCGACCTAAAGCCTCTGAGGTAATCGTGAGCTTATCCTTTTGATAGGTCCAGGTCATATCAAAAAGGCGTCCGCGATTATTGGTAAGTTGTCCCTCCCCGTCATTTAAAAAAGAGAGACCGATGACCATTGTTTGACAATCTGCTAGTTTGGCGGAATCGCCCTCTTGCTCATTATGGCGAATATCACGCACCGCCCAGTCCCCTTGAATACGTTTTGATTTGCCGCAAGAAGCAAATAAGAAGAACGTCGCTACACCTCCGAACAGAATAGATCTCAAAAACACTGAGGGATTTTGCATGAAGTAAATATAGTAGATAATCTTCCTCTTAAAACGATGCTGATGTTAAAAAACATCCGTAATCAAGGAAGTCGATCACGATCATTATGCAAAGCACGTGATACGCAGCACACTAACCAAAAAGCGCATGTCGACTTTGTCGTATTTCCGTTGAGAGAATACGCTCCTCCAGATTAGGATTGACCTCCAGCCTGAATTCTTTCAAGAAGGTCTGACATGATGAAGAGAGTCCCTGCACCGCTTGACTACTTGAAGGCAGCGTCATTTCTCTGAGGAATAGAGCTTGACTTGCACAAATCATTTCAATAGCCAAGACATCCTCGACAAACTCCAATATTTGAAGGGTTTCCACACCGGCATTAGCTCCCATAGAAACATGATCCTCTTGGCCATTCGATGAAACGATTGAATCCATACTCGCAGGGAGGCAAAGGTTTTTACAACGGTTAACCAAGGCTGCCGCTGTATATTGTGCAATCATTAGTCCAGATTCTAATCCGGCATTTTGAGTTAAAAAGATGGGTAAATCACGCTTACCGCTTAACAGCAGAAAGGTTCTCCGTTCGGATATATTGGCTAACTCGGAGAAAGCTACCTTAAGTTGATCTAAACCGAAAGCCAATGGCTGACCATGAAAGTTTCCACCGATTAAAATGGCATCTGAATCCGGGAAAACATTGGGATTATCCGTTACCCCATTAATCTCTCGCTCTAGGACCTGATTGACGTGCTGCATAGAATCTAAGGTGGCTCCAAAAACTTGAGGCATGCAACGAAAGGAATAAGGATCTTGAACATGAGAAAGTCCTGCATCACGTTGTGGATTAAGCGGTCGGCGCTCACGAAGCCGTTGGGCAGCTTCTATTTGACCTATTTGACCTCGAGCTTCATGAATACGGGGATCTAGGAATTCTGTATGGGCTTGAAATGCCTCGCTTGAGCATGCTGCTATATGAAGCATTACATCAACAACTCGACGACCTTGATGCAGAAGATGAGCCGTCATAGCGGCCATATATTGGGTACCGTTAAGCAGGGCAAGACCCTCTTTTTCCATAAGGGTGATGGGCTCCAGTTTGAGTCTACTCCGATGGTCAGCAACTTCTAAGCGTTCTCCACTATGATGAACCACTCCCTCTCCTATTAATGGCAGACAGAGATGGGCCAAAGGAGCTAAGTCTCCAGATGCACCCAGTGAGCCCGTCTCAGGCACTTCTGGAATCAAATCATCATTTAACAAATGAAGTAGACCATCCAATACCTCTTCCCTCACTCCGGAGAACCCTTTTGATAAGGAGAGAATCTTGAGAACAAGCATCCATCGAACGACATCATCTTGCACTGCAGGCCCTACTCCACAGGCATGGGACCGTATCAAGTTTAATTGCAAGGTTTCCAATTCATCATGGCCCACTTGAACATGGCACAACTCACCAAATCCGGTATTAATACCATAATAAGGTCTGTTCTCGCGCGCTATTTTCTCTTCTAAAAACAGCCGCCCTTTTCGCACCTTAACCCGTACTTCCTCACTCAGTTCCATCGTCTCTTTCTCATAGACTATTGGAGCTAAGTCTTGAATCGAATAGTTTCGTCCTGATTCGATTTTCATGACTCCGTATTTAATTCCGTTATCAATTCATCAAAGGTCATGCTGCGCTGGCTTCCTTGATCAAGAGATTTCACCATAATAGTATTGGATGACAATTCATCATCACCAAGCATGGCCACATAAGTAAAGCCTCTTTGATCGGCGTATTTAAGTTGCTTTTTGGCCTTGGCAACATCTGGATACAATTCAGCGGGTATTCCCATAGAACGAAGTTGCTGAACATAGTCCCAACCTTTAACCATTCCCGGCTCATCAAAATGAATAAAGAGAATAAGGGGCTTTCTGTGGGATTCATGAGGCCAGCGTTCCAAGGCATCCATGACGTCTACAATTCGATCTAACCCAAACGAGATTCCTACACCGGGTAAGTTTTGCCCGCCGAATACTTTAGTAAGCTCATCATAACGACCTCCTCCGCCAATGCTTCCAAATTCAAGCTCGCTACTCATTACCTCTACGACCATTCCTGTATAGTAATCGAGTCCTCTTGCAAGGGAGGCGTCGAATTGCACAGCATCTCCAAGTACATCAATAATCTTTTCCAAGCGGTCACGGCCCTCTTGCATCGCCTCATTATGGGCTACCGTGTGATCACTTTGCTTTACCCATGCCATAAACTCTTCAATCACATTTTCCGAGATTCCAAGACCGGTTAATGCCTTGCGAACACCCTCCTCACCAATCTTATCCATTTTATCCAAGGCAGTAAGTACGGCTGTAGATTGCTCACCTAAGGACAAGTGTTGAAGCATGCCTTGCATCAATTTTCTGTGATTAACTCGAATGGCAACTTTCAATCCTAGCGTATCAAAAACTTCAGCATAAAGCTTGAGCACCTCAACATCCCCAACCCAAGAAGAAGATCCTACGATATCCGCGTCGCATTGGGTAAACTGCCTGTAGCGCCCTTTCTGCGGTCGATCCGCCCGAAACACAGGACCTATTTGATATCTCCTAAAGGGAAATTGAATGTCGGATTGATGTTGAACGACTACCCTAGCAAGGGGTACGGTTAAGTCATATCGAAGTCCGCTTTCGCAGATACTTCGAGCAAGCGCTCTTGAATCGCCAGCATCTAACGCTTCTTGATCTGCTTTCTGCAAAAAATCACCTGAACGCAGCACTTTAAAAAGCAACTGGTCCCCCTCCTCACCATACTTTTCTGTAAGTGTTTTCATAGATTCAAATAGAGGCGTCTCAAGATGTTGAAACCCATAACGATGAAACGCATCTTGTATAGAAGACAGAATAAATTCGCGCTTATGACCTTCTGCGGGAAGGTGGTCGCGAAATCCTTTGGGAAGGGATGGCTTAATCATATTGTGAAATTGGCAAATATTTCGCACTTCGATAGCTCCTTTGGGAAGTGTAGTTTTGTACCATGGAAAACCGACGACGTGCGCGACGCACTCCTTCTTCGCAAAACAGTGGCTCTAAAGGACCAGGAAAGCGATACACCAAGAAGCCTATTGACAAAGAAAGAAGTAAGGAAAAAGACAGCACAGTCGACAATACGCCTGCAAGTTTCCGCCTCAATCGTTATTTAGCACACGCTGGTCTTGCTTCAAGGCGGAAGGCTGATGAGCTAATTCAAGCCGGAGTGGTCAAGGTCAATGGAAAAACAGTAACGAACATGGGACACCAAGTTCAATTTGGTGACAAAGTGCATGTTCGAGGGAAAATTGTACAACCCGAGCAAAAGGTCTATATCGTAATGAATAAACCAAAAGACTTTCTGACGACCACGGACGATGACCGGGGAAGGCGGACGGTTCTAGACATAATTAAAAATTTTCCGCACAAACTCAACTTACCCTACACGCCAAGAGTTTATCCCGTCGGACGACTAGATCGCATGACTACGGGGGTATTGTTAATCACCAATGACGGCGAACTAACCCAGCGACTGAGTCATCCGAAATTTGGCGTAAAGAAATCCTATCTCGCCACCCTCAATAAACCCCTTCATCAAGAGGACTTAGAACTCATAAAAAATGGGCTCACCTTGGAAGATGGCTCGATTCAGGTAGATTCTGTAGTCTACGAAGCCAAAAGTGAACAATATGTGGTTTCCTTAGAATTACACAGTGGGCGGAATCGAATCGTGCGTAGAATGTTTGAACACCTGGGGTATGAAGTAGAGCGACTAGATCGACTGGAGTATGGTGGATTAAACAAAAAGAATCTATCTCGGGGCGACTGGAGATTTCTAGCCAAGCACGAAGTGGAAAAACTTTGGAGAGTTAGGGGTAAAACAAGAAATTTCAAGCGCTAAATTGCGTTGTAAAGCAATGAAGCACTATTCTATCGTCTTATTCCTAGTCCTTGCATTCTATCACAATCGGATGACTGCGCAAAATGAAGTTTTGTTGACAGGCAAAGTGGTTTCTTATGAAGCCGCTTCCGAAATGCTTTATGGTGTCAGCATTAGAGGATTAAACAACAATGTAGCTGCAATTACCAGTGGACAAGGGGACTTTAGCGTATCATGCCAAGTTGGAGATAGTATAGAATTTAGCATGCTAGGCTTCAAGAACCAGCAATTTGTCGTGCCTTCAGAAGCAACCGATGGTGACGACTATCGTATTGTTGTCCGAATGATTCCTGACTTTGTCGAACTTGATATGGTAGAGATCGTTCCTTGGCCAAGAAACTACAATGAGTTTAAGCGTGCCTTTTTGGACGTCGAAGTAGATAACCCCATGATTTCCTCGATGGCAGGCTTTATGGCCTTAGATAGAGCACCAGAAGAAGCAAAACCCAACCTTTTTAATCCTGCATCGTTACTCTTGAGTAATATCGGCAAGAAAGCGCGGCAAAATCGACGAATGCGCAGAATCCGAAAACGACTCAATAAGATGAATATAGAATTTGAATAATGCATAACCCAACCTCCTACCCAAAAGACAAAATCAAGATTCTCCTGCTCGAAGGCATCAACGAGTCAGCCGTCGAAACCTTTCAAAAGGCGGGATACAGTTCCATTACACGGCTAAAAGGCGCCCTTCAAGGCGAAGAACTGAACGCTGCCCTTTCTGAACACCGAGTACTCGGGATTCGAAGTAAAACTCAAATTACCAAAGATGTCATTGCGGCTAACCCTCAGTTGCTTGCTATGGCCTGTTTTTGTATTGGTACGAATCAAGTCGACCTCGAGAGCGCCAATAAAGAAGGACTTGCAGTGTTTAACTCGCCCTTTTCCAATACGCGATCGGTAGCCGAGCTGGTTATAGGTTCTGCCATAATGCTTAACCGACAGATTCCTCAAAAAAATTGGGATGCCCATCAAGGCATTTGGCAAAAAAGCCATATCAATAGCTATGAGTTACGTGGAAAGACGATGGCGATCATAGGCTATGGACGTATCGGATCTCAGGTATCCGTGCTGGCAGAAGCAATGGGAATGCATGTTAAATATTATGATATAGAAACCAAGCTACCCCTGGGGAATGCTCAGCCCTGTGACTCCATGAGCGAGTGTTTTTCAGGTGCGCATGTCGTAAGCCTTCATGTTCCTGCAACAGAAGCAACCCACTACTTCTTTACCGATGAGGTACTTTCCTCACTGCAAGAGCATAGTGTGTTTATCAATATGAGTCGCGGTAATGTGGTTGATATTGATTCGCTCAAAAAGCATTTGGAATGTGGGCATATTCGAGGAGCCGCCTTGGATGTTTTTCCAGAGGAGCCCAAAAGTATGAAAGATGCCTTTTCTAGCCCACTGCAAGGGATGTCACAAGTCATATTATCCCCTCATGTTGGGGGTTCTACAGAAGAGGCACAATATAACATTGGTATTGACGCTGCAAGTAAAATGATTCGGTATATAGAAACCGGGTCATCCCTAGGAAGCCAATCCATTCCTGAAATCAGCCTACCTCAACTTGAAGGCACGCATCGCATCCTCCATATTCACCGAAACATGCCAGGTGTTCTCTCCTCGATCAACTCTGCACTATCAGAACACAGCATTAATGTTCAGGGACAATATCTTATGACAAACAATGACATTGGTTATGTTGCTCTAGATGTACCTAAGTCAGCTTCTGCTGAGACGCTAACTGCGCTTAAGGAGATAGAGCACACGATTAGAGCGCGGGTGTTGTTCTAGGTTTGACTGTAGTTGGACTATAGTTCGACCATGCGCCACCACATCCCGCCTCCCTTCGGGGAAGATCTTACATACTTTTGACAATGTCAAGACCTAATGAGTATCCTGCATCTATGGACGTGTAACGAACCTACTGATTAAATAATCCCTTTACATCAACATTTTGGCGCTCCGCTTCGGATATTTCGAAGACATTCTTTCGTTGATAATTCATCATCGAAGCGAGAATATTGGTAGGAAGCATTTCAATAGCATTGTTGTATGATGTAACCGCTGCATTATATGCACGTCGTGCGGCAGAAATCTGTTCTTCCACTTCGTTTAGTGAAGATTGCAAGTGAATAAAGTTTTGATCGGCCTTGAGGTCGGGGTAATTTTCAACAGCGACCATTATGCCGCCAAGCGCTTTAGAGAATTGATTTTGTAACGCAATTTTTTCATCAGCTGATAACTGACCAGAAACCGCTTTGGCACGCATTTCGGTCAACTCATTTAACGTCTCCCGCTCATGCTGCATGTACTGCTGAACAGTAGATACTAGGTTCGGTATGAGGTCTGTTCTTTTTTTGAGCATAGCATCCATAGACGCAAATACATTCTCTACTTGATTTTTCTTACGAACAAGCCCATTATACATCAGAGCGAAACTCAGCAAAACAACGCCAACAACTATTCCAACAACCATCATAACTATTTCTTTAATTGATTCTCAATATAATGTTTTACCTCAAGCCTCACAATTCCAATAACTAGTCCTTCGTCCAGATTCTTGTATTCAGATTTAAGTCTTCCACAAGATCAATCGCTAAACTCAAATCTTCGAAGTACTCTTGAATTGGCTTAAAACTTAGGAGACTTCGAAAAATCCTCGGCTCAAACAAGGATTTTTTATAGGATATTGCCACATGTACATTGTTGCCAATGAAGGAAAGCCGCACTGGACGATTGCTTTTTTTCTTGTAGGCTACAATGCGCTCCATTAAGCTTGTTGATAGTATATATCGAGCCTCAATTTGATCATCACCATAGACGACAAACTCCTTTTCAAAAGCGACATCTTCCATTTTAATCAACTCCCCTCGAGTAACATTCCAAGACTGAAGCATAGAACCAATGCTTCCCAATAACTTTTCTGCAGTATCCGGCAAGATAACGGTTTTCCCTTTGAAAGACTTGTTAAAGTCTGCAACGAGATACAACCCCCTAAATACCGTGGAGGCACGACGTCGACCTTCACTATCCGTAGAGACATGTTGAACATGAAGCTCAGAAAACTCCAACGATGTTTTACCCACCATACCCTGCACGTAATCGTCGCCTTTATATTCGTTCCATGAATTCTTAAAGAGCTCACTATGCTTAAAATGCGCTTTATCGACAGCCTTTGACGCATTGTAGGAGAGGTTGGGATCAATTGCCCGAACGATTTGTTCGATGATACCGACTTTAAATGACTTCTTGTAACTACCAATTGATATAGCAAGATAGATAATTACACCAATCCAAACAGGAAAACAAATAACCATTAGACTCACCGGACCAAAAAAGAAGTACAACGAAATTATAGGGGCCACCGCAGATAGCAGAATTCCAAGAAAAAGCCGATATAAAATTTTTTTTCGATCTCGATCAAGTACTCTTAATATTGGCAGGAGATCTGTCTCGTAATACGCTTTTAATTCTTCAATCGTTTTCATCGTCTTGGATTTTGTGGTTGATCTAACTAGCTTGTGAGTTAGAAGAATTTGATACTCACAAAGTATACAGCAAATCCTAGCAAAAAGAAAAATCCGGCGTAGCTTAGCACTTTCACGGCTCGAGAAGGTTGACTCTCCTCAGGAATGTGTTTCTCAATGAGTATGATATTCATAAAGGCCACGACTGGCGCTACTAAAAATGACGTCCCCGTCGTAAAGTCAATCAACTGCTTAAAGCTATCTCCAAATTGATAGACGACAATAAACACTCCAAGAGACAAAATATATAGCACGCCTCTGTAGGTCCAAAGAAGGGTCGGATGTTTATCTTCTCCATGGTTCAATGAGTTGTTCTGCAAGGCAACTTCGGAAGTATCGGTTTTTGAAGCATCCTGATAGCCCAGCAATAGGATACGAAGACAGGTTTTGAATGCCCGCGCATAGCCATCCATGACGCCAATTGTCGTACCCATCATAATGGAAAATCCGCTTAATGCAATAATCACCCATGTCCAATCGCCGAGTACAGAGGTGTATAGCTGGACCACTTGTCCGGAGAATTGCGCTCCACTGTCTGCAAACTGTACTCCAGAACCATACATAACATAAGCTCCTAACACGACAAAACAAATGGATAAAAAGGCCGAGATCCAGTAGCTAAAGCGAAACTCCGTAATTACTTCTTTCAAGCTCAACGGGCTAAGGCCTTGTTCTTTTCTTGCCTTCATTTTATCTAAAGTCCATAAACTATTCCATGAAGACATGTCGACTGCTGTAGGCATCCACCCCATAAGACCTATAAGAAAGAGGACCTTCCCTTCATCCTGTAAGGGGAAATCTGGAAACAGGCTTGCCTCCGTGTTCGGGCCATGGTATAGCACAAGAATAAATGAGATGACCGTTGTAGACAGAAGCACAAAAGCAATCACCTTGATGACCTTATCAAGCGCCACATACCCACCAAAAGTCAAAAAGATCATCGGTACACATAGTACACCAATCATAATATGATTAGGAGCTATTGATGAGTCAGGCAAAACAAATTGCAATAGGTTGCCTAGAAAACCTGCAGATACCATGGTGATGGCAGACATTACAAAAAACATCGTGGCCACTGTGATGGCAATGTAGAGCAAAAACACCCATCGGCCCATACTTCGATAACCATCAATTAGGGTCGTACCTGTTACACGAGCATATCGTGATCCCGCGTCGAAGAAGGGAAATTTAAATAAGTTGGCCAATAGAATGGCAATAATCAACGTTAGTCCATAGTCTGCTCCTGCACGCGTGGATTGCACAAGATGTGATACCCCAATGGCTGTACTTGCAAACAAAATACCTGGCCCGAGTTTTGATAGAAATGAATTATTTTTCACCTTCTCAAAATACTACAACTATGAAACATGCCCTTTTATCTAGTTTGCTTTTTTGCGCGGTAATTTTCAGCACTCACGCACAATCCGTCTACGCTGTAGACTATGCATCTCAAGCCGATGTGACCGTATATGTTGTTGATTATGAATCCCAAGCCGATTTAAGTGTCTATTGGGTGGATTACGAATCCCAAGCCGACGAAGATGGCCTATGGTATATGACAGACTATGAATCGCAGGCTGATGTCAGCATCTATTATGTAGATTATGCATCTCAAGCCGATTTGACTATTTATTATGTGGATTATGAATCCCAAGCAGGATGGAATGGCTCAAACAAGAGTCATTTGTTTCGTTAACCACATTTCTTGACGGATATCCGACAACTATATGTTAAAAAGTATCGTTGAAGAGGTGTAAATTGCGTTTTATGAGCTTAATTGCAACGAAAAAACCTCGATTTTCTCCGAAGATTCAACGGGAATTCTTTGACACGCTCAAAGCTCGTGTTAAAGATTACTTTGAGGACAATCAAAAAAGTAGATTCGCCAATGTAAACATGGTCTTAAAGACTTTGTTTATGCTCACCTTATACTTCGCACCGTTTGTTCTATTGTTATGTGGCCTTTTTACAAGTCCCCTCATGGTGTTTGCGGTGTATATTTTAATGGCCTTAGGAATGTCAGGCATCGGATTAAGCATTATGCACGATGCAAATCATGGGGCCTATTCCAAACACAAACACATCAACCAGTTATTTGGCTATCTAATGAATTTCCTCGGTGGATTTCATACCAATTGGAAAATCCAGCATAATGTGTTACATCATTCATTTACCAATGTGCATGGATTTGATGAAGACTTAGAAAATGGTATCATGCGATTTTCGCCTAATCAGGACTATAAAAAACGATACAAGCTGCAGGCATTTTATGCTTGGTTCTTTTATGGTCTCATGACCTTATATTGGTTGATCGCCAAGGATTTCAGAGACTTGATTCGCTATAAAAATGCGGGTATACTCAAAGAACAAAAGATCTATTTCCCTTCGGCTATGGCCAAACTAGTTTTTAACAAGCTTTGGTATGTTGGGCTCTTGATCGCTCTGCCCATAGCTATTGTTCCAATTTCACCACTACTTATTATCGGTGGATTTATACTGATGCACTTTATCTGTGGTTTGATTCTAGCACTAATTTTCCAGCCTGCGCATGTCCTTGAAGAAACCGAGTTTTTTGAACGAGAAGAAAATGGCAGTATGGAAAACAATTGGGCTATCCATCAGCTAAAGACTACGGCAAACTTCGCGAAGGGAAGCCGTCTGTTTTCATGGTTAATTGGAGGACTAAATTTCCAGATTGAACATCATCTATTTCCCAATATATGTCATGTGCATTACCGCAAGATTTCCAAGATTGTTAAGAAGACGGCTGAGGAATTTAATCTTCCCTACCACGAACATGTGACCTTTTATAGCGCATTAAAAAGCCACTTTTCGCTTCTCCATCAATTAGGGAAGGCACCGGTTGCAGCATAATTTCCTATGCATGGAAGCATTCAATCTGTTAGAGGTTATTGAGAAGGTTCGGCACGAGCTGAAGCCACCCGTATCAAACCGAAACTTAACACCAGAAAGCAAGGACTACATCACTATGCTTGTAGCTGGGCCTAATGCTAGAAAGGACTTCCATTACAATGAGACCGAAGAGTTATTCTATCAACTCGAAGGCGATATTACAGTCGTTACCATACAAGATGGTCGACGAAAGGAAATCCAAGTGAAAGAGGGAGAGCTTTTTATCCTACCTGCCCATATCCCACACAGCCCCGTAAGGCCTGAGGGGAGCTTGGGAATTGTTGTTGAAAAAGTGCGAAAAAAATCAGAAAAGGACGGGTTAATGTGGTTTTGCGAATCTTGCGACCATAAACTCTACGAAGCCTATTTCAAATTGGAGAGTATAGAAAAAGACTTCCTCCCCGTCTTTAAAACCTTCTACAAAAGTGAGGAGTTAAGAACATGTGATGCCTGCGGAAACACGCTTCCCACAGATTCACGATATTTGGCCTAGAGAGGCTTACCTGTGCGCAATAACTACCATATACCGAAGGATTCCCAAGGTCGGGAGCTGATATACTTTGCAGGACACAGCTTAGGACTTCAACCTAAGACAGTTCGGCACATGCTCGACCGAGAGCTCAATCAATGGGCAAGTTCAGGTGTAGAAGGTCACTTTGATACTGAAAATGCATGGTATACTTATCATGAACGGATGAGAGAACCATTAGGAAAACTCATTGGAGGCAAAACGCATGAAGTAGCTGCCCTCAATAGCCTTACCGTCAACCTAAATCTCCTGCTCACAACCTTCTATCGACCCACGAAAAGACGATACAAAATTCTCGTAGAGGAACACCTATTTGCCTCAGACTATTATGCAATTGAGCAACAGGTTAAACTCCATGGCCTGTCGGCCAAGGAATGTATTGAGTTTATTCCATGGCCAAAAGAAAATAAAGGATTTTCGCTTGAAATCATTAAGCATACTATCGATAAGCTTGGAGAATCACTTGCCTTGATATTACTCCCCGGTGTGCAATACATCAATGGTCAATGCTTTCCTATACAAGCAATTGTCGAGTCAGGGCATAATGTAGGAGCGCTTGTCGGATTTGATTTAGCGCATGCCATCGGGAATGTGGATATGAAGCTCCATGAATGGCAAGTCGATTTTGCGTGTTGGTGCTCTTACAAGTACCTCAACAGTGGTCCAGGAGGTCCAGGAGGAATCTTTGTGCATGAGAACCACCTGAGCAAGGATTTACCTCAGATGGCTGGGTGGTGGGGCAATGACCCGGACGAGCGATTTACTATGGAGAAAGCATTTATTCCGGTCTCAAATGCTGATCGATTTCAAATGAGTAATCCCTCGATTTTAGCGCTGGCAGCTCACGAAGCCGCATTAGCTGAGTTTGATAAAACAACAATCAGAGACTTACGAAAAGAGGCCAAAAGACTGACTAATCTTGCCTTAAAAGGGTTTGAAAATTTAGATATTCATGTAATCACTCCGATTGAGTGGAATCGACGCGGAAACCAGTTATCCATTGAATTGAATAATGCCATGGAAGTCCACAAAGCGCTCCGTGAAGAAGGAATCGTTTGTGATTTACGTGATAAGAATATATTGCGATTGGCCTTTTGCCCGATGTACAACAAGCCTGAGGAAATTGCTCTACTGCTAGAGCGATTGGAAAATTTGATGAAATAACAAAAAGAAGGATTACTTCAACGAAGCTACTTTCTTTGCTAATTTGCCTTTGATATTGCCCGCTTTGTTAGCGTGAATCTGACCACGCTTTGCAACACGGTCAACCATAGATACTACCTTAGGTAACATCTCTTCGGCTTCTGACGAGCTTTCCGCAGCACGTAATTTACGCACTGCATTACGCATTGTTTTTGCGTAATAACGATTTTCTAAACGACGCTTATTGCTTTTGCGAATTCGTTTTTTTGCTCCTGGGTTATTTGCCATAACGTTTTAATCTTTTTTCTTCCGTCGGGTGAAGATAACAGACTCCGTCCCTAAGGGTTGGCAAAGATAGTTAAAACTTCGTAAAAAGTGCGGAAAATCATCCCTTGTCCAATTTATCCACCAATTTCCGCCTCAAGGTTGTAAAAATAGATGCATTTTAGTACCATAAACGCTTGTGGTACATCATCTTTGTGTTAAGAGAGTGTTCCCAGCGAACGAGAAGAGTGAAAAAACCGAAAATCAATAAGACCTAATGGAACTGTCTTACCTAAACAATGTCCACCCTGCCTTCCTCGAATCAATGTACAATGACTACGTTCATGACCCTGATGGAATTGATCAGCAATATCGAAAATTTTTCGATGGTTTTCACTTTGCTTTAGCTTCTGGAAAAGATGGAAGCACAGGTCAAGCTTTAAGTCCAAAAGAATTTAACGTGATGTCCTTGATTCATGCCTACCGAAACAATGGACACCTCGAGGCCAACACCAATCCTATTCGACCGCGAAAAGAGCGCAAAGCTTTTCTCCAACTTGAAGATCACGGGTTGAGTGACAAGGATTTAACGACCACTTTTGCCTGCGGCAGTGTGATTGGTCTTGGAGCAGCTACCCTAACAAAGATTATTGAGCATCTGCATCAAGGATATTGCCAAACCTTGGGGTATCAATACAACTATATCCGAAATACTGAGGAACGTGAATGGTTCCGTCATAAAATTGAGGGTGGACCCCATTTTGTAGACTATACCTTAGAAAAGAAGGAACATATTCTTCGAATGCTCAACAAGGCGACGATTTTTGAAAAATTCTTAGGCACAAAGTACATCGGAGAAAAGCGCTTCTCGCTTGAAGGCGGTGAAACAGCGATTCCCGCGCTGGAATCCATCGTAGAGCAAGCAGCTGAAGAGGGCGTTGAAGAAGTCATCATTGGCATGGCTCACCGTGGGAGGCTTAATGTGCTTACTAACCTTATGGGTAAAACCTATGATGAGATCTTTTCTGAGTTTGAAGGATTTGAACCTGAAAAGACTTTTGGAGATGGTGACGTTAAATACCACCTCGGATTTTCTTCGCTCTTCACGACTAAATCCGGTAAGAAGGTGAACCTCAAGCTCTCCCCTAACCCATCCCACCTAGAGGCTGTTGATCCTGTCGTTGAAGGATTTGCCCGAGCAAAAGCCGATACGGTATATAATTCGGATTACGACAAAATATTACCCATTCTCATCCACGGTGATGCCGCCGTTGCTGGTCAAGGAGTTGTCTATGAAGTACTTCAAATGAGTAAGCTCGATGGATACTACACCGGCGGAACGATCCATTACGTTATCAATAATCAAATTGGATTTACCACAGACTTTGATGATGCACGTAGCTCAGATTATTGTACTTCTATTGCACGCACAATAGATGCGCCGATTATTCAAGTGAATGGCGATGATATTGAGGCTGTAGTATTTGCCTCAGAGCTTGCCGCGCAATATCGACAGCAGTTTAACAAGGACATCTTTATTGATATGGTCTGCTATAGAAAGCATGGCCACAATGAGTCCGATGATCCAAAATATACCCAGCCTGATCTCTATCAGCGCATTGCCAAGCATGCGAACCCAAGAGATATCTATTCTAAAAAGCTTCAAGATCGAGGCGAAATCGAAGCTGAGGTTGCACGCAAACTCGATAAAGAATTTTGGGATGACCTGCAAGCGCGACTTGACCAAGTCAAAGAAAACAAAATTGAGTACGCCAAACAGGAGGTAGAAAAGGCATGGGATAAAACAAGAAGCTCCAAGCCGGAAGATTTTCAATCCAGTCCAACAACAGGCATTAGTAAGTCAACAGTTAAGACGCTCGTGAGTGCTTTAAGTACCCATCCTGAAGGATTTAAACCACTAAGGAAAGTCGACAAGTACTTAAAGAATCGTCAAAAGACAATGCACGATGATAAGACCGTAGATTGGGCTGCTGCTGAATTGCTTGCCTACGGATCCATTCTCATGGAAGGCAAAGATGTTCGAATGAGTGGCCAGGATGTCAAGCGGGGAACCTTCTCCCATCGACATGCTGTCATCATGGATGAAAAAACAAACACTCCTTTCAATAGGCTTTCAAAAATCAGCGATAAGCAAGGTCGATTCATGATTTATAATTCCCATCTTTCGGAGTACGGTGTTTTAGGTTTTGAATACGGGTATTCCCTGGCGAATCCAAATACCCTAACGATTTGGGAAGCCCAGTTTGGAGACTTTGCCAATAATGCTCAAAGTGTCTTCGATCAGTTTATCTCAGCAGGAGAATCCAAATGGAATAGGAATTCTGGGATGATGTTGCTACTCCCTCACGGCTACGAAGGGCAAGGACCAGAGCACAGTTCTGCGAGACTTGAACGCCACCTGCAATCTTGTGCCGAAGAAAACATGGTGGTCGCCAATGTGACGGAAGCATCAAACTTCTTTCACTTGATTCGCCGACAATTGGCTTGGCCTTTTAGAAAACCGCTTATTGTAATGTCCCCCAAGTCCTTACTGCGTCATCCACGCGTAAGCCGACCCATCGGAGAGATCTTAGAGGGAGGATTTCAAGAAGTTCTTGATGACCGCGATGCCAAGGCATCCAAGGTTAAACGAGTGCTTCTCTGCTCAGGTAAATTCAGCTATGATCTCATGGAAGCACGCGATAAGAAGAACATCGATCATGTTGCAATCGTCCGAATGGAACAACTCTATCCGCTAGCGACTAACCAGCTCACTGCACTCAAGAAGAAATACGCTAATGCTGAATGGATTTGGGCTCAA
Source organism: Bacteroidota bacterium (assembly GCA_002862745.1). Classification (GTDB taxonomy): domain Bacteria; phylum Bacteroidota; class Bacteroidia; order Chitinophagales; family UBA8649; genus UBA8649. Next base: position 51,175 of record PKDX01000007.1, on the reverse strand, counting down.
GAAGAACCCCGCAATATGGGAGCATGGGCCTTTATCCAAGATAACTTAGGCGAAATGTTCAACTTAGGTGTCATTGCCCGTAAACGAAGTGCCTCGCCATCAACAGGATACAAAAAGCAGCATTTGCTCGAGCAAAACGAACTTATTCAAACCGCATTAACTCTATAAACCGCAAAAAAATACCCTATGGCTATTATCGAAATGAAAGTGCCCGAGTTGGCCGAATCGATCACCGAAGTTACCCTAGCGCAGTTTCTAATATCCGATGGTGATGTCGTGGAGATGGACCAACCCATCTGCGAAATGGAAACCGATAAGGCATCTCAAGAACTTTTTGCTGAAAAGTCCGGTAAGGTGACTTTTGTAGCAGAAGAAGGAGCGGACTTAGCCATCGGAGCGCTTATTTGTACGATTGACACAAGCGTTGCCCCAGCACCGAAGACGGAGGCTCCCGCAGCAGCACCAAAGCCCGCACCACAAGAAAAAGCAGCTCCTATTGAGGAAGCCAAGAAGGAAAAAAGTTATGCCAAAGGGCATGCCTCTCCTGCAGCGAGCAAAATGATTGCGGAAAACAACCTTGATGCATCAAGTATCCAAGGAAGTGGACCTGGTGGAAGAATTACCAAAGCAGATATCTTAAAAGCCTTTGCCGAAGGAAGCGCAACCATTCAGCAAGGAGCCGAAGCCATGGTAAGTCAATCGAAAGCCTTTGCCAGAACGGAATCAGAGGCCAAAATGAGTCGTCTGCGTCGAACCATTTCCGAGCGACTTGTCTTTGCAAAAAATTCAACGGCCATGTTAACCACCTTCAACGAGGTGGACATGAAGCCCGTAATGGATCTGAGACGCAAGCACAAGGAAAAGTTTAAGGAGGCCCATGGTGTAAATCTTGGATTTATGTCCTTTTTCACGAAGGCGGTATGCCATGCCCTACAACAATTTCCAACGGTCAACGCCTACATTGATCCGGAGAAAAGTTTGATCACCTATCACGATTACTGTGATATCTCGATTGCCGTGTCTACTCCTAAAGGCCTTGTAGTTCCGGTAATCCGCAATGCCGAGTCTTTAAGTATGTGGGAAATTGAAAAGGAAGTCAAGCGACTTGCCCTAGCAGGTCGGGATGGTAAACTCTCCATGGAAGACATGGAAGGAGGAACCTTTAGTATTACCAATGGTGGCGTCTTCGGTTCGTTGATGTCTACTCCTATACTCAACCCACCGCAGTCAGCTATTCTTGGTATGCATAAAATAGAAGAGCGACCTGTAGCTATTGATGGTAAGGTAGAAATACGCCCTATGATGTATCTCGCCTTAAGCTATGACCACCGAATTATTGATGGTAAGGAATCTGTTTCATTCTTAGTCGCTGTGAAGGACATGCTAGAAAATCCCGAAAAGCTCTTGTTAGGAACTGATCCTGTGGATTTACTCTTAGGCATGTAATGCATCGTTATCCGCGGTTCATCGTGATTTTATGCTGTCTAGCAGCATGCCAAAGTGATTTGGACAAAAAAATATCACAACTACAGGAAGTCGAGTTAAGTAAACCAGATATTCCCTTTAGCAGGGACTCCGCGTTTTCCTTTGTAGCCAAGCAGGTAAGCTTTGGTCCGCGCGTACCCAATCTACCCTCCCATGTACACTGTGCAAACTATCTTACAGACAAACTTTCATCCTATGGTCTGACCGTAGAGGTACAAAAAGCTGAGGCAGAAAATTATCGTGGTGACACCCTGGCTTTACACAATATCATCGCACAATACAACCCGAAACACAAAACCCGTATAGCCCTTATATCTCATTGGGACACAAGACCTTATGCGGATAGAGAAACTGATTTAGCCCAACAAGAAATGCTACCCGATGGAGCGAATGACGGGGGAAGTGGAACAGCGATTATGCTGGAAATAGCGCGACTTACTAAGAAAGCAGATGTAGACTTGGGTATTGATTTCTTTTTCTTTGACGGAGAGGAAACTGGACCTCCGGAATATGATACATCCTATGCACAAACCATGAATAGTTACTGCCTCGGAAGTCAATATTACTGTAAAAACCCTCTTCTAAATATGAACCAAGAAGTGGGGATTTTACTAGATATTGTTGGAGGCAATGAAGCAAAATACACTCTTGAACACCATTCAGTCAATCAAGCATACCAAGCTATGCTAACCTTTTGGGCGTTAGGGCACCAACTAGGATTTGATCAATACTTTATAGAAGAGAAAACGCGCTTTATAGGAAATGATGATCATGTCGTGCTCCACAAATGCAGTAAGATTCCAATTTTTGCCCTCATAGAGTACGACGCTACAAGGCAATCCTATAATACACACCAGCACAAGATATCAGACAACATAGAAAACGTATCGAAAGAGAGTCTATATCGTGTCGGATGTACTTTATGGCATTATCTAACGAATTATTCATCTTTACATAATGTCAGCGAGTAAAGTTATTACAGTCAAACCATGGAAGATCCATACATCCGTAAGCCTAAGTGGTGCCTGTGTTATGATTTTTGAACTAGCCGGCGCTCGTATGATAGGCCCATATTTTGGAACATCCATTTATGTTTGGACCAATGTAATCGGAGTAATTCTGGCCAGTCTGAGTTTAGGGTATTATATAGGCGGTCATAAAGCTGATGAACAAGATGCACACCGTCTTCTGTCCTCCTGCCTTGGGGCAACCGGATTATCTGTGCTTCTCTGTCTTTTAATCCACGACACTGTATTACGCAACCTTGCCCATTGGGTATACGACCCACGCTTTGGTGGCCTTTATTCATCGCTTATCTTATTCGCCCTCCCCAGTATCTTTTTTGGGGGTATATCCCCTATTGCCACACGACTTACGCTAAAAAGCCTTGAAGAAACAGGAAAAGTAACGGGAAAGATCGGTGCTATATCAACCATTGGTAGCCTTATTGGAACCTTTGTTGGAGGCTTTATCCTCATCCCATTTTGGGGAGTGCAACAGGTGATGCTTTCCGTAGGAGTTGTGATGCTTCTGCTCTCGGCAATCTTCTCTATCCATCACTTCCTAAAATTTGCAGGCCTTGGAGTTATCATCGTTGCTCTATACTTCGTTTTCCCGCAGGTCGTCCATGGAGAGCGCTTTTCAACTTTATATAATGACGTCTTAATCTATGAGACCACCGATGAGCTAGGAGATAGCATTCGGATAATGCAGGTCAACAATCACATTGGATCGGCGCAATATCTGCATAGCGATGACTTAGTATATCCCTATCTGCGTCAGTTTCGAATTGACCAACAACTCGTTCCTAACTTTAGGAATACCTTAACGATTGGAGGCGCCGCATGCAGCTATCCAAGAGAACTGCTGATGCAGTATGATGATGTCTTAGTCGATGTGATAGAAATTGATGGAAAACTCACTGAACTAGCACATAGCCACTTTGATCTACCCTATTCAAGTCGACTAAAGACCTACAGTCAAGATGGAAGGTATTATGTACAACACACAAAAAATACTTACGACGTAATTTATCTTGACGCCTTTAACGACCTGAGATCCATACCATTCCAGTTAACGACTCAAGAGTTTTTTAACGATGTAGAACGAGTATTACATCCTAAAGGTGCAGTTATCATCAATGCTCTATCCAGCTTAGACGACGACAAAACTGATATGATTCAAGCCTTATTGAATAGTATCAAAACAGCCTTCCCTTATGTCAAGGTGCTTAGGGTTGAACCCGATATGCCCAAAGACGCACTACAAAGTCTTTGCATTATTGCCATGAAAAAGCCTATTGAGTTAACTAAGGAACAAGTTGAAGAACAGGAAATCAACCTTTCTGGAAAGAGCATGATCCTCAGTGATGATTATGCGCCTGTTGAGCGTCTTGTGCGAGAAGGAGGTTAAGGCCCCTTCAGATATTGCGCTATTCCTTTAATCGAGGATAAGGTTGAATTACAAGCTGCGGAGAGCCAAATAGTCATTTGTTCAGCGGCACACTTTTTGTTTAAAGAACAACTAGTGCCCTAAATAATAAACAGGCGTAAAACGGTAAAAAATCAAGAGGTATCGAAATAAAATCTTCTAGAATCCCTTGTATCGTAAGCGCTTGCTCCCTAGGTTATCCCACTCTATATAGTACTGGCCCGCATTTAAGGAATCCAGATTATCAATCTTTCGGCCCAACACGTCAGTCCTAAAGACTACTTGACCAAAACGATTACCGAACTCTGTATCTATAGAAGAAGGCAATTGTATCTGAACTACGGTGTTTATACTTTTCGATTCACAGTTCAATCGATCATATACCGACAGCGTAACGGTGTACTCTCCTTCTACAAGATACTCCACGGTCACAAGGCTATCGCTAGTACTGCCAACAAGCGGATCCCCAAAATCCCATGCTATACTATCCGCATTCGAATAGCTTGCCGTGAGGTAGACATAGTTCAAGAAGGTAGAATCCAATAGAACATCCGCTTCTAGAAATCCCCAAAGCCCCAAACTATCCAAAACAGTTTCCGAGGCAATCGTTCTAAGTCTCCTTGCCGTTGTTGAATCAAGACTACCTATAAAATAAGATGCTTCGCAGGACTTTTGGAAAATCGAAGAATAAAAAACAGACGCCGCGAGATAACTTCCTGCATAACTTGGGTGGCTCTCGTCCTGCGTATACAACTCAATCTCTGGATATTCTTCTCGAACTCGTTTCCATGCCACCCCCACAGGAGCTACACGTCCCTGGTTTGTTGATGCCATCTCCATATAACTCTCACGGAGACGTTGTTGCATTCCTTCATAGGTGCATATCGGAGGATAAGCTGCACAATTTGAAGCATCGCCATTTTTCCTACCCCAAGTCATAAAAAACAAAGGGGTCCCACAGGATGTATTGCTTCGAATAGAATCCGTTAATTGTTGAGCATAAGGATAAACATCATTGGCCACTTGGCTTGGTGGAAAGGAGGGTTCTTGGCTTTGGGATTGCAATACGACATAATCCCATTCTTGACTTGAAATCTTATTTAACGAAGTGGCATTAGAGGCGTGACCTGCCATTGTTTGGCCACCTGGCGTATTACGATCATGAATAAGCGAGTCACCTAGTGAGTTAGCTATATTTTCTACGAGGTTTGGTAAGCTATTGTAGGCCGTGTAACTGTTTCCTAAAAACAAGGCTTTCTTGGTAGTTTGCTGACTATAGCCTTGAAAGTGGGTTGCTACCATGAGCGATAGCAACAAAGTGATTCGATAGAACAAGGAAGAGGTTTAGTACCGCGGGGGAGAATTGAACTCCCGACCTCCGGGTTATGAATCCGACGCTCTAACCATCTGAGCTACCGCGGCAATTTTAGTGAGGCATACTGGATTCGAACCAGTGACCTCTACCCTGTCAAGGTAGCGCTCTAAACCAACTGAGCTAATGCCTCAAAACAAATGTTTTGACCTGTGCTATTACTTGCAAGGGAGTGCAAAGATACACGACTTTCCGATTACTTGCACTATGTTATTGCAGTCTTTCTTGGATTGATGGATGATTATCTAGATAATGAGTAATTCTATCCGTAGCTCCTGTTTGACCCTTCACCCATGATGCAATCGCACCTTCTTTTTTAGCATTAAATGATGCCTCAAATACTGGGAAAAAATCATCTTTTTGGCCGAGGGTCCGAAGAAAACCCTTTTTATTCGCAGCCAAGGCTTCAATGGAACGAGATATAATGGGACCACTCATCACGGGGAGATCATAAACCATGGGCTCAAGGATATTATGCACCCCTGATGATTCAAAGCCCCCACCAACATAAGCAAGGTCCGCAACACTATAAGTCTTAGACAGCTGACCAACAGCATCCACAATCAATAAGGGGGCTTCTGAGTGAGACCAACCCACCTCAGACCAAAGACGAGCCTTTGGAAACTGCCGACAACACTGATCGATAGAAATCTCATCGACCTCATGGGGAACAATGATAAGCTTCCAACCTCTGCTAATCAAATGATCTATACTCGAAGCTAACAGCGCTTGATCCTTAGGCCATGTACTTCCCGCAACAAGAATCTTTTCCTTGCCATGACGGAGGGCATCAAGTGCTTTATCCATAGGGTTAGAAGCAATAGCAACTACTCGATCAAAACGAGGGTCTCCAGCATATTCCGCATGGGATGTGCCTGCACCGTGAAGTAAGCTTACCGATGATTCATCTACTGTAAAAAACTTTGTGATTGCTTGACGCATAGTTTTGGCGACGCTATGGCTTGAAAGCAAACGGTGCCCCTTGTGAATTCGCCCACTAATTAGCGTTACTGGAATCCCTCGGTCAGCAATAACCCTGTATATCTGGGGCCAAAAGTCATATCGAATCCAAAGAATATGATCAGGCTTAATCCTTTCTAGAAAATCAATGCACTGACTACGATAATCAAGCGGAAGAGCAAGGACTAAGTCCGCACCATCCCAATTTTTATATTGAAAGTATCCACTGGGCGAATAAAAGGTCAGGACAATTTTCCATGTCGGGTGTCGCGTTCGAAAGGATTCAAGAACCGGCCTACCTTGTTCAAACTCACCGACAGAAGCACAATGCATCCATAACACCTTGTGACTATCGCTCTGCCATGTTGAAGTCAGTTTGTAGTGCTGAACGCTCTCTTTTCGCATGGCAAAAAAGGCTCTAGCCTTGGGATTGATTAAGGACCCAAGGCGTAAACATGCTATATAGCATCGATAGAATAATGCATAGAGTAGATACACCCCCTTAAGGTATTGATTTACTCAATAAGTACCTTGCTTTCTAAGCTTTTATCTGATCCTTCTACACGAAGAACATACATTCCTTTAGTTAACGATTTAACATTAATCTCTTGGCGACCTGTATGGGTTGACCCCTGTTTTACTACTTGACCTAGATTATTTACTAAAGACCATTGCGTGGATTGCCCCGATTGACTGAAATCAACATAAATCATATCCTTTGCTGGATTAGGATAGACTTGTATCACATTACCCTGAAGATCTTCGATTCCTACTAAACCATCTTGACTAACAACCACTCTGTTTTCACTGATATATATTGAGTCATTAACCCTGTAATAGGTTTCCCCAAAATGCTCTACTTCCGTCACTGGAGGAAGACTTGGTGGGAAGGGTGGCCATTGATTGGGTAAAGAGGACATACCCTGCCCTACCGTAAAGAAGTAATGAAAGCCACCTCCAAAGTCGGATTGGAAACGCTTGAGGAGCGAATTACCTGCTGTTGCCCGTAACTCCACATAGCCCGACGTCTCCAGATTATTTTGAAGATTAACCCACCATGATAAGCCATCTCCACCTTCTCCACCTAACAGCGCTTGATCTTGATCGGTAAAGATGAATTCATAGCAACCGGGATTTAGCGTTAAATATTGATTATTAACCGTACTTGAGGTAAACGACGGCATATGCAAGATGGTATCCCCTGCGGCATTGCGCACTAAATAGCTATTCTCCTGAGGTTGATTATTAGGTTGAAACTTCACATTGATGTTTCCATCAATATAGTTATCTGTTAACTCGACAGGAGTGTTTGCATAATTATCATAAGGGAATTGCTCCACAAGTCGATTCGGACGAGAAAATTCAACAAAGAAGGTATCGTTTCCATCGCCCACAATACCTTCCCAATCAAAGCTAGACAGCATAATTTCTTCGGTCACCCCTGGCGCTAGGCTTCCTTCCCATTCATAAAACCAGCTTTCCCCTGCTTTAATTCCATATTCGACTTTGAGATATGTTAGCGTCTCAGAGCCGTTATTTTTTACTTCGATTATCGGGCTCCCACATGTAGGATTCCAACGTGTATTGCGCTCTGCCTGAGAAGGCGCTATAATATCCATTACCACAAGATCGTAGTGACGCAGAGGTGCTTCGAAGGCAACTACTTGGCTAGCAATGCTGTAGCTTGCTCCATCCGTAGGCGCGTAATCCTGAAAGTCAATATCTGCCCGCACAAATGGACCATTGGGTCCTTGTTCTATATAAGGCGTTAAATCAAAGGTATGCACGGGAACATCTTCCCCTGGGCACCAATTCGCTCGAGGATAAATCCACGTCCCACCTTGAGGATAGATGGAAGCCATGCTGCATGTTGTGTCCCAAATTTCTTCGCGACCAATTTCAATGCCGTTCTGGGCAAAAACTCCATAGTCAATGGGTGTGAACTCCCCAGACTGGCCGTGTCCAGTAACAATTACTTTGAGCTCAGCTTCTTGAGTACCTACAGGCAAATTGATGATTCGTTCCGGAGTATGCGCCGCATCAAACTGCGCGAAATTGGAGTAACTCCCTCCAGACCAAACATTTTGAATCCCCAAAACCTCTCGCTGCGGACGCCCCTCCACAAAAGTAAAATCACAGGTGCCGCTGAAGCCTGATGACCAACCATGATAGAAGATTCTGATCGGAATAGAATCCGTAAGCAATGGTGCGAAGTCTGTAACATCCCATGAATACTCATGCGTCCAAGCATTACTAAATCCATACTGACCCTGAGCCATATATCCGCCATAAGGAGTAATCATACGACCAACTTGATACCATTCAATGATTTCGTAAGGAGCATTCCACGTGGTGTCTAGGACTAATGGCGCAGTCGATACGGTATCAATACTGGCAATGGTTGAATCCATCATCCCTGTAGGACGACCAATCTCGACATCTACATCGTAGTCCCAATCTGAGCAACCTCCTGAGGCACAGCCTACTGTAAAATCAAGCGTAATGGCCTTCCATGGAGTACTTTGGTCAGGAAACACACCCCATTCTGTGTAGGCACCAAACCATGTTAAGTCGGTAGCTGTATGAACTCTTACTGCCGTTGTATCCCCGCTTGCTGCGTTGATCTGGTCATAGGCAAACAAAGAGACTAGTAAGGTTACAAAGAGAAAATGGAGTGAGGTACGCATAGACTGAGTTTTGCAGCAGAAAACTACTCCTTTTTTAAGAAAGTTTCACTAAAAACACCTTGGGCTTTCTTTGAATTTGACATCATTCAATTTGTATCTTATAGGCATGATCCCAAAACCATTTCTTGCAATATGTTTGAGTCTTTGTCTATTCTTTGGATTGAGGGCGCAACAGGATGTCTTAATATCTTATGAGCATATTGCCCACCTTTCAATAGAAGATATACAGCAGCGCTACAAGGCCCTAGGAATACCTAAAATGATAACGCCCATCCGCTATCCCATAGACATTTATGACATCATCTATTACACAGAACTACCTGATGGTGAAAAAATCCGTGCTTCGGGTATTTACTTTGTTCCGCAAGTTGAAGAAGGACAGGCTTTACCTGTTGTTCAATACAATCATGGTACTGCCTTCAAAATGCGTGGCGAAGGAAGTTATGATTACAATGGAGAAAAAGATGTAGCCACTTTTTATGCTACCGATGGATATGCTATAGCCTGGCAAGACTATATCGGACTTGGCAAAGTCAATGATCACTTTCATCCTTACCAACATGCTGAAACCGAGGGAAGATCAGGCTATGATCTCCTACGTGCCCTACGAGAAGTAAACCTTGAATTAAATATCACATGGAATGACCAGCTCTTTGTTACAGGATATTCTCAAGGAGGACATGCAGCTATGGCGGTACATAAATACATTCAGGAACATCCTGAAGCAAACCTTTTAGTAACCGCTTCCTCTCCTATGAGTGGTGCCTATGATATGGCCGGTGCCCAAAGCGTAACGATGTTTCAAGAATACACCCAACCTTGGTACCTACCCTACTTAATTTACGGCTACGAGTCGATTTATGATGAAATAGAAGGACCTACTGAAGCCGTGTTCAAAGCCCCTTATGATACACTCATTCCAAACATGTATGATGGCAACCACGATCGATTTGATTTCAATAAAGTGTTGCCGAGCGTTCCCGCAGACATGGTGGTAGACAGCATAGTGAATCTCTTTAAAACAGATAGTAACTTCTTTTTTACCCGTCTTTTAAAAGAAAATGCTTTATGGAACTGGGTACCCAAGAGCCCCATGCAAATTTGCTATTGCAAGGCAGATGAGGAAGTATTTTATAAAAATGCACTCGTGGCACATGAGTATATGAAAGAAAATGGAGCCAAACATAACCGATTAAGACATACAGGAAAAAAGTTTAATCACTTTGATTGCGCGGGGTTCAGCGCTATTTATACCAAGTTTTATTTTGACAGTTTTCGAAAAGGAAGTAAGCGAGGAAGAAAGGGTCCTATCATGAAGCGATTTATGATTACCATGGCCAAACTTTTTACTAAGGCCAAGTAAATGATCGAGTTATATATTTCAAGACCTGAACACAACATATTGCATTTTTCTCTCATATTTTGTTTCTAAACCACCTGTTTCTCCGTACAAGATCCTGTAAAGGTGATGTAAATGAAACGGTTTTTATTAACGCTAAGCACAGTTATTGGTCTTTTTGCAACGACCAATGCACAGCTGCAGGCTGACTTCTCAGCCGATGTAACAAGCGGATGTTCTCCCCTTGTAGTAAACTTTTCTAACCTATCTACAGGTACGTCTGGTGCGACAACCTATGAATGGGATTTTGAAACAGGTAGCTCAAGTGTTGAGCATCCTTCAAGGGTATTTAACAACGTAGGAATATACACGGTTCGTCTTATCGCCATTGACGGCGGCACACGGGACACTATGGAAAAAGTAGATTTCATCGAAGTCTATGATAATCCTACCGTAGCATTTACACCAAGTGCAAATAATGGATGTGATGCACTAAACGTTGCCTTTACCAATCTATCTTCTTCTGGCGCACCTATTAGTAATATATTATGGGATTTTGGGGATGGTGCACAGAGCAATGATTTAAATCCAATTCATAATTACCAGCCTACTTCATTTGTGAATGGAGAAGCGAGCTTCGACATCACCTTAGTGGTATCCGATGCAAACAACTGTCAAGCGACAGAGGTTTTTGGCGATGCCATTATCATTGGTGAAAGTCCTAACGCAGCCTTTAATTCTGGACCAAACACCTTTTGCCAAGTACCTGCCACCGTTGATTTTTTCAATCAATCAGGTAGTACGAGTGGTGTAAACTATCTATGGGATTTTGGCAATGGGAATACATCTTCAGCCACCAACTCATCAGAAACATACACTACAGAAGGAAGCTATAATGTCTCCTTGACCGCAACGCATGCCAATGGATGTAGCACAACCAATACACTGAACAACTATGTTGAAATAGAAAGTATTGACCTCAGTCTATCTGCCAATACTACGCAAGCATGCCAAGGAGATCAAGTTCAGTTTACTGTTACATCTAATATCTCTGGTCTTGATTTTGTTTGGGACTTTGGTGATGGTAACCTATCTGACATTGATGGCAATACAAGCCATGTTTACGGAAGCACTGGAACCTTTAATGTAACACTGCAAGCAAGTACTCCTGATGGACTATGTACCGAATCAGCTTCGACTACCATAGACGTGTTAAGCCTTCCTAATCCAAGCTTTGCTTCTGATGTAGAAACTTCATGCTCGACGCCTTTTGAGGTACAATTCGCATCCTTCGGAAGCTTTGCTGGCTATGTTTGGAGTTTTGGAGAAGGAGGGTCATCAACAAGCTCTAACCCCACACACATTTACAATGATGCTGGAAATCATGATGTAACGCTTACTGTAATCAATGTTGAGGGTTGTTCCAACTCTGTTACACTTAACGACTATATCTCTATTACCCCTCCAACCGCTTCTTTCACTATGGATGATAATGATGGATGTATGCCATTACCTATCCAATTCTCTGATGAAAGCACCTCTTCAGCTGCAATCATTGGTTGGACATGGGATTTTGGTGATGGGAATACTTCCAACCAACCCAACCCTTCACATACTTATAATTCAGTAGGTCGATATGAAGTTAGTCTGACTATTTTAGACGCTGAAGGATGCCAGGCAGTCATTAGTGGTGACAGCATATTTGTTGGAGAACAAATCGATGTTGACTTTATCTATGATGTAAATGAAGCATGTATTCCTGATGCTATTATCACCACGAACCTATCAGGACCAACTCCCCTACCTGAGAATATCTCATGGATATGGGAATTCGGAGATGGCGGAAGCTCAAGTATGAGAGAACCTATCTACCAATATGGTGACACGGGTGTCTTTGATGTGAGTTTAACCGCAACGTTTAATGGCTGCGATACTATTCATATCAAAGAGGAATATATTACCATTTATCCCCCATTGGCCAATTTTACAGCAGATGTAATCTGTGAAGGAAGTCGCCTTGATGTACTATTTGATGATATAAGTCTCGGTGCGGATTCTACCGTTTGGGTTTTCTCCAATGGAGATGTTTTGGTCAATCAGGACAGCTTTGTATACACTTTCGCTGATACCGGCAACTACAACATTAAACTATATGCTTACAACTTTGAGTCAGGTTGTGTTGATTCAACGGAACAAGATTTAGAACTTGTTTGGATGGAGACTGGATTCACCGTTGATCAGACTGTCGTATGCCGTAATGAAAGTATCCAGATAACTGATCTTTCATCAAACTCAAGCAGTATGGTATACTTCTTAGGAGACGGATGGTCTACCTCTAATCGAAACCCGTCACACAGCTACGCCGATACAGGGCTCTATGATGTCACTCAAATTTTAGTGGATGTTAATGGTTGTCAAGACTCACTTGTACAGCCGACATTAGTAACTGTTCGCGGTGCGTACGCACAATTTGATCAAAATAGAGATCAAGGATGCCGTAACACTGAGTTTAACTTTACAGATTTATCGACTTCCAATGCTGATATCGTGACTTGGGGGTGGAATTATGGCAATGGAATTACCGATTCTGCATCAAATGGGAGTGTAACCTATGCAAGCCCTGGATTCTATGATGTATCCCTTTATATCGAAGATGAAAATGGGTGTTCTGACTTGGTTGTTAAATATGATACTGTCTTTGTCTCAGCTCCGACACCATCCTTCACGGTGATCGATCGCATCTGTCTAGGTGACAGTGCTGAGTTCATCAATACCTCTTCGAACAACAGCTCGACTTATGTATGGAACTTTGGAGATGACAGTACATCTATAGAGGCGAGCCCAATTCATGTCTATAAGCAAGGAGGCCTATACGATGTAAGCCTTACAGTAACCGACACGCTTGGATGTGATAGCACAATTATAGCTGCCGAAATCATTCAAGTGGATACATTAAATATTCAGTTTACATCGGATGAGACACTTGCTTCTTGCCCACCTATGTTAGTAGGGTTTGATGATGCAACGGAAGGCGACATCGTCTCTTGGGAATGGGTGTTTGGCGACGGAACCGTGTCCAATCTGACGAGTCCCGATCACGTTTACTCCGAAGTTGGTGCCTTTGATGTTACCTTGACTGTTGTCAACGCTATCGGATGTACAGATAGTTTAACCCTTGACTCGATGATTACCGTGAATGGACCCGCAGCAGACATTGAGCAAAGTCAAGTATTAGGATGTACAGGACAAGACGTTACCCTATCGATTTCCAATACAAACTCTGTAAACCAGATGTACGACTTCGGTGATGGGAATCTTTACAATACGGCAAATAACGCTCAGAACCATAGTTACAACACTCCTGGAAACTACCTACCTATCGTTATTCTAGACAATGGACTTGGCTGTCTTGTTGCCCATGAATTGGATAGCGTTTCTATTAGTGCTATGGATGCCGGCTTAACCTTTACCCGTGACTACCTGTGTCCCAACGATTCATTGTTCTTACATGATGCTTCTACTTCTTTGCACCCAATTGAATCATACACTTGGTTAACTGGAGATGGCGACACACTTACAGGCGCAAATCAGATTCACCTGTACAATGAAGGTGGGTATTTTGACCTCACGCTCATCGTTGAGAATGCGTATTGTTCGGATACTGCGACTGATGTTGCTGCACTGTATGTCGACACATCAACGATTGCCCAGTTTGAGTTGCCTAATCAACTCTTCTGCCCACCTGTATTAGTGGATTTCGTAAACACTTCAAGTGCAGATAGTGCCATACTTGACTATTCATGGACTATCGATGGTTTAACGGCAAGTACTTTTGCGCCAAGCGTTACCTTCGAAGAAGCAGGAGTTTACACTGCTGAACTCACTGTTCTTACGTCATCAGGTTGTCGTGACACCTTTACGCAAACCGTTGTAATTGATAGTATTCCCGAAGCGCATCTACCGGATACCACCCTTTGTATGGGAACAACTTGGAATCCAACATTGCGAGCTGATTACACCTACAGCTGGGAATCCTCTATGTGGTTGGATTGCTTTGATTGCCACGATGTATCGATCTATCCAGAGTGGAATACTACCTTCAATGTTGAGTTAGAGTCTGCCGAAGGATGTATTAATTCTTTCTCTTTTGATGTAGAAGTTGTTTCTAATCCTTCAATCGAAACCACAGGTGACGAACGCATATTGCTAGGAGACTCTATTCAGCTCGGTGCCTTCTCAAACAATGCTATCAGTTACGATTGGACCAGTGATTCAAGCCTTTCTTGCGATACTTGTAACTATACAATGTTTGCTGGCGCACAGACAGAGACCGTTACCGTCAGTGTAACTGATGCCAATGGCTGTGTGGCAACTGAGGATGTTACTATCGAAGTGTTCGATAACTGTATCGACGGATTTTACACGATACCAAATGTATTTACTCCAAACGGAGATGGGATTAATGATGTGTTTGAACCTCTAAGTTTAATCAGCACACCTGTAGAGAAGTTCGCACTCTACGATCGATGGGGAAATCAAGTATTTCAAACCAATGATCCCGACGAATCTTGGGATGGTCGATTTAACGGTCAACCATTAAATGGCGGCGTATTTGTGTACACCTTGGAAGTTATGTGTCCTGATGGAAATGCAGGATATCATTCAGGGAATGTAACCCTTATGCGATAAGCCTTACCTACCATACATCACCTGGGCGCAGCGGGGTCTCGAACAGCAATTCGAGGCTCCGCGAGCCTTTTTACAGTAAACTTATGACGTTAACCTTGTGTTAAGGTGTTGTATCTTACTGCCATGCTACGAATTATATCTATTGCCGTACTAACCTTAACCTATTTTTCTTCAACGCTGAGCGCACAGCGGATGGCTTTCCCTGAGGCTGATATTCTTAGCGATCAAGTGATTGTAAAAGCTCAAAGCGAATCAGATGTACAACATGCGATTGAATACGTACAAAAAACACTTAATCTTCCCTCCCTACAGATCAAGGATTTTATCAGCCCTGTCCTACCAGCTTGGACAGTGAGCTTTGATGCGAATGAAGGTGATGTACTTGCTGTAATCAAAGCACTCCATCACCATCCATCGATTGACATAGCGCAAGGAGATCACGTAATCAAATACAGAGATACTGAACCTGATGACGCACTTTATGGTAATCAGTGGCAATACGTTAATAGTGGAGGAAGTGGAGGTGTACCTAATGCTGACCTAGATGCAGAGTTGGCATGGGATATCACAACAGGAGGATTCACAGCAAATGGAGACGAGATTGTAGTTGCGGTGATTGATGATGGCGTAGAACTTAGTCACCCAGATTGGGGAGATAATCTTTGGACCAATGAGGCAGAAATCCCAAACAACAACATTGATGATGATGGTAATGGTTATATCGACGATTACCGTGGATGGTCTGCCTACAGCAATGATGACAATGTGGGTTCAGGAGGAAGCCACGGCACACCGGTTGCAGGGATCATTGGTGCTCAAGGAAACAATGGTGTAGGCGTCACAGGAGTTAACTGGGATGTCAAGGTTATGATTATCGAAGGCGGCTCTCCAGAGTCAAGGGCGATTGCCTCTTACAGCTATGCCCTTGTACAGCGTAAACGATACAATGATACACAGGGTGCAGAAGGTGCCTTTGTGGTATCGACCAATTCTTCTTGGGGTATTGACTATGGACAACCTGCCTCTGCCCCTATGTGGTGTGCTATGTATGACAGCTTAGGAGCCTATGGTATTGTTTCGGCTGGAGCAACCATCAATGGAAATGTTAATGTAGATATTGAAGGAGATCTTCCTACCGCTTGCGCTAGCGAATATCTTCTAAGTGTTACCAACCTTGGAAGAAATGATATCAAAGTCAATGGAGCGGGATATGGAGCCACGACAATTGACTTAGGAGCATATGGTCAAGAGACTTACACCTTAGACCAGCCTGGGGGGTTTGGAGGAGAATATGGTGGCTTCGGAGGAACTTCAGGAGCTACTCCTCATGTGGCAGGTACGATCGCCTTAATGTATAGTGTAGATTGTCCAGCTTATGCTGATTTAGCCTTAGAGAATCCAGCAGATATGGCACTCGATATAAAAGACATGTTACTCGAAGGGGTTACGCCAAATACTTCTTTATCAAGTAATACGGTAACAGGAGGAAGGCTTAACATGTATGGTGCTGTTGAAGCGGTAAATGCTCAATGCCCTCGATGCAGTCAAGTACCAGAATTCTTCACCAATATCCAAAGCAGTAATACCTTGCAAGTAAGCTTTTTTGAGCTTGAAGATGATCAAACTATCGGCTACTTTATCGAATATCGTTTAGAAGGTGATTCTGTTTGGAATGAATTTTTAGTTACCAGTGATGATGATATCCGAATTTCGTTTTTGGAGAACTTGTTTATGGCAGGATCAACCTATGAGATTCGAGTGCGTACGGCGTGCCAGAATAATCAAATTGCTGTGAGTGAAATTCGAAGCGTCACCTTCGATCCGAGCTCAATTGAAGAGAATAGTCTTTTATTATCGCTCCTTGTGAGTCCTAATCCAAGTAATGGGCTCTTCACGATTGGTCTTAAGGAAGAAGGTACATTTCACTACACGGTTACGGATACTCGGGGTCGTGAAGTTCTATCAGGAAAACTTACAGGACGAAGTGAAATTGATGCTTTTGCATGGGCAAAAGGCATGTACTTCCTCACGGTTTTTGATCGGGAAGGAGGCCTTCGAACAACACTTCCTTTAGTTAAGAATTAGTAGAGTTTACTCACTAGTAAATACCGCATACACATTGTGTCAGCGGCACACTTTTTGAGGGAATTATCTTCCCAACGGGAGGGGGTGGATCGGGTGCCTAGCAGGCATTACACACAGGAACAAATCCCCTTAACCCTCTCATTCATCGAACTTCGACATGGGGTCTACCTAGCCTCCACTACTACATTGCCATTTTTCGGGATTCAGCATCATTTTGCGCATTTAATTTGGAATATTTCCATATTTTAGGACTTAAACCAGTAATAATTCATGCAACGTGCCATCCTTCATATGGATCTCGACAGCTTCTTTGTGTCCGTAGAAAGGCTTTTAGATAGTCGTCTTCGAAGCAAACCCATTCTTCTTGGTGGGACAAGTGACCGCGGTGTGGTCGCTTCCTGTAGCTATGAAGCGCGTGCATATGGAGTACGTTCAGGAATGGCTATGAAAATGGCAAAACAGCGTTGTCCTGAGGGTATCGTTATTCGAGGGAATTCAATGACCTACACGAAGTATTCCCGCATAATCACAGAGATTCTTAAAGAGGAAGTCCCCTTGTTGGAAAAAGCAAGTATTGACGAATTCTATGCTGACCTATCAGGAATGGATCAATTTTTTGGATGCTATGCCTACGCCTCTGAACTACGCCGTAAAATCATCCATGAAACCGGTCTTCCTATCTCCTTTGGACTTTCCGAAAACAAAACCGTATCCAAAATAGCCACTGGTGAGGCGAAACCTAATAACCAACTTCGTGTAGATGAGGGAAGAGAAAAAGATTTCCTCGCTCCACTGCATGTAGGGAAAATACCTATGGTTGGCGAGAAAACCTTGCATCGACTTGCCCATATGGGAGTTCGTCGTATCGGAGTATTGCAACAAATTCCAATAGAAATGATGCAGGCTACTTTCGGAAAGACAGGAAGCGTCATATGGCAAAAAGCACAAGGCATTGATAATCGACCTGTGATTCCCTACACCGAACGAAAATCAATCTCTACCGAACGAACCTTTGACCAGGATACCACGGACGTGCACAAATTAAAATCACTACTCACGGCCATGGCAGAAAACCTTGCTTTTCAGTTGCGACGAGGTCAGAAACTAACCGCCTGTATATCCATCCGTATTCGGTATTCGGACTTTCAAACGTATTCAAAGCAACAACGCATCCCCTACTGTGCCGACGATGATGTATTAATTCGACATGCTTTGGATCTCTTTTCATCCCTGTATAACCGAAGACTTTTAGTTCGGCTTATCGGCATACGTTTCAGCGACTTGGTTCACGGCCGTCCACAAATTCAACTTTTTGAGGATAGCCAAGAGAAAAACCAACTCTTTCAAGCCATGGACACCATTCGGGAAAAACATGGACAACGAAGTGTTGTTCGGGCCTGTGGATTAGAAGCCAAAACCATTGGTAGGCATAACCCTTTCTCTGGCGAACCGCCTATTATACTAGCCCATCGTAAACAGTAGACACGATGTACCTCAATTGCCATACTGCCTATAGCTACCGCTTTGGGACATTTTCTGAAGAAGAACTCTTGGGAGAGGCTCAGCGCATGGGCGTCACGAGCTTGGCCTTAACCGACGTGCATTCTACCTCGGCATGCCTCAATTTCATTCGTCGAGCCCCTAACTATGGCATTCGTCCAGTAGTCGGCATTGACTTCCGCGAACAAGGACGAGGACAATACTTTGGATTGGCAAAAAATAACCAAGGGTATTACGAACTCAATACCTTCTTAGCGGAAATACGGCACAACAAGGCCAAAGTCCCCATCCAAGCCCCTTGGTTTGAGAACGCCTTTATTATTTACGACTTTACCTATGCCATCCAACATCCCTGCCTCCACCCTGAACGACTAGCACCCCACGAATTCATAGGAGTAAACCCTGCACAGATTGCACAACTTCTGCGGCATACTTATCGTCGAAGTGATCGTATGATTGCTTATCAATCCGTGACCTTCCGAAATAAGCGCGATTACAGCACCCATCGCCTATTACGCGCAATCCAGAAAAACACCTTACTCAGTAAGCTATCGCAAACTGAACAAGCGACCTATGATGAGATTTTCCGCCCCCCAAGTCAAGTTAGGCAGTGCTTTGCAGGATATGAATTGTGGTTAAACCGAAGCCAAAAAATTCTTGACCAATGCCATATTGAATTTGATTTTAGCCTTGGACGGCCACCACAAAATCAACGCTCCTATACGGGAGACAAGCACAACGACGTACAACTCCTTCGGCAGTTGTGTAATGACAACATTAGCCATCGCTATACCCACCAAGAAAAAAGCGTCATTCAACAACGCGTCAACCAAGAAATAGACGTCATTCAACAAATGGACTTCATTCCCTACTTTCTTATCAATTGGGATATCATTCAACATGCCCGAAAACAAGGCTTTTTCTATGTAGGACGAGGTAGTGGAGCCAATAGCATTTTGGCCTATCTTCTTGGTATAACCAATGTTGACCCCATTGAGCTCGACCTCTATTTCGAACGCTTTATCAATGTATATCGCAAGAACCCTCCTGACTTTGATATAGACTTCTCCTGGCGAGACCGACAAGCGATAACTGACTATATTTTCAAACGATTTAAAAACGTTGCCCTGCTCGGAGCCTACAACACCTTTCAGTATCGAGCGGCGCTGCGTGAAATGGGGAAGGTATTTGGACTACCCAAAGATGAAATCGATCGGCTTATTGATGGGAGGTATACGTCATCAAGACTTGATGAAATCAGTCAGCTTACCTTGAGATACGCCCACTACATCCATGACATGCCCAACCACTTGAGCATCCATTCCAGTGGGATCTTAATTGCAGAGAAGCACATCCACCACTATGCGTCCACAGATCTTCCGCCTAAAGGGTTTCCCACGGCCCATTTTGATATGCATATTGCCGAGGATGTAGGTCTTTTTAAATATGATATTCTCGGACAGCGCGGCTTGGCTAAGATCAAAGAAACCATTCAGCTAATTCATCATAACCAACCGGATAATCCACCACACCCTATTGATGACATCCAGCATTTTAAGCAAGATCCGCGGATCAACCAAAAGATTGCGCAGGGAGGATGTGTAGGATGTTTTTACGTGGAATCCCCTGCCATGCGCATGTTGCTTTCCAAGCTACAGGCTAATGATTACCTCACCCTTGTTGCAGCATCCTCTGTTATCCGTCCTGGCGTAGCAAGAAGTGGTATGATGCGAGAGTTTATTCTACGACACCGCATTCCTGAACGGCGAAAGGAGGCCCACCAAGTGCTTTTGGAGATTATGCCCGACACCTATGGTATTATGGTCTATCAAGAAGATGTTATTAAAGTAGCCCACGCCTTTGCCCACCTCACCTTAGGCGAGGCCGATGTGTTGCGACGAGGAATGAGCGGAAAGTATCGTTCTCGAGCGGAATTTCAAGCCATTAAAACTAAATTTTTTAAGAACTGTGCAGATCTCCAATATGGACAAGATATCACCGAAGAAGTATGGCGCCAAATCGAGAGTTTTGCGGGCTATGCTTTTGCCAAGGGACATTCCGCCTCCTATGCGGTAGAAAGTTATCAAGCCCTCTATCTAAAAACCTATTACCCCTTAGAGTCCATGGTGGCGATAATCAATAACGGCGGTGGATTTTATCGTACGGAATTCTACATCCACGAAGCACGAATGCAAGGAGGGGAAATCGAAGAGCCATGCATTAATAATAGTGCAGTAGAAACTACCCTGTACGGAAAGACCATTTATCTCGGGTTTAGTCTTATCAAAGACCTCCAAGCCTCCACGATACAACAAATCCTAGAAGAACGTAAAGCGCGTGGACCCTTTACAAGCTTTCATGATTTTTCCAGCCGTCTATCCATCGGATTAGATGATCTTAATCGCCTGATTCGAATCCGTGCCTTTCGGGATATAGAACATTCAAAAACTGAATTGCTATGGCAGGCTCAACGAATTGACCAAGCCACAAAACACCGTGGTGACCATCACCAACAACGCATGTTCCAAACGCCAATACAACAGGTCAATCTCGTAGAGCTTCCAAGTCTACCTGTAGAAGATGCCTTTGATGCAATGGAGTTACTGGGTTTTCCCCTCATCAATCCCTTTGAATTAATTGCAGGTCCCACGGAAGCTGCGCTGCTTGCAAAAGACCTACCTAATCATATTGGGAAGGTAGTCAGCGTGTATGGCTACCTCGTTACCATAAAAAATACAAGTACGATACATCGTGACCGTATGCTTTTTGGAACCTTCCTCGACCGGGAAGGGCACTTTATCGACACGACACACTTCCCAGAAATCACAAAACGATACCCTGTACTAGGACGAGGTATTTACCACCTTACCGGTAAAGTCGCCGAAGAGTTTGGTGTCATAAGTCTTGAGGTTAGCCAATGTAATCCACTACCCTACGTAAAAGATCCACGCTACAGCACCTAATGGCTATATCACCCATGTCACGCTTCTAGGCTATTGCTTCAATATGCTTAAGATAACGCTCACTTAAGGCCTTTCTGCTGTAGACTAGATGTTCATCGCCTTCATGCTTCACGCGACTAGCAGTCTTTTCCCACTGACTGAAGATTTCCTTACATCGCTCAGCAATCAGATTAGCCTTTCTATGGGAGACCATGGTATCACGGTTACATGCTACCAAAATCTCTGAAGCTGCACTGTCCGAAGGACCAATACCTAGAATAGGAGTTGAGGAAGCGAGGTATTCAAATACTTTACCTGGCACAATGCGTCCCATATTTTCTGAAGGCGGAATCGGAAGTAATAAAAGGTCAGCATCTATCATACGCTTCACAGCTTCTTGATGCGGAACAAAATCCTCAAAAACACAATATTGACTCAGTCCAAATTGCTCTATATGCTGCTTTACCAACTCACCTACATGTCCTGTAAATCGAAACTCAACCCGATCCAAATGCCCTTTTAACCCTTCGGCGATTCCCTTCCATACGTCCGGAATATCATAGCTATTACCAAGATTCCCAGTAAATCGTACGACAAACTTATCCTCTTTAGCAGAGGCCACCGATGCCGGAAAGTCCTCAGCATCCCATCCATTAGTAATCACTTCAACCTGTTTAGCCCGAGAAGAGAACTCCTCACGAAGACCATTATTCACCACCACAAGGCTATCTGCAGTACCTAATGATTCATCCTCAAGTCTTTGATCTTTCTGCTGAGCGCTTTTGCTTCGCTGAAGGTGTTTGTTGTAATAAATATTGACCCATGGATCGCGCATGTCCATTATCCACTTAACCCTATCGCCTAGATGCTTTTTGATATCGAGTCCAATGAGATGGGTTGACTGCGGAGGCCCCGTAGTAATCATCACATTAGATTCCTCTAGATTGATTTCCTTGAGCAATGCCTTACGAGCATATCTTCGCCAACCTACTCGTCCATCAGGGATAAAATAGTTTGAACGAATTTGGTTCGCCAATTTTGTGAATAGGCTCTGCTTTTTGGTGAGGTCGCCAAGCCCCACTTCCGTTGCCTTACCCTTGCGCCCTCGTATCACGTTGAAAAGACGATATACTTCAAAGGTTTTCGTCTTCAGAATGCTGATGGAAGTCGGAATTTCAACGGACAAACTTTCGTCGATCATTGGATAGGTTCCATTTCGAACTGTTACCACTCTTACATCAGCACCTAATTCGTCAAAGTATTTTACAAATTTAAGCCAACGCTGAACCCCTGGACCACTTCCAGGAGGCCAGTAATAAGTTATAATCCAAACAATCGGTTTAGCCATGCTTTCGTTTAGCAACTACAAAATAATAGCTTGGAAAAAAGCGACGTAGGACAGGTCTAATACCAATTTTATTATGGAAAAATTTCCATTTTTCTGAATATACAACCTCCCATCCTGCTTTATGAAGAAGGAAATCAAATTGTCGTGCTTCAAACTCATGGTAGTGCTTGTCATAGTCGGAAGTATTATTCCAATATGCTGGACTAAACCATACGTTTAATGGGACAGAAGCTACAAGAAGCGATGCATTCGTATTATGAAGTAAGGTAAACGGATTTACCATATGCTCCAATACTTCAAATGCTGTGATCACATCATAGTTTGGAGTCAATACATCTCCCCACTGTTCAGGGTAATCAAGATCTATGCCGGTCGGAGTATTCGTTACGGTGAAGCCTTCCTCTTTCATCAAGAAACTTAAAGGATTCTCAGGTCCAATATCGAGAATACTTAAATCCTTAGTGACATGCTGATTTAAGACGGAAAGCGTCTTTTTAAATCGCTTCCTATGTGTTTTCGAATAAAGTGAGTTAAAGTCTGTCATACCATTATTTAAAAGGAGTAGGAAATCTTAGTATTCTGTGCCTAACATAGCTTCCGTAACTTCTTACAAGAGCAACCAATCGATTACCAGGACTTGAATTATGTGCTGTATGCAATGCCTTTAATGCCTTCTCTTCATCGATTTCTGCTCCAATACAACGTATAAATTCAAAAAAATCGCTTTCTATGTTCTCGAGAGATACAGTGACAGAGCATTCTTCCTTGTCTTTTAGGAAAAGTTTAATATTGGCGTCAATTGTATGAACTAAATCTTTACAAGAATCTTGAGAGACAGCATCCGATCTCATCAGAATACCTTCATGATAGGCATTGACAATAGTTCTAAAGCGATTTCTTCGACGGTAAAAGCTCTCATATACATTCTTTGGGTCCCTTGTCAAATGAACATAAAACGTCGAGCTGTTGTGACGACTATCCAAACGACCTAGAAGCCAGGATAATCGATTATCTACTTCAATATGATTATCAGGATACGAGAATCGATCTTCACCGGTTAAGCAAACATTTTGTTCATGGCCTACGCTATAGCCCTTGATATGTTTACATGCTGCAGCAAAAGTCACTGTACCTGTTCGACCTGAACTTAAAATAAAAACATTCATACGCCTGTAACACACTAAAGGTAGTAAGTTCAGTCGGTACAATCATAAATGATTGACCTCACCCTATTCGATGCAAGACTACTTCCATTGGCACCGATCGTGCATCATATGTTGTTCGGTCTTGAACATCTGTAGCAATGCTGACCACAGGATTGGCTTTGCATAGGATCTGAAGCAAGGAGGACGTCTCTACGTTTTTGTAAAAGCTAGACTTATCAAGGACCATCTTATCGACTGCAATGGAATGAAAGCCTAGCTGCTCGTTGTATTCTTTGGAGATCGTGTTTTCAGGACGTACAGATGCCACCATGGTATGCACATCACTGCGGCTGAAAAAGGCCGTAAGTAAAGTCATTGAAGCCAACACAGGAAACGGGGTCCCCCAGTAAGACTGATCATGTATAAAAAGCCCGGCATTCCCAATACCATTTTGCAAGTCTTTTACATGAATCAATCCTATAGGTTTATCTGCGGTAATCACATAGTAGAAATCAGCTTCGGGCCGCAAAGAGTCAAACCAACTTTTTTGTGCCTCGGGAGTAATAACTTCTTGATAGAACATATGTTGCCTTATATGCTCTGCATTTCGCCATTGTCGCACCATTTCACAGTCTTTCGCTGTCAACTGATCTAATCGAACGTCTTTTGTCCAAATCGCTTGCATCACTTCAACTTAATATCCTAGCCTCTTCCCTTTGATTTAGATTCCACACCTTTCTTGCGTTGGAGTGACCCCGTACATCCCAGACCAACCAATAGAATTGCAAGAGTACACAGCAGAAGAATAACAACGGGAATATCAAAAACTGGAAACTGTCCCATGGCCCAATGATACAACCAATCATAGCCTGAGATAATTGTGCCTATCAGTAGGGTAAAGCCAACATATACCATCAATCGATAAGGAATAGATGTATAATGCACCATTATTCTCCAACCTAACGCAATAAGCTTTAGCCAAGTGTAACCCGAAGAACCTTCTTTTCGAGGGATATGATTAACCTCAGTAAAAACAGTCGTATCGCTATACCAAGCAAATACTTCGTCCAGATACACAAAGGGTGCAGTATACGTCTTAAGACGAGTCACCACGCGCGGTGCAATGAGTTTAAAGGAAGAGCCTTGAGAAGGTATATTGGAATAACGACTTATTGTTTTGCTGAAAAACTTACTTATTGCTTGCCTAACCCTGCTGTGATAGCGCTTTGTATAAAGCCCGTAGGTAATATCAGCGTTTGATTGAGTTGCCTTGGTTGTAAGTTTACTTATCTCTTCGGCTTGAACCTGTCCATCATCATCCATTGTAATCACGAAATACGCGGAATCGGCATGTTGCAGTCCACAAAGTGTTGCTTGGTGCTGCCCTGCATTCTTCTCCAATTGCATCACTTTTACACATCCTGCAGTAGACGCTATACCCTGAAGGCGGGCTAAAGTTGTTTCATCAGGGCCATCTTGAACGAGAAGTATTTCATGGCAATGATCTTCATATTGAGACAATATATCAGCTACTAAGGCATCTAGGGCCGCAGTTGATTTATAACATGGTATGACAACAGAGAATTTCATTGAAAGGCTGTGTTGATCAACATATCGTTATCAAGCTGTACTATCGCACTCCCCCAGGATAGCCCAACTCCAAATCCAGTGAGTAAGGCTAATTGTTTCGATGCCTTCGCTGCATTCGCATAATGGTCACATATCGTTAAAGGTATAGACGCTGAAGAGGTATTACCATACTTCATCAATGTCGTAGGAAAGAGCGCCTTTGGCCAATCAAGACGTCGAATAATTCCCTCAGAAATCATCTTATTGGCTTGATGCAGAAAGACTTGATCAATATCTGATGAGTCTATAGCAGTTTCATCTACAAACCGGTTAATATGCAAAGGTATTTGTGCAAGTGCAAAGGAAAATACAGCCATACCATCCATAGTAAGTGCTCCCTGATTCGGACAATGAATTGCCTGGCTACCCTGTCCATCCGTATGAAGAGAAAACATCATGTTTGAGTCAGCTTCATAGGCCAATGCAGTAACAGCAATTCCGTCGGAAAAAATTGGAAGGGTCGCAGTATCCAACGGATCAATAATTCTAGAGGAAAAATCACCTGTAATCAACAAACCTTTTCCTTTTGTCTTTTCCAAAAGCGAACCCACTACATAGAGGCCATAAGGATAGCCTGAGCATCCTAAATTTATGTCAAAACATATAGCATCTTCCCGCAATCCCAACAAATGTTGAAGATGGATGGCAATGCCGGGAAGTTGATTGTCTGGAGTTTGAGTAATCACTACACACACATCTATATCTGCCATAGACCATGACAATCTATCACACAAATTCACCGAAGCAAGTTTAGCGAATTCATCAAGGCGATCTAATGATTGGGCAATATATCGACTATTAATACCTATTCTATCAATCCAATTTTGATCATAACCTATATCCTCATTAAGGGCTTGGCCTTTAGGCAATAGCGACTCAATGCCACATATTCTAGAACTGCTTTGGAGAATCATTAACCCTGGTTTTGTGCAACAATATCAAACAAATCTCCCAGGGTTTGAGCTTGTTTCATTTGCGATGAGGAGACTAATACGCCGTACTGCGCATCGATATAGGCTATAGTGACTAAGGCTAACATCGAGGACCATAAGGAACTTGATCGAAAGTTGAAATCCCTTTCAGCATCGCTCAATTCCATACCAAGCTCTTGAACAAGATGTTTATAAAACTCCTTTTCACTGATCATAGTCCAAAGATAAAAACCTACAAAAAAGGGGAGCATATTGCTCCCCTTTCCATTGTATACTACCTGTTTATTTGACAAACAATTTTGTTGTCATAGCAGAGCCCTCTCCCGATAAGCGAATATTTACATATCCTCTATGAGGTGTGAGGTCTATTTCCGTAACGCCATCAGCGTTCGGTGCACTCATAATCAGTCTACCTAACATATCAAACACCTCAACCCGATAGTTATTCGCGAAGGATGCATTTGATGGATCGATAATGATTGTTCCATCAACATCCCAAATCATAACATTGGCAAACATGTCATCTATTGAAGTCGTTGCATTTGCCTTAGAGATCTCTATAGCAAATCGACCTGATGAGATAACCTCCTCATCATTGGCTATCTCCAATGACGCTATAGTTCGAATGTTTTGACGTGTTTGATTTACGCGGTCAATTAAGAACACATCGTATGCTAGAGGAATTCGATCCGCATCAACCACAAACGAGAAGTTTGTTGCCAACCCAGGACTTACATCCAATTCGATAACACGTGAAATATCATCGGTTAACGGGTAAGTTTGAACTCCCAAATGAGTATCCTCAAATCGAGTGGAAATTGTTGGACGTCCTGTCTGAGATTGATGCTTCACACCATCGCCCATAACATCAAATCCTTCAGTAGCTCCCTCGGCAAAGAAGACCTCTGTCTTATCACGACCGTTCTCACTCAATACATCAACTTGAAGACCTAGTAAGTTCGATCGGAATCCAGTACCTGTAGTACTACGCATGTCGTTGGTGAAGGTTGGATCAATTGGAGATGCTGCAGCGTTAGCACCATTTCGCATTACAAAACCTTGTGCAATAGCAATCACATTCTGACCAGTTACTGGAAGAATGGATTGATACGATCCTGTATACACCCCTGTATCTGTAAACGTATTCGGACTGTTAACTCCCGGATTGGCAACAATGAAGTCCGCCGTATTAACGTAGGATGGATATGGGTTAGCTAGGAGATTCCAACCTGCGCCGCTGAATATACCTCCACCGCTATTCGTCATTGAAGGCGTTGTAATACTTCCGGTGTTTGGCGTACCCGTAAAGTCTACAGTACTTCCAGGAACGAGGAAGGTCATATATCCCTTACCAGGCTCCATAACACCAGCCGATTCTACTACCCAACCTTCAAAAGAACAGTTGTTGGCAAGAGACTCATCATAGGAGAAAACATTACCATAGTTCGAACCAACATTTAATGAATCACATACCCCAGAATTGAGATAAGTCTGAGTCGTTAAATCCGGAGATACTGCTACCCCGTCAGTTCCGACTAAGCCATTACCTAGAGGACCGCTTACATCATCTCCAATCTGAGTTAAGTTAGCCACTACTGGAGTACCTAGAATATGGAATTGATCACCAGGATTGTAACGCTCAACCGTTATAGAACCACTAAACTGAGCACCTGCAGCGGTATCCATAAGCACACCATCTCCTGTGGCATCAGACATTAAGGTCAACGTACCATTGTTAGCGAAAACATCAAGCACATTTAATACCCCTCCAGGAGCAATACGCATATTAGCGCCGCTTTCGATCACCGTTGGACCAACGTTCGCCGTTCCTGTAATCATTGGATAATTGGTAACCCCTGTAGCAGGAATAGTAGCAACGTCCGTCGAACCGGGAACGACTCCACTGACCCAATTGGTGATAATATTCCAATCACTTGATGTTAATCCAGTCCAAATAAATGAAGGCGCAGGATTGACTGTTACAGTCACTGGTGTACGTGCACTTGGACAACCACCCGTTACATCAAGAAGCTCAACATAGTATGTCGTCGTTGCGTTTAATACTGGCGTTGTGTAAGTAGCACCCGTAGTTAACTCCACACCGCCAGTTGATGCATCAAACCAATGATAGGTATCATTAGGCCCTGCACCTGAGGCTGACAAGGATGCTGTTGTACCCGCAGTGATAATCGTTCCTCCAGCAGATGGTGCTGTAGGCGTGGTATTGACAACCACCTCATCACTGAAGTATGCCGTAGGTGTCGAACATCCTGTGGATGTTGGAATTCTACGCACATAATAAGAGATACTTGCACTTGGCGAGACCGTTACACTGCTTGTTGTACTGAGAATTGGACCTACCCCAGGACCTGAAGCATACCATTCATAGGTAGCACCAGAACCCTCAGTACCTCCGGCAGCTGTCAAGGTAATTGAAGTTCCACTACAGATTGTATCTAATCCTGAGAAGGTGGTAACCTCCGTTGGCAGTGAATTTACCGTAACTAAAACATCGTCAGTAGCAATACACGTGGTATCTCCGCTTAGATTTATCTCATAGCCCGTAAGTGTATAAGTAATAGTATCCGTAGCATTTACCTGTGGAGTTAATGAGGAAGCCGTCGATAGATAAGTACTTGGTGACCACTCAAACTGCACTGTATTTGCTGAACCATAGATTTGATAGGTAGCATTTATGGACACTGTCCCCAAGTTGTCACTACTTCCATCAAGGTCAACAAAACGAACAAAAACAGAAGAGTCAGCAACTAAAGGATCGTTGTTAGGTGCTATCCCGATATTATCTAATGCATTTGAAACTACAAACCCAATCGGCGCACACTGGAAGGATCTCCAACTTGAACCATCAGCAGAGTATTCCACGGTATATGCAGATCCACAAAGCGAAAGGCTAGGGTCAGCGCTTGAAGCAATTTCTATTTCAATGGTAATCAATGAATCATTTCCACCTGGTGAATTGATCAATAGAACACTTCCATTATCTGATACAGTGTTAAAGGAATTTGAAACCGTTGACCTTGACACGGAGAACGGAAGGTCCACCACACCATTTAGATTAATAACATCTCCATTACAGATTATTGTATCTGTACCCGCGTCGGTCGGAGGACTTGTATTAGCAATGCTTGGTAAATCTGAAGTATCCTCTGGACAAGCACTTCCCGTAGAAGCTACAAGATAGAATACGGTATTCTCAGAAACGCTTCCAAAGGAGGCTCCTGTAAGCGAAAGAGAGGTTTCTCCAGGAATATCTGACAAGCTCACTGCACCACCTGTCTGAAGATCAAGCGCACCAGAAATCCAGCGATAAGAAGTTCCAGATGCTCCTGCGACCACAAGATCATTAATTGGAGTTCCTCCACAAATGGTTTGTGTTAGCGCTCCTCCTAAAGCAGGAATACTGATAGTTCCCGCCATTGGACGCGCAACATTAATAATTGTTGTTGAATCTGTATTCGAGGAACATCCATTGACGTCAGTTACCGTTACATAGTAGGTAGAATCTGAGGAGGTATACTGAACGGAATCCACAGAAGAGGATACCCCAGACCAATCATATTGGTAAGGAGTAGTACCTCCTGATACAGAGGAAGAAACATAAACTAAATCACCATCACAGACCTCCATGGTATCATTGGTCGTGGTCACCGTTGGTCTACCTACAAAGGTTCCTGCTTGACTTGCCGATCCACTTGACTGATTACAATCATTCAATCCTGAGGCTGTGAAGTCTCCTGAGATACTTCCAATAACCACTTCTACCGTATCTTTTGATCCAGTGTACGTATTTGTTCCACCTTCAATGATAGATCCAGCTGGAGCTTGCCATGCAAAAGAATTGGCACCGACCAGTCCAGTTAAACCTAAGGTTACCGTATCACCGATACAGAATGTAAAGCTTGAGCTCGAAGTCGTAATAACTGGAGTTCCCACGGGACCTTCAGAAACATTGATATCCATATACACAGGAACTGACCATCCACAACATGAACTATTTACTCGAAGTCGTACCTGATAATTACCACCCGCGTTAGTAAAGGAGTGTGTCGTTTGACTTCCATTCGACCCACCACTTGGAGTAGTCTCAGCATTAGCATTGTCCAAATCAATTATAGTCCACTCATACTCTGTTGTAACAGGTGAAACCGAAGTGCTGTTACCTAAAGAGAATGTAATACTAGAGTTAACGCATACATCAAAGGAAGACATTGAGCCGTACATAGAAGTAGACGATAAAGTAAATGGAGCATTTTGCTCGGCCAATATTTCAGGTAACACCCTATCGCTATTTGTTCTGAGGAAATCTTCATAAACGATTCCATTTATCGCGACATCGTCACTCCCACTGTTAGAGGTTGTAAAAATCTTTGCTGTGTCATCACTTAATGTAGTTGAACCTAACGCATTGGTCACATCATTTTCTAAAGTCCAATTACCAAACAATTGGGAGGATACTCCACTATTTTGAATAAGTAGTACTTCTGAATAAGCACAAATGTTTTTAGCATGAAGTTCTACTGTTGCAGTATTCCCATTCAACAAGTTAGTACTTACTCCACCCCCGACAACAACAAAGTCACTCGATAAGCCATTAGCGCCATCACGCCCACGACCGCCATTACCGCCATTACCCCCACTTCCGCCATTACCGCCAGATGCATCATTATTTCCACCGCAGTTTCCAGTTCCTTGAAGAACTGCTGATACACCATTTTGTCCTTGAGCACCGGGCTTCCCTTGTTGACCTGCGGCACCCAGTCCACCCAATCCAGAAGATCCTAATGCTATTGAACTAAACTGAAAATCAGAGTTTACGCAATTATAGAAGTAAGCTCCGAAGTTTCCACCACCGCCAAAACCACCGGCACCCCCGAGACCTCCGGCTCCTCCCTCGCCTCCGTCGCCTCCGTCGCCTCTAGGCTCAGAACCTCCAAGACAACTACATGCTGTACCTTTCTCACCTCCGCTTCCACCGCCGCCACCGCCGCCGCCACCGCCATCAGCTCCCGAAGCAGATTGATCATTTGGGATATAGAAAGCCTCTGAGGTGCCATTACTATTCGGTCTGTCATTAACATTGAAACTAGTTCCTGCAGCCCCGTCAGAACCAGTTTGGCCATTTCGACCTCTTCTCCATGATGCGCCGCATCCTATAAAATTACAACCATCACCATTCCTTGCATTACCACCAGCACCGCCATTACCACCACCTGTGCCGCCACCAAAAGCACCTGATGCTCCTGCAGGAACATTACCATCACAACCCCGGTCGGTTCCATCAGTATGACTACCACCTGCACCGCCGTTATTGGCTCCTAAAGAAGATGTTGGTGTTGACCCATCACCACCATTACTAGCATTACCCGTGGCAACAGCAACGCGATAGACATTAATGTTCGAACGCGTGTTCGCATAAATACCATAAATACTTCGTCCACGCTGGTTGGTATATCCAGAAGCGCCATTAGGAAGAACGTTTAACGTTAAATCCTGAATGGTCACATTATCTCCGAGAATATCCATCCCAATGTAATGCCCAACTGTAACGCCATTAACGTCGGCTGTTTTGACTGAAGCACTATTTACCTGAACATTTGTAACAGAGGATGAAGACTTAAACCAGTCACCACTATTTGAAACTGAATAACCTCCATCTAAAATCACATCTGCAGGGATATCAAGGCCATCACTTAAATTATAAGTACCCTCTAGTAAGCGAATGACATTTCGAGTTGCGGTCACCTCATTCCATAAGTTGTTATCCAAGCCCATTGGACAATCCGGTGTTCCCGCATTTCCTCCACCTGAAGGCGATACATAAATGAAATTACCACAGTAAGCTGTAGGGTCAGAACTTGCTGATTGTCCTACTAACGGAGTAACTACATTCACCAAGGTCGAAAGACACCCATTGGCATCTGAAGCATAGAAATCTTCTGAATAACTAGACGTAGAAGAGATTAATGGAAGCTGTGTTGTAACATCAACATCTACACTACCGTCCTCTTGAAAGAAGGTATATGGGGAAGTTCCTCCTGTTGCCGTCAAATCAATAGATGCTGACTGGATTAAACTTCCACCACAATTATTCCCCACACTTGAGGAAATAGAAACAGGTAATGGATTTTGAAAAGTAGCCGTTATCTGGGCAGAAGATTGGCACCCATTATCGTCAGAAACTACTATATTATAACTGCCCGCATCAAAACCCGTTCCCGATGGCGCAGGTGTCCACTGATAGGTGTATCCCGTCCCACTTCCTCCTGAAGGTGAAACCGAAACCGTACCATCGGCGCTTCCAAAACAACTTGGATCAGTTGAAGTAACTGTAGCAAAAACCTCATTAGGCTGGGAAATAGTAAATACTTCCGTTGCTGAACATCCAGACGCATCAGTAGCCGTAACCGTGTAGTTGCCTGCTGTGAGGCTAGCCGCTGATGAAGACAGTCCTCCTGAGGTTGTCAAACCATGAGACCAAGCGTATGAGATTGGGGCTACGGCCGATGTATCTGGAGTCACAGAAGCTGTTCCATCATTACCGCCGTAACATGTAATATCCGTTTGAGATGTTGCACTAAATGAAAAAGTTGCCCCAATGATAATAGTAGTATCCATCACCGGACCACTACAACCTGTGGTGGCATTTCGTTGTCTAACAAAAATGGTCTGGGTTCCCGGGCTCGTTATAGCAACAGATGCTCCAGAACCAACAAACACATCAACTCCCTCATCAAACGAACCATTGAGATTATCATCTCGATAAAAATCAGCTGTATAGCCTCCTAATGAAATTTCATTGGAGTTTGCTGTTAAAAGCAATGAACCGCAGCCTGAGCCACTACTCGTAATGCTATCAATGGCATCAAGAAGTGGATTAATGGATACTGCAGCGCTATTGGTGTAGCTTGTTCCGCAGTTTGAGCCTGCATCGTCTACTCTCAACCTGTAATCTCCAGCTGAGGATAACCCTGTTATCGTAAGACTCGTTGTATTGGCTCCAGCATAAACTGCTCCTAAAGGCACATCATTCACTACATCAGCAAAACCACTCCCATCATCATACTCCCATTGATATGTTGGAGAAATTCCATTATTGTATGAAGCAGATAAGGAGACCGTCTCTCCTTCGCATATTGAGGTTGATGCCAAGGGAGATGTAAGCACTGGATTCGTAATAATCACATCAACAGAGGTTTCAGCACCCCAACAATCATAGGTTGCATTATAAGAGCGGAAGTAATACGTGCCTGTAGCTGTAACCACTTGAGAAGATGAAGGCGTAGCGGTAGAAGTCCCATTTGCCGTTGTTCCTTGCCAATAGATTGTTCCCCCTGAACCATTAGAGGCATTTAATGTCGCAGAATTACAATACGTACCTCCCCCACTGATAACAACCTGATCTGGGGTTCGATTGTAGACTGTTATCGTAGCTGTCCCCAAACAGCCCCCGTTATCAGCTGTGGCTTGAAAAACTCCTGAAGAATTTACAGGAATACCCGTAACAGAACCTGTATTGGGATTCACTGTTCCAGCACCACTTACCAAAGACCAAACTACCGAACCATCAAAATCATAGGTTTGCGTTGCGGATAGAGAGGTAAGACCATTGCATGTGTTCACCTCATTTCCCTGGTCTATAGACACAGATGGAGCTGCTTTGCGATAGGCTAAAGTAGCTGAACCAGCACTCCCATAACCCTGACAGTTATATCGATTTATCAAGACGTCAATTTGACCCGTCCAATCTGAAGTCCATGTGACCTCGGATTGAATGAACGGTCCAGCATCATCATTAAAAAAGGCTACCGACTGCGGCCCCTCTCTAAAACCCGTTATTTGGGTATCCCAGCTGGCATTACCTCCACCTTGGAGGAATGACCAAATATAAGTTACACCCTGTTGTACGTTAAAATCCCACTCTTCACGTGGGCCGACAACTTGAGTTTGCCAACTACACGCTAATGAGGGTGGTCCTGAGCCAGGAGTGCGTTCTCCCATATATTGACCGTTATCTGGACACTGGGCAAAAGTGGCTGTAGGCTGTAAAAGAAGAGAAAAAAGGAAAATAGCAACATAAAATGTTGCCTTCAAAGATGGTTTTTGAAGAGTTGTCATGATTCAATTTTGACTTAGTTCAAATTAAAAGTAATTAATTTTCTCATATTAAGATTATTTAACATAAGCTAAGTCGCTGGTCAGCCAACCTAGTCTATTGCAAATTTTGCTTACAAATAGCAATTCTTTCTTGAAGAAACTCCAAATTTGGATTAATTATCAATGCATTATTAAAAGCCACTAACGCATTAGAAAAATCATTATATGTCATTAAAAAACTGCCATAATTAAAATATAAGGCTGCGCTATTGGGGTATAAATCAATGCCATATTCTAAAGTCCTTTCTAAAATTTCTTTGACTCCGGCATCTGAAGAAAGATATAGACTTAGATTTCTTGAATATTGCGTAAAATGAGACGCTAAAGGTTCCGCTTCGATAAGCATTAGAAAGCCTTGATATGAGGCTTCAAAATTGCCTTTATCCATGAAATTCTTTACAAAGTTTAGATACCTTGGAGCGCAATTCAATTCGTTCAGCGTGCAATATTCTTGGAGCAATTCTAATGCCCTTATGTCCTCTCCTAACTCGAGATTCAACCTGATCAAATCTTCATATATTCCATTGCGATCCCCTTCCCACTCTGCCCTGGGATAAAGAGATATTGCTCTGGTGTAAGACACCAATGCCGAATCTAAAGATGTTCTGAAATTTTCACGTGCATTCCTTGACTTATTGCTGGATTCCCATGCCGCAGCCGCTTGGCCAGCCCTTGTATCTGCCAATAAATAATGAACTTTAGCCGCCTCAGGAAATTGTTCTAAGCTCGAGGTATAAAGGGATTCTTTACTTTCCCATGAGGGAATCCTGTCGTAACACCTCCATGTGAGAATTACAATGCATAATCCCAAGATTACCATGATTCCTTGACGCTTTAATGCCGTAAAATGCCTCAACATACCTACAAGCAAGATAACTATTCCAAGACTTGCCATAAACGTATAACGGTCGGCAACGCCCCCTGCCATAAGCACAAAAAGATTAACAAAAGGAAGCAGCCCAAACAATACTACACATGCCCCTATCCACCACGAAGTATGGCCCCTTACCCATCCCACAATTAGAATAACTAGCAATAATATCCACAATCCAAGGCCAACTAAAACTTCAAAACTAGACCATGAAGCACCGCTTATCGCACCATGACCGTAATAGGCTGACCAAGGAGCACTTATAAGCATTTGTCGATGGTAGTGATAAACATTACCAAAAGTAAACGCTAACCTCTCAGAGAAATCATCAACACCCACCATTGGATTTTCCGAGAGGTCTAAGATGCGTCCAAGCGTGGACATAGGGATTGAGTCAGCTTTTGCTGTGATTCTTTTTACCTCTTCCACAGACTCTACCACATTATCACTTTCTACGATCTGCGCATCACTCGGAGCTTGAATCGCAGGTAGAATGTGAGAAAAGAGGGCAAAGATGAGCAAAAGAAGACCACCCAATCCAATGCGCTCAAATGGCTTATCCATGAAGCCCACCTTAGGCAAGAAACTCAAAAATAACCCTAAATAGATTGGCATAATCTCCATAGAACCAGGGCCTAGATTGGTGATATATAATATCCATGACCCAATACATATGCTAAAAAGCCAAAATATGATTTGTGGCAACTTTTTACTCCATTTTGCCTTTAACATACTCAGAGGAAGTAGTCCAAATGGAAGAGCATAAGCCAATACCACATTGATCATAGACCTTGATACCCAAAATTCAGAAGCCGTTAAAACAATAGAAAAAATCATTACCGACGGCCAAACATTACCTAGAACGTGTGGGAAGTGCCATAAATCATCCTCCTCGTCCGATGCGGATAACATGTAAATTAATAAAGGAAGCAACGCTAAGTAATGACCATTAAAGTCCATTTGAAGACCAAGGCCTCCCAGAAGACCTAAAACCATATAATAGGGAATACGAATCCAAAAGATTAGACAAGTAAATCCAATAACAGTACCTAACGCATAAAAAAGAATTGGACTTATATATTGCCCTCCTGCATAGGAGACCAAAATCAATAATAATCCTGATATAAACGACCAATGCTTCCAAGAAGTGGACAGACCACTTTTGGGCATTTTATTTTGTACTGTTTGTCGAAAAAGCTGAAATTGCTGATAAAGAAGTCTAGCTTGGTTGGCCATCAAATTCCGATTTTCTTGACTCCACATTCCGTGAAAGATGTAAAGAAGAAATAGGCCCACCGTTAAAATAAAAAGAACAAATCCCAGCGACCATTCCATACGAAGTGCCGCGACTCCTACCGTGGCTACAATATATAGAATCACATCACTCAATGAAAACTTTTCATGCCTTAACAAATACAAGGCGACTACACCGGGCATGAAGAGCAAAGACAGCTTACTGTAGATGGATAGGGCAAAACATAGAACTCCCAATAGAATACTCAGCCGAGGTTTCTTACTGTAGTGTATAATTAAGTACCAACCCAAAAGAAAAAATAAAAGGGCTAGAATCTCATCCCGGTTTTTAATTGAGGCTACCACTTCTACATGCATGGGATGAACCGCAAAAAGTAGCGTAGCAAGTAGAACAACAACATAATCCCATCGAGGGAAAAGCCGATGAAGCAGAAGCGCTAACATCATGCTTAATAAGGCATACAACAAGGCATTTATCGTGTGGCTTGTGGCCGCATTTTCCCCAAAGATTGCATGCTCTAGGGCAAAGCTCGTATGGGTTATCGGTCGAAAACCATAGCTATTGCCTTTTGAGTCCTTATAGTATGGCTCAGAAAATATCTTGGACAAAGAATCCGTGCCGTAAGCTGTATAATGACTTACCTCAAGACCTCTTTCTTCCAATTCAGAACCCCGAGTTACTAATTCATCATCCAGATTATAGTCGTAAGAAATCGTGGGATAGTATATTGCTAGAGCCACGAATGCCACTAGATATACACCATATTTATGCATGAATTGCATAGTACAAAGGTATGGTTTACCGATTGGGAAAACGAAGACTATTCGTCCATAGTCTTTGGACGCATTAAATCAACCCATGCAAAGGCATTCAAGTTTAGGGTTGCGCTTATGTTCGATTCATACGAGCCTCGAGCTCGCGCAAACGATACTCGATGGATTGAATGTCAGTATTCTCTTGGACTGCACTGGTTTCACCGATGTTTCCCGAAACAGGTCTTGAGAATAAGCTAGCATCCTCCCCTTCCAACTTCGTAACCACCTTCCAAAGCTCTTGTATATCAGCTGTACTGACCATAAACGGTGGATACCTCCGATTGTCCGAATGAAGACTTATTCGCTGACCGTTAACTTCTTTAACCACTCGCTTTATGAGGACTGAATCATGGAGAACCACTACGTAAACGCTTTGATTTTGGACATCCATCAATGAATCTATCGCTCTACCAAACACCCAATCTCCTGCATGAAATCCAGGCTCCATACTATCTCCTTCTATCTCGAAGCCGCGATAACTCCCTCCGCGAAACATCGGTAATGGCATGTTAAACAGAGGTTGTTGATCAAACCATTGTTGGTCGCCTAGGTTGAGAGGATAACCCGCTGCTGCCTTGGCACTTACCAGTAGTATATTTTCTTGCCCTTCACGATCAAGAACCAGGGTTTTCGGCATGACCGAAGTCTGCGCCTTATGTTTTTCAAGCGATTCACCAAAAAGCCATAGTGGATTGATGCCATAGAGCTTTTGAAGAAGCATTACTGCCTTCCCAGAAATCTTGGTTTTACCTCGTTCTATATCAGCAGTGGATTGGCCAAGGTCTAGTAACTGAGCAAACTCCGCCTGAGTATACTTTAAATCTTTTCGCACCTCTCGAAAGCGATGACATTCTACCGGTAGGGACATAACCACAAAATAAGGAATTATTCCATATAGTCGGCATTAATCCAAGATTTTTGATGAAAAAATTGGATTCTAGAGAACATTCTCCTGTCGAAAAAAGTATCTTATCTAGCCCGAACAAGAGTTGCTAAAAAACATCCTAATTGAGCAACACTATGATAGAGGGTTTTACTATATTTGCAGGCCGTTTAAACACGAAGAAAAGATATTATGGCCAGTAAAAATCGCACAGCGAATCCTCTGCTTCTCGCCTTCATTATTCCATTGACCCTCGCTTGTCTGTGGACTTTAATACCTACTTACGTTAAGTACAGCGTCAATAAAGACGCCGACGCGTATGCCGAAAAGCAGTTAGAAAATATTGTCGCAATCAACCAAATTGACGAAGCAAGGGAAGCAGTCCTCCGAGACAGTTTTGAAACGATCTTCAGTCAGGATATCATCAGGGTGAACTACGTAGCCCTTCAACAAGGTGCCGAGCGCCAAGCTCAAGCAGCCTTTAGACTGGCAAACAACGTACCTGATGAGTTTGCGTGGGATGCCATCGAACTCAATGACAGCGCATCCAAGGCTTATGAAAGCCAAAAAGCTGAGATTCTACAAACGCTGCAATCTGAACTATTAGCAGACAGCGCTAACCAAGCCAAGGTGCAAAACGCTACGGAAAAAGCGCTTGCCCAAGCAACTGCCTACAATAGCCTTAACGTGGAACAAGCCAACACCATTCGTGAGGGATATGCAAGATCCTACAAGGATTCAGTAAGAGACATTGAGGACAACTTGTTCTTGATTTGGAATTACAAAAAAGTAGAAGCTCAGTCAATCAGCTTAGGGCTTGATCTCCAAGGCGGACTTGCAGTAACATTAGTTATTGACCAGGCTGATGCCTTAGCCAAGTTGGCCACACCGACCAAGCAAACAGAAATCCGCGAGATCATCAAAAAGGCTGATGCGGAATTCAAAGCGGGCAACGAAGTGGACTACCTCACTGTTTTCCAAAAGGTCTTTGAAGAATCTACGGACGAGCCCATGGGGAGCTTCTTTAACACAGAACGCTTAAGCACAATATCGAACAGCTCGACTACTGCTTCAGTTATCAGCACACTTCGCAATGAAATGGCGGACATGCTTGACGGTGCAGAAACCATTCTCAAAACACGTATTGACCAATTCGGTGTAGCCTCACCGGAAATTAGTAAGGATAAAACCCAAGGGCACATCTACATGGAGCTCGCTGGAGTAGATAATCCAGATCGTATTCAAAAGCTTATTGAGCAATCTGCAGAGCTTGGATTCTACAATGTTATCCAACCTAGAGAGCGCTTTGGCGATCAATGGACTTTTGAGCGCTTCCTAGAACCTGTGGATGAAGCCATCAAGGCACAGTTTACTCAGGAACTTAATACTACCTCAAATGACAGTTTAATCCTCGTTCCGCTGATCGATGGGAACACCATGGAGCCCTCTACGGGATATCCGAGTGCAGCCTACATCGCCGAAGAACATATCGCTTACTTCGATGAGGTTATCGCAGATAAGGCGATTATGAAAGGAATCACTCAGGATAACTACCGCATATTCCGAGATAAGAAGCCAATTGACAACAACCAAGACGATGCCTTTGAACAAGGACCCAAATACTATGGTGTGTATGTTGTAGAAGGAAGTACTTCTCGAATCACAGGAGATGAGCTAACGGATGCTTATCAATTCTTGGATCCTATGAATAATGAGCCTGCTGTTAATCTTTCAATGAATCGAAAGGGAGCAGAGATTTGGGCAGACATGACCCGTAAAGCTTCACTAGAAGTCAATGAAGCCGAAGGACGAACTTCAGGATTCATCGCTATCGTACTTGATGAAAAAATAATCAGTGCTCCTCGTAGTGCTAATGAGATTACTGGAGGAGGCACTCAAATCAGCGGTTCTATGGATGTCCAAGAAGCGCGTGACTTATCCAACATCCTAACGGCTGGTAAATTGGATGCTCAAGTACAAGTTACCTCAAGTGACTTTGTCGGACCAACGCTTGGTAAGCGTTCTATGCGCAGTGGTCTTATGTCTCTTGCCATTGGAATGGGCGCTATTGTGGTCTTCATGCTTCTTTACTACGGAGGTTCTGGTGTAATCGCTCTTGCAGCACTTATTCTCAACCTATTCTACATCATTTCTTGCCTTGCAGGATTTGGAGCTACCCTAACCTTACCAGGTATGGCAGGTATTGTTCTTACTGTAGGTATGGCCGTGGATGCGAACGTGATCATTTTTGAGCGTATCAAAGAAGAAGTCAGAAAAGGCAAAGGATATAAACTTGCTATCCAAGATGGTTTCAACCGTTCATACTCTGCAATTATTGATGCCAACGTGACAACCTTTATTGTAGCCTTCCTTCTTTACAAAGGTGGTTTCGGTCCAGTTAAAGGATTTGCAATTGTGCTTATGATTGGTATCCTTACTACCCTTCTCGCTGCTGTAGTGATTGCACGAATTGGATTTAATTATTTATCTCAACGAGATCGTAAAGTAACGTTTGATACTTCCCTATCGAAAGTATTCTCCGCTCAGAAGGTGTACAAGTTCCTCAGCATGCGTAAAATTTCCTATGCCATTTCTGGAGTTCTCGTAGCCGCAAGTATTGCCGCCATCGTAACGCAAAGTTTCGACTTAGGGGTTGACTTTAAGGGTGGTCGCTCATATACCGTAGAATTTGATCAGAATATCGATGCAACAGATGTTGCTGATAAGCTTGAAGCGAAACTCGGAAAACGACCTACTGTGAAAACCTATGGTTCGGAGGCTACATTGCAAATCACCACCTCTGTTGAGAATCTAGATGGTGTCGCATTAAATGATGATGCCATGGCCGCATTACTCTACGGAGAGCTAGAAACTTTCTATGCTAGTCCATCGGCTTCCCTTGATGATTTCCGTCAGGACTACATCAAAGGAACTTCTATGATTGAAACCTCAGTAGCGGATGATATTCGAAAGAGTGCGGTCTTTGGAGGCAGTATAGGGGTATTACTCATCTTCGTCTATATCTTCATTCGCTTTAGAAAGTGGCAGTTTGGCTTCGGTGCCATTGCCGCAATTCTTCACGATGCCCTCATCATCTTAGGGTTGTTTGCGATTTTAAAAACAGTGATGCCATTCTCTATGGAGATGAACAGAAATATCATTGCTGCCCTACTTACAATTATCGGTTACTCGATCAACGATACCGTGGTTGTATTTGACAGAATTCGTGAATACATCACGGAGCGTCCTAAAACTGCACTGGAAGAGAACGTCAACGAGGCAGTTAGCTCAACGCTTAGCAGAACATTGATGACCTCGGTCACTACCTTACTCGTTGTGCTCATTCTCTTCTTCTTCGGAGGACCAGACCTCAAGAGTCTATCCTTTGCCTTGATTGTGGGAATTATTGTAGGAACGTACTCATCAATATTCGTGGCTACTCCCCTAGCAGTAGACTTCTTGAAACGTCAGGAAGGGAACAAGTAATTGTCACTTACAAACTTCGTGATTAAGAAAGGCGGAGTTTAATGCCTTCTAATCTGCCCATAACAAGGTAAACTCACCTTGTACATCATAGCGCTCTGCCTGACCGGCTACATTAAACTTTCGTCCGGCACGAGGATCGTTGCCCACTCCTGCGACGTAATTCCAGTTCCCGTAATTACTGCAGGGGTCATAGTCAAGTAATTGGTATTCAAAGTAGGCTGCGCCTGCACGCCAATCCTGCCCTAGATCATGGACGAGGTAACTTGCTACGTTTTGTCGACCACGGTTACTCATAAAGCCCGTAGCATTGAGCTCCCGCATATTGGCATCGACGAAAGGTTGACCCGTTTCGCCCTTACACCATGCATCAAACTGATGATTTGTACGAAGCTTGACAGGCTTGTGCTGAATACCGCCTGGCCAAAATAAATGGCGACCATGCTGCCATGCAACATAACGAAAGAATTCACGCCACAAAACTTCGAAGATGACCCAGTAGGTGGACTGATTGGCCACTACTTCTTCCTCAAAGCGCTTGATCTCATGATAGACTAGTTTCGGGGATAAGCAGCCTAACGAAAGGTAAGCACTAAACTTGGTCGAATAGTTAGGTCCAATTAATCCATTACGTGTTTCCTTGTAAGTAGTTACGTACTCGGTATTCCATAGGTAGTCGTTGAGACGTGCGAGGGCTGCCGTCTCTCCTCCCCGGAAGTCAAATGCCTGTCGATTGTCTTTTGGCAACGTATCATCCGAATCACAGGGCAAGGCCTTTGTGTATTCTTGTAACAAAGCGGGAAGTGCTGCTTCTTGCTGAGACATCTTACTCCACTTGGTTTCCTCAGTTAACGTTTCAATCGTCACATACTTTTCAATCTTACCACGGAACTTAGAAAAAATATGGGGGGTAGCGGTCACTGAAAAGGGAAGGTCATCTGGATTGGTGAGGAGCTGTGCGTGAAACCAAGTTATATCAAAAGCTGCCTCCACTTCCGCTTCTATTTTTTGGTCTAGATAGGCATATTCTCTATCTGCATAGAGCTTGATGGACTGGGTTGAAGTTAAGGAAGTGCTTACCAGCGATAACTGTTCAATCACATCGCCTTCTAAGTATAGTAAGTTCACCCCATGCTCTTCCAATTGACTACGCAAATCAACTAGACTTTCCATAAGAAATCTTTTACGGTGAGGACCTAGTGGAGTAAATCCCCAACGATCGATTTCTAATTCTCGACTAGGCGTGATATAAAGTACAACAGGACGATACCCTTCTTGAATACAGCGCTGAATCATAGGATTATCATGTAATCGTAGACTATGACGAAGCCAAACGATTGCCCATGGTAAATGAGTTGACATAACAGTTGCTTTAAGGGATTAAAGAGACTCTAGGTTATTGAGGTAATGCTCGGCTTGCTTTAAGACCTTGACCTTTTCCTCATGGTCAAATTTCCGCCAGGCTTGATAAGGCATCCACATTCTGCGATTCGAAGCGAGTTTCTCTTCATGGCGATTGATAAAATCCCAATAGAGCGCATTCAGAGGGCAGGCCTTCTCTCCGTGCCGCAACTTAGCATTGTAACTGCACTTCTTACAATAATCCCCCATCTTGGACATATAGTTTGCTGAAGCTACATAGGGCTTGGTGCCTACAATCCCTCCATCAGCAAACTGGCTCATTCCTCGTGTATTGGGCATCTGAACCCATTCTATAGCATCTAGATAAACACCTAAGTACCACGCATCAACTTCACTGGGTTCGATACCGGCTAAGAGCGTAAAGTTCCCTGTCACCATCAGGCGCTGAATGTGATGGGCATAGGCATGGTCTAAACTCTGTCCTATGGCATGTGCTTGACAATACATATCGGTTTTACCATCCCAAAACCAAGAAGGAAGTTTCCGGCTATTCTCCAACTCATTTAAGGTGGCATAGGTAGGCATATGCTTCCAATATACACCACGCATATACTCACGCCAACCTAATATTTGACGGATAAAACCTTCAACTTGTTCAATACTGGCATGATCTGGATCTTCTATAAATCGTTCTTCAACCTTACGAATTACCTCCAAAGGGTGCAAGAGCTTTGTGTTTAGCCCAAACGAAATGCGGCTATGATAAAGGGTCCACGATACGTCCGTCATGGCATCTTGGTAAAGACCAAATTCAGGCAGACACTTATCGATAAAGAAATCAAGCATATCCAAATGATCCTGCCTCGTAACAGGATGTTGAATCACATTATTCTTTGGCGGATGACCAATGGTTTGTATGCCCATATCATCTAACATCTTGAGTAGCGCGCTTACATCATGGTGGAATAATAGAGGCTCAAGGGGCTGCTTATCTTTTGGC
This sequence comes from Bacteroidota bacterium, assembly GCA_002862745.1. Lineage (GTDB taxonomy): Bacteria > Bacteroidota > Bacteroidia > Chitinophagales > UBA8649 > UBA8649. The sequence goes on along the minus strand of PKDX01000007.1, from coordinate 6,788 downwards.
CACTTTTTCCTGTTGGCCACATCGTAGTTCCACTTTCCGCCTAGCGGCTTGGCCTTTGATGAAGGGCCATCCATAAGCACCCCAAACTTTGTACGCATCTGGCGGTAGAATCGCTCCATGACAGGACTCTTATCTCCAAAGAAGTCGGCGAAGTCCTCTCGATCTGTGAGAAAGTGCTCTGAGTCGCAGGCATTAACCTCAATGTCCTTCGCTTCACATGCTTTACCAATGGATTGCAACTGTTGATCTAGGCGATATTCATCAGGCAATTGATAGGCGAAGCATAGTGGAGAGTGCCGTTGTAAAATATCACCGATGTGTTGCGCTAAATCCTTGGGATTATCTTGGCTATCTAAGGCGATGTATAGCATCTGATGACCTGCTTCCTGTAAATGGTTGGCGAATGCTCGCATAGCAAGAAAGAAACAAAGGGTCTTTTGTATATGATGACGCACATATTCTTGTTCCTGCGGCAGCTCAATCATTACATATAATACATCCTTTCGCACCCCTCTAAACCATGAATGATCATGATTAAGCTGGTCTCCTAAGATTAAACGAACTTCATTGACCTTGCTAAATGAATGGCTAGCAGAACTAGACATCAGCAGCTGATTCTGCTACCGGCTCGGCATATTCCCCAAAGACCTCATGCAACTTGTCAATGCGATAGTCAAAAATACCTTGAAGCTGACGACGAACCATGATTACCTGTGCGAGTTTTCCGATGGGACCTAATGGAATCTTGTAGGAGACGCGATCGAGCATATCCACCCCACCTTCAATAGGGTCTAACCAATGTTCATGATGCCACATCGTGTAGGGGCCAAAGCGCTGTTCATCTACGAAATAACGCTGATCTTCAACGTGCGTAATCTCCGTAACCCAATTCATACGAATGCCGGGCAAAGGACTCACTCGGTAGGAAATAATCTGTCCTTCAAACATCGTATTTCCCGGCTGCGTATCTGAGGTGATTTCAAAACGCATGTAATCAGGCGTAATCATCTTGAGATTGGTGGGGTCACTGAGAAATGACCAAGCCTCTTCTAACGAGATCGGTAGCTTTTGTTGCACGGAAAGCGTGTAAATCCCCGAATGAGATGTAATGGAGACTTTTGGAACCTTAGCAAGTTGGGCGGTTGACATATCACGATTTGTAGGCATAACAACCCAAAACCACATTTTGATTTGTCAAGAAATAAAATCGATGAAAGAAAAAAGATTAGCGCATTGCATAATGCGTGCCACGCCCCTGACCAAATCGATTAACTAAGGCCATACGATAGAACTTGGCTACCATTTTTTTAATCGTCGGAACGGGAATATTGACGCCCTGAGAAATTTCACCTGACCGTGTTCCCGGATTGGCCTCAATAAAACGTAAAACCCTCTCCTCTCTTGGACTAAGCGTTTCATCGCTTGCTGAAAGATTGGCCGATTTTATCTGCTCATAGCTCGTATCAAATGGTAGCCCTTCTAAAGCATGCAATAAGCACTCAAGATAGAATTCAACCCATGGTGTGATATCCTCATTAGGTCGTCGCATCTTACACTGAGCCATAATCTGTTGCATCTCACGGTGACGCAATTCAAACTCTCGTTCAAGCTTGAGGTAGGCAATCCAGCTATACCCTCTCGATTTGAGATATGCACCCGCCATTAAGCGTCCCAAGGTGTCCACATGACTATTAAATGCATCAACTGCATAGACTTCATAAGCCATAAGAGCAGCTTTCACAAGATCATCAACGTCTTCATTATCCTTTGTCCAGCGGAACAAGGCTGCCATAGACCGAGCAACAAGTTCATTCGGATTCGTTGTACGAAACGTAATCAAGGTCGGCAAGGCGGCAGAGCCCTTGTTATCCATGTCATCTTGAGACTTATACTCCCCTTTTTGGGTATCGGGTACCGCCATGTACTTCGTCAGCTTTTCATGAACTTTTTTCACACAATCCTCCTCAATCAATTCGTCCTGAGTTGCCGAGTTTAAAAACTCATAAGCTTCGAGTAAGCCACGAGAAAAGTCAAGCGCTGGATTGGAAAAATCATCAAAACTTTGCCGCTTGATAGAGCTCAAGTCCTCACTTGAAAGACTGAGCCCTGCAATTTTAGCACAGCTTACAAGAGAACTCATCCCCGCTTCTTCCCGCTGATTTTCAAGAAAGGTAGCCGATGAATGACGAGACTTCCATGTCATATGGATACGCTCGACATTACGTATCATTTGAACAAGTGGCCAAGTAAACTGAAACTGAAACGTATATATGCGGTCCATTTTCTAAAAATAATGGCTAAAAAATCGTCATTTAGGGCTAAGTGTGCACCAACATGGGTAATTCGCCTATAATTATGGACAAATCAAAAAGTCTGAAGGCCTTGCTATAACTAAGCTTCTGCTAATAGATATAGGACGGCCATACGAGTCGCCACACCGTTTTCTACCTGATCAAGAATGATTGAGTGTTCGGAATCCGCCACATCGGAATCGATCTCTACCCCTCGGTTGATGGGGCCAGGGTGCATAATCACAATCTCCTTATCCAACGCGTCAAGATGGCTTTTTCGAATACCGAAGTATTGATTGTATTCACGTAAGCTTGGTATGTAGCGTACTTGTTGCCGTTCAAGCTGAATGCGTAAAACATTGGCTACATCACACCAAGCCAATGCCTCTTGTACATTATGGCTCACTTTCACTCCCAAACCATTAACGTATTTGGGAATCAAACTACCTGGTCCGCAGACCATGACTTCAGCCCCCAATTTTTGCAAACAAAGAATGTTGGAGATTGCCACACGGGAGTGTTTGATGTCACCAAATAGGCATACTTTCTTTCCACCGACCTCCCCTAGACGCTCACGAATGCTGTAGGCATCGAGTAAGGCCTGAGTAGGGTGTTCATGAGCGCCATCTCCGGCATTTATGATTTTAGCATCAATATGGCGTGATAGTAGACGATGTGCACCAGGCTGAGGATGCCGCATGACTACCACATCCACCTTCATGGCAAGAATGTTATTTACGGTGTCAATAAGGGTTTCGCCTTTTTTTGTCGAGGAAGTCGACGAAGCAAAATTGACTACATCCGCACTGAGTCGCTTTTCAGCTAGCTCAAAGGAAATCTTAGTCCGCGTTGAATTTTCAAAAAACAGATTGGCAATCGTGACATCGCGAAGGGATGGGACTTTTTTAATCTTTCTTGATAAAACTTCTTTAAACTCGTCTGCCGTGGAATGAATCAATTGAATATCCTCAGTGGAGAGGTCAGCAATTCCTAAAAGATGTTTAGTCGACAAACTAGCCATTATCAGGGGTTTTAGGGGTGATCCAAACGCTTTTGCCTTCTAGGTCAACCGTGACACGTTCCTCTTCGATTGAGTCAATCGTTTTTCCAACATATTTAGCTTGGATCGGCAGGTCTCGATGAAGTTTACGGTCAATCAGCACGAGAAGCTCAGCATCTTTAGGACGCCCAAAGTCAACCAAGGCATCGAGCGCTGCACGTATTGTTCGTCCAGTATAAAGCACATCATCAATAAGTATAATTCGCTTGCCTTCAATGGCAAAAGGAATATCCGTTGACTTAGGAATAAGGCTTTTACCGGATCGAAAATCATCGCGATGAAAGGTTATATCTAATGTTCCTTGCTGCAGCGATTCAGGCTTTATCGCCTTCACCTCTTCCAAGGCCTTTACCACAGCATGCATCAATTCAATACCGCGTGGTTGAATTGCAATAAAAACAGATTCTTCAAAGGACTGATGGCTCTCAATAAGTTGGAAGGCCAACCTACGTAGGATGAGATTAAGCAGGGATTCTTCGAGGAGCAAGCGCTTTTCCATCGGGCTCAAAGGTAAATAAAATGTGGGAAGTTTTGCGGGGGCACCACCTCCCCTCGAACCCGGTTTCAATCTACGCAATTTCTCACTCCCTAACTCAATTAATGAGAAAGCCGAATTCTTCCGTGAGCAATCAGTAGTTTAGCATGATGCAAAAGGCCGATAAAGTCCAACTTGTCATCGATACGCTCGAACATCACTTTCCGGAAACTCCTATTCCGTTGGATCACAAAGACCCCTACACCCTGCTCATCGCGGTTTTACTCTCTGCACAATCCACCGATGCAGGAGTCAATAAAGTGACACCCATACTTTTTGAGCGAGCGGACAATCCCTATGATATGGTCAAACTTACCGTTGAGGAGATTCGTTCGATTATTCGTCCAGTCGGCCTATCGCCCGCCAAGTCGAAAAACATTCATGCCTTATCGCAAATCTTAATTGATCAATACCAAGGCATAGTCCCTGAATCACTCGAAGACTTAGAATCCTTGCCAGGTGTTGGACACAAGACGGCTTCTGTCGTCGTGAGTCAAGCCTTTGGCGTACCGGCCTTTCCTGTTGACACGCACATTCAGCGATTGATGTATCGATGGACGCTGTCCACTGGGAAGAATGTCGTCCAAACGGAACGCGATGCTAAACGGCTTTTTCCAAGGGAACTTTGGAATAAACTTCACCTACAAATCATCTTCTTTGGCCGCGCCTTTTGCCCTGCCCGAGGGCACGATCCCAACGAATGCCCCTTGTGTTCAAAAATTGGGCGTAAAAGCTTATTCAAGTAGAGTAAAATCAGCGTTTCTTTGCCTCATGTCAAATTCATCCCAACGCTATGCTGGACGAGGAGTAAGTTCCGATAAGGCTGAGGTCCATGCAGCCATCAAAGATCTCGACAAAGGATTGTTTCCCAATGCATTTTGCAAAATCATGCCAGATGTAGTTGGTGGGGATGATGCCTTCGTTAATATTATGCATGCTGACACAGCAGGCACCAAGCCCTCTCTAGCCTACTTATATTGGAAGGCGACGGGTGATCATTCTGTTTGGAAGGATATCGTGCAAGATGCACTGATCATGAATATTGATGATATGATTTGTGTTGGCGCAACCGATAACATTCTTATCTCCTCGACGATTGGTCGCAATAAGCACCTCATCCCAGGCGAAGTGGTAAAACACCTTATTCAAGGGGGGCAAGAACTCGTCGAATGGCTAAACAGCCTTGGAGTTGGAATTTATCCAACAGGGGGAGAGACTGCGGACGTGGGAGATATCGTGCGCACCCTTGATGTGGGATACACTGCCTTTGCACGTATGCCAAAAGACAAAGTCATCGACATCCAGATTAAGCCTGGGCATGTGATTGTTGGCTTAGCTTCTTACGGGCAGGCTAGCTACGAAACGAGCTATAATGGCGGGATGGGATCCAATGGATTAACCTCCGCACGCCACGACCTGTTTGGAGGAAATCTAAAGGATACATTTCCTGAGAGCTACGACCCCAATACAGATAAAAGCCTTGTTTATTCAGGACCGCATGAGTTAACCGATATTGAACCTGAAACCGGGGAAACCTATGGTAAACTTGTCCTCTCTCCAACCCGCACCTATGCCCCAATTGTAACTAAGTTTTTGGGCGACGTTGCGCGTAAGGAGATCGGTGGTATGGTGCATTGTTCTGGAGGAGGCCAAACCAAAGTCATGCACTTTCTTCAACAAGGACGCATTGTAAAAAACAACATGCTGACCATCCCGCCTCTCTTTGATGCCATACAGAAAGCTTCGGGGACAAGTTGGGAGGAAATGTATAAAGTATTTAACATGGGGCATAGACTTGAAGCATATCTACCTGTTGATTTAGCCGAGCATTTGATTGGCATTAGTCAATCCTATGGCGTAGAGGCCCAGATCATTGGTGAAGTTGTCGATGGCGATCGAGGAGTTGATATCCAACATGGCGATCAGTGGCTAAGTTATCGATAGGCGCTTCGTCAAAAAACATATAGTCCTAGTACATTCATAGTATGCGATTAGCAGCCATAGATATTGGATCCAATGCTATGCGTCTTTTGATTAATGACGTGATTGAGCTTGACGGCAAACCTCATTTTGTCAAGCTCGGATTGTTTCGTGTACCAGTCCGTCTTGGATGGGATGTATTCAATGACGGAAAAATAAGTGATCACAATATCCAACGACTTATCTCAGCACTTTCTGCCTACAAAAACTTTGTAGATGCCTACCAAGTAGACTTTATGAGGGCTTGTGCAACCTCTGCTATGCGGGACGCAAGCAATTCAAAAGAGATTATTACCGCCATTAAAAAAGCAACAGGCATTGAACTTGAGGTTATTCACGGAAAGGTTGAAGCCGATCTTATCCAACAGGCCGAATGGCAGGGTAAACTCAGTAAAGACGTAGACTATCTCTATATGGATGTCGGGGGTGGCAGCACTGAATACTCATTGCATCGGGGCAAGGAAGTCATTCGTAGTAAGTCATTTAACATTGGAACGATTCGGCTACTTGCCGATAAGGTCAAGAAATCAGAATGGCAAAAAATGCAAGAATTCTTGCAAGAGCTAAGCACATCTCCTAGAAACATCGAATTCGTGGGTAGTGGAGGAAGTATAAATACCGCGCATAAATTGTCCAAAAGACCAAGCAATGCTGTATTGGATTACGCATATATTAAGAAGCTTTATGAGCAAATCGATCGGCTATCAATAAACGAACGAATCGTACTCCATGGTTTAAAGCCAGACCGAGCAGATGTATTACCCATTGCCTTAAAATTGTACTTACGAAGCATGGAGTGGACAGAAGCAGACATCATTCATGTGCCAAAATTTGGCTTGAGTGATGGCATGATTCGTGCGTTATATCATCAACATAGTTAGAAATTGACGTACTTTAGGGCTACGAAATGGGGTTAACCCCT
>PKDX01000005.1 GCA_002862745.1 Bacteroidota bacterium | reverse complement strand
CGGAGCTATCTCGGTAACAACCACCGGAGGTTCAGGACAGATCTTCTATCAATGGAGTCCTGGAGGAGAACAAACAAGCTCCATTGCTGGACTTTCTGCAGGAAATTATTCTGTTCAGATTACTGATATTACAGGGTGTGATACCACAATTGGCTACTCTGTCCCTTCGGTAAATACAGCGTTCACTTTAAGCACTTCTTCTACAGCAGAATCTTGTGGGTGCGATGGATCGGCTAGTGTAACGGTAAATGGCAATGGCTCATTTACCTATCAATGGAATGATGTGAACCAACAAAACACAAGTACCGCAAACGATTTGTGCGCAGGAAGCTATACGGTTGTCGTAAGTGACGGCAGTGGGTGTTCTTCCTCAGCCACAGTAGTCGTGGGTTCTGCGCCATCTGCCGTTTCGGTAAGTGTTACCTCAAGTCCTCAAACCGATGCAACCAACCCTGACGGGAGTGCAAGTGCATTTGCCTCTGGAGGTATACCTCCTTATTCCTATATATGGAGTAATGGAGGTACTGATGCCATAATTACTGGTCTTGTAGCCGGTAGTTACAGTGTTGATGTTTCCGATGCCAATGGATGTAGCGGAAGTGCTAGTGTTACTGTAGAGGCTGATATCGACACGACCACGGGTATTTTTACCATGAATTGGCAAGAAGTTACTCTATCGCCTAACCCAAGTAGTGGTGATATTCAAATTCAATGGACCTCCAAGCAAAGTATTCCTTACACAATTACAATAATTGATGTTTCCGGAAGATATATGATGTCGTCTCAAGGGCAATCAGTACAGGGCACGAATGTGGTAGGGATTGCGACGTCCACTTTATCTGCTGGTTTATATCAAGTTATTATTGAAAGTCGAGATACTCAAGTTCAGATCTCCTTGACAATAAATCATTAATTGAGCTAATAGTCTCAGATAAACTCATATCCAATGTCGGCGCGGTAAAACGCGCCGTCAAATTGGACTTGACCCGCCACCTCTTTAGCGCGCGTTAAGGAAGACTTTAAATCATCGCCCAAAGCGGTGACTGAAACGACTCGTCCACCATTGCTTACTAGCTCATCTCTATGCCTTTTAGTGCCCGCGTGATAGATAAATGCGTCGTGGCATGGATCTGGCAATATCATGGGTAAATCCTTCGCATATGCCTCTGGATATCCTTTGGATGCTACGACCACGGTAGAAGCACATTGCGTATCAATTGATAACTTATAGTTTTTAAGATTTTCTGTGGCAGCACTCCAACAAGCTTCCAACACGTCCGAGGTAATCCTTGGCAAGACAACCTGAGTTTCTGGATCTCCAAACCGACAATTGTATTCAATAACATGAAAATCTCCCGCCTCAGAAAGGATTAACCCAATGTACACTACACCGTGGTAGATAAGACCCTCTTGATGCAATCCTTTAATAGTCGGTTGAATAATAGAGTGTTCTACCTTGTGCATTATATCCTCGCTCACAAAAGGTGGCGGCGAAACAGCACCCATTCCTCCCGTATTCAACCCTGTATCACCCTCTCCAACACGTTTGTAATCTTTGGCTGTTGGTAAAATCTTATAGTCTTTGCCATCCGTCAGCACAAACACAGAAAACTCTATGCCCGTTATAAACTCTTCGATCACTACCCGAGCACTGCTTTGGCCAAACTGTTGTTCTATAATCATGTTGCGCAGGCTGCTTTTGGCTTCGTCTAAAGAATCCAAAATAAGCACCCCTTTTCCTGCGGCTAAGCCATCGGCCTTCAGCACATAAGGACCGCTAACGCGCTCTAAGTGCCGCATACCCTCTTCTAGACTATCTGCTGTTACCTCCATGTAAGAGGCTGTTGGAATATTATGCCGACTCATAAACGCTTTAGCAAAACCCTTACTACCTTCCAATTGAGCCGCAGCCTGCGACGGTCCAAAGACGGGAACATCACGTTCAGCAAAAAAGTCATATACCCCTTCGACTAGCGGCTGTTCAGGTCCTACACATATAAAATCGATGTGATCTTGTTCTACGATTTGAGCCAATCCCTCAAAATCTGTCGGAGAACAGTCTACAGGTTCTCCTAACGAATGGCTACCTGCATTACCAGGCGCGAGAAAAAGCTTATCCAATCGAGGTGATAGGCTAAAGGACCGCGCCAAGGCATGTTCTCGCCCCCCGCTGCCTAGAAGTAAAACATTCATTTTTTTCATGCGTTTAAAGGTAGTGAAGTCCCTATGTATTGAAGGCAGAATACTTTGGACAAGGGACAATAATGACGTATTTTTCCGTACTGAAAAAGACCTATGGCCGGATTTCTAGAAGGAGTATTCAACCTTTTTGGCAAAAAAAATGAGCGTGACCGTAAAGCGGTTCAGCCAAGATTAGACCTTATCAATGCCAATTATGCAGAATATGCCCAGTTAAGTGACGAGGCATTGCGCAACAAAACAAGTGAGTTTCGCGAGCAACTAGATGAGCATTTGTCGGGCATCAAAGCAGAAATTTCCGAATTAGATCAAAAGGTAAATCAAGAAGATCTTGATCTCGATACCAAGGAAGAAATCTTTAAAACGATTGATGGCCTGAAAAAAAAGCAAGATGAATCCATTGAGGTTTTTCTAAACGAAATCCTTCCGGAGGCATTTGCGGTGATGAAGGAAACCTCAAGGCGATTTTCTGAGGCCGACACTCTTCGGGTGAAAGCCACTGACTTAGACCGAGAATTGGCCATTGATGCCGACTACGTATCGATTCAAAACGACATCGCCGAGTATAAAACCTCTTGGGATGCAGCGGGTAGTATGATTGATTGGAAGATGGTCCACTATGATGTACAGTTGCACGGTGGTATTGTCCTTCATGAAGGTAAGATTGCCGAGATGCAGACAGGTGAAGGTAAGACCCTCGTATCAACACTACCAGCCTACTTAAATGCCATTGCGGGATTGGGCGTACACATTATTACGGTGAACAACTATCTAGCACGCCGGGACTGCGAGTGGAATCGACCGCTCTTTGCCTTTCTTGGGCTCACTGTCGACTGTATTGATCTCTACCGACCTCATTCTCCCGAACGAATACAAGCCTATAAGGCGGATATAACCTATGGCACGAACAATGAGTTTGGTTTTGATTACTTACGAGATAACATGGTCAATAGCACCAAGGAAATCATGCAAACGAAGTTGCATTATGCAATGATTGATGAGGTCGACTCCGTTTTAGTAGACGATGCGCGAACACCTCTTATTATATCTGGACCTATCGGCAAAAGCAACGAACAGCAGTTTCATGAGCTAAAACCACGTATTCAGCGATTGATCGATGTTCAAAAAAAGGATGCCACAAAATACCTCACCTCCGCGAAGAAGAAAATTGCCGAGGGAAACACAGGATACAAAGAAGGAGAAGGGGGATTTGATTTGTTGAGAGCGTACCGCGCCTTTCCAAAGAATAAGCCTCTTATTAAATTCTTAAGTGAAGCAGGGAATCGACAAATTCTTCAAAAGACAGAAAACTTCTACCTACAAGATCAGGCGAAAGAAATGCCAACAGTAGATGAAGCGCTCTACTTTATTATCGAAGAAAAACAAAACTCGATTGATCTCACAGACAAAGGGATTGACTTGATTACGGCCAATGGCGAAGACCGAGAGTTCTTTGTGCTTCCCGACGTTGGCGTTGAGATTGCAGAAATCGAACAAAAGAATCTTCCCGAAGAAGAAGAGCTCAAGCAAAAGGACGAGTTGATGTCAAACTTTGCTGTCAAGTCTGAGCGCTTACACTCCATTAACCAACTCCTCAAAGCTTATGCACTCTATGAGCGAGATGATCAATATGTGGTCATGGATGGAAAGGTCAAAATAGTGGATGAAAACACAGGGCGTATTATGGATGGTCGTCGATACTCCGATGGTCTACACCAAGCGATTGAGGCAAAGGAAAATGTCAAAGTAGAAGCTGCCACCCAGACTCGCGCCACCGTAACGCTTCAAAACTTCTTTCGAATGTATCACAAGCTCTCAGGTATGACAGGAACAGCCATTACCGAGGCGGGAGAGTTCTGGGATATCTACAAGCTTGATGTGGTTGAGATTCCCACGAACAAGCCCATTATTCGAGATGACCGGAACGACCTAGTGTATAAGACCGAGCGAGAAAAGTATAATGCGATTATCGAAGAAGTCAAAGTGTTAACCGACCAAAAAAGACCTGTCCTAGTTGGCACAACTTCTGTAGAGATCTCAGAAAAACTAGCCCGTATGTTATCTCGGCAAAAAATCAAACACAATGTCCTGAACGCCAAGCAACATCAGCGAGAAGCGGAAGTCGTTGCTGAGGCGGGGAGACCTGGTGCAGTGACCATTGCAACCAACATGGCCGGTCGTGGAACCGACATTAAATTATCTCAAGAGGTGCTTGATGCCGGAGGGCTGGCAATCATAGGTTCTGAACGACATGACTCCCGACGAGTTGACCGTCAGCTACGTGGACGAGCTGGAAGACAGGGAGATGCTGGTTCTTCGCAATTCTTTGTTTCCTTGGAGGACCGATTAATGAGGCTTTTTGGATCTGAAAGAATCTCGAAGGTCATGGATCGTTTTGGGTATGAAGAAGGCGAGGTTATCCAACACAATATGATTACCAAGTCTATTGAGCGGGCCCAACGCAAAGTGGAGGAGAACAACTTCGGGACTCGAAAGCGCTTGATTGAATACGATGATGTCATGAACCTGCAGCGTGAGGTAATCTACACCAAACGACGAAATGCTCTTTTTGGTGATCGACTAAGCGTTGATATTCTAGATGCTTTCTACTCATTGGCAGCCAACGCGATTCAACTTTATAAAGAAGAGGAATACAATGACTACGAAGGCTTTAAGCTCTATTGCTTTAGAATGTTTGCCCTGAACCCTTCAGTAGATGAATCTGAGTTTGAGTCCGGCAACAGTGAAGCGCTAATTGCCTCTTTGTTTGAGCAAATTACCGAGCAATATAAACGAAGAACAAGTCAGATTCGAGACAATGCCCTACCAGTTCTTCGGCGGATTCATGCTGAACGAGGAGATACAGTCAAAAATGTTGTCTTTCCCGTTTCCGATGGACGAAGGCAAGCTCAAGTAACGCTAAAACTAGAAGAAGCGTTGGAAGGAAATGGAAATGCTGTTATGACGGCGGTGGAACGCAGTATATCCCTAGCATTAATCGACGACAAATGGAAAGATCATCTAAGAACCATGGATGATCTTAAGCAGGAAGTTCGAACGGCATCTTATGAGCAAAAAGACCCATTATTGGTCTACAAACAAGAGGCCTATCAACTGTTTGAAAACCTCATCATTGATATTAATGAAAACCTTTGCAGCTTTCTTGCCAAAGTAAATATTGTCGCCAATCAAGAAGCTCAGCAAGCACAACAAGCTGCACCTTCTGAAAAACTTACCGCTTCAAGGCCCAGTGAAGGAGGCAATGCCCAAAAAAGGCGACAAGAAAAACCTAAGGCAACACCCGTTCGCGCTACAAAAAAAGTAGGACGAAATGAACCTTGTCCCTGTGGTAGTGGAAAAAAATACAAACAATGTCATGGCTTACAATCTTAATCTTAGTTCACAATGGCTTGTAAATCCAGCCTTTTGTTTTGTTTTTCTATGCCTAGCCTCCTTACCTGTTAGTGCCCAAGTGGAGGGAGAAAGTACAGAATCATCCTTAACGGAACCATCAAGTAATAATCCTCAAGAACGCCCTCTTGATACCATTCCTTATGAACATCGAGTTGTTAATGAGAAGAGCAATACCTCCGTAACATTCTACAACGATATACAATCTTACAGTGCAGGATTGCAAGAGGTTACTCGACGAACGAATTTGAGTCTCGGCTATAGAATACTCGTTATATCCGATCGAAGCGAAGCTGTGGTTAATCAAGCCATGGATGAATTCTATCGGTCTTATCGAAACTTGCCGACGTATAAGGTGTTTAACTCACCTTACACTGAATTGAAGGCAGGAGACTTTTCCACCTATCTAGAAGCCTCGTATTGGACCTATCAAATGAAAATGGATTTCAGGGGTGCCTATGTTGTTCAAGAAGTAGTCAACCGACGCAAAAAATGAAACTCCCCGCAGATATAATCAAGCACGCAATTAGTCACCGAAGACACCTTCACGCGCATCCTGAATTATCAGGAAAAGAAGAAAAAACGGCTGAATACATCCAATCATGCCTTAACAACTGGGGTGTGGCCTATGAAAAAAATATCGGCGGTCATGGCATTGTTGCATGGATTGGACCTGAAGCATCCGACTGCCTTGCCCTTCGTGCCGATATGGATGGCTTGCCAATCAACGAGACAAACACCACTTCTTACCAGTCCACTAACCATGGTGTTATGCACGCCTGTGGGCATGATGTGCATATGGCTTGTTTACTAGGGGCCATTGAAACACTTCAAACTAATCACCCCCCCTCAAAAAGAGTGTACTTCATCTTCCAGCCCCATGAGGAAGTCTTGCCAGGGGGTGCGCAGTTGATGATTGACGAGGGGCTCTTTGACCGTTTTCCGATCGCAAAACTTGTTGCCTTACACGTTAGCCCAGAACTTGACGTTGGGATTATAGGCCACTGCTCTGGACCCTTTATGGCGGCATCAGATGAAATTCGTGTAACCTTTGAGGGCAAGGGAGGGCATGCCGCTCGGCCACACTTAACCGGAGACACGATTGCTATGGGCTCAAACTTTGTGGTTCAGGCACAGCAAATTGTCTCTCGCCTATCCAACCCCATTGAGCCTATATTGTTTACCATTGGCCTATTTGAAGGTAAAGGAGCAACGAACATTATTCCCTCTAAAGTCATGCTAGAAGGAACATTGCGCACCATGAATGAGGCGCATCGGGAAGCTATGCATGACAAATTGGAAAGCTTAGCTAAGCAAATCGCTTCATTTAATCAAGGCAATGCCACCCTTGATATTCGTGAGGGCTATCCCGCATTATTAAATGATGTGGCCTTAACCCAAGATGCCGTCCAAGCTCTTGAATCACAAGATTTGTCCTGTCAAGAAATCCCTATGCGAATGACCTCTGAGGACTTTGCTCGGTACGGTCAACACGGAAAGCCCATAACCCTTCTCCGCCTGGGAACTGGTAATCCAAACAACTCCGGTTTGCACCGCCCTGACTTTGACATCCATGAAGAGGCGATTGCCCACGGTGTAAGAACATTTGTCGTGCTAACACACACCTTGCATTCGTGTTAATTTCATTTACTTTGTACCATTATGTCTGATAATATCTTTCCTATATACGATCAACTTGTTTCTCGACAAGAAAAGGAGGATTTTCTAAACCAACAAGGCGCTGTTTTTTGGCTAACGGGCTTGTCAGGTTCGGGCAAAAGCACCATGGCAAAACAATTGGAACGTCAATTGTTTAATGAAGGCTTTGTGGTGCAAGTTCTCGATGGTGACAATGTTCGCTCTGGAATCAATAACAATCTGGGATTTAGTGAAGACGATCGTAAGGAAAATATTCGGCGCATTGCAGAAGTAGCAAAGTTGTTCAGTGCATCTGGCGTGGTAACCATCTGTAGTTTTGTGAGTCCAAAAAATGATTTACGAGAGATGGCTCGGCGCATAATCGGTAATGAATTTCACTTAGTCTACATATCGTCGAGCCTAAAAAAATGTGAGGAGCGCGATGTCAAGGGGCTTTATGCCAAAGCCCGGAAGGGGGAAATCAAAAATTTCACAGGTATCGATGCACCATTTGATATTCCAAGCAATCCTCACCTAACACTAGATACTGAAAGAGATACAATAGAAGATTCTACGGCATCGCTTTATCACTATGCCATTAAGCATATTAAAAAATCATAATTATGGGATACAGCATTAACCATCTCCGTGAATTAGAATCGGAAGCCATATATGTATTAAGAGAGGTTGCCGCACAATTTGAAAACCCTTGTATTCTATTCTCGGGCGGAAAGGATTCCATCCTACTGACCCACCTCGCAAAAAAGGCATTTTATCCAGCAAAGATTCCCTTTCCGTTAGTCCATATCGATACGGGACATAACTTTCCAGAAACACTCACATTTAGAGATGACCTTGCAAAAGAATTGCAAGCAAAACTCATTGTTGGAAGCGTTCAATCCATGATTGACACCGGAATGGCCCACGAAGAAACAGGAGCCAACGCCTCCCGAAACATCGCACAAATACCCACTCTGCTCGATACCATCGAAAAACACAAATTTGATGCCTTGATGGGCGGTGCTCGACGTGATGAGGAAAAGGCAAGAGCTAAGGAGCGCTTCTTCTCTCACCGAGATGAATTCAGCCAATGGGACCCCAAAAATCAGCGGCCAGAGTTATGGAATCTTTACAATGGGAAAAAGCACCACGGGGAACACTTCCGCGTATTCCCGATTAGCAATTGGACAGAACTCGACGTTTGGCAATACATTGGAATGGAAAACATTGCCCTGCCCTCCCTGTATTATGCACACAAACGCAGAATTTTCGAACGGGATGGTGTCATTTTATCCGAATCACCTTTTATCACTTTACGTGAAGGAGAGGAAATTCGAGAGGAAATCGTACGCTTCAGAACAATGGGAGATGCCACAATTACAGGTGCCTACAGATCGGATGCCGATACAATTGATAAGATTATTCAGGAAGTAGCTGCGGCTCGATCTACTGAGCGAGGTAGTCGCGCTGATGATAAACGATCAGAAACGGCGATGGAGGACCGTAAAAAAGAAGGATACTTTTAAACCCCAAAGATTATGTCAAACAATACCTTTGATAGCGCATCATATATGAGCATGGAACTGCTTCGTTTCACGACAGCAGGCAGTGTCGATGATGGAAAATCTACCTTAATTGGGCGGTTGCTCTATGATAGCAAGTCGATTTTTGAGGATCAAATGGAAGCCGTAAAAGCTTCGAGTGAAAAACGAGGGGATGACCACATCAACCTAGCCCTAGTCACCGACGGCTTAAAGTCTGAGCGTGAGCAGGGAATCACCATTGATGTGGCCTATCGTTACTTTGCTACACCAAAGAGAAAATTCATTATCGCGGATACTCCTGGCCACATTCAATACACGCGAAATATGGTCACGGGCGCATCTACAGCCAATCTTGCCATAATTCTGGTCGATGCACGTAAAGGAATCATTGAACAAACCAAACGGCACTCCCTTATCGCTTCTTTGTTGGGCATTCCCCATGTTACGATCTGTATCAACAAGATGGACCTCGTCGATTACGACCAAGCCACCTATGAAAGCATAAAGGCCGATTACAAGCGATTTGCAAGTAAACTGCATGTAAAAGATGTAACCTTCATTCCCATATCAGCATTGTATGGTGACAACGTGGTCAATACCTCAGACAACATGCCTTGGTACAATGGCACAACCCTTATGTATCACTTAGAGAATGTACATATTGCAAATGATCGAAATTATATCGATGGACGATTCCCAGTGCAAACGGTTATCCGTCCACAATCTGATACCTTTCACGATTTTAGAGGCTATGCAGGAAGGGTTTCCGGAGGCGTCTTTCGTGCAGGTGATGAGGTAAAAGCTTGGCCCTCAGGATTTACGACAAAGATTAAAGCTATTCACTGTGACAATCAAGAAGTAGAAGAGGCCTTTGACCCAATGTCTGTTGTCATGACCTTAGAAGACGAGATTGATATCAGTCGAGGGGATATGATTACACGATCTAACAATGAACCTAAAACAGGACAAGACATCGATGCCATGATTTGTTGGATGGATGATAGTAAATCATTACAACTTGGTGGTAAATACACCTTGATTCATACCACAAAACAATGCCGATGTGTAGTTAAATCCATAGAATATAGAATGGATATAAACACACTATCCAAGGATCAGGAGAACCGTACAATCGACCTAAATGATATAGGAAGAGTTAAACTTCGCACCACCGTGCCTTTGTTTTACGATGAATATTCGAGAAACCGAGTGACAGGAAGTTTCATTTTAGTTGACGAGGGAAGCAATGTGACCGTTGGGGCCTGTATGATAAGAAGTTAGTCAAACACATATTGTGATTCCTGATGGAAATTAAAGAGATATCAGTAGAGACGCTTCAAGAATGGCGTAATACCGGCAAGGAACATCAACTCATTGATGTAAGAGAAACCTATGAGGTTGAGATTGCCGAAATCCAAGGCCAACACATTCCCCTTGCAGAACTTCCTGGCCATTTAGAGGCTATACGCAATGATATTGATGTAGTGATTCATTGCAGATCAGGCGCCCGAAGTGCCCGCGCCGTTCAGTACATCATGTCCAGTCGACCTGAAGTCACCAAGATTTACAATCTTGCGGGAGGTATTCTTGCTTGGGCTGATAAAATTGACACGAGCATAGAAAAGTACTGATGCAATCCCCTCGTAAATCGCGTACCTTGTACGCGGTTTATGGATGCACAACCTGCTCAATCTTCTTCGAAACCTCTCTACATTTTAGGGCCTTGCTCTGTAGAAAGTAGAGACCAAATGCTAGACACAGCACGTGGATTAAAACAACACATTCCATATCCTTTCTTACTCCGCGGTGGACTTTGGAAGCCACGAACCCGACCAGGTGCTTTTGAAGGACTCGGAGAACAAGGAATTGACTACCTCACCGAAGCCGCAAAAGAAATTGGGGTTGATCCCATTACCGAAGTGGCAAGGGCTAGTCATGTTGACTCATGTTTACGTGCGGGCTTTAAGCACCTTTGGATTGGCGCACGCACGACGGTAAACCCCTTTTTGATTGATGAATTGGCAGAGGCTTTGCGAGGAACAGAGGTCATGATATTTGTAAAAAATCCGGTGAACAGAGACGTTGGGCTATGGCTGGGTGCTGTAGAGCGATTAGAACGAGCCGGATGCTCCAGCTTATATGCCATACATCGAGGGTTCTCTGCTATCGATAATACAGCCTACCGCAACCCTCCATACTGGCAACTTTCCCTCGAATTTCAGCGTCAACGATCGGATATTCCAATGATCGGTGATCCAAGCCATATGGGTGGCAGACGAGATCTTCTTGACGAACTTAGCCAACAAATGGGTCAATTAGGCTATCGAGGATTAATGGTGGAAAGTCATATCGAACCCGATCAGGCATTAACCGATGCCGCACAGCAGGTAACTCCTCGTCACCTTGCTAGCATTCTACAACAAGTGCAGTGGTCTGACCTTCACCCAAAAGAGGGGTACTCGGATAGTTACATCAATAACCAACGGCGCGCCATCGATACTTTGGACAAGGAAATCTTACATCTGATTCAAGAGCGAATGAACATCGCCCGTGATATTGGCGTTTACAAGCAAGAGGAAAATCTTGCAATCTATCAGCCAGAACGATGGGAAAATACACTTACTTTAGCCTTGAAGCGTGGGCACCAATTAGGGTTGTCTAAAGCCTTTATTATGGAGCTTTTCCAAAGCCTACATGCTGAGAGTATACAGCATCAGTTTAACAAAAAAGACAAACAATGAATACTAAAACTTCAAGAACGGTAACCGCACCTAAAGGGACTACACTCCACTGTAAAGGATGGGCGCAAGAAGCCGCTTGGCGGATGATTCAGCACAACTTAGATCCTGAAGTTGCTGAGCGCCCCGAAGACTTAATTGTATATGGAGGTCGAGGTAAAGCTGCACGAAACTGGGAAGCTTTCGACCTAATTCTAAAAACGCTTGAAAACCTTGAAGACGACGAGACGCTTCTTGTTCAATCGGGAAAACCAGTAGGTGTCATTCGAAGTCATAAAGACGCTCCACGTGTGTTAATTGCCAATTCCAATCTTGTGGGCAATTGGGCAAACTGGGAACACTTTGAAGAGTTGGAGAGAAAAGGGCTAATGATGTATGGCCAAATGACTGCCGGGAGTTGGATTTATATCGGAACACAGGGAATCGTGCAAGGCACCTATGAGACCTATGCCTCTTTGGCTAAAATTCACTTCGAAGGCGACTTAAAGCACAAGCTCAATGTAACTGCCGGATTAGGTGGTATGGGTGGTGCTCAACCGTTGGCCATTACTATGAACGAAGGAACGGCGCTGATTGCTGAAATGGAAGAGTGGAGAATTGACAAGCGAATTGAAACGCGGTACTTGGACGAAAAATGTCTTGATATCGATGAGGCTATTGATCGAGCAGTGGCCTACGCCAAAGAAGGAAAAGCACTTTCCATCGGTGTTCTATGCAACGCTGTCGATCTTTTGGAGCGCATGCTCGAACGCAATATCATTCCAGACACCCTTACCGACCAAACCTCCGCTCATGATGAGCTCATCGGGTATTTCCCAGAAGGGATGTCTGTAGAAGAAGCTAACACGTTAAGGGAGGTTAATCCAGATGATTATCGCGATCAGTCATGGGATACCATGGCTAAGCACGTGGAGCTTATGATTGCCATGCAGGATCGAGGCAGCATTGTATTTGACTATGGAAACAACCTCCGTGGCCAGGCTAAGGATAAGCGCAATATTGAGAATGCCTTTGCCTTTCCTGGATTTGTGCCTGCATACATCAGACCTTTGTTTTGCGAAGGAAGTGGGCCTTTCCGTTTTGTCGCCCTAAGTGGGAATGAAGAGGATATCTTTAAGTGTGACGCTAAACTCAAGGAATTGTTCCCTGAAGATGCTTCACTACACCGTTGGCTAAATATGGCCAAAAAACGCATTGCTTTTCAAGGGCTTCCTTCAAGAATTTGTTGGCTTCGACTCGGTGAGCGGGAAAAGGCCGCTTTGGCATTCAATGAAATGGTCAAAAATGGTGAGCTATCTGCCCCAATAATCATCGGAAGAGACCACCTCGACACAGGATCTGTAGCTTCCCCAAATCGGGAAACTGAAGCGATGAAAGATGGAAGTGATGCCGTGGCAGATTGGCCAATTCTAAACGCATTCACCAATATTGCTGGTGGAGCGACCTGGGTATCCTTTCACCATGGTGGAGGTGTTGGTATGGGGTACTCCCTGCATGCAGGCATGGTAATTCTTGCTGATGGCACGGATGATGCACATGCTCGTCTTCGTCGCGTGCTTCATAACGACCCAGCACTTGGCGTGATTCGCCACGCCGATGCAGGCTATGAAATAGCCCAAGAAACATCCAAAAAGTTTGGTTTAGATCTCTAGTTAACTACTAGGAATATTTATTGAGCAAACTTTTGAGCAACCATTAAGCCATCGCGCAAGGGAAGTAAGATATGCTTAACCCTTGGATCAACTGCAATCTTCTCGTTGTAGGCATGAAGTGCGCGCGTGTCCTTATCAAACTGGTGCTCGTCTTCGGTGACCTTACCACTCCAAAGAACATTATCAGCAATCAGATATCCGCCAATAGGAACTTGATCAAAAATCAAATCATAGTAAGCACTATAATTGATTTTATCGGCATCAATAAAGACCATATCAAAAGCACCTTCTAATTGAGGTATTACCTCGAGGCCAGAACCAAAGTGAAGGGTAATCTTATCCTGCACGCCCGCCTTTTGCACATATTGCTCAATGATTTCCTTGTACTTATCATCATATTCAATGGTGTGTAGCTCACCCCCTTCCTGCATCGCTAACGCCATAGCAATGGCAGAATACCCGGTAAACGTACCTACTTCTAAAATACGCTTGGGCTGGGCCATGTGGACAAACAGCTGGAGTATAGATCCTTGCATGTGGCCTGAAACCATTTGAGGCATGGTTTGCGTCAAATGTGTTTCTCGATATAGTTCATACAGTACTGGGTGCTCTTTATCTGTAAACGCTGTACTATAGCGATCTATGGCACTTGGAAGAAATTGCATCAAACAATTTATACTGATGCTGACACCGTATCGACAATGCCATAGGCAATCGCCTCTTCTGCATTCATCCAATAATCACGGTCGAAGTCCTCCAGAATTTTCTCTACAGACTTTCCGCAATTTTTAGCGAGAATCTCCGCGGAAAGAATCTTGGTTTTTTGAATTTCATTGGCTGTAATCTCAATATCAGTAGCCTGGCCTTGAATACCTCCAATGGATGGCTGATGAATCATCACGCGTCCATTCGGATAGATTTCTCGTCGGCCTTTATCACCATGGCTGAGCATGAGCGCCCCCATCGATGCACACATCCCCATACAAATCGTACGAACCGGTGAGGCGATCATTTGCATGGTATCCATCACAACCATGCCTGAAGTAACTACCCCTCCAGGACTATTGATGTACAACTTGATCTCCTCCCCTGGTTTTTCCGCATCTAAGAACAACAACTGATCGACTACTTTCTTTGCCGATTCATCATGGACTGGACCCCAAAAGAACACTTTACGTTGTTCTAAAAAGCGTTTTTGAAAGCGATTTCCACCTTGTAATTGTTCTAATAATTCCTTGTCCATAGTATTCTTCGTAATCCTGAAAACGGTTTTTGTGACTTCTTAATAGCCGAGGATAAATATAGATAACCTATGTAAATTCAACACGGCGAAGATCGCTGTTTGTATGTTCCGAAGAAAGGCCACATCTGAATCCAGAGTTATTGAACTTGCAGGGCATGAATTACGCTTATACATTATTCGTGAGCGGCGCTCCAACCAGCGCTTTGGCCTAAGCAGTAAAGGACTAATTGTTCGAATTCCTATAATGACTTCAACCTATGAGTTAAATCGCATTCTAGACGATGCATTTCATTGGGCCGAAAAGGCATTAACGCTAAAACCCATGCACCCTGTCAACTTTCGAAAACTCAAAGAAGGCGATGACATCATTTTTTTTGATGGACCAAGAAATGTAAAATTTTCAGACCCATCAGCAACCACTGAACCTTTGCAATGGAAGGCAAGTCTTAAAAAAGAAAAATTTCTTCATATCGAAGGACAAGAGCCTGTTGCTTTTGAGGAGTATGAACTGTTATCAAAGTCTGTTCGAAAGGCTGTCAAGAATCATTACAGAAAAACATTAGAACAAAGAGTCCGTCAGTGGAACAACCATCTAGAACTAGGAGAAGTAAAAGGTTTTCGCCTAGGATATACTACTAGCAGGTGGGGTAGTTGCCAGCATAATACGGGAAAAATCGCCCTATCAACACGCTTAACCTTGTGCCCATTATGGGTCATTGATGCCGTCATCATACATGAGCTTTGTCACCTAATACACAACAACCACTCAAAAGCATTTTGGGCATTATTAGACGAAAAATATCCAAGATACCGTGAAGCGGATCACTGGATTAAGGAGCATGGCACCAAATGTATTTTGTAAATTAACATTCAGGACTAAACCAAGATTGATTATGAGATCCTGTTTTCACTTATTTGGAATGATTGGTGTGGCACTTATTGTCAGCAACTGTCAATATGACCCCGACCGCGTATCTGATGGGGATGCAAACCCTGTAATTGTTGAGTACCGAAAAATTTATTCAGCCTCTAAGTCCATTGGGCCGGATTCTACACTAACCCTCTTGGACCAATTTCTTGCGAATAAAGAATTTGAGAATTACGCCCACGCTTGGAACCTTAAAGCATATGCTCATTATCAGTTAAGTGAATTTGGTCCTTCGCTAGAGGCAGCACTAAAAGCAAAAGAACTCGACGGAAAAAGTAGTGAGTTCGCCCAACAGTTGTTTATGTCTAAGTTAGCTGCAGGCTCAGGGTGTGAAATCACGGATGAAGACTTAGAAAACAGCCTCAACCAACACCGGATTGCGATGTGGAGAGATTGGATATGTACCGACAGTCTACCTGATAGTAGCACTATTGTATTAGCCTATCCTGTTTCAGCCAGCGACACATCGAACATGATTTACAGAAATCTGTGTTTCCATCTAACCAACGAAAAAACAGGTACTGTCGATACTATAATAATTGCCAGTCTACAAAACGCCGAGGCTCTTCATCAAGCAGCCAATGACTACTTCGAGCAAATCGATATGCCAAGCCGCGTACTTCCGGTTTTCCAAGCCCTTCGATAATGCCCAATGAAGACGATGCTCTACATCTACCTTGTTATGCAAGGTCCAATACATTCGAAGGATTTGGTCCTTGGCATGCAATATATGCGATATAGTCCGCCACCGCTCGGGGCATTCTGTATAGTCGAAGAACGTATATCGCCCCGAGGTATACAACTAAACCTTGGTTTGACCGAAGAGGCTAGTTTCAGCATGGATTTACCATGAGCAAATGGGATTTCATCGGCCTTCGTTTTGCCCTTCAGGGCCTTTCTAAACTTTTACATCAGAAGAACTTCCGCGTTGAAGTAGGGGCTGGATTTCTTGCGATCAGTATGGGACTATACCTTCAAATCAATCTACAAGAATGGCTTTGGATTAGCCTTGCCATTACCCTGGTTCTCGTTGGAGAAGCCATCAATACCACTATTGAGTTAGCCTTAGATCGAATAGGAAGGGATTTTCATCCCACAACAAAACAAGCTAAAGACGTAGCCGCAGGCGCAGTTGTTTTATGTTGCCTCCATGCTTTAATTACTGGACTTGTAGTCTTTGGTCCTAAGCTTTGGGCATTGCTCTTTGCATAAGGTAAAGTTTCTCTAGATGGCGTATTTTCATATCTATGCTGGACAAGGTCGAACCCATTATTCTACGTTTTGAAGAAGTTAAACAAAAACTTTCTGATCCGACCATTACTTCTAATGTTGAAACATTTACTCAGCTAAGTAAAGAATATAAAGAGTTGAGTCAGATTCATGAGGTATATGTAGCCTATCAACTCGCCCTTTCCAATATTGAGGACAACAAAAGAATCATTAAGGAAGAGACCGATGAAGAGTTTAGAGAAATGGCGAAAGCCGACCTCGGGGAACAGGAAAAATCCTTGGAAGATTTGCAAAAACAGCTAGAAACACTCCTTATTCCAAAGGACCCAGAAGACGAAAAAAATGTCCTCCTCGAAATCCGAGCTGGAACCGGAGGTGATGAGGCAAGCATTTTTGCAGGAGACTTGTTAAAAATGTATTCGCAATATGCTGGAAGTCTAGGATGGAAAACAGAAATCGTCAGTGCCCATGAAGGCAGTTCAGGGGGGTACAAGGAGATTGTCATGCGTATTGACGGTGAAAATGTCTTTGGCATTTTAAAATTCGAATCCGGGGTTCATCGTGTTCAACGAGTTCCCAAAACCGAGTCTCAAGGACGAGTACATACCTCTGCCGCTTCGGTCGCCGTCCTTCCTGAAGTGGATGAGGTCATGGTCAGCATCAATCCAGCAGATCTTAAGGTAGATACCTTCCGAGCATCTGGAGCTGGGGGACAGCACGTTAACAAAACAGAATCCGCCATACGAATCACGCACGTGCCTACTGGCGTAGTAGTTGAGTGTCAGGAAGGCCGGTCGCAACACCGAAACCGGGAGATTGCCATGCAATGGCTTCGCTCAAGACTCTACGAAAGCGAACTTCAAAAGCGACAAGCAGCTCAAGCTGCAGAACGCAAGTCTCAAGTCTCAACAGGCGACCGTTCGGCAAAAATCAGAACCTATAACTATCCGCAAGGAAGAGTAACCGATCATCGCATTGGATTAACACTCTATGCCCTCGATGCGATTGTGGGTGGAGATTTAGGACAAGTGGTTGACAAACTTCGTATGGCAGAACAAGCCGAAAAACTAGCCGTCATGGACGGCAGATAATCGACCTTAAAAATCTACACCATGAATCGACGAGACGCACTTAAGCTTTCTGCTCTTGGAGCCACTTCCTTCCTCCTAACTCAGCATCCAATGGCCAACATGCTAAGCTTAGGTCCCCTGTCATTGAGGGAACAGTTTGGCCGTGACTTCAAATTTGGAGTGGCCACTGCCGCCTACCAAATAGAAGGCGCATGGAATCTTGACGGCAAGGGTCCTTCCATTTGGGATACGTTTTCGCATAAAAAGGGCAAAATCCCCAATGGAGAAAATGGGGACGTGTCCTGTGATTTCTATCATAATTATTCACAAGATCTAGCCTTGCTACAGTCCATGAATATGGATGTCTTTCGCTTTTCGACGTCATGGTCAAGGATTATGCCCGAAGGACGGGGCACCCTCAATACAAAAGGCATTGACTTTTATCATCGTGTCATTGATCGATGCTTAGACTTAGGCGTTGAACCCTGGCTCACATGTTATCATTGGGACTTGCCTCAAGCCCTTCAAGATGAAGGCGGTTGGTTTAATCGGGATAGTATTGCTTGGTTTAGTGATTACGTTGAAGTTCTAGCCAAACATTACGGAGATAAAGTGAAGCACTGGATGGTGTTTAACGAACCCATGGCCTTTACAGGGCTTGGCTACATGAGTGGTGGCCATGCTCCAGGAATTCGAAGCTTCAAGCAGTTTAAGGCAGCTGTTCACCATGTCACCGTAGCCCAAGGCGAAGGAGGAAGAATTCTTAAAGAGCTTCTTCCTGACGCAAGCGTAGGCACTACGTTTTCTTGTACTGCTGTAGAACCCAAGTCCAATGCACCAAGACACCGGAAGGCGGCAAAAAAAGCGGATGCATTGTTTAACAGGCTCTTTATCGAACCCGCCATGGGCATGGGCTATCCTACTGAAGACCTATCTATGATCCGAGGTATTGAGCGATGGATTAAAGATGGCGATATGGAGCGTGCCACCTTTGATTTCGACTTTATTGGGCTTCAAAATTATTTTCGAAGTGTCGCTCGATTCTCATTTTGGCCGCCCGTCTTTTGGGCCAACTTGGTCAAAGCCCATAAACTCACCGAGGAAGAAAACATGACAGAAATGGGATGGGAAGTCTCGCCCGAAGGAATGTATCATGTACTCAAGCAGTTTGGAGAATACGGCAAACGAATTATTGTCACAGAAAACGGGGCAGCCTTTGAAGATCAGGTTGAAGGAGACTTTGTACACGACGCGCGGCGCTTGGATTTTTACAAGCAATATATCGGCCAAGTACTTCGCGCAAAGCAGGAGGGCATTCCTATTGACGGGTACTTTGCTTGGACCTTTTTAGACAACTTTGAATGGGCCGAAGGATATCATCCAAGGTTCGGCATTGTCCATGTGGATTTTGAGAGCCAAGAGCGCCGAATAAAAGACTCGGGACTTTGGTTTAAGGAACAGCTTCGCTAAGTCCTTGTTACTTCTTGTACGATATCTCCCATAGGCAAATACACCCGAACCTTGCGCTTAGGGCGCAGGACTTTCATGCCGGCAAGCAAGGTAAATGCAGGCAAAATCATCTGGTCTTCTTCTACATAAAAACAGGGAAACTTAAGCCTTTGCTTCGCTTTGCCACGCATGATAATTCCCGGATGGATATGGCCACATAGCACGCCAAGCCCATTGGTATCTTCTATAGGTTCATGATTAAATAGCAACCCTTCCTCTTGGACAAAGGGCAGGACCTCAATCCCTGCTTTTTCATAATTGCTCCGATATAGAATATCATGATTTCCTTGAATCAACACAAATTCTATGGAGGAAAAGGACTTGATTAGATTCGAAAAACTCTGCCAAGCCGTATTGTATTCCGAATGGAAAAGGTCACCTAAAAAGTAAACTTTGGAAGGTCTATACTTCTTAAGTAACCGTTTGAGCCGGTGAAGATCCTTTCTGTGGGTCTCTTCTGTGAGCGCTATCCCCGCGCGCTGAAAATGAGCCGAACGGCCAAAATGCAGGTCGCCAAGGATAAGGGTGTCACAAAGAGGCCAGTAGAGCGCTCGCTCGCCATCCAAGGTCCAATTGTGATTGTGCCAAGTAATCGTCATCCTTTGAGTATTTCTAATTCCATTCGACGAATTCTATCCTCGACACTTTCCGTTGAAAACTTCTCTCGAATGCGCTCCGCTAATAGAGGGAGGGCAAAAGGGCTCGGCTTGTGTGTATTCACCATGCAGATATCCATGGATTGAATACGCTCTAATGTATCGCGAAGGCGCCCCTCTTCTAGTTTACGCTCCATGACTTCATGTAAGGCTTGACGAAACAGTAAGTTACTCGGCTCATAGGTCTCAAACACATTGTAAAAGAGCTGCGAAGTCGCTTGGATATGGCGGTCTTTCTTAGGTCTTCCTGGAAAGCCTGTAAACACTAGGCCTGCAATTGCTGCAATGTCTCTAAACTGCCGACGGGTCATTTGCGAGGCATTCATAGTCGTGTTGAGTGCTTCGTGAACCTCTCCTGGGGCAAAGAGTTCTTGTGAAAAGATGGACTCAACATCTAAGGATTGATCGGTAAGTAATTCAAAGCCGTAATCATTCATGCCTATGCTAAAGGTTATCGGACGAACTTGGGCAATTCTATGGGCAATAATTCCCGCCATGCCTTCATGAACATTTCGCCCCTCAAAAGGATAGCACAAGATGTGCAGGCCTTCCCGATCTTCAAAGTATTCAATAAGTAATTCATTCTTTTTGGGAATCATCGAATACTTGCGTTGATGATCAAAAATTGGCTTCATCTGGATGAGTTCCTCGTCGGTAAAAAGGTCTTGATTGGCCGCCTCGTGTAGCTTGCGCAATAGCATCTTACTCATTTGAGAAGACAGGGGCATACGCCCTCCTGCCCAGGCAGGTGTTTTCCCCGCCTTGCGCTTAGTGTTTTTTACAAAGACCGTATTGTCGTGAATGTTTACCAACTGCAGCGGTCGACCAGCAAACCAAAACACATCCCCTTCCTTGATTCCTGAGATAAAATATTCTTCTACCGTTCCAATACTCCTTCCCCCTTTAAACTTAACCCATAGGACGGGATCACTAACAATCGTGCCCATCGACAACCTATGGCGCATGGCTATGCGCTGTGATTTGACAATGTATCGGCCGTCATCATCAATTTCAACTTTTCGAAAATCCGGATACTCTTGTAAGGACCCCCCTCCGTCACAGATAAATCGCAAGCACCATCGCCACTCTTCTTCCTCGATTTGAGCATAGCAATGCGTTTTGACTATGGCTTGATAGACCTCCGTAGGAAAGAAGCCATCACCTACTGCAAGCGTTACAAGAAACTGGACAAGGACATCAAAACTCTGAATAAAGGGAAGTCTAGATTCAAGACTTTGCTCAGCAATCGCCTGACGAAGTGCACTTCCCTCAATCATTTCTATAGCATGCGTAGGAACAAAATAAATTGTGCTTGTAGCTCCGGGACTATGACCACTTCGCCCTGCTCGTTGCATAAATCGAGAAACCCCTTTAGGACCACCAATCTGGACAATAGATTCCACCGGGCGAAAGTCTACGCCTAAATCTAGGCTTGAGGTACAAACGACTACTTTGAGTTTTCCCTCATATAATCCGCCCTCAACCCACGATCGTAATTCCTTATCAAGGGAGCCATGGTGCATAGCAATAAGACCGATTAGGTTCGGATCATAATCGATAAGCTTTTGATACCACATTTCGCACTGATTACGCGTATTGGTAAAGACCAAGGTCGACTGGCTCCCGTGAATAATCTTAGCTACGGCCTCTACTTGATGCACCCCCAAGTGCCCGGCTAGAGGAAGAGAGGCCACGTCATTTGGAATAATCGTCTTAACCTCAATTGACTTATGAATATCAGCTCGAATGAGTTGGCCCTTATTCGCACCATTACCCAGCAGCACAGACAATGCGGTCTCCATATTACCTATGGTAGCTGATATGCCCCAGACACTAAGTCCTTGAATACGATGCCTAAGTAAGGCAAGGGCCAACTCCATTTGCACACCGCGCTTACTTCCCAGAAGCTCGTGCCACTCATCAACGATTACTGCCTGAAGCCCCTTAAACCGTTTGGCAAACCCTTTGCGAGCGAGCAAAAGATGAAGGCTCTCGGGTGTTGTAATCAGGAGGTCAGGTGGTGATTTATCTTGTTTTTGTCGCGCACTAGTCGACGTGTCTCCATTGCGAATGCCTACAGAAAGCCCTAGCGATAGACCTTTGATGGCGCGATCTGCAGAGAGCTTTATCTCCTTGGCAAGGGCTCGAATTGGAGTTATCCAAACGACTTTTACTCCCTTTTTTGTGCTTGCGTTGGCTTGTTGTAGGGCGGGCAAGAGTAAGGAATAGGTTTTGCCACTTCCCGTGGGGGCATTTACAATGCCATTATCCCCCATATGGTAGGCCTTCCATCCTTCAACTTGGAAGGGAAAAGCCTTCCATTGCATAGATTGAAACCAGTCACTTAAGGCTTGAACCTCTTGGCTAGTATGCTTTGTGTTGTCATTCACCCTTTATGGTAACCCCACCACTTAAATTTTGTTGAGTATTCGCCTAGTCCTTAACCGGCGGCGCACCCAATTCCTCAAGCTGGAGACTTAACCCTGTAAGCATCTCTTGGAAGGCCAGGTAATCCTTGTTAAGCTGGTCATAGATCGCTTGAGCATTTTCTAAGCTCTGCAGGTGATTGGCTGTTGGACCATAGGTCGAACGACGTGCACCGCTTGCAGACCATAGATAGGTCCACAGTGTAGGGTGCTCTGTTTTTTCTCCGACTTCATCTCGTGATGACGATCCATTGAGCGCAAACTGTAAATCAAACGCTTTCGTTCGCGCCTCAAGAAGGGCATTATGCAAGTCCTCGTCAAGTGTAGGTGAGCGATTATAGGCCTCAAGCATTACCTCAACTTCAGACACGCTTTCTTCAATATCATTGGAAAGGGCATAACAACGAGTGGCAAAATCGTGCATTATATCCCAATGACTTATGGTAGCGTTCATAGAATTCCCCTCAAGAGCACCTTGGCCATGTTGAGCAACCTCAAAAGAGACCGTTTCAGAAATCGAAGTAAAGATTCCATCCACTTGCTTAAAAAGCTCCGCTGAATAGTTTCCTGGGCCCACATTAGGTCCATAGCCGTCTTGGGCCATATTGTCTGCTGTAATACGACGCTGTGTATTGGCAGAATAATCCCAAGTCACCCGATGAATTCCCTTGGCATTTGCCGCTTTGACTTTACGAATAATTTCCCCTGCTTCATTGTAGACAAAAAGCCATACAGCAGGATCCATGGATTGTAATTCTTT
This sequence comes from Bacteroidota bacterium, assembly GCA_002862745.1. GTDB lineage: Bacteria > Bacteroidota > Bacteroidia > Chitinophagales > UBA8649 > UBA8649. Next base: position 46,448 of record PKDX01000005.1, on the reverse strand, counting down.
GTCAAGAACATCATAAGCCGGTGCGGCTACCTCTCCTCCATCACCTTCTATTTCTCCCTCTCGCTTTAGACGCTCTCCCGATAAAGACATATAACTTTCCTTTAAGAAGTAGGTGAACGTGACTCCAAAAGGCGGATTGTCTGCTAAGAAAAAGTTGTCTCCCTGAGAAGCTTTACCTCCCCAGCCTAATATTCTTTTGGGGAAGTACCACATACCCTTCTGAGGAGTAAAGAGCTTGGCCTCCTCTGAATAGTCTTCCTCGAAGACTTCCGAAGTACGAAGAGAAGTATAATCATCTAAAACATAGATTCCCCGCCCAAACGTAGCTAAGACAAGATCTTCTTCTCGACGTTGTATGGTAAGATCACGAACAGAGATATTGGGCATGCCTCCTGTCATCTTCGACCATGCCTTACCACCATCCTGACTTACATAGACGCCAAACTCACTTCCTAAGAACATCAGATTCGGCTCCTTAAAGTCCTGAACCACCCGCCACAATAAGGTGCGCTCTGGCAGATTGCTTGCAATGCTTTCCCAGGACTTACCCTTATCGCTCGACTTGTAGATGTAGGGATTATAATCGCCATACTTGTGGTTATCAAAGACCGCATAAACCACACTTTCATTGTATAAATCCGCCTTGATGTCATTGACAAATGCCGTACTTGGGAGCCCAGATATCGAGGAGAAATTGACCTTGCGCCATGTTGCACCGCCGTCTTCTGTTACCTGAATAATGCCATCGTCTGTCCCTGCATAGATAAGGCCTTCTCTCATTGGAGATTCCGATAAAGAAGTAATCGTGCTATAATTCGACATGGCATAAACATCCCATGGATTATCCCATTTTTGCTTACTTCCGTAATACGGCAATTCAATGCGGTTGACATCATGTGTTAAGTCAGGAGAGATGGCTTCCCAAGAATCCCCTCGGTCTTCAGACTTCCATACGCGTTGTGAAGCAAAGTATAAACGGCTTGGTTTGTGCGGACTGACTAAAATCGGCGCATCCCAATTAAACCGCTCACTTACTTCGCCTAGCGCTGCCTGAGGCTTGATGTCGATATTTTCTCCGGTAAGGCGATCGTGTCGATTGAGATTACCTTCCTGCCATTGCGCATAGACTATGTTAGGGTTGCCAGGTTCTGTGGCGGGCTGGTGTCCATCACCTCCTAGCACAACGAACCAATCGGAGTTTCGGATACCGTGGACATTGTCAGTTTGGGAAATGACTCCTTGTGTGTTATTATCCTGCGTTCCCCCATAGATGTAGTAAAAGGGCTCTGCATCATCTACGGCTAGCTTATAAAACTGAGTCACCGGTAAATTATCGACAAACTTCCAGTTTTGCGTGCGATCAAAACTTTCATACAGTCCTCCGTCGCACCCTACGAGGATGTAATTGGGATCTTCTTTTTTAAAGGCTACGGCATGATTATCGACGTGCTTTTCATTTTCATTCATGCGAACAAAGGTTTTTCCTCCGTCGTAAGAAACCTGCATGTAATTATCTGCTAAGTATATTTCGTCGGCATGGTGGGGCGATACAAAGAGCTCTTGATAATAATGCGGCCCTGTTCCTCCTGAAACGGCATCGCTCATCTTGGCCCATGATGCACCACCATCTTCGCTTCGGTATACTCCTCCACTTCGACGATCAAGTTCAATTGCAGCATAGACTACATCTGGGTTTTGAGGAGAAATGCCTAGGCCTATCTTGCCCATATTGCTTGTGGGAAGCCCATTCGATAATTTCTCCCAAGTAATTCCCCCATCCAATGATTTATAAAGTGCCGTTCCTGGTCCACCGCCCATGTATCCAGCCACGGAGCGCTGACGTTGCCAAGTCGCAGTATAGAGCACATCAGGATTGCGAGGATTTATTAACAGATCGGTCGCGCCAACCCACTCATCGTCACCTAAGGTACGGGTCCATGTAGCTCCTCCATCGGTCGTCTTATATACACCTCGCTCGCCTCCTTGACTCCAAAGAGGACCTTGAGAGGCCACCCACACTATATCTGAATTCGCTGGGTGAACAATGATTTTTGATAAATGCTCAGAGCTTTCTAAGCCCATGTTTGACCAAGTAGCCCCTCCATCATTACTGCGATATATACCGTCTCCATAACCCACATGGCGACCTCCAACATTTTCACCGCTTCCAACCCAAACAATCTCTGGATTCTGAGGATCAAGGGCCAAGCATCCAATAGAATAACTTGCCTGTCCATCAAAAAGCGCAGTCCATGTAGTCCCTGAGTTTTCTGTCTTCCATACTCCTCCAGAACCCACGGCGACATACCATACATTGGAGTTGTCTGGATGGATGACAATGTCAGACACCCTTCCCGACATAAGGGCAGGACCTACGTGACGAAAAGAAAGGCCAGCAATTTCGCTTGAGATGTCCATAGCATCATCGCCTTCATCCTTTTTTGAACGCTGAGCATTTGCATCGATAACTAAGCCAAAAAGACAGGCTAGTACAAGGAGAATATTAAGTCGCTTCATAAACAAATTGTTTAGATAAATTTTGTGCAGGACAAAAATACGATCTCCAATCCGCAATCGCTACCTCGCTCCGTCATACTATAACTTGAGCCTTTCTTTGTAGAAAGCATCGTCTACCTTGACCCTTGCTTGATGAACTTAGACCACAACGTCTTAGTAGTCTAATAAAGATTTTCAACAAAAACCTGTTGGGCTTAACCTTGGATTAGCATTCTTTACTATTGTTTTAGTTTATCATGTTGCACATTTAATCTTTTCATAAGATAAAAGCGAGATTATAATGGAATTTTTAGTATAAACAACTGGTCATGAAGCGAAAAGTAGATTTAGTCGTAATCTCCGATGTTCACCTAGGAACATACGGATGCCACGCCAAAGAATTATTGCACTACTTAGAGTCCATCGAGCCGAAACAAGTAATCCTGAATGGCGATATCATTGACGGCTGGCAGTTTTCCAAAAGATACTTTCCCAAATGGCACATGAAGGTTGTTCAGCATTTGATCAAGTGGATAAGCGAACAAAAGGATATCATCTACATTACGGGCAATCATGATGAAATGCTTCGCAAGTTTGTTGGTTTTAACATGAACAATTTCAGGATTGAAAACAAAGCCGTAATAGAGCTTGGTGGGGATAAGCATTGGTTTTTTCACGGGGACGTTTTTGATATTACCATACAACATTCTAAATGGCTTGCCAAGCTTGGTGGCGCGGGATACGACATACTTATTCTTCTCAATCGATTGGTGAATTGGATTTCAGAAAAGTTAGGTAGAGGAAAGGTCTCTTTCTCCAAGAAGATAAAGAATAGTGTTAAAGGTGCCGTGAAGCACATCAATAAGTTCGAGACTACGGCCGCAGAAATAGCAGCCACAGAAGGTTACTCACATGTAATATGCGGACACATCCATCAGGCAGTTAAGAGGGACATTCCTACCAAGAAGGGAAGCGTTACCTACTTAAATTCTGGAGATTGGGTTGAAAGCCTGACATCACTCGAATACAATGATGGTGAATGGACCATTTTCAATTACCAAGAAAGCGACCTTTATTATGCTGAAGATATCTCAGACGACGTACTTGCAGAACTGAACGATCATCTAATTTTTGAAAAGCTGCTGACGGAGTTTAATCTTTTAGCCAGGTAACTATGGCGACCACCGCCTAAAAAAATTAGTGGAGCTGGGGGGAGTCGAACCCCCGTCCAGCTGAGATGCTGACAAACCTTCTACGCGTGTAGTTTCTTATTTATTGTCGGGTGTTATCAGGTTAAGAAACCCACCAAATAACACCGTAGCTTAATCAATACGTCAAACGTTAAGGAAAGCCGTCTTAACGCAGACGACCTGATGAAATGATGATACTTTTTATCCCGCTATCAGATATCACAAGTAAAAAGCAATGACTATGCTAAGACCTTGTCTTAGGCAGCCATGGCGTAGTTATACTCGCCAAATAAAAAAGATTAACGAATGAGATTCTCGAGCGTAATCGTCATTAGCTCGACGCGCCAGTATGCCTACATACCTCCCTGTCAAATCCAGTTCAGCCCCAATTTATAGAGAACAATTCGCACTAAGCGAAGTGCGAAGATACAACGGGTCGAGCGAGAATGTATTGTTTGGACCAGGTTCTTGACTTTTGTTTTTCCGATCGACGTTTATTGAGTAAGTCTTCGAGTCGGATTAAGATGGACTTATGCGTTGTCATAATTCTTGATTTAGAGGGCGCAGTTATTCGCAACAAAAAGGGAAAGGAGAGGCCTTTTGCTGCTATGCCCTGATTAACTTTTCTGATAAACTATTGGGTTAAGGAATCCTAGAATTATTGAATTATTCGCCTAAGCCTTCGCGCCAATCCTGCCACTTCTCCTGAGGAGACCACGCGCTATCAATTACTTCAATGCTCCAGGCATTGTGTCTTACGGTTGTTCCGGGACGCATCCCGTTTGATTCACACTTTTTCATTTTTCACATTTCTTTCATCCTCTATTACGCAACACCCAAAGAGGGGTTTCACTTGGACTTACCTTTCAGTTGTCATATTAGAATTTTTTATAATATGTATTGTTCTGATAGAATCCGCTAAATTCACAGAATGCGGACCATCTTTTTTCCTCAACATGATGCTATGGACTGTGGTCCTGCTTGCCTTAGAATGGTGCTTTCCTTTTATGGGAAAACCCTTTCAAGCCAAGCCATCCACGATACGCTGCAACCGGACCGAGATGGTGTGTCCCTGTATGACATCCAACAAACTGCGGAGTCCTTCGACCTTCAAGCCTCCGCCTATGCGACCTCTCTTGATCACCTTAGACACCTAACAGGGCCCTTTATTGCCCATGTGGATGGCAATCACTTTGTGGTAGTCTATCGAGTGACAAAAAATAAACTTCGTATTGCTGATCCAGCAACTGGGCTTGAGACCGTATCGCTAAAATCCTTTGCGTCGCGCTTTATTCAAGGAGAAGGAGTGGGACATATTCTTATGCTAAGTCCAAGCAAAAACTTTAGAAAAGAAGAAGGTGCCTCGTCACCTAACTTGTTTTCTATGGCCTTTAAGGCCTTTGCAAAATACCCAAGAGCCGTCAGTCAACTGCTTCTCAGCCTTATACTGGCTAGTGGTATTCAATTGGTACTACCCTTTGTTGCTCAGGCGCTTATCGACCAAGGGGTTAGCTATCAGGACTTAGATTTTGTGCACGTTTTGCTCGCTGCACAGCTTGTGTTATTTGTGAGCCAGAGCTTGGTTGACTTTTTTAGATCCTGGATTTTACTCCATCTGCGTAGTCGCTTTGACTTCACCATGGTGTCGGACTACATTATTCAGTTAGCCCGCCTTCCCATTGCCTTTTTTGATACAAGGCAACTAGGAGACTTAATCCAGCGACTTCATGACTTTAAGCGGATTGAGTCCTGGTTAACCAACAATGTAATGACCATGTTTTTTGCAGGAGTCAACCTCGTCATTTTTGGGCTTGTCTTAACGCTGTTTTCAAGTAAACTCCTTGTTATCTTTCTTCTTGGAAGCCTCTTATACATAGGGTGGATTATGGTCTTTATGAAGCGACGGGCTTCGCTTGATCGTCGAGCTTTTGCCATTCACGCCGAAAATCAAGAACATGTTATTCAGATGATTTTAGGTATTCGTGATTTAAAACAATATCGTGCAGAAAGCAAGCATCGAAGCCAATGGAATGACATTCAATTGCGGAAGTTTCAAGTCAACGAACACGTGCTCCGGCTGAATCAGTGGCAGATGCTCGGAGGCAATATCATTAACTATGGCAAAGACCTTTTAATTACCTACTTGGCGATTACCATGGTCATCAATGGACAACTCACCCTCGGAAGTTTGTTTGCTGTGCAATTTATTCTAGGCCAAATGGCTTCCCCAATTCAAGAGTTTATCGCCTTTATCCGTGTACAACAAGATGCAAGGCTATCCTTTGAACGCGCCCAAGAAATTTATGATGTAAGGCGCGAAGAGGAGAGTGAAGAACAGGGCAAACTTAGCCTTCCCAGTGCCAATCCTTCGTTATACCTATCCAACGTGGGCTTTGCCTACAACAAAAATGCCTCTCAAGATGAGCAGACCCTTTCCTCAATATCCATGGATATAGCATTTGGTCAATGCGTTGCCTTCTCTGGCCCAAGTGGATGCGGCAAGTCAACCTTGCTCAAAATTCTAGCAAAACAGTACAAAAAACATCAAGGCAGCATTAAAGTGGACCATACGGAATTGGACCAAGTATCCACTAACCATTGGCGCAATGCCGTATCAAGCATGATGCAAGATGATTTCATTTTTGCCGAAAGCATCGCCTACAACATTGCTCTTGGTGAAAGCCACGTGGATATAGAGCGCATTAACGCTTTGCTCCAAGCACTTAACCTAGGTCCCTGGCTTCAAAGCCTACCGCTCGGACTCAATTCACGCCTTTCAGCCCATGGAAAATCCTTAAGCGGAGGACAACGACAGCGACTTCTGCTTGCTCGCGCACTCTATAAAGAGCATCCATTTTTGCTCTTGGACGAACCCACTGCCTCCTTAGACGATGCCAATACCCGTCATGTGCATCAGTTACTGCGAGAACGTAAGGGGAAATCAACCCTGATTATTGCAAGCCACAAACCCTCCACCCTCGCGCTTGCCGATCAAGTATTTACCATGGAAAATGGGCGCCTAGTTTAAGCAAACCTGTCGCCAGGTTTTATAAAAAAGGATTGTGCAACTTCTCGTATCCAATCGTGGTCTCTGGGCCATGGCCACAATACACCGTCGTATCATCGGGCAAGGGCCAAAACTGCTCACGAATAGCGGCTAGCAAGGTCGGTAAGTCACCACCCGGAAGGTCGGTTCGGCCTATGCTCTCATAAAAAAGAACATCGCCAGCAATCAGTGTTTTACTTGACGCGTGATAAAAGCTTACTTCTCCCGGACAGTGCCCCGGAGTGTATAGAATGTCTAAGGTTTCTTCGCCTACTCTTACCTTTTCTCCCGGCTCAAGAAAATGCGTTATCTCGGGAGCTGAGGGCAGATGAATACCAAAGAGTGCTGCATAATCTGGCTGGGCATTTAACACTTCCTGAGTTATTCTATGACCATAGATTGGCATCGATGGCTTCCACTCCAACAACCAGTGAATGCCCAATATATGGTCGATGTGTCCATGACTAAGTACAATAGACTGTAAATCAATAGAATGAGCCTCTAAAGCCTCCATTACCTCTTCCCATTCTTTCGGATTAGACATCCCAGGATCAATGATAACTCCTTGGACAGCGCCTTGATTTTTATCGTCATAGAGAATATATGTGTTCTCTTGAAAGGCGTTAAATGTAAATTTCAGCAATCGCATCATGCAAAAGTCCTATTTTGGCACAATATGAGAAAATTTGCTCCATTATCTCAACGATTGACCTACCTCGTCCGCGACGCAATGCGCGGAAACGGCCCAGTTCAAACGGTGAGTATTGGGCTTATCTTCCTTTTTCTCATGCCCATCATCATTTTTGGACAGTCTACCCCTGTAGAATTTGGTCAAAACAGGGTGCAGTACAGAGAATTTCGTTGGCAAATCTATCCGACCGACAATTTTGAGGTTTACTTTCCCAATGGGGGCCAGGAGATTGGAAGCTATGTCGTTCAAACCGTAGAAGACCGCTTTGAAGAAGTCGTCAACTACCTTGACTATCGACTACCGCAAAAGATAAACCTCATGGTTTTCCCAACGCCTTCTGACTTGGCTCAAACCAACATTGGCATTAAGCAGGAAACCACCTTTACCGGAGAATCGCGTGTAATGGACTACACCATCTTTGTCGATTACAACGGATCCATCGACGAGTTGGACACCGATATACGACGTGGAATTACTCAACTTCTTTTGGAAAGGATGCTTTTTGGAAGCGACTTCCAAGAATTTATTCAAAATGCAGTCAAAGCAGAGCTTCCAAAATGGTATATCGAAGGCCTTACAGAGTATATCGCTCAGGGTTGGTCAATGGCTGATGAAGGAAGGCTACGTGATGGTATTTTAACCGGAGCATTTTCGGACATGACCAAGCTTGATGACCCAAGCTTAGCCTTTGTAACCCGAGCCTTTTTATGGGATGTTGAGCGTGATTTGGGCAAGGAATCGCTATCCAATCTCATTTATCTGACACGTGTAAGCCACAGCTTTGAACAAGGCATCCAATTGGTGCGCGGAGTAGACTTAAATACGGGATTTAAAGACTGGTACACGCGCTGTAAAGCCCAATACCAAGAGGAAATACGATATTTCGACCAATCCATTACAAGCGAGAATGAGGTGGATTTGATCTTGCCCAAAAATGGGTTTAACCATCAACCCATCATTAGCCCTGATGGAAGCTTGGTCGCGGTTGTCAATGATCTTGAAGGTCGTCGACGAGTATATCTCTATGCCCTTGAGGATGGAAGTAGGAGACGTGTATTTTCCAAAGGCTTTCGCACAGACAATTTGCTGCCTGACAGGCACATGCCTCTTATTGCCTTCGCGCCGGACAACACGCTGGATCTTATTCACCGTAAGCGGGATAAAATCTTTTGGCAATCCTATGATGTTGAGCGTGGTCGATGGGAAAAAATGGAGTTCAAAGGAGTGCAAAACATCTATGACTTTCGCTATGTAGGCGCCAACGAAGTGCTCTTGTCCGTCATGCAAAATGGGCAAAGCAATATTCTGTCCTATAACAAGCGTCAGACACGACGAAAGCTGATTACAAACGATTTCTACGACGACCTAACCCCTATTACAGGAACCTACAAGGGGCAAGAAGCCATCCTGTTTGCCTCGAACCGCCCCAACGATACCCTGCTCAATGGGCGGCTAGATAGCCTCCTTCCTCAAAAAAAGTTGGATGTGTTTATGCTGCGGCCAAATCATCCGGAAGCCTGGCAACTCATCCAGCTTACCCACACCCATGACCTCGATGAATTTCCTGTCGCCTTTCTTTCAGACTCAAGCTTTTTAGTGAGCAGTGATGTGCAAGGCATCCGACAATTCCATGAGGTAATCATCAAAGAAAAAGAAGTCCAACACCATACAGAATACATTTATCATCCAATCGATGCCCCCGACAATAAGGACTCCGTAGTTAACTACGCTCATCTCGACGTAGACCTACTCCTAGACCCTACCACCTATGTCATTATCGATTCCAATAGCCTAAGTACAACGAAGCCCTATGGAGTTAGTCGCCCAGTAAGTCAATATCAGGATTTCTTACAAGCACTCGATGTGCAACCTATGTTGAACCCCATGACCGGAGATAAAGAGTTAGCAGGAAGTGGTATCATCTACTCCGAGGGCCGTCAAAAACTTATTCCTTTTTCAATTCAACAACCTACAGCATCCGCTAACCCTGCTAGTCAAAACTACAGGACACCCGCCATTATTGAATATTTCAAACGCCTCCCATCTCGAGTTATTTCAGAAGATCAAAAGGATGTCTTGCAAGAAGATAGTATTCCCTCGAGCCCGCCTATTCTCTATCAAAGCCGATTTGATTTTATGGAAATGGATAGTGCAAACTATTCTTTGCAGCTCAGCAGTGGCTTTCCCAATCAGGGAGCGGGCGAAGAAAGTCCCTTTGAGGTTCATCGAAAGAGAAACTACAGTTCGACTTTTATGACCGAATCGGTGAGCGCGTCGCTGGACAACTCGTTACTCTACAACACCTACCAACCCTTTAACCCAGGATCTCCAGTATTTGATGTTCCAGGTATCAACGGCTTGCTTACCATCGGAATTACCGACTTAATGGAAGACCATAAAATTTATGGAGGAGTTAGACTTCCAACCGACTTTCAAACTCGACAAAATGAGATGTTTGCAACCTATGAGGCCCTAAAAAAGCGAATGGATCATCAGTATACCTATTATCGCAAAAGCCTCCAAGAAGAAGTTGTGTTTACCTCTCCTTTCGGTGATGAAGCCGGCATATTAAATACGCGCAGTAATTACGTGGAATATGCTATGAAATATGCCTTGGATGTTCGAAATTCTATCCGACTCCGAATAGGATTTCGAAATGATCGCTTCGTGCCGAAGTCCATCAATGTCCTTGCAGCATATGGTACGATTACGTCCGACAATTATGTGATTTCAAAACTTGAGTATTGTTATGATGCAAGCCGTGATGTCACCCCCAACATAAAACATGGACTGCGTGCGGTAGCGTTCTTTGAAGCCCACAAAGAAGTACCCGTTCGCTTGGACACCATCTTTGGTAGTCGAGAGGTCAAATTTCCACAGTTTAATAATGACATTCTGTTCGTCTGGGGTTTTGATGCACGGCACTATCAGCCCATATGGAGGACCATTACCTGGGCGAATCGCTTAGCCTATAGCTCGAGCGTTGGAAGCCAAAAACTGATCTATTACCTCGGGGGAAGCCAAGGGATTTTATTTCCTCAGTTTAATCAGCAGACACCAATCAACACGGACAATGGCTATGTGTATCAAGCCTTGGCATCCTCTATGCGGGGATTCCAGCAAAACATCCGCAATGGAAACAGCTTTATGGTGTTAAACTCCGAGTTTCGTGTACCCATCTTTTCTTCGTTTTCTAGAAAAATTCCCAATTCTCCTCTCCTAAGAAACCTCCAAGTTTTAGCATTTTGCGATATAGGAAGTGCATGGGAAGGTCCAAGTCCTTTTGGAAAGGATAACCCGCTCTACCAGCAAACCCTAACCAATGCCGTCAGTGAAGTCCGTTTGGACATCAATAAATTTCCTGTTGTTGTCGGATATGGGTTTGGCCTACGCGCCAATGCGTTTGGTTACTTTATGCGAGCAGACTTTGCAAGGGGGTGGGATTCTGGAGAACATTTACCCCTTCGCTTTCAACTATCTCTAGGTTATGACTTCTAAAAAAAATCATCAGTTACATTCCATGACAGGCTTTGGAAAAGCCGATATAAACCTCACGGGGTTCAAAGCCAATTGGGAGATTCGCACGTTAAATAGTCGAAACATCGATATCAATATAAAGCTGGATAACCAGCTTAGACCTTTTGAGCTCACCCTGCGCAAAATCATTCAAGAGGGCTTACTTCGTGGCAAGGTTGATGTTAGTCTAGCTCTTGAACCCATAGGAAGTAAGATAGAAAATGCCTCAGTCGAAGAAGCCTTTGACAAAAGACTAGAAACGATGATGGCTATGCTTGGAAAACACCTTGGAAGGAAAGGAGATTTGTCCGCGGATATGGCTTGGCAGCTCCTATTAAAAGAGGACTTATGGAATGCTTCGGAAGAAGGTATCGTATGGCAAGATAAAGACGTTGTTCTATTACAAAAAAGCTTGGAAGAGGCTATTGCTCAAACCATGGAGTTTAGACGAGCAGAAGGAGAACAAATCCATGCCTTTTTAGATCAAGAATTAGGTTGTATTGAAGGAGCTATTCCTGAGGTTGAACAACAGTTAACTCAACGTAGTCAATTGCTTCGGGAAGGTTTGGAGCGTCATATGCAAGAGATCAAAGACTTAGACGCCAATCGTTTTGAACAGGAGTTCTTGTATTACTTGGATAAGTGGGATGTCACCGAAGAACTCGTGCGGCTTTCAGCACATTGCGCCTATTTTCGCACGACGATGGATGGAGGAAAAATCACAGGAAAAAAACTGCAGTTTATAACGCAAGAAATCGGTCGTGAGATCAATACCCTCGGCTCGAAGGCATCCTTTGCTCCCATTCAACATCTCGTGGTTAATATGAAGGAAAACCTTGAAAAAATAAAAGAGCAACTTGCTAACGTATTATGAGTTTAGGATCTAGTCAATGCTTAATTATTACTGCCCCGTCGGGTGCAGGAAAATCCACGCTCATCAAAGCGCTTATGGCAAACTATCCGGCATTGTTCCAATTTTCAATCAGTGCTACTACTCGCTCACCACGCCAAGGAGAAGTTGATGGACAGCACTATCATTTTCTTTCGAGCGAAGCCTTTAAGGCGGCTCAAGCAGAGAACGCCTTTTTAGAATGGGAGGAAGTATACTCAGGACTCTTCTACGGAACACTGCGAAGTGAAGTCAGTCGAATACAAAATAATGGGGCCATACCCTTATTTGATATTGATGTCAATGGAGGGCTGTCTCTACAACAGAAAATTGACCCTAAACCGCTCAGTATTTTTATCAAACCGCCCTCTAAGGACGTGTTAGAACAACGACTTATCAGCCGAAAAACAGAAAGTGCTGAATCCTTACGAGACCGACTTGCCCGGTATGACTATGAGATAAGCCAAGAAACGTCTTTTGATTATGTTATTGTGAATGATGATTTAGACAGGGCGTCACGCGAGCTGTTTACGCTCATTGACAAGCATTTTGCTCGCTAAAGAAATCTTGAAAGGCCCTCTCCTTTTAAATCATTGACAATTTGTCTAAACTCCTGCTCGCGATCAATTTTTGATACGACCAAGGCATCCTCTGTATCGACGATAAGTAACTTTTTTAGGCCATTCAGGATGACAACCTTACCCTCCTTTGTTTGCACCACGAGGTTGTCACGGCTATCATACATTTTCACCAAATCACCCAAGGCTACATTGCCCATATAATCTTGGTCCGACAGAGCATATAGAGACTTCCAAGTTCCTACATCACTCCATCCAAAAGCACTTGGAATCACGCGAACATTACCTACTTTTTCCATAATACCATAGTCAATGGAAATATTTGCGCATTGAGCATAGATTCTACGAAGCACGCCGTAGTTAATGGCATAGGTGTTACCATTGAGCCAAGACTGGATTTCCTTGAAAAAGGCATCGTGGATTTCCGATAAGTGGGATGCTAGGGCGGCCTTAATGTCCTTAGCCTTCCATACAAAGAGTCCTGAATTCCATAAAAACTCACCTGTAGATAAAAAACGCTTTGCTGTTTCTTCATCAGGCTTCTCAGTAAACGCCCGAACATCAAAAACACTCCGGTTTAAGTGTACTTCTTGATCAGCACTGTCATATTGGATATACCCATACCCCGTATTTGGATTTTGAGGCTGGATACCTAGCGTAATGAGATCATTTGCGTGCTCTAAATGATCGATACCATTTTGAATGGCCGTTTCAAAAGACTTAGTGTCCGCTACCCAGTGATCAGATGGGGCAACAACAATTCGAGCTTCGGGGTCTTTTGCATAAATAACAGCGGAAGCGAAAGCTACACAAGGCGCGGTGTTGCGCCGAACAGGCTCCAACAATATATTACCATCGCTAATCATGGGACAAACCTCTTTAACCTGTTGGAGGTAGTCAGAATGCGTTACAATGAGAATGTTTTCTGGAATAGTAATAGATAAAAATCGTTCTACTGTAGTGGCTAGCATAGACTGCCCAGAATCCAAAACATCTAAAAACTGTTTGGGTCGTTTTTGACGACTCATAGGCCAAAATCGACTACCTAGGCCGCCAGCCATAATTACAATGTAAGGTTGATTTGCCATATATCTTTCTATTTCTAGGATTGTTCAAAATCCCGTTTGTTCCTTCTGAATAGGGACTAACGCATCTTTTCGCCTAGATATTTATTAAATTACTAAAGTATTGAGCATCTCTATGCAAAATGAAATGGATATTACCCCTCTTGAGGCAAAGGTAAACACTGATTCCTCTCTTGAGTTAACCGAGTTATTGGCTCGTTTTGGTCTTGAGGGGTTTCGACCGCTTCAAAAAGAGGCAATTACAGCCGTATTAAGAGGCAAAGATTCTCTTGTGCTTATGCCAACAGGTGGCGGTAAATCGCTTTGCTATCAATTGCCTTCTTTAGCCCTTAATGGATGTACTGTCGTTGTGTCGCCCTTGATTGCTCTTATGAAAGACCAGGCCGACAGCGTGAATAAAAAGCTAAAGCGGGAGCATTATGCTCATGTCCTTAACTCAAGTATCTCTGCTGGAAAGCAAACTGAGATCAAGGCGAAAGTCCACGAAGGTGAGACAAAGCTCATCTATGTGTCGCCTGAATGGCTTAGCGTTGAAGGAAATCAAGCCTTTCTTGATTCTATTGATGTCCCCTTGATTGCCATTGATGAGGCCCATTGTGTGTCTGAATGGGGTCATGACTTTCGTCCGGAATACCGTAACATTAGAAAGTATCTCAGCGGCTTAAGCAATCAACCAACCATTATTTGTCTTACGGCTACGGCTACCCCCTTTGTTCAACAAGATATTATTGACAACCTCAAACTTAAGGATGTCAATGTCTTTAAAGCCTCATTCAATCGGCCCAATCTCTCCTACTTTATTAAGCCTAAGCTCCCTCAGGCGGCCCTGCATCAAGCTATCGCAAAAGAAGTGTTGAAGCATCCTCAAGAAACGGGGATTATTTACTGTATGTATAGGAAAACCACCGAAGAGGTTGCGGAAATGCTTCAAAACAATGGAATCAAGGCTATGGCTTATCACGGTGGCCTGCCGACCAAGGAGCGGATGGAAGTACAAAATGCTTTTACCTCAGGTAAGGTTCATGTTGTTGTAGCGACAATTGCCTTTGGGATGGGCATTGATAAGGCGGATGTGCGGTTTGTTATCCATCATGATCTTCCAAAAAGTATCGAAAACTACTATCAAGAAACTGGGCGTGCAGGTCGAGATGGAAAGCCTTCTCGCTGCCTTGGTTTTTATAGCGAAAAGGATGTGAAATCCTATGCACGCCGATTTAAGGATCTCAATGAAGGAGAGCGTCAACGAGCAAGCCAGCTACTTGAAAGCATGCACGATTTTGTGCTCTCAGGAACCTGTAGAAGGGCCTTTGTATTGAGGTACTTTGGCGAAAAAGTTGAGCACAACTCCTGTTTGGAAAACAATACTTGTGATAATTGTGCCCAAAAGTATGAAACAACGGATTTGCAGGAAATGGCCAAGGAAATCTTGTCATGGATGAATAATAACACACCCAAGGGGGCTTCAAAAAAAATGATCCAAACCCTGTTATTAGGACGAACAACGCCAGCAATAACTACTGCAAAATTTGAAGAATCCTCCGTTTTTGGACTTGGTAAAACGCTTCGACCCAATAGCATTCGAGAACTTATTGAGATGGCGCTTAATGTGGGTGTTTTACAACGAGACCCCAGCAATCCACTGAATGTACTTCCTGGAAAATGGTCTAATGAAAATCTTTCCCCATCCAGTTTTTCGGTCTCCTTACAACAACGTGTTGATCGCCCAAAAGCCAGTAATGAAGCCACTTTCCACCAAGATCTATATGACATGCTAAAGGCCTCTTGTAAGCGCAAGGCCGAGTCGCTTAACATTCCTAGTTTCTTGATGTTTTCAGATGCCGCGTTAAAAGAAACAGCAACCTATTTACCAACGACTCCTGAGAACTTTCTGGCGGTGCAGGGAGTAAGTGATCGAAAGAGCCGTAAGTTTGGGCAGTTCGTACTTCCCATCGTGCAACAATTTACCAAAGACAACGACCTTGAAGCTAACCTTTCTATTCAAACCAAGGGGGTCATGAAAAAGTCAGCACAAAAGGTGAAGCTGATCGAAATGATTGATAAAAAAATGACCCTCGATGCACTAGAAGGATTTTTAGGCGTGGATCAAGACTATGTCATTAATGAGTTAGAGACCATTGTTATGGCAGGAACAAAACTCAACGTACAACATCTTTTTTCCGAAGAAGTTGATGAAGAACTCTATGATGAAATGTGGGACTTTTACAGGGGCTTAGAAGAGGACCAACTAGGACCGTTCGAAGAAGAATTCGATGAAGAAGAAATTCCTGAGCATATTTTACGCCTTGTTCGTCTTCAATTTCACGCGATGCACGGCTTATAAAAAATTATGGAGCAGTATTCCATTGAACTTCCAATTTTCGAGGGACCATTTGACCTTCTCTTATTTTTTATCAAGCGCGATGAAATTGATATACACGACATTCCGATTGCAAAGATTACTGAGGATTTTTTAACATATATCGAAGAGGCAAAGCGGCTTGACATAAGCTTAGCTAGTGACTTTATCGTTATGGCAGCTAGTCTGATTCGCATTAAGTCTAAAACCCTCTTGCCGCGCTACAATCAAGAAATAGAAGAAGGTAGTGAAGATCCCAGGCAAAGCCTAGCCCATCAACTTCTTGTCTATCAGCAATATAAGGAGGCCAGTGAATGGTTAAAAGAATTAGCCGACACAAGGGCCTTATATGCACGCCGCGGTCAAAATCCAGAAGTAGGGCGTCAGCTTGCAGAAGCCCTACAAAGAGAGGCCATTCCTCTAGAAAGCCCATCACTTAACGCCTTACACCGAGCCTATGTGCGCCTGTTGCAGCAACAGAAATATCGCAATGCTCCAAAGCATGAGATAAAAGAAGCCGCCTTTACCTTAAAGGAAAAAAAGCAATGGGTAAGACAATGGCTATCAAAGAAAGGAAAGGCCATCGAAGTTGAGAAAATTTTATCGCAAGCAACATCTCGTTTAGAACTAGTCTATAATTTTCTTAGCCTACTCGAACTCATACAAGAACAACATATCACTATTTTAGCAGCACCAGCATCCGACACCTATCTTGTATCTATAAAACTAAACGATGCTACCGACGCTTGATGAATTTAAACAGGCCCAACAACGAATCGCTGCACTGCTTTCAGAAACACCTTTGGAGCGCAGCACTCGACTGTCCAACCACTTTAAGGCCGATATCTATTTAAAAAGAGAGGACCTTCAACAGGTACGATCCTATAAAATTAGAGGGGCGTATAACAAACTCCTGACCCTTTCTCAACAAGAAGATGTTGAACAGGTTATCTGCGCCAGCGCAGGAAACCACGCCCAGGGTGTTGCTCTAAGCTGTGCTTCGCTAAATATTAATGGGCTCATTATTATGCCCGAGACAACCCCTCAACAGAAAATTTCTAAGGTTGAAAGTTTTGGGGGGAAGTGGATTGAAATTCAGCTACACGGGGAAACCTATGACGAAGCGTATCATTATGCACTGCGTCTTGCCGAACAGGACGGCATTCCTTTTGTACATCCATTTAATGACCGCGATGTAATCTTGGGACAAGGAACTATGGGTCTTGAAATTATTGAGCAATTAGGGAAAAATCCTGATGTCGTCTCCATTTGTGTTGGGGGGGGTGGCTTACTGTCAGGAGTAGGGTCCGTGATGGCTCAAGCAGCTCCAGGTGCACAACTCTTTGGTGTTGAACCCGCTGAAGCCGCGAGCATGAGTGAGGCCATGAAACAAAACAAGGTGGTTACGCTACCCTCAATTAGCAAATTTGTAGATGGTGCCTCTGTGGCCACCATTGGCAAAACCAATTTTGAGATTTGTCGACAGCTCAAACTTCAAATGCTTACCGCTTCGGAAGGAGCGATATGTTCTGCCCTTATTGAAATGTATAATGAAGATGGAATCATTGCAGAGCCCGCTGGAATTTTGGCAGTTGCTGGATTATATCAAATGAATATTGACCTAACAGGCAAAACTGTGGTATGCATTGTAAGCGGGGGCAACAATGATATCTACCGCATCCAAGAAATTATTGAACGAGCTAAGCTCTACGAGGGCACTAAATTCTATGTACGCGTCGAAGTTCCTCAAATCTCAGGGAGCTTTGCTTCCATTTTGTCCATCATCGAAAAAGAACACGAAGGACTTGTATCCTTTAGTCGATACAGCAACTCTAAAGCCATTAATGGGTATTCAAGTGCCTTGTTAGGAGTAGAAGTAAAAGATAAATCCTTTGGACAGGCGATTATGAAACGTTTAGAAGAGGTCGGTATTTCATTCCATAT
Source organism: Bacteroidota bacterium (assembly GCA_002862745.1). GTDB lineage: Bacteria > Bacteroidota > Bacteroidia > Chitinophagales > UBA8649 > UBA8649. The sequence continues at coordinate 28,657 of PKDX01000005.1, read as the reverse complement.
AAGCAAGGAGTCTCCCGTACTTAACGGGCTATAATCGGGAGTGATGCATGAGACGCACTGCATAATGCAGGTGTAGAAAACACATAACAAGCCCCATGGCAACCAGCTGATGAAGGCTTCCATACAGGAGAGGTATGGATCCCACGGCATAAACCAAAGTAAGCACACCGAGACCGTATTGAATACCTAAGAACAATGTCAATGCCTTAACCGAAGAGCTATGGTCCTTTACGTAACGCTTGGCCAAGTAAACGAACACAATAACAAGAACAATTGCCGTCGAACGGTGTGCTGCCTGCACCCACGCTTTGACTGCAATATTCGCTTCATAATTTGTCCAGTTGGCAGCATCATAGGAGAAAAGCTGGAGAAAACCCTCGATATCTAATACTACAGGCCACACATTATGAATCAGTCCCGCACGCATACCTGCCATAAATCCACCTAAGACGATTTGCGTCAATAAAAGTCCACCGCTTAGGTAAAAGACCTTGTCGTCCTTCGTGCGTCCGAAGTCCTTGGGTTGACTTCCGTATTGAGCATGGAGATAGGTGTTGTAGAGAATACCAAGTAAAATAGTTGCAAGCGATAGATGATAGACTAACTTATAGGCACTGACCCATGTTCTTGTGTCATCATTAAGTCCACTTTTTACCATGATCCATCCCATAATAGCTTGGGCTGCAGCCAAGAGAATAACCCATCCCAATCGCTTACTAAGCCATCCAGGAATCCAGCCTTTTATCAAAAACCATACAAAGGGAATGATAAATACCAAGCCTATACATCGTGCCCAAAGACGGTGAAAATATTCCCAGAAATAAATCCATTTAAATTCTGCGAGGCTCATTGTTGCATGAAGCACCTCGTGCTGTCGGCTTGCGGCCACCTTATACGCACCAAAGGCCTCATCCCATTGCGTGGCATTAAGTGGTGGCAAGACTCCTGAAACCACTTCCCACTCGGTGATGCTTAATCCGCTATCCGTAAGTCGTGTTACACCGCCTATAAAGATTTGCCCCAAGACCATAACGAGGCCGAGTAGCAACCAAATGCGTACTGGTTTTTGAATCGATGAAGAAAAGGACGTTGACTGTTTCATGCTTTAAATAACCCTACAAAGATGGTGTATCCCCCAAAATTATTCTTATTCTAACGTCATAAGAAGGTGCCGATAAAGAGAATTTTACAGTCAGAAAAAACTGCGTATTGGGACGCCACTAAGCCTTTGTTTTATGACCCTCTTAACTCGTCAAGCAGACGAAACAATATGGGTGTTCTCTCAGTAACAATGATTGCCTCCGCTCGGTAGGAGGGGCGGTATTCTATGGCTTTTCCCTTCGAAGTGGTTAATCCATTTTTTAAGCTTATCTCAATGCGTTGATGCATTTTATCCTCTTCGAGCGTAGGGCGTATAGCGATAACCGACCCTTCAAGCTTACCATATTCACGCAGACTAAATCCTTCAATAATTACTTGTACCTCTTGTCCGATTCGGACCTCGTCAATAGAAGAGACAGGGATAAAGGCATAGACCTGTGCTGAGGCTCCATCTTGCAGGATTTCACCAATGACTTGATCTTTGGAAAGCGCCGAACCTATCAAGTCCTCATTACTTAGGGTCAGTAAACCCGATGTTTTAGCAGAAATTAAATAGCGTTCTTTCCAGGCATTGATGGCTACACGGAGGTTTTCGCAAGCCAATAGCTCTTCTGTTTTGTCTTCTGCCTTTGTGGTCAGGTCATTAACCTCTAAGTCCGTGATTTCTCTGCGCAGTCCCTCAATCAGCGCTTTATTATCCTCTAGGCTTCTGGAAAATCGAGCACATGTCTCTCTCTTTTCTTTTACTTGAATGCGATAGGTCTCGACTTCCCGCTCAGAAACAAGGCCTTCGGCTAAACGCGATTCCCAATCAGCTAATTGATCATTAAGGCTTTCCAACACATCGTAACATAAGCTTTGTTGACGCTTGATCTGTCGGCTAACCCCTTCCAAGGCTGAGATTTGCTCTTCAATGCCCTGTTTGTGAAGCGCCATGCCAAGAGAATCTTGACCAAAAGCCGTCAAATCAACTAGGCGCCGAAGCTTCATATAGGCATCGGATAATTGATCACTTCCTAAAGAAAGTTGCTTGGGCAAAGGCGGCCTATTGTCCGAAGAGTCCGTTGAATTTAGCCATGCTTCTAATGAAAGAACATCACTATAGTCAGCCTCAGAGGCTAGGCGAAAAAGAAGATCACCTTCATTGACGAAAGAACCTTCCGTACAGTACACCTCATGGACTAAACCTGTATAGTTTACAACAATAGGACTTGACGCTTCAGCAGCGGTAACATCTGCCGGAGCCTTTACCTTTTTGGGGACCTCCATGACCAAACTGACAAGGATACTTGCCAAAAAAAGCACAAACAAGCTGAATAAACCCCAACGATAAAATACAGAGGGAGGACGACCTATGAACCGAACATAATCGTTTGACATAGGGCCTTAATTATTGCACACCAAGGGGTGCTGCCTCACTATCCTTGTTAAATTCAAAGAGCAAACTAAATCGTAACGTATTGTCAAGTGGATTTCTATTGGAAGAAGTAGGAATTAAATACGCGAAATTCAAGGAGAATACTGAATACTTAACCCCGGCTCCAGCACTTAAGAACTTGCGAGCTCCTTTTGTTGGGTGCTCATAGAAATACCCCATGCGCAGTGCAAATTGCTTGTTATACCAATACTCAACACCCGCGCCAACATAAAACTCTCTTAACTCCTCTTTAAACCCTCCTGGAGCATCGGCAAACGAGGAAAACATGCCCCCAACAACTGAGCGCTCACGATAATCAAATACGCCATCATTGTTAGCGTCTACGGTATCGGGTGTTGGAACAAGAAGCTTATTTACATCCGCGTAAATACCCACACTATGAATATCATCAATATGAAGGTCTGCACCGAACCCTATTCCAAGATTCGTTGGAATGAAATCCTTATTTACCGCATTTTGAGTGTAGGTCATTTTGCTACCAATATTGGTAATCGCAAGCCCCATGTTGAAATCCATCCCTTTTATCTTATCCAACTTATAAGGCTTCGTCATAAAGACAGATACGTCAGCCCCCGCAGCATGCCCAGGGCGAATATCAGGACCACTGCTTACATTGCTGCTCACCGATAAATTCGAATAGATATAGCGAAGACCTACGCCCACTCCTGTTTGAAACCCTCCCTCTTCGCCAAAAGCTCTCGCATAATTTAAATCCATAGCAAACTCCTTGGGTTGACCTGTGCCAAGAGAATTTCCCTGATTGTCCGTGAACTGAATTTCACCCAAAGAGAAATAACGCATTGAAGACGAAATGGTCTGGGCATTAGGTAATCGATAGTAACCCACTAAGTCTGCTAGATAAACATCTCGAACAAGGTTTCGCAGCCACGGAACAAAGGTCATTGACACCCCATACTCACTTTCTATGAAGGCCATGCGAGCTGGATTAATGAAAAGAGCATTGGCATCCGGCCCTAAGGCTAGTCCAACATCACCCATGGCTCCCGATCGCGCATCAGGGTTTATTCGAAGAAAGGGAACGGCTGTCGTAATGGTGTTGGCATCAATAATGTCTTGATTATCGACATTTTGAGCGGAGAGCTGTGTTGTAAACAAACTCAATAGTAAAATAATTGCTGTATATCTCATGCTATTCGGTTAACGTAAAAGTACCAATTTCTCACAGGCTTCTGCCTTCCTACCATCACTTCCAACAATTTGTAGGCGATAAAGGTAGGTGCCCTTGGCTAACGGAGCTCCCGAAGCATCCCTGCCATCCCAGGTGAGCTCGCCTGGAGCAACACGATATCCTTCAAGAGGACTAAGCGGATAAACAAGGGTTTGAACGCGTTCGCCATAGGCATTAAAAATCTCAATGCTTGCCTCTAGACCTGCAGCCTCACCGGGATTATTGAATTCAAAAAGAAAAGAGGTGGAATTCATCACAGGGTTAGGGGCATTGAGTAAATGTTCAATGGCCAATTGAGGCGCTGAGACTACAACAAATTCAGTATAGCCCTCACCACTATTATTGGACACATCCCAAGCTCGCACCCGAATACTGTGCCTTCCATCCTCTAGGTTATTTAACGGGTAGTAAACTTCTCCCTGCGTAAACGAATCCAACGCGGATTTAAAAAAGTCATTCAAGACAAACTGAGCTTGTGTGTTGTTATCAAGCGTTCCTATAATATCATGGCCAATACCATTACCTACCGTATTTAGACCACTTTCATCGCGCAATTTGACATATAGTGTTGGATTGGCATCGGTAAGACCACCAAACTGAAAAGCAGCATCATTCATAAAAACCTCTACTTGAGGTCCTTCATTATCTACAATGGGATTCTCCGAGCTTCCTCCAATGAGGACACTTTGGTCATAACCGGCAGCATCCATTATTCCTGTATTCGGACTCGCATAATAACTTAGCTTTCCTTCGCCAATCGCATAGTTAATGTCCTTGGGCACGATAAATGAAAAGGTGAATTGGCCATTGTTCACCGAGGATTGACCCTTAAAGAGCAAATTCTGTTGCGCCTGATACGTAAATATATCGGCGTCCGGATCATTGGCACGCGTAGAGAGATCGGAAACCTTATCATAAACGCTCGGGATAGCAAGCCCATTAAAGCTTGTTAAAAGCATATCGTTTTCATCACGGACTTCCGCTTGAATTGTTACCTCTGACAGCGCCTTTAAGGTATCATAACTGCCTGGAGGATTCCCATTAATTGCTACCGTATGAATGCTATACTTTGGAATGGCTAGCCGAGTACACGGGTCGCCAAGCAAGGTGAACTTCCTGTTGTTGGCATTTTGAGGAATGGCATTTTTGGCCAACCGAAGTGCCTCTCCAATCGCAGGTACACTTCCACCAACGGGTAGTAAATTCTCTATATAGCTATTGTTAATGGTTCGGTTGCTGGAAGAAAAAACAAGCCTTGAGGTGGTAACCAAGGCAATAGCCCCCCCATTGGGATTAGTAATCAAAACCTCTCCCGCAGTTATCTCGTCAGGATCATCATAGACAGAAAAGTCGCATGTTGCTGTGATAAAGAAGGGAAGTCGCTCATTATTAGTCAGTTCGGCCATATCCTCTCGATTAAAGACGCGTTCCTGCGCCCAATTTTCAGGTCCACCATGGCCCGTATAATTCACAATGAGGCTTCCTTTAAATAGTTGCCTGTCGATGGCTTCATTCACCGATGGATAACGATCACCTCCCGCCGCATTAACTTGAGCAAAGGCGTCAAGGTAAATTTTATCGACGTTTAGACTGGGTTGATTAAGCCTTACCCAATCCGCCAATTCATCCGCATCACGCATATGCAGCTCATTGTCTTCATCGTCTGCAACAAAGGTTACTCGGTTGCGCCAATCACCAAAATGACCGCCGTCATCATAATCTATAATTTTCTCAACCAAGTCCATGGCCTCTTGGCTAGTTGCCACTGGAAGACGCCCGATAGCAATGTCCAAATCGCTAGACTGACTTGTTGTGGCAATGTTGGAGCCTTCATCATCATCTAAGAATCCATAAAAGTCATCTGTCGCATACGTTTGTAGAGGGTTAAAAGACTCCGGGCTCTCATAGGTGAGTATTATGTTTCGACTGCCTGAGCTGACACGGTTTTTCGGGTCAAATGAAGCGTCACCCAACAATAATAGGTATTGGGGGAGTTCCTCGGGGCTCGGTGCGTTTTTATAGAGCATTCGCATAAAATCCCGTACGGCTGATAAATCAGCTTGTCCCGAAGAAAATTCATTGTATACCTGATCAATGGTAACTACCTCAACATCTAAACCATAGCGCTGCTCGCGGTGGTTGGCCAGAGTCTCTGCAGCCGATCGCATGGCAGAGGACGTTACAATAACCATGTCAGTAGAGGCTATTCCTCTTAAGTTTTGATTAGATACAGTCCCTACATAACTAGGCCTTGGAAAACTAGTGCGCTGAGAAGGGTCAAAAGCCAAGAACTCTCTTAACGAATCCGTAGCAACACCAAATGCAAGGGAGCTCCCCGATTGACTTGTTTCTATACTAAATGGAGCATACGCGACGGTAACATCCCATAGCAACCAAGGTGTACCCGAAGAAACAGAGATATCATACGTTGCGCTACCTCCTGATTGGACTTGGCTCACATCACGAAAGCGTAGCCTTCCATTGCTTGGTATAAGGTTTTTCCGAGTATGGCATATCATGTCTTCTAGGTAGCCCTTCCCTTGTGGATCTGATGTTGAATAGGTCAATTGGAAGGTGGATGGCGCAGAAGATGCTGTCGTTGTAATCGAAGTAGATGCCGTCCGTGCAACATCACGGTAAGTACCATTGCCCAAAGGGGGTAAAGAAAGATTTGATATACTTTGGCCATTTAGGCGCAATTGGGTATTGGCATTGCTCTCCGAAGCACTCGCTACACGTAGTGCTACAGTCAAAGGCGCTGCATTTACTTTATTTGAAAGATCAAGATTCCAAGATATTGAGGAATTGGTTGTCGTCATAGGATTGCTCAGCCAACGCCTTCCTGATCGATAAAGGTTAACATCATCTTCTTTCCAGAAAGCTAGAAAATCATAATCTCCAACCGTCGTGGTTGATGAAATACTTGTCACTTGAGTCGCTTGCAGACCACTTCCTTGATCTGGCGTAAAGAAAAACCCCGCCACATCCGAATAGTGATTAAAACTGAGACTTACTTCGCCGCCTTCCAGTATCCAATCATGGGGTCCGTGACTATAAAAAACAATAGCATCTTCTTGATCAAACAAGCCATTGTTGTTTTCATCCACATGGTGGGTAGGAAGTTCTTGTAATCCTTCTGCACGATGAGCACTATTCTCCTCTTGTAAAGGACCCTCAGAAGACGAAAACAATCCAAGAGTAGCAAAAGGAATTGGCGCGGAAAGTTGCATGTCTCCATACAAAAGGTCTCCATCCAACACATACGCATCATCACTTGATGTTTCTAGAAAATACCAAGAACCTTGTCTCAGCACGCTACTATTCAACTGAGCAGAGGCGCCAGCCACACACCCTATAAAGAGAAGTGCAAGGGAAATCCTATTACACATATTGCCCCATGCAACGTTAACAGAGTGGTAAGAGCGTCGCAGAGAAAACATGAATTGGACACAATCAATCATATACCTTGGCGTTAAGGTTCGTGGAGAGCATTATAGGAACGTCTATAAAGGTAGGATATTGCAACGTAGCGCCATATTGGTGAGCGTAAGATTTTTAAAATGCTCACAGGACTGTACCTTTACCCAACAAGGAATATGAATCGACTTCTATTCAAACTAGAAATTCTGCTAGCAACACTTTTTATGTTGTTGATTTCAATAGGTGGTGTTCAAGCGCAGTTTGTTGAATACAGTCAGTTTCAAATGTCTCCGAGTAGTTTAAATCCTTCGCTCACCGGCATTGCACATGGCCCTAGAATTGCATTGCTCTATCGCAATCAATGGCCACAGCTCAATGGAGGGGCGAATGGCGGATTTACAAGTTATCATGTGGACTACGCCCAACACGTAGAATCGTTAAGCGGAGGAATTGGCCTATCTGTAGATCAACATCAAGTGGGTGACGGTCTCTACAAGCGAAGTGCTTTTGCTGCATCCTATGCCTATCAGGCACGAAATCGCACCAATACATTTGCCGTCAGAATTGGCCTTAGTGCTCTTTATCAATTTCAGGGATATGATGTAAATAACCTCAGGTTTTTGGATCAAATTGACCCTGTCTATGGCTTCACAAATATTAGTGGAATTCCCAATACAAGCGCAGACGCTGGCCAACTTCAACCCAATCTCCATGAGTTTAATATGAATGCCGGACTGAGTATTGTAAGCCCTCGAGGTTATCTTGGTTTGAGTTTCTACAACTTTTTACCAAGTCCTGCTCTCTTTGAAAATTCTATCAAAAATGGGGGATTTCGTGTTCATGGAAGTTATTCCTTTCCTCTTGACGTGAGAAGAAAATCAAGCAATTTTATAAGCCCCTTTGCGCTATTCTCCCATCAAGGGGAATTAAACCGAATTACTTTGGGAACGGAGGTAACGATTTACCCCATGTTTTTTTCTCTGGGCTTTCGACATACTATAGGGGGTAGTGATGCCGTTTATACAGGGTTAGGCTTTGCCCTTCAGCAATTTAAACTAATGTACAGCCACGATATACACTTTGCGCAAACTTCGGCCATGCAAGCTTCTCATGAGATTTCCTTAATCTTTAACCTATCTAAGGAGTCCAATAGCGTTCGGCCAAGTTATATCGAAGGAAAATTATTGTGTCCTAGCCATTTTTTATACTAACCATTGATATATTCAATTATATTTGTCTTTCTTGAAATTTATCCACAAATGAGAAACATAGCATTTTTATCTGCTGCCTTCCTTGGTCTTGTGCTGACGAGCTGTGAAAAACCAGCCTCTTCAAACACAGGATGGGAATACAATAACGAAGAATTCGGAGGCATAGAAAAACGTACAGAAGTCGCGAAATCAGGTCAAGAAACAGCCCCTGGCTTAATCTTTATTCCTGGCGGAACATTTGAAATGGGTAACCGCTCGCAAGATGTGATGTATCTATGGGATAACCAATCCAAAACTATGGAAGTTGATCCCTTCTTCATGGACGAATGCGAGGTAACAAATCTCAATTATCGCGAATACATCTACTGGATGCGTGCAATTTATCAAGAGAACTATCCAAACATGGTAGAGGCTGCAATGCCTGACCAGGATGTGTGGAGAGAAGAGTTGGAATACAATGAAAACTTAAGAAACTATTATTTCACTTCTCCTGGTTTCGACGACTATCCTGTAGTTGGGGTCAGTTGGGAACAAGCTGTTGATTATGCCGCGTGGAGAACGGACCGTGTCAACGAAAAAGTTTTAGTTGACCGAGGAGTCCTAAACATCAACGAGGGTGCACTTACCAACCAAAACTCCGGTGATTTTTTCACAACAGAGGGCTACCTCAACGAAAACTTCTCTTACGATGAGAATACTGTAAATGGTCAAAACCTTCCTAAAAATTATGCTGCTGATTCCTCAGGATCAAAAGAAGGACGAATCATCCGCGCAGATGATGGTATTTTCTTTCCAGCATACGAGCTACCTACGGAAGCACAATGGGAGTTTGCGGCAATTGCTCAGATCGGGGGCAAATTGCACCCAGACGATAACCGCGTAGTTGAAAGTAAAATTTACACTTGGGAGGGACCTTCCTATGTTTTCCGTCATGATCAAGGAAAAGATATGGGTAAGTTTTTAGTCAACTTCCAACGTCGCCCTGGAGACTATTCCGGAATGGCTGGGTCTAAGGAAGATGGAGCGACTTACACTGCAAAAGTTGTCACAGGAATGCCTAATGCATACGGCTTATATAATATGGCAGGTAATGTCAGTGAGTGGGTCAAAGATGTATACCGCCCCATGTCATCAGCTGACATTGGGAATCTCAATGGTTATCGTGGAAATGTATTTACTTCGGACAGCATGGATGCTTCGAACAACCCCGTGTTTAACGACTCTACAGGAAGAGTTATCCAAGTGGAAGAAGATGCCCAAGAGCTTTCTAGCCGAAGAAATTATCAAGTGGCAAACGCTATTGACTATATCGATGGTGACAGTTTATCTCGAGCCCAAGGTCAATCTGATTCATCGATGTATATGGCGCAAAATACCTTTGTAAACAATGAGGCCCGCGTCTACAAGGGCGGTTCATGGAAAGACATGGCCTGGTATATGAGCCCTGGAACTCGTCGTTTTCTTAACCAAGACGAATCACTGAATACACTTGGGTTCCGATTGGCTATGCCTTGTATCGGTGCGCTTTGTGGAGGAGTTGAAACCAATACAGGTAACGACTTTGCAGGTAAAAAATCAATATGGCATGACTAACTAAGGTCAGCCCTCTCAATTCAAAAGCCTTCCATTGTGAAGGCTTTTTTTTTATAACTTATCATCATGAAAGTTTACGAGCTCTTTCTTCAAAGTAGCGGAATAACCATCGACACACGCCAGGTCTACAAAAACCAACTTTTTGTGGCATTGAAAGGACCAAATTTTAATGGTAATCGCTTTGTTCAAGATGCACTAAATCAAGGCGCGATAGGTGCAATTGTTGATGAGGAAGAAGCGGTCGTTGGAGAAAACTGTATCCTCGTTGAAGACAGCTTAAAGTGCTTGCAACACATGGCCTTAAAACATCGGGAACGCTTTACTATTCCAGTAATCGGATTAACAGGGTCAAACGGAAAAACTACGGTTAAAGAGCTTCTTCAGCGGGGACTAAGCGCCCAATTTAACGTGCTTGCCACCAAGGGAAACTTCAACAACCACATAGGCGTTCCACTTACCCTTCTTCGTATCACACAAGATCACGATATTGCTATTATAGAAATGGGCGCTAACCATCAAGGAGAAATTAAAAGCTATTGCGAGTGGGCCAAGCCAAGTCATGGCTTAATTACAAATATTGGAAAGGCCCATTTAGAAGGTTTTGGCGGATTGGAAGGGGTTTTAAAAGGTAAAATGGAGTTGTTTGATGCTGTGTGTTCGTCAGGAGGAGAAGTCTTTTACCCATCCGGTGAAGAAGGTATTGCAAAAATGTTGAGCAACTACACACACACCACAACCTACGGATTAAAACCGTCTGCAGACTTTTCATTACCCATCGAATTTGATGGAGACATTCTGCAATATTGTGACCCACAGAACAAAACACCTTTTCATCTCAAAGGAAGCTTCAATAGAAATAATGTAATCGGTGCAGCAGCCCTCTGTAGCCACTTTTCTATCGAGTTAGAAGACTACCTCCTCCCCCTGTTAGAATATAATCCCCAAAACAATCGATCACAATACCTAAAAAGGAATAAAGCAACCATAGTGCTTGACGCGTATAATGCGAATCCAAGCAGTATGCGGGCATCAATTGATGGATTTATGGCAAGACTCGGAAAGAAAATTTTGATTCTAGGTGAAATGAAAGAACTCGGCAAGTACAGTAGAGATGAACACCAAGCCTTAGTAGATTATCTAAAGGCTTTGGACATATCGGAGTCCCTGTTTTTTGGCGATGAATTTTCACACTCTCTTTTAGCAGGAAATCAAACCTTTTACACGAACAAAGAGGATCTAAAGGAGCATTTACTCCGTCAAAGTAATAGTCCGTGTTCAATTCTTATTAAAGGTTCAAGAAGTTGTAGGCTCGAAGAATTGTTGGACTAACCAAGGTCACTTCGCCGAAAAGCCCTCATCCAGCGATCGGACAACTCATTTTCTAAGGCTAACGCATAATCCTTATCCTGACAGGCCACAAAAACTGATTTTTCATTATCGCCGGCAAACTCCATCCACCAACGCCCGGTTACGCGACTTTTCCAAAACACCAACTCCCGAGCAAGGCTTGGCATAACAACCTGATACTGAACAAATCGAGCATCATTAAGTGCTGGAGTCTCATCCCTTCGTATAGAGTACCCCTCTAAAAAGTACCAAAGCATTTGACTGATTTGCTTGGCTGTTAGGTGATTTTGGTCCAGATGCGGATTGTATTCATAGATTCCTACAGAATTCATATAGGGACTAAATCCTGCATATCTAAAAATCTGACACGCCTCAGTACCTGATAATCCATTCGGTGAGGTTAAGATATTACCCGGAGCATACGCGCTCATCATGGCCGACACGTCAAAACTCAATACATGGGCATTTCTAAAGAAAGCCTCCGCATCATTCAAGTTTGCTCGAAAATCCCCCATCCTCATATGGTCGGCGTCAAGGGAATCTAGATGTTGAACAAAGGCAGGATCGTTATAGAATTGCTGGTGGCCAAAATGGGTGAAATCCTCGACAAATCCCTTGTTGTTTTTTAACATGTGCCGTAGGAAGCTTGTTGAATCAACATCTTCAGAATCGCGCATATCAATATGCTCATCCACTTGAATTAAGTGCGCCCTATGTCCAGCATCGGCATGACCCTTGTACTGACCAATGGTAAGATCATGGCTACCCCCAAGGATTAAGAGGACTTTGCCATGACGCACAAATTCTGCACTCAGTTCAGAAAGAATAGAGTAGGTATCCATTACATTTTGTCCAGCTTCTATATCGCCTACATCAAGTATTCTTGGACATTTAAAGTGCGCATAAAGGCTATAGAACTGTTTGCGTATGTCATGAGATCCATGGCTACACCCTGGATTATAGACAGATGTTCGATCCTCTTTAACCGCGACAATGCCAATATCAAATGACTCCCAATCTGGTGCGCCGTCCCATGAAATCAAATGACTCCCAATTTGTGCCTTGTTGTATTTCCCTCCCTGAATAAAGCTTGAGGGGTTTATCGGTTGTAATGCTTCCCAGACCATAATCGTTTGTTCATTTCAAACATACTCAAGCCACATGGTATCATCTAATCTTGTTATCCATAGATACATGACTGCAAAGCCCGAAATGTAAAGCATAAGAGACAGCACAAAACTTTCCTATCGATGGCGTATTTTTAACCTATCGATATGAAAACAATACCCTTTCTCGAAGAATATAAAGCCAAAACACCTGAAGTCGTTTTTCAATGGAGCGACAGCGAGACGGATGCTAAAGGTTATCTCGTCATTAATTCACTACGTGGTGGGGCTGCTGGAGGAGGAACACGAATGCGTAAAGGCCTCAACCTACATGAGGTTGTATCCTTGGCTAAGGTCATGGAAATAAAGTTCTCCGTTACTGGGCCGGCCATTGGCGGGGCCAAATCGGGTATTGACTTCGATCCATTCCACCCTGACAAAGAAGGAGTTCTTAAACGTTGGTATAGAGCAGTGGCACCTATTCTAAAGCGATATTATGGCACAGGAGGTGATCTTAATGTTGATGCAATAAAAGAAGTGGTTCCTATCACGGAATCCTATGGACTTTGGCACCCACAAGAAGGCATTCTCAATGGGCACTTTGGTTTAGCAGAGCAGGACCGTGTACAACGCATCTTACAGTTGCGTAAGGGGGTCAGTAAACGCATTGAAAATGCTTCCCTAACTCCTAGCCTGTCCGAAAATTACTGCATTGCGGATCTCATCACAGGATATGGCGTAGCCAAGGGTATTGAACATTATTATGATCTATGGAATGACAGCAGCGTAGAAGGAAAGCGAGTCATCGTGCAAGGATGGGGTAATGTCGCAGCACCAGCAGCATTTTATCTAAGTCAGCGGGGCGCCATTGTAACAGGAATTATTGATCGTGCTGGAGGAATCATTGATGAAGAAGGCATTCCTCATGAGCGTTTGATCGAGCTTATAAATACACGTAAGGGGAATGCCCTACATGCGGAAGGTATGCTTTCATTCGATGACGTCAACCGTTCGATTTGGGATGTGCCCTGTGAGATTTTTCTACCATCCGCCGCCTCAAGGCTCGTTTCCAAAGATAATGTTGAGCGATTATCTAAAGCAGGTCTTCAAGCAATTAGTGCAGGAGCGAACGTGCCTTTTGCCGATGAAGATATCTTTTACGGCCCAACCGCCAATTACGCCGATAACCTCACAGCCATTATTCCTGACTTTATAGCCAACTGTGGTATGGCTAGAACATTTGGCTATTTAATGCAGCCCAATGCTGTAATCCATGAAGACACCATTTTTGAGGATGTCTCCAACTGTGTGCGTCAGGCCTTACAAGATGTACATAACGAAAACCAAGACAAACATGGCATAGCCCGCCGAAGCCTCGGACGAGCAATTGCCAAACTTCGAGCCTAACTTTATGAAACCAAAACAAATTTTACTTGCCTTAGCCCTGCTCTTTTTTTCAGGGTTTACTCAAGGCTATGCCACTCCTAACCATGAAGGCGATCACACCGGGATTGAAGGAAACCATCACGAACATGCTGTAGATGAAGACCATGGCGGGCATGACGATCATGCACCACATCCCGCTGCTGTATTACCCTTTGTCCTCTTACTAGGCATGATTGCAACAGGACCTTTATTTTATGAGCATTTCTGGCACAAACGCTATCCCTTAGTCGCCATTCTCCTTGGGACGACCGTAGTAGCCTATTATGTTTTTGCTTTAAAAAACACCCATGCCCCGATTCACGCCTTGTTTGAATACATGTCCTTTATCGCCCTGGTAGGAAGCCTTTTCGTTGTATCAGGAGGAATCCTAATCGAAGCAGACCTTCAGAGTAAACCGATGATCAATGTGGGGCTGTTGGTGTTTGGGGCCATATTGGCTAATGTTATTGGTACTACGGGAGCCTCTATGCTTTTGATAAGACCCTTTATTCGACTAAATAAGTCTCGAATAAAGCCTTTTCACATCGTCTTTTTCATATTTATTGTAAGTAATGTTGGTGGATGTCTTACACCCATTGGGGACCCCCCGCTATTCCTAGGGTTCCTTAAAGGAGTGCCCTTCTTTTGGACACTGCAACATGCTGCACCGTATTGGGCTTTTGCTGTAATGATGCTATCGGCCATATTCTTTGTCTTGGACACAAGATCCCTCCGAAAAGAGCATGCAAACACCGAAGACAGTCAAGTAGCCAATAGTATACGGATTAGTGGAAGCCACAATATCGTCTTTCTTGGGCTCATTTGTGGATTCGTTTTTCTTGACCCCAATGTGATTGATATGCCTTCGTGGGCCTATATCACCTATGACGGGGGAAAAATGAGTTTTCTCCGAGAAGTCTTAATGATGCTTACACTTCTTATTGGCTATCGTTTGTCTTCAAAAAGTGCATTACAAGGAAATGAATTCACCTTTGAACCCATTCGAGAAGTTGCCTTTCTCTTTATTGGCATATTCGCAACCATGATGCCTGCTTTAGATTTGATTAGGGGATTTGCCCAATCCGAGACAGGAGCGAAACTCATTACCACCGATACGCTTTACTGGGGCACCGGTATATTCTCAGGCATCTTAGACAATGCGCCAACCTATCTTAACTTTCTATCCGCAGGCATGGGCAAGTATGGGCTAAATATTGCAGACAAGGCCGATGTCCTTCTGTTTTTATCTCGACCCGAGCCTATGCTCTTGGCCATATCCATAGCCTCCGTATTCTTTGGGGCAATGTCCTATATAGGCAATGCTCCCAACTTCATGGTCAAGTCAATTGCTGAACAGAATGGTGTTAAAATGCCATCTTTTATGGGTTACATTATTCGATATAGCTTGGTATACTTACTACCCGTTCTAATACTAACCCACTTTCTACTTAAACTATTGACAGGATCTTAACCTGAGCAACTCTCACAGTCTGGATTGTCAATGCTACATGCCTTGACAGCTTGTATAGCCTCCTGTTCGGACATTGTTTCTACTGGCTTAGTGTCCTCAGATACAATGACTCCTTGTGAAGGTGAAGTAGTATTTTGTGTGGGCAGGGCGCTTGGCTGAGTTTCCTGCGCCGGCTTAGCAACAACCTGCTGTACAGCTGGTGCTTTTTCCTTTGGGGCTGAAACTTTCTTTAACGAGTTGTCTAGTCCCATCTGAACTGCCGCACGCGCTGCTTGCGTTCTGAGATAATAAGTTCCCGTCTTAAGACCTTTTTGCCAAGCATGGAAGTGCATAGCATTGAGTTTCTTAATGGTAGCATCTTGCATAAAGACATTCATACTTTGACTTTGACAGATATAGGCTCCGCGATCCGCAGCCATGTCTATAATGTCTCGTTGAGAAAGCTCCCATGCTGTCAGATACAGTTGCTTTATCTCGCCAGGGATTTCTTCAATATCCTGGACAGAGCCTCTTGCCTTGATTAAGCGCATTTTCATTTGCTCATTCCATAGACCCAAGTCGATTAAGTCTCGAAGGAGATGCTTGTTAACTACAATAAACTCTCCGCTCAATACCTTTCTTGTATAGATATTGGTAGTATAAGGTTCAAAGCACTCATTGTTTCCTAGGATCTGTGACGTGGAAGCTGTTGGCATAGGGGCAAGAAGCAGACTGTTTCGCACACCGTGCTCCATAACTTCTTTTCGAAGCCCTTCCCAATCATAGCGATCCGTAGGCTCAACACCCCATAGATCAAACTGGAACTTTCCTTCGCTCATCGGTGATCCTTTGAAGGTTGGATAAGCACCCTCGCGCTTAGCCATGTCCTTAGATGCTGTCACTGCCGCAAAATAAATCGTTTCGAAAATGTCGCGATTCAAAACCTTTGCTTCATGGGATGTAAACGGTAGTCGAAGCATTAAAAATGCATCAGCTAGTCCTTGAACACCAATACCAATAGGACGATGGCGCATGTTGGAATTGCGAGCCTCCTCTACCGGATAGTAATTACCATCAATTACACGATTTAAGTTTAAGGCTACCTGATAGGATACATCATACAGTTTCTGGAAATCGAATTCCTTTTTATCCGTAACGAATCGGTTGAGAGCAATCGAGGCCAAATTACAAACGGCAACTTCGTCAGGTGCTGTATACTCTATTATTTCCGTACAGAGGTTGGACGATTTGATAGTTCCCAGATTCTGCTGATTACTCTTAGCATTTGCAGCATCCTTATATAGGATATATGGGTTTCCTGTTTCAATTTGGCTCTTTAGAATCTCCAACCAAATTTGACGGGCTTTAACAACTTTTCGAGCCTTTCCTTCTGCCTCATACCGCTCATACAAATCCTTAAACTCCTGACTGTGTACATCCGCTAGACCTGGCGCTTCGTTGGGACAGAATAGTGACCAGTCCGAATCTTCCTTAACACGCTCCATAAATAAATCAGGAATCCACATAGCATAGAAAAGATCACGGGCTCGATTTTCTTCATGACCATGATTTTTCTTGAGCTCAAGGAAGTCATGAATGTCTGCATGCCATGGCTCCAAGTACACAGCGAAAGCACCTTTGCGTTTTCCACCACCCTGATCTACATAACGGGCCGTATTGTTAAATACACGAAGCATTGGTATAATACCATTCGATGTTCCGTTCGTACCTTTTATATAGCTGCCATTCGCTCGGATGTTATGAATGCTTAGACCAATTCCACCGGCAGACTTCGAAATTTCAGCACACTGCTTTAGGGTGTCGAAAATACCTGTAATACTATCATCCTTCATGGTTAAAAGGAAACATGAAGACATTTGAGGTTTCGGTGTCCCAGCATTAAACAATGTAGGTGTTGCATGAGTAAACCAACGCTCTGACATGAGTTTATATGTAACGAGTGCCGACTCAATATCTTCCATATGGATTCCAAGCGAAACCCTCATCAACATGTGTTGAGGGCGCTCTGCTACTTCTCCATCAAGACGCAGTAGATAAGCTCGCTCAAGTGTTTTGAATCCGAAGAAATCGTAGTGATAATCTTTAGAATGGATGATGGCAGCATCCAATTCCTCTTGGTTTTTCTGTACCACCTCGTACAGTTCCTTACTGACAAGTGACGCTGGCTTTTGTGTCAAAGGGTCTACATAGTTGTAAAGGTCACTTACAACCTCCGAGAAATTTTTCTTTGTGCGCTTATGGAGATTGGAAACCGCGATGCGGGCAGCAAGAATGGCATAATCAGGATGCTCCGTTGTCATGGTTGCGCATTCCTCAGCAGCCAATTCATCAAGCTCAGCAGTAGTGACTCCTGGGTACAATCCATTGATTACTTTTTGAGCAATCTTAAAGGGTTGCACATAGCTAGGATCTAAACCATAGGAGAGTTTATTAATTCTTGAGGTGATTTTATCAAACATCACCTGTTCCCTTCTGCCATTTCGCTTGATTACATACATAGTCTTGTTCTAAATTTTCCGGTGGTTTACTTTATCTCGCTTAATGATTTAGAATTCAATGTCTCCCAACTCGAATTCACCCATTTCTTCCGTCTCATCTTGTGATTGACCCATTTTTCCTCTACTCTTTACGCCAGCTAATTGATATTCGGAAACACGGCTTTCGAAGAAATTTGTTTTGCGTTCCATACTAATCATATCCATCCATTGGAATGGGTTCGACGTATGGTAGTGGGCCGGATAACCCAATGCAGTAATCCAGTGATCGGCTACATACTCGATGTATTCAATCATGCTGTCTGCATTCATACCGATCAAGGATACAGGAAGGGCATCACGCACAAATTCCTTTTCTGCCTCTACCGCATCACAGATAATGGCTTTAATGTCTTCGTAAGACAACTTGTGCTTAAGCATTTTATAGAGATGAACGGCGAACTCACAGTGCATTCCTTCATCACGACTAATCAACTCATTGGATTGGCTTAATCCTTTCATAAGACCTCGCTTCTTGAGCCAAAAGATGGAGCAAAAACTTCCCGAAAAGAAAATACCTTCCACCGCACAGAAGGCCACCAAACGGTGCGCGAAAGAAGGCGCCGTGTCAATCCAACGCAAAGCCCATTCCGCCTTCTTTTTTACACAGGGAACTGTTTCCAATGCATTAAAAAGGTTGGTCTTCTCCTCATTGTCTTTAATGAATGTGTCGATCAACAATGAATAGGTTTCAGCATGGATGTTTTCCATAGCTACCTGGAAACCATAAAAGCATCGGGCCTCAGGGATCGTAACATCTTGCATAAAATTAACAACTAAATTTTCATTGACAATTCCGTCGCTTGCCGCAAAAAAGGCTAAAACATGCTTTATAAAATGTCGCTCGTTGTCGTTGAGCTTTTCCTCCCAATCAATCATATCATCGGCCAAATCAATTTCTTCAGCTACCCAGAAACTAGCTTCTGCACATTTGTACATGTGCCACATCTCTTCGTGCTCAATAGGAAATAATACAAAGCGGTCCTGGGTGTCCTGCAGAATGGGCTCTTGAGCGTCAAAGTTTGTTGCCTGAGTCATTGTTTTGTCAATTGTGCTATTCTCCATAGTTGTTTTTCTTATTGTCTTTTCTCTATTTTTTTCTATTGTTTTTTCCTTGTCGTTTTCTATTGATGACATTTTTTGTTTTGGCTTTTGGTCTCCTCTTTGTCTCTTCTCTGTCTTGCTTCTGCCAGTTCATTGAGCTTGTTGTTATTGGACTTTTTACAACATTATCCAACGCAATAAACCGTACAATAGGGACAAAAAATCCCTGTCAAAACGTCAATACATTTTGAAAAGGATATATATCTTTATGTTAGGTGCAAGGGATAGAAAATGAAGAATGTTTTCGGTAATCCACCCTTAAAATTGCGTGAAGCCAAATCCCACCATCTCCATTGCTTCAGACTCTAATCTAAGAGCATATTCCTCGCTTTGCAAGTTCTGTTTTCAACACCTTAAAAGTGAATAAACGTATCTGTCTATTTATTAGGAAGTTAGGGTGTTGATTACATTTATTTTACTTTTAGAAAACCCAGGCGTAACACAGGTTGGTGCACAGGCAATGAACATGCTGACTAAAAGCCTTGATAGCGAGACTCTACCTGGCTTAGTGTGTCATGTAACTCATTGATACTCATTGATGTTACTAGAATTTTTCGGAATTCTTTTACGCCGGGAAGCCCCCTAAAGTATGGTCCGTAATGACGACGTGTTTCAAGGATTCCAAGCTTTTCACCCTTCCAAGAAATCGCTGTGTCTAAATGCTTTCTCGCCGTCTGTACGCGCTCTGAAATCGATGGCTTTGGTGCATGATTTCCTTCTTCCATAAAAGTCTTACATGCTTTGAAAATCCAAGGGTTGCCAATGGCTGCCCGACCAATCATAATTCCATCCACTCCGTACTTGTTTTTGTACTCAATCAACTTTTCAGGATGGTCAATGTCCCCATTGCCAAAAACGGGTATATGAAGCCTTGGATTATCCTTCGTATTGGCAATTAGGCGCCAGTCAGCATCCCCCCGATACATTTGCTTGCGCGTCCTACCGTGGATACTAATGGCATGGATTCCTACATCTTGTAATCGCTCAGCGACTTCTACAATAAATTTTGTGCTTTCATCCCAGCCAAGGCGTGTCTTCACCGTAACCGGAAGGCTGGTGTTGTCAACAATCAATTTGGTCAATCGCACCATGCGAGGGATATCTTGTAAAATCCCCGCTCCGGCCATTTTGCACACAACCTTTTTTACCGGACAACCATAATTGATATCGATCACATCTGGATTTGCCTCCTCCACCATTTTTAAAGAGGTTAACATGGCTTGTTCGTCAGAACCGAAAATTTGAATTCCTATCGGACGTTCTTCGGGGTAGATATCTAGCTTTTGTATACTCTTGGCAGCCCCGTGGGCAAGGCCATCAGTTGATATGAATTCCGTGTACAGCATATCAGCCCCCTGATCCTTACACAGCGCTCTAAAGGGTGGGTCACTGACATCCTCCATTGGCGCTAACAGCAAGGGGAAGTCTCCTAAATCCAAGTTGCCTATTTTAACACCCATAACGCAAAATTACACTACTTATTAAGCTCGTGGCCATTACCTTCGCTAAAAAGGGTCAATAATTCCTTATGATGAATACACCATCACTACAAGCAAAAGCAAAAAAGGAAGTCTTCTTGATTAGCGGCTATTTACTCTTTCTTGCAGGACTATCTCTTTATCTGATGCTCATCCCATCAAATGCGCAAGAACCAAACTTTACGCTAGAAACCTTATTCCTTAATGTTGTAGGCACCGTGGTGATTTTCTCCCCAATCCTTTATATATGGTGGCGGTCTTCTGATGAAGTTACACTAAACCCCATGGTCAGTCAAGATGTTAAGCCGAAACCTGTGCTAAGTATCATAGCTCTTGCCGTCGTACTTCCCGCAGCCTTAATGCCTGTAGACTTATTGGTTAACCATTTTCTCACTCTTTTGCCAGATGGAATAAGCACGGCCGCTCAATCCATCAACGAGCAATCAAATGCCATTTACATTGTTCAACAAATGGAACATTCTGCACTTGTTATAGTTAGCCTATACATTGCCTTAGCGGCGATGCCTGCCATCATTGAAGAATTTGTGTTTCGGGGAATCTTGCAGCATCGAATGCAGGTTAGTGGTTTAAAGCCGATATGGGCCATTGGGCTGAGTAGCTTAATCTTTTGCGTCATGCATCTACAACTTGTCAACCTATTGCCCATGATGATTTTATCCTCTATTCTGGGGTGGTTATACTATCATGGACAAACCCTACACTATTCTGTGCTTTTTCATGCCTTGAACAATGCCTTCTCCATCACTTTATTAATTGGTTTAGGAGGAGCCCCAAACACTGATGAATCAAGTCCATGGTTTTGGGTTGTTAGCGTGGGAGCTATATTTATAGCCGTAATGCTATTGAAATCTTTGCATACAACTCTACGCTCAGAAGATATTGCCCATCCAAACAATGCGCAGTAAGCCATGAACAACTTATTGAAACGCGGCATTACAGGAAGCATACTAGTGGCTAGCATTATTGTCATGTTGTTTCTTGGTTTTCGCGTCTTTACCCTATTCACCATGTTGCTAGGCCTAGGTCTTAGCGCTGAACTAATCGGGTTAACCCAAGTGGATAGCCCACAAAAAAAGATACACAAAACGCTCACTAAGCTCGGCTTTGTTTTCCTTTCTTCTAGCTGCATTGGTATTGTTGGCTTGCATATCGTAGGTGCGCCTATTGATTGGCCCTTGTTGTTGCTCTTAACTGTTTTTCTCTCTTTTTTCTGTATGCATGTCATCTTTTATAAAGGAAACTCCCTGGCCTATCTGGCAAGCCATTTTCTAGCCCTAGCGTATGTTACGCTTCCGCTTTGCCTTAGTCTAGTACTTAGTCGTCATGAGGGTGGACTGTTTCGGCCTCAAAACATATTAGGCATTTTCCTTCTTCTATGGGTCTTTGATTCTTCGGCATATGGATTTGGATCGGTGTTTGGGAAACGTACACTAAGTCCCAATATATCCCCAAAGAAGACCATCGAAGGGTTTGGGCTTGCCTTAGTCGTCACTTTGGCCATTGGCTATATGATACCCTTAATCTTTGTCAAAGCATCGTGGTCCGCAATAGATTGGACGATTATTGCTGCCATAGCAGGTGTTTTTGGAACCCTTGGCGACCTTTTTGCATCCAGTATAAAGCGAGGTGCCGGGGCTAAGGATTCTGGAAAATTACTCCCTGGACATGGCGGATTGTTAGACCGATTTGATAGTTATCTTATGACCATTCCTTGGGTATATTTATACACAGAAACCACAGCCCTTTTATAACATGACTGCGACCCGTATACATCGAGAGGTTAAACCCTATCTCATTGGATATAGCATCTGTGTACTTATCGCTTCGGGACTCTTTTTTTGGTATACAACACCATGGTACTATCCCCTTGCATGGTTTTCCGCACAAGTTTCGTTGCTACTTTTTACACTTTACTTCTTTAGGTATAGAGATGCTGCACTTCCTGAGGAGTTTTCTTCACAATCATTGCTATCTCCTGCAGACGGTCATGTTGTCGCCCTTGAGCCTTCACTGCATGAAGACTTAGATGCACTGAGGCTTTCCATCTATCTTCATGGAACCGACACCCATCTTATTCGAATTCCTTGTTCCGGTAAGGTGGTTAACGTGACCTATCACCCAGGCAAGCACTTGGTTGCCTTTAACCCCAAATCATCCTTGCTTAATGAACGGCTCGAAGTTGGCATAGAGCATGCGAACGGCAAAATAGTGACTTTGACCCTTGTCGCTGGTCTTCTGGCCCGGCGCATCAAGCCATATATAAAGGTTGGTCAGGAAGTTCACGCCGGAGAAGAGTTGGGCTACATTTTACTCGGATCAAGAGTAGACATGGACATCCCCAATTCTTTTCAACCTTCCGTGGAATTAAACCAAGAAGTTTTCTCTAGTGAGTCTATTCTCGGGGATTGGAGTTAGTCAATAAGCTGGCATAATTCCAACAGGACTCCTTCCGTTGATTTTGGATGAAAAAAGAATATTCGTCGATTGTCTGCCCCTTGAGTTATGGTTTGGGAAACAGGAAGAAAGCCCTCTTTGACCAATCGATCAATCTCCGCCTGAATGTCATAGACTGCCAACGCCATATGATGTAATCCGCTCCGATGTTTCTTAAAATATTCATGCAATACGGAATCTACACCTAGCGGAGCTATCAATTCAATTTTGTTTGGTCCACACTTAAAAAAAGATGTTACAACGCCTTGGTCTTCGACAACCTCTCTTTTATAGGGCCCCTTGCCAAACAGTTTGGTATAGGTTGCCTCTGCCGCATCAATATCCTCAACCGCAATTCCTATATGTTCGATTTTTCGCACAATGATTAATTTTATACAAAATACGTTTCATGCTCTTTATCTCCGACAAAGCAGCACACCAAGTGCAAGAAATCCTAATACAAAACAAACAAAATGGCCAAGTAAAAGAGGGAGAAGAGCAGGCCGTAAGGATTCGTGTCCTTGGTGGAGGATGTTCTGGACTAACCTATAAACTGGAGTTTGACCACAACATTGAGGAGGCTGATCAGGTGTTTTTCGATAAAGACGTAAAAATGGTGACCGACTTAAAAAGTTTTTTATTCATTGCCAATACAACGCTGGATTATAGCGATGGCCTCAACGGCAAAGGGTTTCATTTTATCAATCCAAATGCTGAACGTACCTGTTCTTGTGGGGAGAGCTTTTCTGTATAGAAGAAGACGACAAGATTAAAACACCTAAGCCGCTTGGTGCTTTCTCCTTCTCATCTTTATCCCGTATGCTATAAGGGTTAGTAGGAATACAAGGGGTGTCCAAATCATCCATTCAGCGCGTAACACTTGATAGATTCTTTGCAACAAGTTGACAAATCGCTGAAAAAAAGTTGAAGAGAGTAATTCATTTCGATCATACTGTGTAAGCAAGGCGTTGTTGGGATCAATTTGTTCTATCGTATCGTATATGTTGCAGGCCTGCTCATAGTGCTTCAACGCGTAGTAACAATAAAACAGAGCCTTCAATACCTCTAGATCGTTTGGATATCGCTTGATAAGTTTTTCCAAATCATGTAAAGCCTTTTTATGCCGTTTTGCAGACAATGCCTCAATGGCACGGTTTCGCCATAACACATCATTGTTTTTATCCAAAGCTATGGCCTTGTCATAATCGGCAATCGCTTTGTCATATTCGCCACCTTCTCCATATAGAATTGCCCTTCGCCAATAATACTCGGCTTGCTGACTGTCTAAATCAATAGCATATGAAAAATCATCAATTGCTTCTTGTACATTGCCCAATTCAAGCGCAACTAAGGCTCGCTCGGCAAAAACATAGGCCCTGGGCTTATCCTCAAGTCGGCCTGAAAGAAGAGCATGTGCTTGGCTAAAGTTCTCCTCCTCTCTATGATAGCTCACTAAAAAGGCCCTAGCACTATCCCGCAATTCCTCATAGTGTACGACGATATCTTCCATGATAAAACGCGCTTTATCCACCTCGCCCAAATTATAATGACAATAAGCCCTCAATATTTCTGCCCTGCCCATTTGCTGAGAGGGTGGATTCGCTAGGCTTAAATGATAAAGTGCCTGTTCGTAATCTTTAAGCCAATAGCGGCTTTGTGCACGGTATAAGTGGGCTTCGGGTCGGCTAGGAAATTCAGTGATAATATCAGCAAACAAAGAATCCGCAAGCAAATAGTCTTTGTCCTCAAGAGCCTGAATGGCAATAGGCCAGGGATTGCTTGCTTTAACTAAGACGTGCCCTAAAAGAAGGAATAGGCTACAAAAAGCTAAGTACTTACACCTAGGCATGTAAGGGAAATGATTGCGCTAAAGCATGAACCTCTTTCTTTACTTTCTCTGCCTCTTGCTCATCTTGAGACAAAACTCTGTCAATCCATGATGCAATTTGTACCATTTCCTTTTCTGCAAAACCCCTGGTAGTTACCGCTGCGGTACCCAGACGAATACCCGAAGTAACAAAAGGCGATTTGGTGTCAAAGGGAACCATGTTCTTATTGGCTGTTATGTCTGCCACCCCTAAGAGCGCCTCGGCATCTTTTCCTGTGATTCCCTTACTTGATAGATCGATTAACATTAAATGATTGTCCGTGCCCCCCGAGACCAAATCGTAACCAGCATCAATCAGAGCTTCTGACAATATTCCAGCATTTTGGATGACGCGCTTTGTGTAGTCTTTAAAAGAAGGCTGTAATGCCTCCTCAAAAGCAATTGCCTTAGCTGCTATAATGTGTTCAAGTGGTCCACCTTGCGTCCCAGGAAAAACTCCACTATCAAGAACCGAGGACATTTTTCTGATATCACCCTTTTTGGTGGTCTTTCCCATTGGGTTGGGGTAGTCTTTACCCAACATGATGATTCCACCTCGTGGGCCGCGTAATGTTTTATGGGTTGTCGACGTCACCATGTGACAGTGAGGCATAGGGTTGTTGAGTTGGCCCGTTGCAATTAGGCCTGCTGTGTGCGCAATATCAGCAAGCAACAAAGCGCCTACTTCATCTGCAATCTCTCGAAAACGTGCATAATCCCAATCGCGGGCGTAGGCCGAGGCACCACAAATGAGAAGCTTTGGACGCACAGTGTGGGCAATGTGCGCAACATCATCCATGTCAATTCGTCCAGTATCTTGTTGTACACCATAGAAATGAGCATCATAGTACAAACCACTCAAGTTTACGGGTGATCCGTGTGAAAGGTGACCACCGTGGGCGAGACTAAATCCTAGAATAGAATCACCAGGGTTTAATGTGGCCAACATAACTGCCGCATTCGCCTGAGCACCACTGTGCGGCTGGACATTCGCCCATTCCGCCCCAAAAAGAGAGCACAGCCGGTCTATACAAAGCTGTTCAATATCGTCAACAATTTCGCAGCCTCCATAATACCGCTTTTTGGGCAGCCCTTCGGCATACTTGTTGGTCAAGATGCTTCCCGCTGCCTTCATAACATTTGGACTTGCAAAGTTTTCTGAGGCAATCAGTTCGATTCCCTCAAGTTGGCGTCTGTGTTCTAGGTCTATTAAATCAAAAATCTTATCGTGTTGCATTGTTGAAATCTAGTTATTCTTCTTATACTTCGTTTTGTTCGCCTTGTAATTTTTTGTACGCTTTAAGTCGTTTGATTCCCTGCATTAAGCGAACAAGGCCATAAACTCCCAAAGGGAAGGCCAAGAGGGCTTGCCATCGAAGGTGTGGCGTGTTGGAAAGCAAAAATTCCGATACAGCCATAAAGACCCCTAGGCCTAGAAAAGCAATTCCTCGAATAACAAAGGATATTCCTTGATACTTTAAGTTCATAATCTCACGTCTTGTTTGGTTAATCTATCCATTCCTACATAAGCATGGAGCACTTTGGGCAAGTGCACCACTTCTCCATCCCAACCCTGCTCTAGTAATCCCGACACAATACGAGGAATTGCCAAAGCACTTCCATTTAATGTATGGGGCTTAATCTTATTGTTGTCTTGGTCACGGTATCTAAGGCGAAGGCGGTTTGTCTGAAATGTTCCAAAATTTGATACAGAGCTTACTTCAAGCCATCGCGACTGACCTGGTGACCAAATTTCAAAATCATAGGTGATTCCTGCAGCAAATCCCAGGTCTCCGGCACATAGATTCAGAATCCTAAAGGGCATTTCTAAAGCATCCAGCAAGGCCTCTACATGGTGTACCATGTCTTGGTGCGCTGCCTTGGAATCTCTTGGTGGCACAATTTGCACAACCTCCACCTTGTCAAACTGATGCAGGCGGTTTAATCCACGTACCTCCTTTCCATAGGACCCGGCCTCCCTTCGAAAGCAAGGGGTATACCCTGTTAGTTTAATCGGCAAGTCATTTTCATGAATCAGGGCATCTCTATAAAGATTGGTTAAGGGCACCTCGGCGGTTGGAATCAGGAACAATCCATCTAAAGTAGCTTCATACATCTGAGCTTCCTTATCAGGCAATTGCCCCGTCGCTCGTGCAGAATCCTCATTCACTAAATGAGGCACTTGAAACTCGGCATAGCCTGCTTTGTTTGCCTCATCCAAAAAATAGGAAACCAAACCACGTTGCAGTTTCGCCATGCCACCTACATAAACAGGAAATCCACTCCCTGAAAGCTTAACTCCCAAATCCATCCGCAGAAGATTCAGGCGCTCTGCAATCTCCCAATGGGTTGCACTAGCCTCTTTACATGGCCTATCTGACCGACGAATTTCTTGATTATCCTCTTCATTTTTTCCTTCTGGAACCTCGTCAAAGGCAAGGTTGGGAAGTTGGATCCAGTGGGCATTAAGGGCATCGTTTGCCTCCCGCATAGCCTGTTCTAAAGAAGCAGTCGTCGCCTTTAACTCCTTGGTCTTTTCTCTAAGAAGTTCTGCACTGTCTTTTTGGCCTGTTTTAAAAAGCTTACCCACCTCCTGGGCTGCCGCGTTTGCCTCTGTTTTCGCCTCATCCAATTTGCCTTGAGCACTTCGTCTTGAGGCATCTAAAGCAATCAGATGTTCGATCTCTTCCGAAGAGGTGTTTGGGCGTTTGCTATGTCGAGATTTAGCGAGTTCTGTATTGGCCCGGATCCATTGTAAATCAATCATGATATCTTTATAGCGTAAAAAACGGCAAATCCTTCTAATTGTACCCTAGTTTTTATCAAAATATTGCAACTATTGGAAGAATTAGTTATTCTTGCAATGGAAATCAATCAATTCATTTTCGATTTCCCTTCAATTCTCAATTTATTTCATGTACGATATTGAACAACTGAACGCGTTTATCGTTCCAGAACTCAAAGAAATTGCTGAGCAGTTTTCTATAAAGGGCTTTAAACGTATGGCAAAGATGGACTTAGTGCACGCCATTTTAGATGCGCAAGCCGATAAAGAACCCGCTGGCGGTGGTGCCACCGAAGAGAAGCCAACGGCACCAAAAAACACAAAACATCAAGCCAAAAAGATGGAAGAATCAAGTTCTTCCAGCAAGGTTGACAAAAAGTCCTCATCCTCGAAGGAAGACGAGAAGGGTCAAAAGGAAGAAAACCACTCAAAGGATAACAAGCGACGACGGAATGCTCAGAAAAATCAATCACCTAATGATCGAACAAGGAAGAACGACAAAGAACAAGGTCGAGGTAGGGATCATTCCCATGGCTCGGATTCAAAACGACATCAAAACGACAGAAAGCCACCAAAGAAAGAATATGTATTCGACGTAAAAGTTGATGGGTGCATCGCTGGCGAGGGAGTTCTTGAGCTAATGAACGAGGGCTATGGCTTTCTACGTTCGGGCGATTACAATTACCTAAGTTCACCCGATGACATCTATGTTTCTTCAGGACAGATAAAATCCAATGGCCTGAAACCGGGAGATACAATAAAAGGATTTATCCGCCCGCCAAGACCTGGTGAAAAGTATTTTGCTTTAACCAAAGTAGAATCAGTCAATGGCATGAGTCCAGAAAAGATTAAGCATAGAATTCCTTTCGATTACCTAAAACCCCTCTTCCCAGAAGAAAAATTAAACCTCTCACTCGAAGGAGATAATGGTGCCCTATCAACTAGGGTTATGGATCTTTTTACTCCGATTGGAAAGGGTCAAAGGGGTATGATTGTTGCCCAGCCCAAAACTGGTAAGACGTCCATTCTAAAGGACGTAGCAAATGCCATAGCGAAAAATCATCCCGAAGTATACCTCATGGTCTTGTTGATCGATGAAAGACCGGAAGAGGTAACCGACATGGAGCGCAGCGT
>PKDX01000053.1 GCA_002862745.1 Bacteroidota bacterium | reverse complement strand
TATTTTATCAACCTTACCAAAAGGGCTTTCAATGGCGTCAAAAGCGACGGTTCCAACTGTTAAAATTTTCATGCTCTGCGTTAACCTGCACAAAGAAAGGAATATTCAATAAAACCCCATAACTACACCGATTGCCACGAATTGTATTTTCCCTTAACAGAATTAAAAATTAAAATTTATCTTTGACGTCCTTTCAAAGGATTTAAGCCTCCATAGCTCAGTTGGTTAGAGCGACGGACTGTTAATCCGCAGGTCCCTGGTTCGAGCCCAGGTGGGGGCGCAAAAGCCGCAGTCTTGCGGCTTTTTTTATTTCCCTATTTTGTGACAATGTCAGCAACCTCTTCTACGATTCGTCTTCGTCGGTTAAACATGGACAATTCATGGGAAATCCATTGGGGAGGAGAGCACATTCTGCTTGACCCGTGGCTAATCGGTCCAGAAATTGACGGCTTTAAGCAGTTTAACATGCAGTGGCTAAGTCAACCCGCTGTTGCCCTTGATCAGATTGCCGAACCCAATCGCATTTTGATCTCACAGCCCTATTCTGATCACTGCCACGAGTTAACGCTTCATGAAATGCCCTCCTCTGTACATATTGAAGGGGTGGATCGAGCCATTAAGCGCTTGACAAAGCAGGGCTTTTCAAGTGTTGGCGCAATAGGTGATTTTGACGAATCCTTAACGGTGACTGTCATGCGGCCCTACAAGGCAAAACCCCCACTCTATGAAGCCCTTGTCATTTCATGGAATAATGACTATATCTTCTATGCACCCCATGGCTTTGGCTTACATCCAAGCCAAATGGAAGCGTTTAGAGGCAAGACCTGTCGCCTTCTGATTACAACATTCACTGATTTTCGCCTGCCTTTTTTCCTTGGCGGAGTGATAAATCCAGGAGCAGATGCCGCGCTGAAACTGGCCCAACAACTCGGTGCCGAATACGTAACAAACACCCATGACGATGCCAAGCCGGGCAAAGGCTTAGTGCTTAAGCTGGCCAAAGTCGAATATCCAAACTGGGATATGATTGTCTTTTCACCACCCCAAAAACGATTGGTTGCCGAAAACTATGATTGGATGGAAATCTAGGCTCTTGCTAGGTGTTGTATTCTTTAAATACAAAAAGACCAGGGTACATTTCCTCAACTTTTTTAATCACAGATGGTCGCTCATAGATAACTACGGTTCGCCCACGCTTAGCTAATGCCACAGCAAGAGCCAACTGCTGTGACTCCTCAAGCAGAACTGATGATGGTTTGTAGGTAATTGTTTGAAATTCAATAGGTGCATCTTCCTCTTTTGAATTTAGGATGTCTTGGATTTGAAAATTTAAATGTTGTTTGTTTACTTCATCTGTGGCCGCACTTATATGTAATTGCTGTCCTTGTGTTTTGGCAAATTGACCCAAGGCTCGATTATCTCTAGGAAAGCACGGACCGCCAAAACCAAATCCATAATTGAGGTATTTATTCCCTATTCTACTATCAGACCCCACCGCCTTTAAAATTTTGTCAGGATCTGCCCCCACGCTTTTTGCCAAATCTCCAATTGAATTTGCGAAAGAGATCTTTGTTGTTAAGAAGCAGTTCGTCGCTAACTTGGTAATCTCTGCACTTAAAACATCCATGCGGCAATACGTTGGAGCGTTTTGGACCATCTTGGAATAAATTGACTGCAGCCTATCCCCTACCTCCACATTGGCTTCGCCGATTAATACTTGATCAGGGTAGCGTTGATTGTAAATCACCGTGCCCTGAGCAATAAACTCGGGATTATAAGAAACCGTCCAGTTATAGGGATTGAGTTTTTCAGCGAGCTCAGAGCAGTATCCAGGCATAGTAGTACATCCAATGTATAGATGCCTTTGTACTGGTTGACGGCCAAAAGCAATTAAATCATCACATAAACTATTTACCTGACTATGATCATATCCATTGTCTGCTGAGGTCGGCGTTGCCACCATGACAAAAATGTCTTTTATTGGATTATCAAGAAAGGTTTGGAGGGAAGCGTCTAAAATAAAATTAGAAGCCTTATCCAACAATACATTTACATCAGGCTCATCGCTATTAAATGACTTGTTTTTCAAAGAAGCAAGGTATTTAGGGTCAATATCTGTAGCATACACCTTAAACCCTGATCTTTCTAAATTCAGGGCAAAGCACAAGCCAAGCTTTCCAATACCTATAATACCGATGTGTGTAATATCTGTCACTCCATAAAATTAATAGGTGTACTCTTCTAAATCATGGTCTGCCAGCCCCCAATCCTCATTGTTGACATATTGAAGTTCGTGTTCTACAATATGACGACCAAATCGATCTGCTGTACTCCAATCCAGTTTGGGTTGGCGTATATCCCAAAATAATTTTTCCTTAGGATCTTGAAGCTCCCAACCACTTGAATGAGAGATATGGTAAATACACGCCTTGCTAGCGAATATATGTTGCTCGATTTCTAGAGCAAGCGCATAATACAACAGCAGGGAATCTATATGGATACTATAGGCTTCCAATTCGATATAACCCCTAATAGACATCCAATGATCTTTGTGCATTAAGGTAAAGTCGCCACAGGCATCTGTATCCATTCGGGCATAGCGAGAAGAAATCGACTCTCTTCCTAGAAAGCGACTACATTTTTTGGGTAAGGATAAAAACCAGCCGAAAAAAGGGAAAGAAAAATACCATGGCGTAGTATCCGATATTTCTGGATAGAGCGCATTTTTTCCCATCCTTTGAATTTCATTGCTCTCGCAAAAGGCCAATAACTCCGAATGGCTTAAATCTCCTGGTATGTCTTTAGGGACATCTACTCTATTGGCACGATACAACCTGTTTTTTTGAAGAATGCCAGAAAAAAGCCTGTCAAACAATGCTTCGGAAAAGATAACATCTACGTTGGTACATAACACAAATTGTCCTTTCGCTCTTTGAACGCCTACGTTTTTAGCAATCATTTGGAACATAGATAGTTTATCCGAGTTATCTAGCGTTCCATGAAGGCTAGAAGGAACCACCACATAGCGTAGCTCAAAATGATCCAAATTCTTTGGTGGTAAAGGAAGTGCTTCCTTTAATAATGGTCTTGACGATGGAGGGTTCCATTCTACAAAAACCACCTCAAGACCCATTTTCTGACGAGGGGCGAGGGCGTATAACGTTTGCAGAAAATACTTCATGCGTTTTACCATATCCCCTCCATGATTATCGTTGCGGGAAGTAACCACTATAGACAGATGCGGATGATTCATACTAGACATACACTGATTCTAATTGTTCATCTGACATGCCCCATTCATCTTGGTCCTCCAATTTCTTGTCCTTAGCCTCTCCCATAATATGACTAGTAATGGTCTTGCACAATAAGTTATACATAAAATGCATTTCCTCGCTTGGCGAATCAAAAGAATAACGACGAGCGTGTTCTTGGTGATAGACATATGCCCCTGCAAAAAGTTCAACACGCATATCACTGCGCAAACAATCAACTAAATGCAAGGAATCAACATGCGTAGAGATTATACAATCCTCGCGGTACCCCCCCAGCTTGACCCAAGATGATTTGGTCATTAAAGCAAAATCTCCGCTCGCATTAAATGGATAATCAAACAGCACTTTCTCCGCTCGAGAAATTGAAGGTACATAGTACCAGTCCGGAGCATTTTTATAATAAAGCCTTTTTAACGCCGCCAATAGGTGGGCGTACACATATTGAATGGCATAGGGCCAATACCTTGGCGTTCGAATTGTACTTCCTTGCAAAAACCAACGAGTTATGCATCGCTTCGGTGCTCGTTCAGGTTTTTGATCGATATCTAGGCGAATGGCCCTGTATAGCACCTGATCTTCTAATGGCGTTTTGGCAATATATCTAATCGCGTCATCGCTTAATTGTACATCTGCATTTGTACAAAGAATCGCATGGCCCCTTGCCCTTCGAATGCCCACATTTTTTGCAATAAACTCTAAAACATTTGCAGGTTTCAAAGAATGGCGTTTTACTTGCTTTTTGTGTAATGTTTCAGAGACCTCTATAATTCTAAACTGAACGTAATTAAGGTTAACAGGCCAAGATATGGCAGAATGTAGCGTAGGCTTGTTGGTGTCGGGATTCCAATTGACAATAACATATTCTGTGGCAACCTGCCATTCTTCCAGCAAACTAGCGTTCCAAAGAATTGAGCGACTCAATCTTTGATTGAAGTCTCCTCCATAGTTATCATTGCGTGCAGCAACAACTATACTTAACTGAAAAGAAGGAGCCATAAAATATTTGATGGCTAATTTAGCCAACCACCTTGTAAAAGAATGCAAAAACCAGTTATACTATTGTGCACCTCAGTCTTCAACAACCTGCTTCTTTATCCACTGATAGGTAATGCCTATTCCTTTTTGTAATGAAATTTTTGGTTGCCATGACAAAGAAGCATTTATTAGCGCATTATCGCTAGATCTCCCCCTTACTCCTGTCGGTCCAGGAACATGCTTGCATTGAACCGACTTGCCTGCATGGTGCATAATGAGGTTAGCAAGGCCATTAATGGTGACCATCTCCTCTGATCCTATGTTTACAGGACCACAAAAACCCTCATGATTCATAAAAGCCCGAATCGCATCCAAGCAATCATCGATAAACAGAAAGGATCGCGTTTGCAAGCCATCACCCCAAATCTCAATTTCTCCCCCTTCTTTTGCTTCGGCTATTTTTCGGCATAATGCTGCAGGCGCCTTCTCTTTTCCATTATTCCATGCTCCTTCGGGGCCATAGATATTGTGGAGGCGACCAATTTTGACCTGCACACCTAAATTTTTCATATAGGCCTGATACACTCTTTCTCCAAACAATTTCTCCCATCCATAGGCACTATCCGGGGCAGCTGGATAGGCGGAATCCTCATTAAGTTTAGGATTCATGGGGTCTCGTTGATTGTGCTCTGGGTAGATACAGGCAGAAGACGAGTAAAAAACCTTTCCTACTTCGCACTCCACACAAGCTTGAGCAGTATGTAGATTGATTAAAGCAGAATTATGCATTACCTGGGCATCGTTTTCGCCTGAGAAAATATATCCCGCACCTCCCATATCTGCAGCTAGCTGATATAACTCATCCACACTTCCTTGGAGTGCCTTGTGAACTAGTGAAGATGATCTTAAGTCTCCAACAATAAACTCATCAGCTTCTGTGGGACTATATTCTGGGCGCTTTAGATCAACTCCCCGCACCCAATATCCTTCTTTTTTTAGCCGGCGTACTAGGTGACTTCCAATAAATCCGCCTGCCCCAAAGACCACAGCGCACTTCATAATCTTTGGATGGGTCTTAGGGTCGTAAACATAATTCTTCGGTTGTGTTGTCAAACGAAAATACATATTGCCGGGTCTTCTCATGGGCCAAATCAGGGTCTAATGGCCTACACGCGACATAAACATTAACTGTGCCTGGTTTGTACAAAGAAGAAACACCGTTTTTCCAGCATTCCCATTGAGAAAGAATCCCTGCGGTATCCAATGGGGAACGAGAATTGCTGTTATAGTCGCTAAGTATCTCATAATCTATTCGACTGTAGTTTTCCCACCTAAAGCCCACACGCTCCCCTTCCTTGTGGGCATAAAGCGTGTCACCTGTATTTGTGTGCAATTCAAACTCAAAGTAATACACTGATGACGCTGGCATATCGGTGTATACTGGATAGATTGAAAATGGATATGAATTAATTTTTAAAACACCAAACAAAAGGTTAACAACAAGGATGGTCAGTGGGACAACATAACCCACAGAGCTCAAATTTTTAGGCAAGCCTTCTACTTCTTTTCTACCTTTATCAAAGATGATATTCCAAGGAATATATACTATGTAGTATACTACAAGGCCCCAGAAAAAGCCGATGTAAAGAAACATTCCTGCAAATGCATGAAGAAAAAGTCCGCCGCTGATGGAAATAAAACGAAATCGATCTTGGATAAGCCAAAACGGATAGCTTAACTCAAGAAGAATAGTAAAGACTCCCCCCGCATGAAGCAACCAGGGTAAACGATCAATTCTAAGCCAGGGTAAGCGGTCATAATGCTCAAACCACTCAATTTGAAATAGAGCGATAAAATTATCTCCGATAGCCCACTCTAGGCCACATGTCCAGAGCTTATAAAAACCAGCAAAAAAATAAATATGGCCAAAAAGGAGCCACAATATCCTGAGATAAAATCCATACTCAGGACGTTTAACCTTCAATTGGCGAATGGCTTTCCATGAAGTATCGAGGAGGTCTCTTGGCACAAAAACCAAAATCCATACATGCCATACAATGATTTGATTGTGCCACAACTTCCCATAAAAATTAGGCACCGTGACTACATAAGTTAAGGCCACAGCTAGAACAATCATTGCTGCTTTTGACCACGCCCGAAAAAGTGTAAGTATGGCAGCAAGGACCCCAACACCTATAGATATCATATATAGGTTGTTGCTTACCGGAATAAACCTATAGAGCCACCCAAATATGGGTAGGGGGACATATTCCTGTTGACCTAAATACTCGCGCCCCGGAAAACTCCACGCCAAGAAGAACAGATAAATAGAATACAACACAAAAAATCGATGATAGATCCATAGAGATTCCGGGCCTATGGGCTGAAAAATCCAGGAAGTAAAACGACGGATATATTGTTTGTCTTGTACTAAAAGAAGTAATAAAATGCCACCTATACCCAAATATATCCTTGACATTAAAATCTGCAGCATAGACGCTGTTGACGAAGAAATCAAAGGAAAATGAAGCGTGTAGTAGCTGAGCCCAAATAGGATAATGAATCCAGCAACAATCCAGGTAGCAAAATCAATGAATCGGATTTTTTTTGTTTTCAAGCATTTTTGCCCAGCATATACCACTCCAATCCCAAACATCACAGGCAAGGCGTATGCCAAGCGACTAAACACAAAGAGCACGCCATACCATCTCGGAAAATAGCCCCTAAACTGTGCAAAGGAATCTGTAAAAAGAAACCCATAATTCTTCCAAAGATCAACTACATCAACTAGCGTCAGTGAGATAAACAAAGGACTTCCTATCAGGATGAATATCTCTATAACTTTTAGTGCCTCCTTGTGCCAGGTGATTTGAGAAAGTCGTTTATACATTGCACCTTCCTTGCTTTCGCAAGTTTGTAATTACTTTTTTAACCTAGACTTAAAGTAACCCATTGCCGAAGTATTCAATGTCTTTAAATCCACACCAAAAAGGCGAAATAGCCAATAAATTGCATAATTAACTCCAAGGCTCGACCCCTTACGAACAACAAAATATAGCTTGCGGCCTAAGTGTAAAGTTCGCGTTAAAACATTGGTGAAAAGAGAAACCAAACGCCACCAAAACAACTGACCAAACAAAACAATTCCAGTTGCAAAAAGCACATAAGCTTCCTCCTGCCATGTATAACAAAGAAAAAAAGCGAGCAGAACTTGTCGGGCCAAAAACCACTTCGTATGTATCCACAATAAATAGGAATGCGATGATCTAGTGTTTCGACTGACTTCGGTCCATATCAATAAACCAAAAACAATGCAAAAGACGTAGGGGCGAGCAAGAAACTCTATTGTGGCATATCCAAGCGCAGGTAAAATCGCAAGAATTACAATCAAAGAAAACCCCTTAATCAGCTTTTTAGAAAGTTCTGGGTGGCTTCTTCCAAATGTATGTGTGTTACTCCTCTCGTCATGATCGAAGTCTGCCAAGTGATGGTATAACATATTGGGTAATCCATATATCCATAAAAACACGCAGGCCCAAAAAAGCACAAACTCAGCCTTACTTCCTATAGAAATCAAAACGGCACTTGGAAGCACAAAAACATACGCGCTATCCGTTAAAGCAGCCCAAAACCCCCTCTCCTTTAAGCGAATAAGCCGATGGCTGTATAGAAGACCAGCAATCGGAGCAAAAGAGGCTATAATGATGGTTAAATAGGGGTTCTTTGACAAGGGAGTCCATATAAAAACAACAAGTAAAGCAAAGAATACAATAAGGAAATCAAGCCAAGCACTGCTTGTTGTATTATACAAGTTCCGTTTGCCCCCGATCGCATCAGAATCAATGTCGAAACGGTCGTTTATGAGCCGTATCATAAAGGCATAACTCAAAACGAAGACCAACAGCATTAGTACTTCTAGAACCAATCTTGACGTTGATGTCGGTGATTCCAGGTGGTGAATCCCTAAAAAAATAAAAGGATACATTGCCGCCGAATTCCACCAGTTTACATTTTCAAGCGTTGTCTTCCGTCTTGTTACTGCTTCAAGTATTCTATGAATTACTGGTTCCATGCTTGCTGATAAATATACATGTATCATCAAAAGAAGCATGAAAGTGGACCTCTATGCCTGGCGACAACAAGTCCAATATTTTAACATAACGGCTGTGTAGATTTTGAAGCACTTTTTGCCTTTCGTGGAGTTCTTGAAGCGATTTTCTCTGACTTAATCTATCCTGGTGCTCTTGACTTGGGATATTGATATAAACCACAGCCTTGGGTAAGGGACAATCAAAAAGACTCTCCAATGTGTAAAAAGTGTTTGGGTCCCATGCTTGGGATTGACGGGAAAGTTCAATCAAAAACTGAGGAAGTTCCTTAAAAGAAACCCCAACTTTCTCTTTTACCTCTGCATCAAAATACCCCCATAGCGCATCAAAGGTGTTATCGTTTTTTAGGGCAAAGAAAAGTTCTTGAGAAAGGCGTTCGGTTTGCATCATCGACTGGTAAAACGGACTATACACCATAAAATCAATAACCGGGTGGCGCGCTGTTATTTCAATGGTTGCCGGGCTATTGGATAAAAGGTTTTTTCTAGCTTTTGTAAAGAGCATCATTTTTAAAAAAAGCGATATTCCCTTGAGCTCATAACTTTTCCTTTCATCGGCTGTATTACTTAAGGCCGACAACATCAATGATAGATCTGACACTTCCGCCAGAGGAGATAAGTGATAATCCGTAGCGCGCAACACGCGCATCTTAAGGCCTTTTTGGCCTTGGATTTGAGCTGCCAGATGGCTCTTACCACTTCCATCAACGCCTAAAATTGAGATCATTGTTTACCCATTTTTATATGCCCCGTCCTTCCATCGATACTAATGAGCATACCCTCTTGAATCTCATCAATCGAATCAAGGACATTAAACACGCTAGGTATTCCATATTCTCGGCACACAATTGCCCCATGGGACAGAACCCCACCATATCTACTCACCACTCCCTTAAATCGAAGCAAGTATTTTACGTTGTTTGTATCTACCCAATCCACAACAGCTATGGCATCATGATTGACCTCTTCTAAGGCATTGATGTTGCACCATACTGCCTTACCCTGAACGATACCTGAAGAAACCCCAAGGCCCCGTATAACTTCTCCTAAGTGCGGCTTTTTTACCTCCTTCCCTTCCCCTGAAATAGAGGATAAGCGAATCTCATTGGGCGGCTTAAAATTGCGCAGTGCCGCTATTAAATACTCCTGACCAAACGCCTTATTCTTCCAATTTTTTCTATTCTTTTTTTGGATTACTTCCTGATAGGAAAGCGTAAAAATCTGCTGAGCTGATGCTAAGTAATCTTTTTGAACATAGGCATCACCTATTGCCAGAGCAAATTTTCTCAAAATATAATGCCCTCGATTGGTGAAATCACGAAATGATTCTTTGTGCTCAATAAGTCGCTTCAGATTCTCCACGTATCTGGAGGGCTTGGTAGAGAGGACTTCTTTTTTGTTTACCAAGCCTGTTGTCTCCGTTATGTGTTCCAAGCGTTCTTTGATCAAAACAAAAAATGGTAATGCGTCCTCATCCCAGCATGCCACGGAAAGCTCTATATCGTTAGATGACATGTATTTATAGTGTTCTAGAATTTCAGCGAATCTATGTTTATAAGGGAAATCGGTGTCTTCATTATACATCTGATAGAGTTTCTCAGAGGACTTCTCGTTGAAATAGGTTAAATCCTGTTTGGAAAAACAATTCAAAAACAAATCATCAATGGCCCGCAAAACCTTCGTGTGGCTAAGATTTAGTACTTGCATATCTTGGATTACACGCACCTTAAATTTCGATTTATAGAGGTTATAATACATCGAAGTGTCATAGACCAAGCGCCAGTAATCTTGATATAAGGGAAATAGGTGGTCTTTAATGAAATGTTGCATTTCCTCTACGCTAGAAAAATCATTAAAGCTCGTCGTATAATACGACAGGCCATGCTCCCACTTTTCTTGTAAAGCTCGCGTCGAGGTAAGTCGGCTATTAAATGATTTTCTTAGGGCAAAGGCTGTTTTTAATCCCCTTAATAATCGACCTAGACTAAACTGCGCCACAAAGCCTCTTCCGCTATAGCGCTTCTCCAAACCATAGGTATCATCAAACTCCTCCTCCACAAAGCCCGGTAGAAGCTTAGCCCCTTCCTTAATTGCCCCTATATTCCAATACGCATAACCCATAAACCGTGAAATCCAGCGTTCAGGCACATCTTTGGGGAGGATGCCCATTTCCGAAAAATATGTGGTAATGGCCTCCGTAAATGAAGCAGAATAAACGCTCCATGATAGCTCAGATACCAAATGCCCCCCGATACCGCCTTCCCTAAAGTTTGCATTCGTCCACAAACTTTTTACAGAATATATGATCCGTGTTATCGGACGCACCTGTAAAATCATGGGTTTTTGTTTTACATATACCCACTCCACATCCACCGGATAACCATAATGAAGTTGCAACGACATAGCCAAGTCAACCCAGTCCAGCTTTCTCGACATAGGATCATCAACTTTGGCAGATTCCTGGGATATAAGTTTCCCTATGGTCAGGGTGCCATTATTAACCTCATACCTTTCGCATAACATAGAAAAGGGGGAGTCATAATTGGGGTTTACCGAAAAGGAAACATATAATGACTCCGTGTGAATATACTCTTGAATAATAAGAGCGACACTTCTTGTCTCAGAAGTTTCAACCAATTTTCTCAGTGCGTTTTCAATGGTGTTCGCGTCTAGAGGTAGGTTTGGAATCGATAGGCCTTGGCCCGCCATGCTGAAGGTATGGCCATCTTCATTGATTTGAGAGGACCTTATAATCAAGGACGAAATTTGCTCCTTTTTACCATGAAATACGATGGTCTCCGAAAGTGCTTTGGTGCCTTCTTGCCGTCCAGAGGGTAGCAGTGCAAAAAATGTTTTGGGAATTCTGAAGCCAGCCTCTTGAAGTCCATCAATGTTTCCTGCTTTGGGGCCGAAAGACGTCCTTAAGTGTTCAGGAATTTTTTTATCAAAAAACATATCCATAAGCAACAAATTATCTTATGTCAATATGGATTTGAAATAAGAAATAACCCTTTGAAAGTTGTCTTCATCCATCGTAAAATCAGACATAAATTTAGGGTCTTGCACAAAGTGCGTTGCTGGATTGATAACATAAGGTGTAAATACACTACCCACTGAGCGCTTATAATACACCCGCTCAAGTTGATTTAACTCGTCTAGAGAATTAAGTCCTGAAAACATATAATTCGTAAAGCCGACTGTTTTTAACAACTCAGCTGTATAGGCAAGGTGGGCGTATTCATTGTTCGCTACAACGTGCAAAAAATTAATATTTTGAACATCGCTTCTCACCAATCTAATGATGACTTGAGATGCAACATCGACAGGAATAATGTTAAGTCCAGATTGCTTGTTGAATTGAATTCTTATACTATCCTTGCTTTGAACCTTACTGAAAAATTGTGCCCAACCATAAAAAACATCAAACTTTGTGGTATATCCATGCGGCTTGTGTATGCTTCGGCCGCAGATTGTTGAAGGACGTAAAATGGTCCAATTTGATATTTGCCGATCTTGGACCCAAGACTGAAAAATCTTTTCTGCGCTCGCCTTAGAAGCCTCATAGGCATTGCGAAAGGCTCCCCACCCTACCATATCAGGATATACCTCTCCCTCGGTAATGCCTGCCACATACGCGGAACTCACGTACATAGCACGACCTATCTCAACCTCTTGTAAACTATCTAGGAATTTTTGAGTGCCCACGACATTGATCTGCTCTAACTTTTGTTGTGCACTTTCGTTACTTCTAAAATCTAGGTAAGATGCACAATGCAATAAGAGATCGACTTGCATAGAAGAGATTATGGTCGAATGGTCTTTCTGACTAAAGTCAACGTCCATAAAATCAATATGATGACGTATAAAACCTTTTACATCTTCTATTCCATGGACATGCTTGTTTGGGCTAGCCTGCAAGATGGTCTCAACCCGCTGCCGAAAGGAGATATCTTTTTTTCCGCGCCCAACAAGTACAAATTGAAGGTCCTTTTTGTAAAAGGCCATTAACTCAAACATAATGTGCTGCCCTAATAAACCCGTGGCACCGGTTAACATTACTTTCATGAGGGATTTGTTAAGGTAAGTGTCCAATCAAGAGTTGGTTGCAAGATGCCATTAAACACCTCCTTTGGATAAGATTCGCTACCCTTTTCTCCATAAGAAATAGTCATTTTTTCCGTAGACAACGGCAAGACCTTCCATCCCTCCTTTTCCTGAAACATTAGTCCACATTGAACAGCATACTGCCCGTAGCCAAATAGGCTTTCTTCCAAGCTAACTTCTACGCGATATGTTCCCTCAAGAGCTTTGAGCTCCTGAGAAACCGAAGTAAGTATTGGAATATCTAAATCATTAAAAACCTGGATACCAAAATAAACTTCTT
Source organism: Bacteroidota bacterium (assembly GCA_002862745.1). GTDB lineage: Bacteria > Bacteroidota > Bacteroidia > Chitinophagales > UBA8649 > UBA8649. The sequence goes on along the minus strand of PKDX01000053.1, from coordinate 60,391 downwards.
TAGAAACAGAGGCGATTTCTAACGTGAATTGCGCAAGGTACCCTTTGTCATTTTCATCCACTTTTTGATTTTTTAAAATCACGTCCTGGGCCGCATAAATTCTTACTTCTTCGGATTGAATTGTGCTGAGGTCGGCCGTAAATTTGTCAAAGGGGAAGTCTATTTTGGGTGAAAAAATATAGCTCCTTTCCTTATCTGACTTCAGGTATAAAATTGAATCCACAAATTCTCTGATAGTATGAATCTCATGGCTAACAATAATTAACGTGGTTTCCGAAGACATGGCATTGAGGGCATGTTTAACTTTCTCTCTAAATCCAAGATCTCCCACACTTAGCACCTCGTCTAAAAGAAGAATATCCGCCTTAAGATGAACGATAATGGCAAACGCCAACCTCAAAAACATACCGCTACTATAGTGCTTTACGGGCGTATCTATAAAGTCAGCAATCTCACTAAATTCAACAATATCTGAGTAAACCTTTTCGATATCTTGCTTAGACATACCCAAAAGCTCACCCCGTAAAAAAACATTCTCTCTGCCACTAAGGTCAGGGTGCATCCCTGTGCCAATATCCAATATGCTTAGCACCTTTCCGCGGACGAGGACCTCCCCATCTGAGGGCCGAATAATATTGCTAATAATATTAAGCAGCGTACTCTTGCCGCTGCCATTCTTGCCTATTATACCTAAGGATTGACCTTTCTTTAAAGCAAAAGATAAATTATTGAGTGCGTAGAACGCCTCTTTTTTTCCTTGACTCGTTGTGCGAGTGAACGTTTTTGTTAATCCCTTAACCTCTAGAATTTTTGAATCACCGATCATACGCTATCCGCAATTTTATCTTCTTGTGCTTTGAATACCAAAATTCCAGCTAAGCACACCAGCAAGCCCAACAGGACACCTATCCAAGAAAAACAATCAATAGGCTCTGAAAAAAAGCCCCAACGAAACCACTGAATATAGGATGCCATAGGATTTACATAAAGCCATTTAGCATAGGTGCTAGGAATAATGGTGACTGGATAAAAGACAGGTGTCAACCAGATTCCAAAATATACTAGGAACGGTACAATGTGATGAAGGTCACGGTTGCGAATTGTCGCTGCACTTAAAAGCAATGCGAGCCCTAGACCAAAGCAAGCTGTTCCCAAAAGCACAGGAACCAAGACTAAACATTTAATAGAGATTGGTATGCCGTAATAAATCAACAGGCCCAGAAAAAGACCAAAAACAATAACAAACTCAGTGAGGGCTACTAAAACCTTTGAAACAGGCAGTAAAACACGAGGAAAATAAAGCTTACGAATCAAGTCCTGGTTTTGGAGCAATGCATTACTTCCTTGAGAAAAAATGTAATTAAACAAACTCCAAAATATCACACCGCTCACCACAAACAAGACATAGGGATACGGCGTGTCTAAATTCAAAAGTCTACTAAAAAAAATCGTGTAGACAGCTACTGCCACTAGAGGCTGCAAAACAACCCAGCCGATGCCCACCAAAGATTGTGCGTACTTAATCTTTATGTCTCGCTTTGCCAAAACCCACGCCATGGAACGGTAACTCCAGGTCTTTTTTAGATAAGGTCTCAGCTTTTCTGACCTTGATGTTATGCGTCTTGTATTCATTTAAATGCTTCCTATGGGTATTAGTTGAGATAGAATGATTTTATAACTGAGGCAATTCTTATGATATCCGCTGAATCTAGTCCTGTATGAATAGGCAGTCTCACTATACGAAAGGGAAGTTGTTCGGTAAATGTAAAGTCCCCAATTTTTTTTCCGATAGACAAACCCATAGGTGATGCATGTAAGGCACGATAATGACTATGACACTCTATACCATGGTCACCCAAAAATTGGATTAACGCCTTCTGTTCTTCAGCATCATCCACAATCCAAGCAAAGAGATGACCATTGGACAACATCTCCTTACGGGGATAGACCTGTCGAGCAATTTGTTGGGCAAAATCTTCCAAATGGTCTATGTACAGTTTAGATAATTTTAGGTGATGGCCTAAGACTTCTGCAGCACTCTCTAGTTGTGCAAGTAAAATGCTTGCCGACAGTGCGTTCATCGCATATTTTGAACCCAACGTGTGCCAATCGTAAAAGTCCACAGATCCCCTCTCGAAATCTTTTCTATTCGTGCCATTGTGATAAACTTGAGCTACGTTCGAATCATCATGTTCGGAACTCACCAAACATAGCCCACCATTAATAGAAGTAATGTGCTTGGTGATATCAAAACTTATCACACCGTAGTCCCCCATACTCCCCAAGGGTTTCCCTTCAATCATTGACCCAAAGCACGTTGCTGCATCTTCAATCAAGACTATACGCCGTGCTCTTGCTAAGTCGCTTAGGGCCGTAATTTCTTGATGGGAAGCACATGGAACACCTCCATAATGCATAATCATAATCGCTTTTGTTCGAGACGTTATCGCTTGTTGAACATAATCCAAATCAGGACCAAAGGTTTTCTTATTAGCAGGAACAAATACGACTTGTACACCGCGCCGAACAAAGGGGTTTAGAGCACTTACAAAAGTGAAGCTCGGAACAATAATTTCATCGCCTGGCGCAAATTCTATACTGTCTGCTGCCATCATGAGTCCTGCTGTGGCAGATTGGGTAAGGTAGGCCTTTCCATTTGGATACCAGCGTTTGAGTTTTTCAATACAACCTTTTTGAACAACATTTGTCCGAAAGTGCTCGTATTGACCGTTCAGCTTTTCAACTGCCGACTGATAGCTGTTATTCGGTCGAAAAATTTGAAATGGAATTCGTGGTGTAGATGACATGTCTTAGTTGACAAAGAAAATATACATAATTTAACGTTTATGGTGCCTACAATTCATGGTATCTTACCCTATTCAGTATAGCAGATTATGTACAACATCACACACATCATCAACACCATACATCCCGAGGAAAATGCCGAACTATATAAACGCCAATCCTTAACGATTGAAAGTATGCGACTAGCCAAAAAGTTTTGTGCGCAGAATGTTTCTCTTGCTGCCATTCAGTATGCCAAAATTGATGATAGACTGCCCCAAGAATTTGACCTGCTCCCCCCCCTAGAGAGGAGTGTCCAAGACTTTATTCCTTACACATCTAGAAAACTTCCTTTAATTCAGGAGGTTTTGTTGCGGGCCAAAAAAAACGTGTCTTGCGATTATCTGATTTATACCAACTGCGACATCATCCTAACACCGCATTTCTATGAAAGTGTGGCATACTACCTAAATAAAGGTCATGATGCCCTTGTTATTAATCGTCAACGTGTTTCAATAGCCCTTAATCGCACGGATGATTTACCTGCAATTTTTGCTGATAAGGGCATGATTCACCCGGGTTTTGACTGTTTTGTTTTTTCGCCAGATCTCCTGCAATCCATTGACATGGACACCATTTGTCTTGGTATTCCCTTTATTGGTGTAGGATTAGCCCACTGGGTCTTTTCCTTATCTGAAAACCCTCTTTTCATGCCAGATGCTAACCTCACAAGACATATTGGTTTGGAAGTTATGCCGCCCGTTGACTCTGTGCTTTACAAACATAATCGGCAGGCCTTTAATCGGATTAAGAAGACCATTCCCTGGAAAGAAAATCTTCACAAATTTCCCTATGCTCTTAGACCTTTCCCGAACAACTTGTGGAGGTGGGGGCTTAATCCAAGCTTATCTACCCGAGACTTTCTTGAATGGAAAATGTGGGGTTGGCGCCGAAAGCTTGGCTTTTTTCTCAATCAAAAGCGCTGGAACCAACTCAAGTAGTTAGGCCGCCAAAGAAAGTTTGCGCTGCTTGGGGGTCGAATGATTATCCAATCGTTTGAGCAAGGAGTCAATATACCTGCAATCTGAAGCGTAGCTCGGATGTTGGGGATACAGCGATGCTTTCGCCTGGAAAAAGTGCAGGCGAGCACTCACCCAATCTCCCTGGTCGTAGGCGATAATCCCAAGAAAGGCTTTCGCCTCGAATTCGATATACATGCCTAAAGACTGGGCTTTTAGCGCGACTTCTCTTGCGAGTTTTTTCGCTAAAAAAATATTTCCACTATTGACAAGCGTACAAGCAAGTGAAAGGCGAGACGTCAATTCTTGTGTGTAATTGCGACGAGGTGCCAGGCGCGTGGACGATTGAGAAGACTTGGTGGCATCCAAGGGGGCGTTAAAGGAAAAGGTAGTTTGCATTGCGACTAATTTTTCCTCAAAGTAAACCACACAAAACACTGCCTATATGTGTTTTAGTGTTTGGTCAATCTTTTTTTGTTATACACTGTGTCATTGATTATTTGACATTCGACTCAAGCCGTCTTGAATGCGTTTTGCGATGTTATCACGCAATGTTTTTGGGGAGAGCACTTGTATATCTGGGCAAAACCTTAAGATATCACCCTCTAAATCGGGTGTTGGAAAGACGGTAAGCTCTATGTCCATATAGTCTTCACGTTCTTTAGTAATCTTTTGTGACGCGTGAAATGGATTATTGCGCATATACCCCCTGATCGTCTTATTAAAAACCCTGAGCCTCACCCGCTCGGGTTTTCCATCCATTCTGTAAATGCCATACGCATGGGCATAATGGTCTCGGGCATTAAAGTCATAGGGAAAGGTAAACCCTTCGGATTCCTTCACTTCCAGATTAGTAATCCTATCAAGCGCAAAAGCATAGGTTTTTTTTGCCTCAGCCTCTTTGAAGCGGCCAATAACATACCACATTTGTCTCCATTCTTTCAATAATAAAGGCTCGAAGTCTTCACGCTGCTTTTCTGCACTTGCAAAACCCTGGTAGGTAAAGTCTATTCGATACTGCTGTTCTACCGCTCTCAGCAGGGGCTGAATGAGGTCCAAGCCCTTATAATTGGGACTTTCCTCAAACTGAATCATTTGTCGACGCGCTTCAATAGAATCAGACACCACCCCATCGAGCACGGTTTGAAGCTTAGTCACCACATTAGAAAATTCACTAAAAATGGGCAAGCTATCGTATTGTTTTAAAATCAGCGCCGCCATATCCAAGGCTTCTCGGTCATTGCTAGAGATAGGAAGTTTTGCAATGGAATATTGAGCGTCTTCATAATAATAACCCCCGTACTTTCTGCTATAGCGAATAGGCGCATTAAACCCAAGGCCTTCATCAAATCGCATGGCGCTTAGGTCCTCTTGAAGCGTGCGTTCACTGATGGAATCCTTTAAATCGTTACGCAGCTTATCCAAAATATCTTCTTTGCTAGGATAGGGCCTTGAAGGGCTGGTTAACATCTTGTCAATGATCTTGTAGCGAATAGCTGCATGCTTATTCTTTGGCATCTAAATCTTTGTTTAAATTCACCATAAAATAATCATTATGTGCAGAGTGCTGTCCATTATCATCCTAGCTTTTTCCATTTTCCTAGTTGGAAATACTGCCCTTTATGCCCAAAGAGACCTAGATGCCAATCTAACCAAGGCTCTCTCTGACGAAGAAATAGGGGGCAATGCCGATCAGTTTGTCCTAAGGCTTGGATTTAACCGACTTTGTCATAATGAAAATGCATTTACTCCGTATTGGTCATCCCTTGAAGTGGGCTACGACTTTTTTGTGGATATGCCCTTTGGCCCTGAAGATTCCCCATCAAAATTCAGTCTTGCCATCGGTGGTGGGTTGCAGTGGAACAACTACTTTCATAATGGTCGTTTTGTCCATGATTCAACGGGATTAGCCTTTCAAGAAACCGCTGACTTTCGCAATCAGGATAGCGTTCGAAGAAGTAAACTCGGTGTAATCTATTACAACATCCCGATTGAACTTCGATTCAGAAGTCAACCCAAAAGAAAGGGTCTAGCCTTTAAGTGGGCACTGGGGTGGCAAACTGGATTTAAGCTCCGTTCCTATCAAAAGGAAGTTCGCAATGAAACCGGAAACTATCAAGTATTCCGCACCAATCGATACCGTGATGTGAACTTCTTGCGCACAGGGCCTACTGCTCGTATTGGTATTGGTGCGCTGAATATTCAAGGGTTTTACAGCTTAACAGGCTTGTTTAAAAAGGACAAAGGTCCATCAATGACCCCTTGGTCTGTTTCCCTGTTTATCAGTGCTTTTTAATCAGATTGCCAGATCAAACACCCAATAGAATCCAAGGGACATCCCGACGATTCCAAGAAACCATCCAGCAATGACTTGTTCTATACTATGTGCCTTTACGTAAAGGCGTGATGCAGCAGAAAAGCCCGCAATCAAGACGCTAGCAATACACCACGGAAGAACACTTTCATTCGAGTAGGGCGCAACATGGTAAACGAGTAATACAAGGGCTACCGAACTCGCTGAATGAGCACTTACCTTCCAAAATAACGTGCATAGCAATAAAAGTACAAGGGTAAAAAAAACCCCTAAGTACATCGCTTCAAACAAAGGATTGTGGTAGGTCAATATGTCAATTTGCCCAATTACCGGATCTGATCCTTTTCGCATCATGAAATACGCCCAAAAAATAAAGGAAGAGGTGGCTATATAAGGGACAATCCGATCCCGTCGTTCGCTAAGATCTACTGATTTTACTAGACCAAGTCCCCTACAAATCAACAACATAAAAATCGGATAGATAATGGTAAAAATCCCTGTTAACAGCAGGGGAACAACAAACCTGTAATCGCCCAATGGGTATCGAAAAGGAGAAGTATCCAAAATAACATACGCCATGGCCATGGGGATGAATATTGGATGAAAGACTATTGAGAGTCCTTGGGCGAAACGCTGAATAACTTGTTGTAATGACATGCTCGACTTCTATGGTATTCTAGAGTTCTTTACGCAATCGCGCTACGGGAATATCCAATTGCTCTCTATACTTGGCAATGGTTCGGCGAGCAATATCGTAGCCCTTTTCCTTCATTACCTCCATAAGCTTTTGATCACTTAGCGGTTTTCGTTTGTCTTCGTTGGCGATAATATCCGCCAATTCACTTTTCACTTTTTTTGATGAAATCTCTTCACCGTCCGCCATGGTCATCTTCTCAGAAAACAGGGCTTTTAGCTTGATCGTTCCAAATTCCGTTTGAACAAACTTACTGTTAGACACTCTACTTATTGTGGAGATATCATAACCTGTCTTTTCGGCAATGTCTTTTAAAATCATGGGCTTTAGCTTACCCTCGTCTCCTGTTAAAAAGAAGTCTTCTTGATAGGCCATAATAGCCTCCATCGTGGTAATCAACGTGATTTGTCGTTGACGTATCGCATCGATAAACCACTTGGCCGAGTCGATTTTTCGTTTAACAAATACCAAGGCATCTTGGGCTGACTTTGATTCTGGTTTTGCTCGTTTCTCTGCCTCTAGCATTTCTTTAAAGCTTTGGCTCACCCGAAGGGTTGGAGCATTGCGGGCATGTAGGGTCAGGCTCAAGACACCTTCATTGTTCGTGATCTTAAAATCTGGTGTAATCACCTGGTGCGTCATTAGTCCTGCATGCTGGGCAAATCCACTTGACGGCCGAGGATTAAGCTTAAGGATTTCGGCTTGAATTAATTTTAACTCCTCATCGTCAATGCCCAGCGCATTGATTAGCTTATCGTAGTGTTTTTTAGAAAATGCATTAAAGTGGTCTTCCAAAATTTCGATGGCCTCCTTTATACTTTGCGTGCTTTCTTTTCGCCGAAGTTGCAGCAAAAGACACTCCCTCAAGTCCCGGGCCGCTACTCCTGCGGGGTCAAAGGACTGGACTAATTCTACGGCCTTTTCGATCTCTTCTTCGGTTGTTGTAAGGTTTTGGCTAAAGGCGAGGTCATTGACTATCGAAAGATTATCCCTTCGCAAATATCCATCCGAATCCAAGCTTCCAATAACCTGTAAGGCAAGTGTATGAAGGTGATCTTCTACCTCCCGTACTCCAAGTTGGGCATCTAGGTGTTCTGAAAACGTAGTCGAGGCGGCCACAGGTATCGTTTTGTCGTCCTCTGTGCGCTGTTTAGCTTTAGAGGGTTTTCGTTGGAGGTAGCTGTCTTCATCGATATAATCCGCTAGCTCCTGATCAATAGCCTCCGAGCTTTCTTGCTCGTCCTTTCCTTCTTCTAAAGCGGGGTTTGCTTCGATTTCGTCTCGCACCCTTGTCTCCAAACTACCTGCGGGTATTTGGAGAAGTTTCATCAACTGGATTTGCTGAGGGGATAACCGTTGAAGAAGTTTTTGTGATAACTGTTGTCGAATCATAGAATAATCATGAGCAAAGTTATACCTTTCTGTCGGTCTATAAATTGAGAGCACATATTAAATGAAAAATACATTTCAAACCATTCATTCTTTACATCAATCAGCAGAGGGAAGCATCGTTGAGCTTCGCGGCTGGGTTGCCGGTCGACGAGATAGCAAAGGGCTTTGTTTTGTGGTGTTTCGAGATGGAAGCGGATACTGCCAGTGTGTATTCAGCCAAGAAGACTTGGGAGAAGAAATCTTTGAACAAACTAAGTCCTTTAGCCTAGAATCCTCGCTGATTGTCAGAGGAAGCCTTCATTTTGACGAACGCCAAGAAGGGGGGAAAGAAATTCAGGTTCAATCCTTTGAGCTTGTTGGCGTTTCTGAAGAATACCCAATATCCAAAAAGGCCCATGGGACAGACTTTTTGTTAAGCCAACGGCATTTATGGCTGCGTTCAAAGCGGCAGTGGGCTATCATGCAAATTAGAAATGCCACCATCTTCGCGATTCACAAATTTTTTCAAGAAAGGGAGTTTGTTCAAATGGATGCCCCTATTCTATCGTCCAATGCTGCGGAAAACTCTACCGAACTTTTTGCCACTGAATATTTTGACCGCTCAGCATTTCTTTCGCAGTCCGGTCAACTCTATGGAGAGGCGATGGCCATGGCCCAAGGCAAAATCTACACCTTTGGACCAACCTTCCGAGCTGAAAAGTCGAAGACACGGCGCCACCTCACCGAGTTTTGGATGATGGAACCCGAGATGGCCTTCTATGATCTAGATATGAACATGGATTTGATCGAAGAAATGCTGCGGTATGTAGTCAATGATGTCATGGATCGATGCCCTGAAGCTTTTCAGGTGCTCGGGAGGAATCTTGACATGCTGCAATCCGTAAATCAAATCTTTCCTCGGATTCCATACGACCTTGCTGTTCAAATTCTTCGCAGTGAAGTCGATGTGAATGGCATGACGGCCAAAGCCTACCTAGAGGGAGAAATCGAAAAAGAGGTGGCACGACAAAAAGAAGTTGTGCTCGAAATTGAAGAGCGGGAGGCCGCTGCCAATGATATGAATTCAAAAAAGGGCGTTAGAAACTTTAACAGAAACAAAGCCGACTCACTTAAAAATGATCTAAAACAGATCGAAGAGAATTTGCGCAATTACCCTAAATGGTTAGAATCGGCCTCTAACTTTACCCACGGGGAAGACTTTGGAGGCAGCGATGAGACTGTGCTGACTATGTTATATGGGTGCCCCATTATGGTATACAGGTGGCCCAAAGCTATCAAAGCCTTTTACATGAAGGTAGATCCAGATTATCCTGATTATGCCAAAGGAATCGACGTGCTTGCCCCCGAAGGATATGGGGAAATTGTAGGCGGTGGAGAGCGCGAAACAGATATCGACTATTTGCTAGAACAAATCGAACGACATGATTTGCCACAGAATGCGTACGAATGGTACCTTGATCTCCGCCGCTACGGCAACGTCCCTCACTCGGGCTTTGGTCTTGGGCTAGAGCGTTTACTTTGTTGGATATGTAAACTAGACCATATTCGGGAAGCCATTCCATTCCCCAGAACCAGTCAACGTCTAGAACCCTAAGATTGAATAGTAAAAAACAATTTATAGACCTTCTTAAGCGTAAGCCGTTGCTTAGTGTCTTGCTTCTGTTTTTCTTGTCGCTAGGCTTTCGGTTGCCCTTCGTTTTATGGGAACCCGGTGCAAACCTATGGACGGAGACCATTGAGATGATAGACCATAGCAATGCATCCTATCTTGAAAGCTCTACCAGCCGATTGGGACAACCTCCCATGGCTTTTTGGTTATATGATTTACTAGCTCAAGACGGCGAGGGAAAGCTTCGGGTACAAGCACTTTTTAGCCTGAACTTATTTCTACACGCCCTATGTGCCTTTCTTGTATACTTAACGACCACATTGCTTTGTTTGCGAAAGGGTCTAGGCCCCACCTATGTTCCCGCCATAGTGGCCACCAGTGTTTATCTTTTTCTTCCTTCTACTCTGTGGTTTCAAGGGATTATATATGGCCCTGAGACGTTAGCCCAAGTGTTTTTTATAGGTTCTGTCTATGCAAGCCTTAAGCTGTGGATGCGAAGAAAGTTTGTGAGCCTCAAGTATCTCTTTTGGTATGGCATTCTATTGCTGTGTTTTGCATTAACCTCTTGGTTTGGTTTTGTCTTTGGACTTGTCGTGGCCATCTACAGTATATACCGTTGGAAGCGAGACCAACATTATGCGCACTTTGTAGGGGTAACCATGCTAACCTTGCTCTTGAGCATCCTTTTGCTAATACAAGGAAAATATTACCAGCACGGGGGGCTAAGCTTTATTGACTATATGATTCAAAAGTTAAGCCAGCAAAATTCCCTCAATCGACAAGCCTATCTTTTAGGTATACCTAATAATGTGGGGACAAGCCTTATCAACTACATCATACTCCTTGCACCGATTATTCCATTAGCTTGTACCCTGGCCTATTTTGTGGTTCGAAACCGGGGAATGAAATTTGTCTTTACTCGAAACGGACTCCGTTTCTTTGGTCTTGCAGCGTGGCCAATAATAACACTTCATTGTCTTCTATTATCGTATTCCTCACAGGGCTTTACCTCCCTCTATATGGCGTATTTCCTATCCGTTTTGGTAGGTGTTTTTTACCACAAACTTCACAATATAAAACTGCTACCCCTCAAGACAAGCCTTACATTGCTTTTGCTATGCCTGGGCATTAGTTTGGTAGTGCTTCAGACACTGTATATCTAGTGCGCTATTGGGGATTATAAGGGCTTTGTTGTAAAATTAACGAGGAGGGGGTTTCTATTATGCTTTGAAGCTCAGCATATCCTCCATTTTCCTCAGCGTATGCCCGAACCATTTGCCAGCCAATCCACTCTCCGATACGATCAGGCGCATTCGGTGCACTTTGGAGGTTTACCCATCCAAGCGATTGGGTCCCAGAAGAAATGGATAGTGCCTTTTGGTGAATAAAATGAGATGTTGAGGTTATATCACACTCGTAGTGGGAATCATTAAACATGAGCCATAAGTCATACTCATATTCCCTACACCAATCCATGGAGGGCTTTGAATATTCAATCAACTTATGATCAGCCCATTCAGGTAAGAGGCATTCAAGGAAAAACAGTCGCTTGCCCGCATCTACCATGGCTTCTCCCAACGTCATTCGAGTTACACTATCCTGCGCGTAGTTAGCCATGTATAAAGCATTGGCAATGTCTAGTGGAAGATAGTTCCCAGGATTAAATCCATAATCTAAGACATAAGGATTGGAATAAATGTTTTGTTTTAGAGACTCTACCCAATATAAATCATCTGGCGCACCGCTTCGCATGGCTTGAGCCATAGCAGAATCCAAGTTTAAGAACAATGGATACTCCGGTAGGTAGTACTCCGTATTAACCAGGAAGATTGCTGTATCGCGCTGGCTATCATCTAGGAAGGTTACTCTAGAAAATCTAGGCGATAATGGTGGTTTCAGGTCTACAAACCAATCAGCATAAAAACTTGTTCTATAGGCAATCTGATAGGATTCCTTGGCTTGCTCAGAAAAATAATAGTTGTAGTGAGAGAGGGCCCGCTGTATACTATCTCCGACTTGATTACTTATCTGTTCGATTTGTTCATCCAATACATCATAAAACATCTCATCCTTTCCAGCGTTGACTAGTAGGTTGCTTGGAATCCGATAGGTTATTAATGGGTCATAATATGACGAACGACTACTAGCTGTTGTTGGGTTTGAAAACAATGAAGCATAAAGTTTTTTATCAAGACGAAGACTATCCACATTGGCTTGGTTTAAATCAAGCGTGTCCTCGTCAAGGTATTTGGTATTTTCATTGTTAGTTTGGCAAGAGCTTAGCACCAACAATCCACCCAAGCCAAGCGAAACAAAAAGTTGAAAAGAGCAAAATTTATGCAGCATAGAATAATGAAGTTAGTATGTAGTATTCGAAGTTTAGTCCTTCTTATAGGGTTTCTTTTGGTAGTGCAAAGTACAAACGCTCAAGATCGCATTCCTATTACCTTTGGTATACACCTTAACCCAACCCTGCAAATTCCTGGGAAAAACGGGGCGCTCACCGAAACAAATGGAAACAAAGCGGGCTTTAACTATGGCTTTGATATTCACTACCAATGGAAGGCACAAATGGCTTTTACTGCGGGAATACATCATGCCCTCAATCGCGTTGATGTTGATTTTAACATAAACCAAGGGCCTTACGCAGAATTAGATTACGATGTGCGCTTCCAACAGGTGCGAATTCCTCTTGGGTTTAAGCTACAAACAAAACAATTGGGCTATATGCAATATTATGTCCATGGATTTTTAAATCCAAGTTTTACCGTACAGGAGCGCATTGCAGATTCGACCAATATTTTAAGCGATCACAGACCAAAGGGAGACTCTAAAATTATTCGGCCCGCCAATATGGGCTTCGGCTTTGGAGTCGGTTGTGATTACGAGGTGCTTCCGCGTCGATTTATAAGTGTAGGCATACGCTATGAGAACAGCCTTGTCAATCATTTTAGAAAAACCGGGCAATTCCAAGAATACTTAAGCGGAAACCGAGTTTCTATGCATTATTTAAGCCTTTTTCTAGGATTTCGATTCTAGTCTATCTATGAAGCTAAGGCTATTACAAATAAACCCCATTGTGGGGGATGTCGTTGGCAACCTTGCTCTGATTAAGAAGGGGTGGGCCGAGGCACCTTCCGGCACGGATTTGATCATAAGCCCTGAACTGGCCGTTTGTGGATACCCTCCCCTTGATCTGCTCAAAGAAGATTCCTTTGTGTACTCTTGCATGAAGGCCGTAGAGCGTTTTGCTAAAGAAAACCGCGATGCCCCTCCGCTTATCCTTGGCTGTCCTTGGATAGTAAACAACGCTTGCTATAATGCCGCCATTCTTATTGAACAAGGGGCGATTAGTCATGTCTTTACCAAAAGAGCCCTACCCAACTATGACGTTTTTGATGAAAAACGCTACTTCATAGAGGGAAGTCACAATAATGTATTGACCCTTGGTGGCCACCATCTTCTGATTACCATTTGTGAAGATCTTTGGGTCCTTAGTCCTCAACAACTTATCGGTAAGTCGTTGGATAGCGGGACTTCGTTATCTGCCGTAATCAACCTATCGGCATCTCCCTATGCTAAGAACCAACAGGCCGAAAGAGAGAAGGCCATTGCAAACTTTGCCAAAGAGGCAAATTCCCTCGTTGCCTACTGCAACCAAACAGGCGCTAATACAGAACTCATTTTTGATGGAAAAAGTGGTATATATGGAGAAACCGGGCCGCTAAGTCTTACTCCAGCTTTTACATCCTGCTCACTTGATATCAATACCTCCGCCTTAGGCTATAATAATCAAGTCAACGACCCATGGGAAGAAGAAGTACTCCAGGCCCTCACCATGGGAATGCGCGATTATTTTGACAAACTCCGTCTTTCTCAGGCCATCTTGGGCCTCTCAGGAGGAATAGACTCCGCCCTTGTCGCATATATTGCATGTCGCGCTATTGGGGCAGAAAATGTTCTTGGCGTCCTTATGCCGTCCGAATTCTCTTCTGATCATTCCGTTAACGACGCACTTGCCATTGCCCAACAGCTTGGGATGCCTACAAAAATACTGCCCATTCAAGCTTGCTTTACACAAACCAAAGAATCACTGCATGAAAGCCAAGGCGCCCTTCAGCCTATAACAGAAGAAAACCTTCAGGCAAGACTGCGAGGACTATTGCTCATGGCATTAGCAAATGACGAACAACGGGTGCTGCTCAACACCAGCAATAAAAGTGAAGCTGCAGTGGGGTATACTACAATCTATGGGGATATGTGCGGTGGACTAAGTATCCTAGGCGACGTATGGAAATCAGAGGCCTATGAACTTGCTCAACACATCAATAGAGAACAAGAGGTTATTCCCAATAACATTATATCCAAGCCTCCTTCCGCTGAGCTTCGACCCAATCAATCAGACGCAGATGAATTGCCTGATTATTCAGTGCTTGATCCTTTTTTAAAAGAAATTATTGAGGGGCAAAAGACCCTGAAAACAAGCACCTCTGCAACGCTATCCAAAGAAGAAAAAGAAAAGGTATATGGACTTGTAGAGCGTGCTGAATGGAAGCGTTTTCAGACTCCTCCTGTCCTGCGCATAAGCCACAAGGCCTTTGGAAGTGGGCGGCGAATTCCTATTGTAAAGCAACGTTCTTAGTCAACAAATTCAAATTTATTTAACGGTAAATTTTCTACCGCGTCAATGCGGATACGTTTGCCCAGTCGCTTGCTTAGTTTATAGCGCTCAGAAAACAAGCCCTTGGTAAACCACGCATAAATATACGGGTGAACTTTCAGGTGAATTGAGTCGCTCTCCGTTCGCTGCTCAATGGCATCCTCGATTCGGTCGGTAACCAGAATGGATGCTTCTATTTTACCTGTGCCATTACATGCAGGACACTGCTCAACTGTTTTAATTTCTACCTGAGGACGAACACGCTCTCTTGTAATCTGCATTAAATTGAACTTGGACAATGGAAGGACCGTGGTCGTGGCCTTATCCAGCTTAAGGATATCACGCATACGATCATAGATAAACTTCTTGTTCTCCTTTTCTCGCATATCGATAAAATCGATAATAATGATACCCCCCAAATCGCGTAATCTCAGTTGGCGGGCAATTTCATCCGCTGCATCAGTGTTCACGGCTAATGCATTGGTCTCCTGATCCCCCTGCATAGCAACCTTTCCTCCGCTGTTCACGTCAACGACATGCATGGCTTCGGTATGATCTAATACCAGATATGGTCCCTTGGCAAACGTTACTGTATGTCCAAATAGATTTTTTATCTGCTTTGTTACTCCGAATTGATCAAATATTGGTCGCTCTCCTCGATGATGCCGCAGAATATTGGTGTCCAGTTCTGCAAAATCACCGATATAGTCAATCAGGCTATTATAGATCGTTTCGCTGTCGGTAATTACTGCGTTAAACGAAGAATTTAACATGTCCCGGATCGTCGTTGTCGTCTTATCCAACTCCGAATGTATAACCGTACGAGGTTTTGCCTTATGCACTTTAGCTATTGCCGTGCGCCACTTTTTAAGAAGCGCCTCCAAGTCCTGATGCAGTTCAGACGACTTCTTTCCCTGGGCATTGGTGCGTACAATAACGCCAAAATTTTTCGGCTTTAGACTCTCGATTAGCCGCTTTAAGCGCTTTCGCTCAGATTCATTGGTCACTTTTCGAGAAACCCCCACTTGGTTGGCAAAGGGAGTAAGAATTAGATACCTCCCTGCTATAGAAACCTCTGTGGTCATTCTTGGACCCTTGGTTGAAATAGGCTCCTTATAGACTTGAAAGGGCAGGATTTGTTTTGGCTTCAAAACATCTTCTATCTTTCCCTCCTTGTCCATGTTTTCCTGGACCTTAAGTCGTTCTAAGTTGTAGTCCTTGTGCTTACCCGAGAGAATGCCATGCATATAATATGCATAGGTTGTAAATAAAGGCCCCATATCCGTGTAATGTAAAAATGCATCACGTGGACCTCCTATATCTATAAAGGCTGCATTCATACCTGGCATGACCTTTTTCACACGCCCTAAAATGATATCACCAACCTTTAAAGACTCGTCTTGTGAGTCTTGGTGTAACTCTACAAGCCTTTGATTCTCTAACAAAGCAAGTTGGACTTGATCGCGCTTTGCGCTAATTACAAGTTCCTTTCTCACTTATTCAATTTTATGACACAAAATTTACTTCTTCTTGTGTCGATTACGTCTTAATCGCTTTTTACGCTTATGCGTTGCAATCTTATGTCTTTTTCTTTTTTTACCGCTTGGCATAATAGATTCTTTGAATTTGTTAGTAAGGGTATCCCCTTAAAAACGCATTATAAGTATATGCTTAATTCTTGAGCTAACCGATTCACTAATATCGTGTAGTCAAAATTAACAGACTGCAAAGATAGGAGATTTTCTAAGAACAGCCTTCCATTTTCTGGATTATCTTGAAAGGTCTTCGCAAGATAGTCCTTGATCTTTACGAAATATTCTTCCTGTTTTTCAGATTGCCCGCTTAACCCCGTTAAGAAATAAAGACGCGCCAACGCCTCAATCTGATACGGATTATACTGCAAAACCATGTTTTTATATATCCGGACGGAAGCCATTACACTTTCTGGCCGTAGGCCCTCAGACAACATCTCATCGGTGTACGCAATATATCGCTCACATAGGGCGTCTATGCGCTCCCTGTGTTCTAAAACAACGGCTTCATTGCCCATTTTACCCGCCTTGCTATCATAATCAATCAAAAATTGCATCAAGCTGCTGGCAACAGACAATGTATTGGTATCTATTGGGCCTTTTGTTGTGAGCTTATACATAACGTTATCAAATCGAGTGGCCCAACGCGCACTATACTGCTCAGCCAACAAGTTTGATTGACTTATAACGGCCAGGGAATCGTCTAATGTTTTTGCCTCAGAGGACAATACGTGCTCATAAAGAGACAAGGAGGCCTCTCGTTGTCCTTCATCTTCTAGATGCCGGGCATGTACTAGATTGTTTGTAAATCGCAGGCCTATAAAGGATAGGGTCACTAGCGCAAGTATGCTTATCCAAATAGATGTTGCGTAGACCCTTCTATTCTTCATCATCCACCTTCAGAAGCTTTACTTGCTCTGAGAATACTTTGGAGGGTTTAAAGGCCGGGATATAGTGGGCTGGTATTTCAATGACTTCATTTTTCTTGATATTCCGGCCTAATTTCTTAGCTCGCTTTTTAACCACAAACGACCCAAAGCCCCTGATGTATACATTTTCACCACTTTCCAAAGCGTCTTTAACTTCCTTGAAAAAACTTTCTAGCGACACGAGCACATCCACCTTATTTACGCCTGTTTCTTCAGATATTTTACTGACAAGATCTGCTTTTCTCATAATGTCTTGGGTTTGAATGTTTTAGTTCGTTGAGTAATTTTAAGAAATTCTTTTCAAAATCTAAAGATTTCCGCTAGAACTTTTCTATTTGTTTGGCAATTCTGCTCATGAAACTCGAAATTCTTATACAAAGCCTTCAACATTGGCACAAAGAGTCTGGCATTCAGCACGAATGGAAATCAAATAGTCCCTATCAGGCATGGGTTGTAGAAACCATCTTACAACAAACAAGAATTGCCCAGGGGAGCGCATACATTGAGCGATTTTTACAACGATTTCCTGATGTCTCTAGTCTGGCCAAAGCCGCAGTCGATGACGTATTAAAGGTTTGGGAAGGACTGGGATATTACCGAAGAGCTCACCTCATGCATAAAGCGGCAAAAATAGTTAAAGAAAGAGGGTTGTGGCCGAAAACCAAAGACGAGTGGCTTAACCTTCCGGGCATAGGGCCGTATTCTGCTGGAGCCCTAGCCTCCTTTGTAAACAATGAAAATTGCCCAGCCATTGATGGCAATGTTATTCGAGTCTTTGCTCGATGGTATGACTTAGACATCAACCTCTACAGTGCGCAGGGAAAGCGACACTTACACTCTTTGGTCGAAAATCATTTGGCTCATTGCCACGCCAATCAATACAATCAAATTCTAATGGACTTCGGCAGCAATGTTTGCAAGCCCAAAAAACCACTTTGCAGTGTATGTGTGGCTCAGGCATACTGCAAGTCCTTTACGAAAGGAACAATAGAAGATCGACCGATTAAAAAGGTAAAGCGACCAAAGACGCATCGATATTTTATCCTGTACTGGCATGTAAACGAATGTCAACAATTAGGCATGGCAAAACGAGAAGCAAAGGATATATGGCGGGGCCTTTGGACACTTCCACATAAGGAAATAGCTATGGCCCACTGGAATTCCGTAATAGAAAAAACAAATGCGTTAACACATAGGCAGGTCTTAAGCCATCAGTATATCAATACGGCAGTACTACAACAAAAGGCTCCAACGGATATATCAATAGATACGCATTACATCGACTTGCCAGATGCTATTTTGTTGCCTATGGATCGCTCGAGTCGACAGTATATTGACCACCTAGCCAAAGGCTACATCTTAAGAGGTCGCCAGTAAATCCTGCATTAACGACATTAGATGGTCCTTTTTATCTGTCGGAGAGTGTACAAAGCATGCTAGAGACAACCACGACTTGTGCTGTGCAAACATATCCCTCCAAACCTTTATGCGCCTGGCATCAACCGTGGTGTTACCAGAGGCAACAAAGCGAACCATTAGATTATTCGACGTAATGTAAGAATGAAAAACATCCTGTCGCCCAGGGGTATCAGTTATAATCAAGGATAGATTTTTATTTGCAAGGGCTTCCGCAAAGCTGTAAAGCACAAAACTTTGTGGCGCAAACCAAGAAGGATGCCTCAACTCAAACGCTAGTGGTAAATTTCGATCTAGTCCATCAACAAGGGATAGAAGTTCGTCCAATCGATCTGCCCCCACATGGTTTGGAAAACAAAGAAAACAACGCCCAAGCCTTGGACCAAACCCATTGGCCAGTTCTAAAAAATCTTCTATTCGGCGCAATATCTCATCCTGATCATATCGCCTTGCGTGACTAATTGACTGAGGAAGTTTAGGATAAATCGCAAAGCGCTCATTGGTTTGATCAGACCATTTTGCTATTTGCTCTGGTGATGGAAACTTATAGCGTGTGCCATTGAATTCAATTCCAGAGAACACCTTTGAATAGGCAGTAAACATTTGTTTTCTCGGAGTACCCGATGGATATATTGTGCCTATCCACTCAGGGTGGCTAAATGAAGAAAGGCCTGTTACAATTCGATTATTATTGCCTTGCTTTGGGGAGCTGTCTGCCTCATTAAACACCACAAACTTTCGGGGTTGAATTGTAAAACTGTCATCAAGACTTGCGTAACCAAACTTCATAAAGTTCTGGTATTTTTCCCGTTAATCTTGATGAACCTGAGGTTCCGAGGACAACGTGATAACGTAGGGGTTCGAAGGAGACGCTGTGAGCGTGTTGGACCGCAGCCATGGGTTCAGGCGCTTAAGCTCCTTTAGCGTGGTGCCCTGGGAAAGGGCAAAATCTGTTAAATCACGCAGCGTGGTGTCTACTGAAACTGTATACGTCTCTTCCATAGCATACAGGTCGTTTTGACTTAAACTATAGCCGAAGTCTTCGGGGTGCTCTAGAATAACTTTAAATGCCGTAATTCTAAACACATATCGGGCGGTTTCCTGATTTAAGTGCAAGTCATAATAATTATCGACTCGCTGCTGGGTCATTGCCCTCTTTAGTGCCGGATAGCCCATATTATAGGCTGCTGCCGCCAAAGTCCAAGGAGTTTTCGTATTGGGAAAATCATGAGTGATTTGGCGATGAAGATCGCTTAAGAAGAGACAGGCCGCTTCGGTAGCCTTTTCGAAATGATACCGCTCGTCTACTTCAGAACTTATCTCCAGGCCATAGGAGCTTCCTGTGGCTTTCATAAACTGCCAATAACCTGCTGCTCCAGCAGGAGAAACAACGTTGCTCAGATTACTTTCGGCGATAGCAAGGTATCGAACGTCCGGTGGAATATTATAGCGGTCAAACATGGCACCTATTGCATCAAAATACTTTCCAAGACGCTTCATATTGAGTAATGTACTGCTGTGCCAATACGTATTTCTAAACAATTCCTGGTCAAAGCGCTCATGAATGTCTGTGAACTCCAAGGGCATTCTCTCTTGACAAAAATATACCTCAGAGGAAACGTTAGGGGCCCGAACTTCTTGAGGAAGGGCAATCATAAGAGGTCCACCAACGAAGTGATTTTCATCGTTCACTGGGTGTACTCTATCCATGCCGGTTCGAGCCTTATCCGTGGCGCTCATGCCCCGCTCCGCTAAAAAAATAAAAGATAGCGCAACAAAAAGAAAAACCACTACAGACAATATGTGCTTGGCAAGCTTCATTGTTTTAAAGATACATCCTTAGAAATAGGTACCAAAGCGCACTTTTCCCCAAAGCTAACCACCTTTGCAATTCGCATGAGTTTTCGAGCGTAGGCCATATATACTCTGGCACTTAATGTTACCTCTGTACAGCCTTTGATGGAAACCCTAGCATTTGCATAAGGAGATGTGTCCCACGTCGCTAAGTGCTCTATGAGCCACTGATTATATAGCGTTTCTTTAGAGTCTGCCCAAGTCGTCCAAACATTGTTTTGCTCAAACTTGACCGCTAATAATATGGAAGCCCATTGAGGAAGAATGTGTCCTTCACGGTTTGAAAAGCCAACGAGTGTATTTTTAAAACGACTATAGTCTATATCCTTTAATTCCTTTCGAAAGGTGGACTCCTTTAAAAGCGGTGCTCCGCCCATAAAGTGCTGCACATCCATAATTTCAACCTTTGACTTGGGAATAAGCTTAACCAAGTCAATTGTCAACAACCCTTTGCTTGTTGGGCTGTCCATTAAAACGACCATTCCTTAGTTCTCAATGCATAGAACAGATCTAACATGAGCTCAGAATATGAAGGGTTTTGGTAGCGATTAACTTCTAGTGTCATCATGGGTGCCCAAAGGGGAGCTGTGGTAACAGGGTCATAAGCCAGTATATTTGAGAGGCCTGTAACCAAACTACCCTGGCTTACTTCTGCCGTGCGTCGCACCAAAGCAACATCCCCAAATCCCGATTCAACTAATGCCACCTCATCAATTGGTAAATGGAGTGCGGCTCCCGCAATTCCGCGAAGCGCTTTCGTATTGGAGATTCTCGAAATTTGTGGTTGGTTCATCGTTACCTCAACCTGCTTCGCATCCTGCTGGAATCCATACACTTCCAAGAAGTTTTGAAGAGAGCCTGCGCTTTCAAAGGCGTTCAAAAGTTCAGAGAAGCTTCCCCTAGAAGAAATATACTGAGATGCTATTTGCCGAGTTGGATCTAACAATGTGGATATATCTTGCGCTATGCCCGAAGGAGTGATTGCATTTAAACGGACAAAGTAACAAGTACGACTTCCATCTTCATTACTTATAACAAAGGTGTCAATCGCACCCATTTCACTCGAAAATATCCAGTCTACTAAATTTTTGTTTTGCTCAAGTCCTGGACGATTGATACCACTAAATCCTCTTGAAATGTTTGACATATCAGGTATCGCTTGAAGGCTTGTAATGGAGGTGCCCGCATCCCAAGAGGAGGAGAGCATGGCATACATTGAGTCCACTGCGGTGTTAAACTCGCCTACTGCGGTTTGTGAAACCAATCCATATGGGGCGCTCACCACTGAAACCACCGAGAAGTCCGGTTGTACAGCATTGGTGTTTTTTACAATCAATACTGGGACACTGTCAGGAGAAAGTGCTTGATAAGTTATTGAACTATTCAATGTTTTTGCCCAACTTCTTACTTGTGCATCTTGAAACAAGGAGGGTATATCGTTTGTAATAAGGCGGTTGTTTTGAGCAAAAACAAAAGCATCATTTAAAGCACTTCCATCACCAATGATTTCAATCATGGTGTCAATGCTCACCGAAGAGGATTCGGCCCAAACAGACAAGCCGAACACTTCTTGAACCTGCACAGCTGTAGCCGCCTTACTCCGATTATCACCCACAACTACAGTTTCACCAACCACACGTAATGATTGCCTATAGGGAGAAAAATCTCCTCCTTTCGAAGATGTAAGTCTGCTGTCTGAAAGATCCAAAACCTCAAGAGGTTGATCAGAGGAATTCACGCTGACCTCATACAGAACTACACTCTTTACACTGTCAATCGTTTCCTCGGAATGCGTTAGGGATTGGGTATACATGGAAATCGCTCTTGATGACATCATATTGTATGCTTGCCAAAAATTCGCAGCCGCCGACGTTGAGTCTATTGCAGTGACAGAATTCCCACGATTATTAATTGGCCAATAATCAACGCTTACCTGCTGACTGTTGAGCGACTCAAATGTAGAATCCATCCACGATGGACTTCGTAAACCCGCATTAAGTATTGCAAGGTTTGCATTAATCGTTCGAACATTCCCCATCTCGTGGCGAATAGATGTTGCTAGAGCATTTGGACTCTCGCCGGGCAATGGGTTTATTGCTGTATTGAGAAAGGCAACCAAGGCATCCATATCAAGTTGTCCGTTATTTCTAACTCCGAGCGAATCAAAAAGGGCATTTGCAAAAAACGAAGAGGCTGAGGCGTCCCTTGTAATCATAGCCTGTAGGTCTTCTTCGGAGCGAAAAGTAATGCCTCCAAGGGCGTCGATGTCCTGCTGAAAAAGCAATTGCATAGCTAGGGTAAAGTCTCTTGCCGATTGTCGGTCATTTATTGGAGCTTGTCCAAGAAAGGACTGGCTTAGTGGGCCGAAATAGATATCATTCCATGCTAGCGTATACTGACTATCTACCTCTCTACTGGGTATTTTCTGGCCGTCAAAAACAACAACGTCTTCATCTCGTTCGATAACCTCTTGGGGTGCCATAGGGTTTCGGAACATGTCGCTTACTAAAAACAAGACAAGGGCCACAACAATCACACCTATCAATAAACCACTGCGTTGGCGAATGGATCCAATTACTGCCATAATATAAAATTTGGCCTACAAAGATAGCTTCTCTAAACTGTTCAGGCAAGGGGCTCTGTTGTTCTATTGGTCAAGAGCGACAGTCGGTGAGCTTAAGGCGGTGAATCTTGGAGGCCGATCGATCCAATATCTCGAGCTCAAAATGATCTATCATGAATCGTTGTCCCTGATTGGGAATCTCCCCCATACCATGAAAAATGTAGCCAGAGATCGTCTCATAATCTCCTTTTGGAATCGCTAGGGATAATTTTTCGTTGATTAGATCAATCTCTACAGAGCCCTCTATTGACCAAGTTCTCGGGCCTGCCGGGCTGTAAGGTGGTTGGGCCTCGTCGTGCTCATCTTCTATCTCGCCAACCACTTCCTCAACAATGTCCTCGAGGGTTACAATACCAGCCGTTCCTCCATATTCATCCACAACCCAGGCCATATGAAAGTGACCACTCAACATGTCTTCTAACAAGTCCCGAGCCGATTTGGACTCCGGCGTCACAAAAAGAGGACGAATAAGCGCTTCAATACTTTTGGCTGAGGACAAAACTTCAAAATGATGTACATAACCTACAATATGATCAATATCGTCGTGGTACACTACAATTCTTGAATGCATAGAATCCAAAAACTTTTGGCGTAGAACATCTTTTCCTTCGGATAAATCATGGGCAACAATGGATGTTCTTGGGACAAGACATTCTCTTACACGTACGTCTTTTAAGATGAGGGCATTTTTAAAAAAGCCCACATTTAAATCATCTTCTCCATCTTCAGACAGCGTAGATTGTTGTCGAATAAAGTTTTCTAAGTCTTCTGCTCCCGCTTCAGGTTCATTTTTGCCGTTTTCCAGCCCTCCAACAAACGGGCGTATTATCCAACTAGAAATTTTCTTAAACACATAGGTTGGTGGGCCCAAAATGGCCACCTGTAAATAAAGAAGGGGGGCAAGAACATGTAAAATTTTTGCCGCAAAACGACGAAAAATGAGTTTTGGGAAGAATTCTCCAAAGACCAATACAGTTGCCGTAAGAGTAAGTGTCTCGAAAAGAACCTGACTTGATTCGTTGTAAAAACCAAGGTTTACTCTTTCTAGTTGTTTTGTGGCAAACCATGCCAATAACACAAGAACTACGTTGTTGCCGATTAGAAGAGAGGTTATTACCGAATCCCTTTGGTCATAAAAAGCCTGCAGCCTTGGGCGCTGACTTTTTGTTCGAGTTTCGAGGACCTGCAATTCTGTTTTGGTCGTGGCAAGAAAGGCGATTTCCATCCCACTAAACAGTGCAGAAAGCAATAAACAAAGAATGATTGCAAAAAGTATCATACAGATCAACCTATCTAGGGTTGTTTGGCGCTAAGAAGTTTTTTTATTCGACGCTAGCGTATCATAAAATTTTCGTTGCCTGCGTATGTTCCACAATACGATTCCACTTAACCCGCCGGTAATAAGCGGGGTATACACCGAAACATTAAAGGAGCCTTGCTGGTAGAAATTCCAGGCGAATACAATTACCGAGGCAAGAATTGCGGCAATCCAGAGAATTTCCAAATAAAATAAAAATCGTTTCATAGGCTTAATGCTTCCAAAGTAGCGTTTTTGACGATGTATATACAAAAGAATCCAGTAAATGTTCTCCGGGTTCCAATACGATATTTCGTTCAGCTCGTGGGCTAAATACTGCCCGTGTTGGATGAAAAGACGACAGTGAATCGCTAGCGAAGAATATTTCGGATGTTACAAAGGTATCTCCCTCTGCATTAACGAGTAAGCAATGTCCACTTGCGTTAAGTCTTTTATTATCAAGATCTGCGGTAAGGGTGTCCGCCCACAATGTGTTAGGAGTTGTAGACCCTTCAACATAGGATTCTGCCTGGCTTGAGCCTGTAAAAACCATGGACCTCGACGATTCTTCGTCAACAAGCGCCTGGTCCGAAAAAACAACCAATCCCGCCGTCGTGTCTGTGTACGTATTGAGCCTCACACCTATGAATTTGCTGCTTTCTAGAGCGTGGACTTCTTGGGATTGGTTAGACTCCTCGACACCATGGCAGGATGGCATCAGGGCACAAAATGCAATTCCATAAAACAAATAATGTCTAATCACAGTTAAGGTCGAGGGCGGACTGTCACACTTCGTTGAATCCAGCAAGACACAAAATATTGACCTCCATCTTCTACCCCGTCTCGCATAAAAATGTCTTGACTCGTGGGCAAGTATTTTGAATATTGACTTATGAGGCTTTGGGCCTCCGAATCGCCACCAGCCTTCTTCCATTCATCAATTGCAGCCCACACGACCACCTGACTGTCCCACCCAGTCCCTTCGCCACATCGCGACCCAGAGCTAGCATATAATCTGCCGATTAAGATGTGAGGTTTTGCCCATCCGGGTCGCGCAGAAAGAGCCTTTTCTGCATATCGTCGAGCTTCTGAGAAGCTGCCTGATGATTGGTACAAGCCCGCTATGGTATAATTAATCTCTGCTGAGTTACCCCCCATAGATATTGCCTTGTTATAAAAGGTGACGGCCTCACTAAGTTGTCCGGCAGCAGCCTTAGATTGCGCGAGGTACATGGCAATCTCCATTGAGTTGGGATCTAAGGCAAACATTCTTTCAGCAACAGCCTGCACCCCTTCTACATTGCCAGCCTGTTTGTAGAGGGTAAAAACATACTGCAACGATTCCATGCTGTCAGGATAAAGCGCAAGGTCATTGTCAGCCAACTTGTTTGCGATTTCTTTAAAAGGAGCCAAGTCCGTTGCATTGGCCAGTTGCAGAAAGCGAACACACTTTCGTAAAACCGCAAAGTCCTCTGGTGAAGCGCTATACATAGCCTCACTACGTGTAACCAATTGTGCAGAATCCAAATATTTATACTGCTTCATCAAGCCCAGCGCTTTCTCAGCAGTTTGAGTATTAACATCACTTGGGTTTGCATTGCATATTTGATCTACGGCATCATAGACTTCCCATACCGGATCACCCTCTGTTCCATTTTTTTTATCTATTGACATACTCGTCGTCAGCCATACAAGAAGGAATTGAGGGTTCATTGCATTTCCTTTCTCGGCATAATATTGAGAAAAGAGCTCGTCTAGTTTGGACTTGGCATTTTTCCTGTAAGTATACCATTGATAGACTCTGTATTCAATATATGAGTTCTCCCCAGAGCCTAAACACGATGGCATAGCCTCCGCCAATGCTAGAATGGTATCCGCGATGGCTGTTTTTGTCGCAGCATCTGAAGCGCTATTGTATCGAGACTTCATTATGTCAACACCACCCTGTAATACGCTCGGCTGAATATCTGGAGCGATATCCAAAATCACTCTCCAGAAAGGATACGCTGAAGTATAATCCTTGTTTTTGTAACGCGTCACAAAGAAGGCAAAGGTGTCTTGGGTAGATTGGGGGTGATCGGCATACGCCATTCCACTGCATCTGGAACGCAAATCCTCGCCTATTCTATCTACCTCGCTTTGTTGGGCAAACAATCCTTGAAAGATCAATACCATTGATAGTGTTACAATATAATTTTTCATTTAGTTAAATTTTCGTTTAACAAACCATTTGTCATTGAGGTTAACCCCTATGACTAAGGAAACCCAATCTTCTTGGCTTAAAAGGTTACCTCCTCCACTTCTTCTTTCAAAGGCGGCGCTTAAATTTAGCCTCGACATCGATTTCCCCATAGGAAGACCTACTCCAAAGGCCATGCCAAAAGTATTTAGGGGAATACCATCTATAATTAACGGGCCTTGTTCCCAATGTCCCCCAAGTCGATACTCAATTCGTGCAAAAAAATTGCGGCTGCTGTAATTGGGCGTACCACGAAAACCCAGGGCCGCGTAATGTGTGTTTCTGTAGGTTTCGACACCGGGAAGCCAATGAAAATATTCATTGTACAACGAATACCTATAATCGGCATGAATTAACCACGCCCTGTGGTCTCCAACAGAAAGCCCCAGCCCGACGTGGTCCATTCCCTTGGGCAACTTGCCGGAAGATACCTCCTCAACGCTTAATGTGTCTATGGCGACTTCTTGGCCAGTAAGCACGCTGGTTAATGTAAGTTCATCTTGGCGAGTAATATTTCGATTGGCCTGAGCCGTTGCTGCCAAATTTGCCCCAAGGGTGAGCTTTGGGCGAAACCTATCCGGTTGACTCGCACCAAGGGGTATGGTGTACTGCCACCCTAGATTAAACTGAAGGGATTGGTGATTTAGACGGGAGGTCTTTCGGCTATTGCGGGCATTGACCGAATCATCTACAATAATTCCTTGAAAATTTGACTCCGTGCCAAATGAGTATACACATGAAAGGCCTATGGACGTTGCATTCCACAGCCAACCATTTGACCAATTAACCGCATAAGAACTGCCGCTTCCTCTTTCATACTTTGTGTGCTCAGTTCCCAAAGAATCCACCGCTTCATTAAATGCATATTGGACCACGCCTGATGGACTTAATGAAAAACTACTCCCCCAGCGCTTTTTATTTTTTACGCGAATGGGAACGGCAATGGCTAAGTTCGACACCCTGCCCGTTGGGGATGAATAGTTTTGATCCCCAAGGTTAATTCGATAATTATCAATTCTTGCACCCGCCTCAAACGTGGTCCACTCCAATTCAGACAAGGCAGCGGGATTATTGAGGTTTAACATTGTAGTTGA
This sequence comes from Bacteroidota bacterium, assembly GCA_002862745.1. Classification (GTDB taxonomy): domain Bacteria; phylum Bacteroidota; class Bacteroidia; order Chitinophagales; family UBA8649; genus UBA8649. The sequence continues at coordinate 32,935 of PKDX01000053.1, read as the reverse complement.
TCGGAAGCCAATACCCAAACTCGAGGTTGAGGTTTGTCCAATACTTTGTGGCCTTAAATACCCGCCAAATCCAAAACGAGAATAGGGGGATTGAGCACAAATGCTTGATGACCAAAGAATTGCACCAACCACAAGGGCTAGGAAGCTTATTGTCTTTGAGATTCTATGGGCGCTGTTGCTAATCATTTAACCGAGTGCAAAAATGTCATTTAATCCGCGAATTACAAGGTCTTCATCTACAATTATTTCCCGCATCTCTTCCTTTGGCAAAAACTTAGCAATCCATGAAGATTGTCCCCCGGTTAAGAAAACACGTTCAACCCCATACTGTTCAAAGCATGTCTTTATATGGTTTATCTGTTGGCGCAAGAAGCCCGATACTATACCAAAGTCCAAGGCTTGCAATGTGTTATTTGCCAAAAACCCTTCTAAATCCTGGGCGCTATCCCCTATATCAATCATTGGAAGGTTTTCTGAGAAGGAGTGGGCGGCGCGAAGCCTCCACAAAAGACCTAAATCTATATTCCCCCCCAAGTGTTCCCCATTGGAATTCACAATATCTGTCGTTACACAAGAACCAAAATCGATTACCGCAAAAGTGTTCTTCTTTGATTTCGTTCTGTTATCGTAGGACCATGCAGCCATCATGACAGCAATGCGATCTTGACCCAGTTGCTTTGGATGATTATACGCAAGATTCAACGGCAACCTATTAAGCAAATCATGGACCGATGGGCAGTCTCCAAATCCCGCTCGCTGCTTTGTAAGCGACATGCCCACATTGGACAATAGGCTTACGGAAGAAAGAATGTCTTTGGGGGCATTTTGATGATCTGTATAAGAAAGTCGGTCAACCGACCCATTTACAAGGCGTGCTATTTTTATAGTAGAGTTTCCTATGTCTGCAAAAAGCGGGTCCATACAGTACGTTTATTCACGATTAGTCGTTGAAACAAGGGTTGATCCATTGATTTGTACAATTTGAGCAAATTCATGTGACTTTGACCTTAACTCTCGCAATAGATTTTCTGCCTCTTCCAAAGTAAGGTTTTTACCAAGAACATAATGGAAGCGTCCATTGATCTGAAACACGGAATATCCCCGAAGGTGATGATAATACTCGGTATCAAGCATTATTTCCCGGGCTAACTGAAGAAACTGAACCCCATAACCACGCGGCGCACTGTGAATTGTCGAATCGACCTCCCATCCTTTCTGTAGTTGGATGGCATTCGATGCATCATTTCGTATGGCTAGCGACTGCGGATAGTAAAACTCCTTAATTGACAAGGGTTTGGTTTGTCTAAACTTGGCCATAAATGTTTTGAAATGGGTTTCCTGGTCTTGCGATAAGTTTGTAGAATACTCGGAAACCTCTAAATCCCGACCAAAAACCGCCATAAGCTCCATTTCCCTCTCTTCACTTTGATCTACGAGTAACGGATAAATTGGAATAAGGCCGACGTTTTGTATCTCTTTGGTAACGGTATCTATGGAAAACTCTACCAACACCCCGCTTCCTGTTTGAGAAATAGAAGCGGGTAACGTCATGCCCACATCAAATAATAAAAGCTTGGCAGAATCTTGCATCATGGTTTCAATACACATGTGCTTGCCGGAGTATCCTATCACCACATTAAATCCGGCGCGAGAAAGTGTATTCATAAGATCCCTTTGTTCGGCACGAGAAACCGCTCCATATTGCGCGTTTTTCCAAGAAGGAATCGCTATCCAGCAATCAATGCTATCCCTATATTCTGAATAAAATGCCTCGAACCGATCTGTATCAAAACCAGACATTCCAAACTGGCCATTATAACCTTGAAAAGGATAAACAAAGGAAAAAAGGGCGAGTCGAAGTCCCTTGATCTCTTTGATTACACAATGTATGCCTTCGGTTTGGGCCCCATCAAATAGTCCAATTGGAACGATACGTTCTTGTCGAAGAATGTCTGTCCGGCGCATTACAGAACGTGGTTTTGCCCTAAGTGTGGCCGCATTTGACAGGCATGTGTGAGTAATACCCAAACTGCTTATTGATGTAAACCAGTCTTCTGGGACACTATACATTGGAGCTTTTCCATAAGGTGATTCTCCAATCGTGGCCAACATAGGGGCAATTACAAGATCCGCCGTTTGCAGTGTAGCCCTTAAACTTCCATATTGCCGATCGACTTTGTTATACCAATAACTAAATGGTTGGGTTGTTTCTGCAACATTTGTAGGAAGAATTGTAGGCAATACCATGCACCTTACTGCACCCTTTTGCATTGAGTTATATGTTGATTCCAAGCCGCTAATAGTTGATTGGCCCTTAAGACTACCTAAGGTCAGGTTAAACAAAATCAGAAGCCTTGTGAATCGAATCATGGTTACACCGTAAAGATGCAACTTTGACCCTTACCTTTAAAGTGTGGAATACACCATATTTGAAATTTTAGGCGCCTTTGCCATTACCTTTTTTGCAGGAGTAATCAATGTAATGGCGGGAGGGGGCTCATTATTTGTACTTCCCTTCTTAATTGACGGACTGGGTGTTCACCATTTGGTGGCTAACTGTACAAATCGCGTAGCCATTTTAGCCCAATGTTCTACAGCAAGCTATGAGTTTAAGCGCCGTGGAGTTGAGTGGCCAAAGCCAACTATTCAATGGATTGTTTTGTCTATTGGGGGGGCGATTATTGGTGCTGTCCTTACCCTATACATCGATAAAAGTTCTTTTATGCGGCTTTTGGGAATTGTCATGATTTTAGCTGCAGGGATCACCGTTTTTCCTATGGATAAAACCATATCTATGGTCAAAAACAAGCAATATGTGCTTCCCATTTGTATGTTTTTTATCGGAATTTATGGCGGCTTAATCCAGGCGGGAACAGGTCTGCTTATGTTGACCATATATCAGAGCCTCTATTCGCGAGATTTGATTCAAGCCAATGCTGTAAAAGTCTTGCTAGTCTCAGCATACACCTGTATTGTCTTAGTAATTTTCATCTATCAGGGCCTTGTTGATTGGCAGCTTGCTGGGATTCTAATTGTAGGCAATATTATGGGAAGTTTTGTGGGGAGTTACCTCGCGATTACAAAGGGAAGCCCCCTTCTAAGAAAAGTATTGGTGTTTGCCTTGATTGCCATGGCAATAAAACTACTTTTCTTCTAGTTTTTGAATCATAGTACATTAGTATCCTATGTCGTCCTATTCACTTGTCGCTTGGGCTGAGTTTTGTCATCTCCAATTATCAACTCCTTTACCAGAGGATGTTTATTTTGAGCATTTGTTTATTGATACGCGGGAAATTGTAGATGGATCAAATGGGGTCTTTTTTTGTCTCAAGGGTCGGCGAAATGGCCATGATTTTATACAAGATGCAATTGACAAGGGCGTTTTAGCCGTTGTGATACAAGAAGACTACACGATCAATAAACCCATTCCTGAGGGCCTGTTTATTATGCGTTGTCCAGATGTTCTTCTAGCCCTCCAACAAACAGCATTGATGCATCGAGAACGATTGGTCAATACACGCTTTGTGGGCATTACAGGCTCCAATGGAAAGACCATTGTTAAAGAATGGGCCCACCAGTTGATTGAATCTGAAAAAAGAAGCTACCGTTCATTTCGAAGCCATAACTCCCAAATTGGTGTGGCGCTTTCGGTTTGGAAAGTACGACCTGAAGATACTATTGCAATAATTGAAGCTGGCATATCATCGGTGGGCGAAATGGAAAAGTTAGAGGCGATGATACAGCCGGATATCGCAGTATTATGTCACATTGGGGATGCCCATGACGCTGGATTTCCAAATCGACAAGCAAAAATTGAAGAAAAACTGGCGTTGGCAAAAAATTACGCCCGCACAATCTGCTTGCCTGCACATATTCCAGATGTTGTTGCTTTTATTAAATCGCCTGAAGCAAAACAGATTGCACAGGGAAAAGAACTATGCTTTTGGAATGCAAAAAATTCCGAACAGTCAGGTATTGACCAAGGGATTCTTCAAGTCATTTCATCGCGATTTAACACCCTTGCCATGCAAAGCAATGCCATGGCGGCTGCACTTGTTGCTTTATGTTGTGATATACCCCCAAAGGCTGTCCAAATTTCCCTGGGCAGCGTAAAACCCATTCCATTACGACTCGAAGTGCTCCACGGAGATAGCCAATCGATATTGCTTAATGATACGTGGTCGAATGACAAAGAGAGTTTAAAACTTGCTTTAGAGTTTTTAGAGCAATTCGATCAAAGGAAACACGGTATTATTCTTTCTGAGTTAAGTTCAGACTCTGCCGAAGAGGACCAATCCTGGTTTTCTCTTGTGTTTAACTATCTCAACCATCTCCCTGTCTCCTTTTTTATTGGTGTGGGTTCAAAGTGGCAAAAGGCCATAAAGAAGTATGGGATTTCGTGTGCGCATTTAGTCGTGGAATCCACCGCTGATTTGGTCGAGGCAATTGACTATTTTGATCGGCGAAATACCACCATCTTAATTAAGGGTAGTCGTGCCTTCGCATTAGAGACCATTTTTCCTCATCTTATGCAGCGCGCGCATCCTAGTTTTTTAGAAGTAAGCCTAAGTCAAATTACAAGTAACCTTAGCGCCTATCGACAGCGCGCACCGCAGTCCAAAATCATGGTAATGGTCAAAGCCTTAGCCTATGGATCAGGATCTATTGAGGTGGCGAGACATGTATCCACCCTTGGCGTAGACTACCTTGCAGTTGCCTATACCAATGAGGGAATTGTGCTTCGAGAGGCTGGTATTCAAAGCCCAATCATGGTGATGAATGCAGACTTTACGGCCATTGACCTTCTGATTGAGCACAACCTTGAGCCTGTACTTTTTAGCCAAGAATCCCTGCAAAAATGGATCCTTGCCAATCAATCTCTAGAGCGATTGCCCAAAGTGCATGTTGAATGGGATTCTGGTATGAAGCGACTAGGGTTTCCGGTGGCCGAGGCTACATCGATTGCTCAACAAATCAAGGAAAACGGTGTCGCGGTAGCCTCGACATTTTCCCATCTTGTGAGCAGCAACAATGCCCAGCACGACACCTTCACTCAACGCCAAATTGAGGCGTTTTCTCTGTGTGCTAAACACCTTGAAAAAGCGATTGGAACGCCCGTGTTAAAACACCTAGTAAACTCGTCAGGCATCCTACGCTTTTCTTCTGCCCATTTCGACATGGTCCGATTAGGGTTGGGCTTATATGGCTACTCTGAGCCCTCTGTGGCTGAAATACAGCCCGTTCTAACTTGGATTAGCCGGATAACTCAGATTCACCACGTTCAAAAAGGGGAAAGCGTAGGATACGACCGTTCATTTATTGCAGACCGTGATATGAAAATTGCCACCATTCCCCTGGGTTACGCTGATGGACTAAGTACACTTTGGTCCGGAGGATATATGATGGTAAACCTTCATAAGGCCCGAATCGTTGGTAAAATATGTATGGATTTAACTATGATTGATGTTACCAACATCCCCGCAACTAAAGTGGGTAGTGCTGTGACCATTTTAGGTAATGGCTTGCTAGCCAAAGAAATGGCGTTGCACACAGGTCTTTCCGTGTATGAAATTATTTCAACCATTTCTTCAAGAATACCGCGTAAGTATATTTCCTAATAGGTTGAATTCCTACTTGTTTCTATTCTTCTGCTTCGTGAACAGAGATGCCTAGGGTCGCGCAGGCCTCATTATCGATTCGGCTTGGCGCATCCAACATAACGTCTCTTGCCTGGTTGTTTTTAGGAAAGGCTATGTAATCTCGTATAGAATTCGAGCCATCCATGAGCGCCACTAGGCGGTCAAAGCCAAGCGCAATACCCCCGTGTGGTGGAGCACCATAGCGGAAAGCATTCAACAAAAATCCGAATTGGTCTTGGGCTTCTTCATCGGTAAAACCAAGAAGGCGGAATACTCGTTCTTGTAGGGATCGTTGGGCAATTCGAATGGACCCCCCGCCAATCTCAACACCATTAATCACCAGGTCATAGGCATCTGCTGTTAAGTTTTCCAAGGTCTTTGGGTCGGTTGATTCCAAATGCTCTAGAGATGATGGGCTTGGTGTAGTAAATGGATGGTGCATAGAGAAAAACCTACCTGCTTCTTCATCCCACTCTAAAAGGGGAAAGTCTACAACCCATAGTGGTTTAAATACGGATGGGTCAACAAGTCCCCGTTGTTCTCCCAAATGAATCCTCAATGCACCAAGCTGTTTTCGAACAACACCATAATCACCCGCCATTATTAAAATCAAGTCTCCTGGTTCGCCTCCTAAGCCGGCCTTAATAGCTTCTCGAGCCTCTTCGTTGTAGAATTTATCCACGGAAGACTTTGTACTTCCATCATCATTGCATCGTATGTAAATCAGACCTTTAGCTCCAATTTGCGGTCGCTTAACCCAATCGGTAAGTGCATCAATTTGCTTTCGCGTATAATCATTACCCCCTTTTACCAATAGGGCTCCGTTAGATTCTGCTAAATCTAAGATTGAGAGTCCCCCTTGAGGTAATAGAGACTTCATTTCATGAATGGGCATGTCAAACCGAAGATCGGGTTTGTCACTTCCATATTTTTCTATAGCCTCTTCATAAGGCATGCGTTGAAAGTCTTCTAGTTGAACATCAAGAACCGAGGAAAACAGCGTTTTGGTAAAGGTTTCAAAGATTTCCAAAATGTCGTCTCGATCCACAAAGCTTAGCTCGCAATCAATTTGAGTGAACTCTGGCTGTCGGTCAGCACGCAAGTCCTCATCCCGAAAACACTTAACAATCTGAAAATAACGATCTAGCCCTCCGACCATAAGCAATTGCTTAAAGGTTTGGGGAGATTGAGGTAGGGCGTAGAAACTACCCTGATTAAGCCTACTTGGAACAACAAAATCCCTCGCGCCCTCAGGAGTACTTTTTACCAGTACAGGAGTCTCCACTTCTGTAAAGTGTTGAGCACTTAGCAACTGACGAACTGCTTGTGCCACTTTTGACCGGAAAAGCAATTTGGATTGTACTGAGTCTCGTCTTATATCGAGATAGCGGTATTGCATACGCAATTCCTCGCCGCCATCTGTATCATCTTCTATTGTGAAGGGTGGTACTTCAGAGGGATTAAGTATGTCTAAGCGCTGCACCACCACCTCCACGTATCCCGTTGGTATTTTGTCGTTTTTGCTGCTGCGCTCTCGGACAACACCCTCTATGCGAATAACAAATTCCCTTCCAAGGTCGGCAGCTTTTGTTAAAAGGTCTTTATCAATGGCCTCATCAAAAACTAATTGTGTTTTTCCAAAACGATCCCTTAGGTCTAAAAATGTCATCGCCCCCAAGGACCTAACCCTATGGACCCAGCCCGATAAAATCACCGTATTACCATCATGACTAATGCGTAACTCCCCGCAATTGTGCGTTTTATACATATAATTTGCCTCTTTTGTAACAAAAGTAGAATTCTCGATTGATTTTAATGGTCATGATTCTTGTCGTCACGAAACCTATCAATTATCTTAAGGTTGTCAAAATGTGAAGAAAATGTCGAAAAACGTGAAGAAAATGTTTAAGAGTTTGTTGGGTTTACTACTTGTTGCTACTACCACGGTGCAAGCACAAGACCCCCACATCTCTCAATTTTACGCCGCACCCACTCATCTTAATCCAGCGATGACGGGCCTCTTTAATGGAAACTATCGGGCAACTTCTCTGTACCGGTCTCAGTGGGGCGAGGTGCTCCAAGGAGAACAAGTGGGTTCATTTCGTACAATATGGGCCGGAGCAGACATACGCATTCCTACGGGTCAGGGATATATTAAGAATAATGCCATCAGCGTTAGCTTAAATGCCATGAATGACAAGGCTGGGGACGCACAATTTGGAACCACCCAAATGGGTCTTGGACTCTCCTACATGCAGGCCCTTGATCAACGCGCACGTCAGTTTATTGTAGTTGGTTTACAGGGAAATTTTTACCAACAATCGTTTGATGCAAGCGCCTTAAGACTTGGGCACCAATGGAGTGGCTTGGCGTATGATGCCAATATTCCTATTACGGGTGATCAACTATTCCTCAACTTTAATGAGTCACAAACCTACTTTGATGCAAGTGCAGGGGCCCTGTGGTTTATGAAGGGACGGGATGACCGTACGAATGGTTATGTTGGCTTTGCGCTACACCACGTGAACCAACCCACCATAGATATATCTCCAGTTGGAAACTCTGATGTTGCCAAACTTCCATCAAAATATGTTGTACATGCCGGAACACGTTTCCCTGTTGGCCGTCAGTTTGATCTCATGCCAAAAGCCTTGGCCATGTCCCAAGGAACATCCAAAGAAATTATGTTAGGGAGCGACGTGCGATACAATTTTGACCGATACGATCTCAACAGCAACTCTTTTCGTTTTGGTGCGATGTACCGGTTAGTTGACGGTGTTCAATCAGAGTCCCTTGTTCTTCTTACGGGAATAGATTACAACGGTCTTAATTTTAATATCGCCTACGACGTTAACCTTTCTGGGTTTAGCCCCGCCACAGCTACGAGAGGGGCCTATGAATTATCTGTAATTTATACAGGGCAATTTAACCAACGACAGTCTACTCGACTAGCTTGTCCCACATTCTAGGACAGTGCCAGTGATTGTTTTCTCCCCATATCCAGTCGGATAAAAAGGATAATCATGATGCTAAAGGATAAAAATGATGATCCTCCATAGCTAATCAAGGGGAGGGGTATTCCAATTACAGGCACCAATCCCATCGTCATGCCCACATTAATAAACACGTGGAACAATAAAATGCTTGCTATCGCATATCCATAAGTCCTTGAGAAGTGGCTCCGCTGGCGCTCAGCGACGACCACGATTCGGCCGATTAAGAGGGCAAAGAGAATAAGCAATCCAACCGAGCCCAATAACCCACCCTCTTCGCCTACCGTTGAAAAGATGAAGTCCGTGTTTTGTTCTGGAACAAAATCAAACTTGGTCTGTGTTCCTTTTGCGTATCCCTTTCCAGTCAATTTTCCTGAACCTATGGCAATTTTTGATTGCAATAAGTTCCAATCATCGCCACCCTTTCCAAGGACTACATTAATGCGCTCCTGTTGGTGAGGGGCCAAAAAGTTATAGGTAAGGGGCACGATCTGAGACCACATTAATAGTGCCGCGGTTGATATTATAATCATGCGACGAGGTACTCTTCTTACCGTTGAATATAATAGTCCAACTAAACCTAAGCCCAAAACACATAGAGCTAGCGCCCATGCCTTCATCACAAGAGCAAACAAAGAAACCAACAAGACCAAGAGGCCCATAAAAAATAGAGAAAGGGGTATATTTTCCCTAATGAGGCAAAGGCCTATGGCAACAAAAACCAACGCGCTACCAAAATCTCCCTGAAGCACAACAAGTAAAAAGGGAAGAAATAGCACCGCCACCACATTACGCAAAAGAGTTTTTAGTGGAACATCTTGGTCAAAGGAGGCGCAGACTGCAGCCACAGCCAAGGAGGTGGATGTTTTCGCAAACTCCGACGGCTGGAGGGCAACTGGACCAAACCTAAACCAAGACCTTGCGCCATTGATCTCTGTACCAAAAAGCATTACAATAATTAAAAGAATTAATGAAAACACATAGAAGGGGAATGCCATTCTAAAAAAGAACGCACCATCCATTGCAAGAATTACCACTGCTGGAATAAGGGTTATAAAAAGCCATACTATCTGTCGAATATGAGGTTCCTCCCAGAATTCAAGAACAACTTCTTGGTCCATAGATGCACTGCGAATCACAAAAATGCCAATAATTGAAATGGCCAGATATAACACCGTGAGTGCAGGGTCCATTAGCCGCAAAGGGCGTTCACTGCTTATTCTGTAGTCTGAGTTATTTCTCATCCCAAGTCAGGGTGTTTTTTGTTTTTATTGAATACTCTAGTGCCTTTCGGTCTGGGCCTAGAACACTTCCTCTAAGATACTTTTCGGCCATTAGGCTTGCAATGGGTGCGGCTGTTGACCCCCCAGCACCCCCATTTTCAACAATTACTACAATAACTATTTCCGGTTCTTTAAGTGGCGCCATGCCAACGAACATTGAGTGAGAGGGTTGGTCCCATTTTTCTACCGTCCCTGTCTTACCTCCAAAAGAAATGCCCGGAATTGAGTTGCCTTTGGCCGTTCCAGAGGAAACGGCAAGCCGCATTCCATCAATGACGGCCTCATAATCTCTCCCCGAGATGTCTAGAACATCCTTATACTCTCTCTTGCCTTGGTGGTTTTGGCCAATTTGACGAATTAGTGAGGGGTAAAACACCTTTTGGCCCCTGTTGGCCACTATTGAATATGAAAAGGCCATCTGAAGCGGTGTGAGGAGCAACTCACCCTGCCCAATACCTAGAGATATCATAGCGGTTGGCGCCCAGCGCTTTTGCCCATATAATCCATCATAATAACTAGACCGGGGAACATTCCCTTTGCTTTCCGCCATACCTATATCAAGTAGGGTGGTGTCCAGCCCAAAGCTTCGACAGGCATTCCCCCAATCATCTAAGGCTTGAGCATATGATTCTTTTCGAAGACCGTAGACACATTTTTTAAAAACCTCCCAAAAATATGGGTTACAGGAGTGCATTAATGCTTGCCCTATATTTTGTGATGGTTCATGAGTGTGAGAACATTTTAGCACCGTTTGTCCCGATAGCCTATAGACGTACTGACACACATATCCCCTGTCTCTGCTCCATGTTCGACTACTCAGGGCAATTAATGCCGAAATGGTTTTAAATGTTGATCCTGGCTGATACTGCCCCGCAAGTGTTCGATCAAGGAAAGGATTACCTGGGGCATTAGAAATCGATCTAAAATATTCTCCCCGATTAACCCCCATGATCTCAGAAAGATCATAGTCTGGTGTTGAAACGAGGGTTAGAATTTCCCCTGTGCGAGGATCAATAGCAACCACGGCGCCCTTTTTGTTTTCCATAAGACTCCGTGCATATTGTTGAAGGGCCAAATCAATCGTTAAATACAAATCATTTCCAGGACTTGCCTGGATATCGTTGGCGCCCTCCTCATATTTGCCCCGTTCAGCTCCATAAACATCTTCGATTATGTAGGCTTCACCGTTTATGCCCCTTAAGGCGTACTCAAATTCTGACTCAATCCCTCCGCGGCCGATGTAGTCGCCCATTCTATAACCCTTGGTTGTGTATTCCTTTAACTCATTCTTATTGATTTCTCCCATATATCCTAGAAGGTGGGCGGGAGCATATTGAACATATTCTCTTCTGGAACTTGGCGATAAACTCAAACCCGGAAAATCCAATAATTGTTCGCGGAGGCGCATGGATGTTGTCGTATCTAAAGCACGGATAATAGGGTATTTTCTCACTTTGGGAATGGTGCCCGTGTTGATGCCTTCGAGGTATGTATCATATCGCTCCTGTACTTCAGCAAGGGGCATCCCTAATGCCTCTGCTAGAGCTTCTGTATCTAGATCCTCCTCCATTGCAACATACAAGGCCTCTAAATCATACACTACAATGTTGTACGCAATTTTTTCGCCGTGACGATCATAAATTTCTCCTCGTACGGGCTCTGTTCGTCTTTGTTTTACAACGTTTTCTTCTGCCGCCGCATGGTATCGCTCATCGAGAACCTGCAGGTTAAACAACTGCGAGGCCAGTAACACAAAGAGGGTGATTACTAGACCTAAAAAAATCGAAGCTCTGCGGCGTGCAGCATTTTCCATCATACCTTATCCTCGTATTAAACGTTTGCGCAAGAAATTACACAATGGAAAAATAAAAAGTGTTGTTAGAAGAGAAGAAAAAACAGCAGAATAAATCACAAGAAATGTGTGCTTAAAGGAAAAAAACAATAAGGTGAAGTAAACTAATAGATATACTAAACTCACCCCGCCAAAATATATTGTGTTCCGTACTTGGTTAAATCCAACAAAGCACCATTTTTCCTTAATATCAAGGGCGTCAACATCAAAAATCGAGGCTCTAAAAAGGGGGGCGGCATAACCAGAAACCAAGGCGGCAATTGTGTGTAAGCCTCCTGACATGTATATAATATCGAAGAGAATTCCTATGCAAAAACTCATAACCAGCACAGCGTTTCTGCTCCAGAACACGGGATACGTTGCCAAGGCAAAGGCAGCAATCATTACGATTCCATGAGTCCACAAACTGATGGGTAGCAACAAAAGAGTCTGAACTAAAACCAATAGTGCAACCCAGAGAAAGTATCCTATGTTATTGATCCCCATATTCCTCGATCCATTCAAGATATGCGCTTTCCTTGACCTCTATGCAATACACATAGCTTAACTGCTCCAAATTGCCTTTTAGCTTGAGTTCTGCTTCGAGATAATTGCCCGAAGGGGCTGCGCGAATCGCGCTTATCGTGCCCACAGGGATTCCCCCGGGCACATTACTCTTTCCTATTGGGCCATACGTTGATACTGCATCTCCTTTAGAAACATTGGACTTGTGGGGTATCTCTGTCAACAATGCCATATCACTGCCCAGACTATAATTCCACTGAACCACCCCTTTTTCAGACGTTGACTCAATTCTCCCATTAAGCTGGACCCTTTCGTTGAGTACTGTGGCAACAAGTGCCGTGTTATCCATTGTTTTAGAAACCAGGCCAACTACCCCTTTGGCGTCCATGACCACCATATGCTTTTCTATTCCATCATTGCTTCCACGATCAATAAGAATAACATTGTCTCGTCTATTTAGGGTTGAATAAATGACTTTGGCTGGGTGAAAACTGAGGTATTTTGATGTATCAACGTCTTTCACAACGGCTCTAGGGTCATTGGAGGGAACCAATATTCTAATTTCTCGAAACTTCATGGCCTTTAGTTCAGCATTCTCTTCAATCAGGGCGCGGTTCTCACGTGCATACTTCCCGGGTCTTAAGACATTCTCTCGGAAGGAGTGAAGGGCAAAAGTGGCTTTCCCTACTCGGTTGAAATACCATGCCCTGTGATAATCTGCACCAAAAGCAAAAAGTGCAAAACCAATAAAAAGGAATACGGTAAACAGCAAGCCCGTCTGGTAGCGGAAAAGGAAGTAAAGCAATCTATTCATGATGGCATTAAGACATCAAAAAGGGCACATCATGCATTTTTTTTAGTGCTATACCTGTACCTCGAACCACCGCACGCAATGGATCGTCTGCAATGTGCACGGGCAATTTGGTCTTTAAGGACAATCGCTGATCAAGTCCATGCAACAAAGCGCCACCCCCTGTTAGGAAAAGGCCAGATTTATAAATATCAGACGCAAGTTCCGGGGGCGTGTTGTTGAGTGCCCTAAGCACCGCTTCTTCAATCTTGCTAATCGATTTATCCATTGCATGATGTAATTCTGAGTAATGGATAATAATCTGCTTGGGAACTCCGGTCATCAAATCACGTCCATTAATTGCCACGTCGTCTGGCGGATTGTCTAACACAGGAAGAGCTGCGCCACAACGTTTTTTCAGTTCTTCCGCTGTTCGCTCACCAATCAGCATGTTGTGCTGTCTTCGAACATAATCTATGATATCTGAATTGAATTCATCACCTGCAGTCCGAATCGATTGGTCACAAACAATACCGCTTAAGGCAATAACAGCAATTTCCGTAGTGCCGCCGCCGATATCGATGACCATATTTCCCGAAGGCTCTTCAACGTCAATGCCGATTCCGATGGCTGCAGCCATCGGTTCTTGAATTAGTCGGACATCTCGCCCCCCCGCATGTTCGGCAGAATCCTTAACTGCACGCTTCTCCACATCTGTAATTCCGGAAGGAATGCAAATAATCATTCGGTATTGTGGTCTGATCCAGCGTTGCTTATCCTTGTAAATCATTCGGATAAAGGCGCGAATCATCTCTTCTGCTGCATGAAAGTCTGCAATTACACCATCCTTTAAGGGCCTTATTGTCTTGATGTTTTCGTGTGTTTTTTCATGCATCTGAAGGGCCTTGTTGCCCACAGCCAAAAACCTTCCAGAATCGCGATCAATAGCCACAATAGAAGGCTCGTCAACAACAACTCGGTCATTGTGGATGATTAGTGTGTTTGCAGTGCCAAGGTCAATGGCAATGTCCTGTGTAAAGAAATTTAAAAACTTCAATCGACAAAAATTCTACATAAAGTTAGCCAAATAAAGCAACAACGGCGGGAAATCCGTTTCATTGTGGCTACTAATGCTTAAAGTGGCGAACTCCTGTAATACAGAGTGTCATGCCCAATTGATTTGCGATATCAACAGAATCTTGGTCTCTAATGGATCCCCCGGGATGAACTACGCCTATCATGCCCTCTTTACCTGCGATTTCAACACAATCCGGAAAAGGGAAAAAGGCATCTGAGGCGAAAACAGCTCCCTCAACACTAAACCCAAAGGATTTAGCCTTGGCTATAGCCTGTTGCAATGCATCTACCCTAGAGGTCTGGCCACAGCCCATTCCAATCAACTGCCGATCTTTGACAATGGCAATTCCGTTGGATTTTAAATGTTTTACAGCCTTGAGAGCAAAAGACAAATCTTTTAACGTCTTCTGGTCGGGTGCTTTTTCCGAAAGTGTCGTCCAATTTTTTGGCTTCTCTATGGCAAGATCGGCATCCTGAACCACCACACCATTAAGCATACTTCGATAGCCGCTTTGCTTGGGCTCATAGGGTTTTTGTTGAAGTATGATTCTGTTTTTCTTGACCTTTAAGGCATCAACCACCCCGGGGGCGAAGCTAGGCGCAATAAGCACTTCAAAAAACAACTTTTGAATTGCTTCTGCACACCCCATGTGGATTTCTTGATTGGTTATTAAAATCCCTCCAAATGCCGACACATTATCGCAGGCAAGGGCCTTGAGATAGGCCTTGGCCACGGTGTCCGAAGTAGCCAAGCCACATGTATTGTTATGTTTAATGATTGCAAATGTGGGTTGTTTAAACTCCGAAATCACCTGAACGGCTGATTCAATGTCCATCAAGTTGTTGTAGGACACAGGTTTGCCAGAAAGCCGAGTAAACATGGCACCAAAGTCACCAAAAAATGTTGATCTTTGGTGGGGGTTTTCTCCATACCTCAAAGGCATAGGGTGATCCTGACTTACAGTGAAAACAGAAGCCTCTTCGGCAAGGTATCCGTGAATAAGCATATCATAATGGGATGATATACCAAAGGCCTCTGCCGCATAGGCTTTGCGCGATGCTAGATCCGTTTGCCCACCTTTAGCCTCTAATAAGGTTAACACCTCTTGATATTGGCCCCTATGCGATACAACCAAAGTATCCTTATAGTTTTTTGCCGCCGCCCTTATCAGGCTTATCCCACCAATATCTATTTTTTCTATAATGTCTTGATGACTTGACCCATTGGCCACCGTTTCTTCGAAAGGATATAGGTCCACAATGACCCAATCAAAGAGGGGAATATCATATTCACTTAACTCCGTTAGATCCGAGGCGTTATCCTCTCGTGCTAAAATGCCACCAAACACTTTTGGGTGCAAGGTTTTTACCCGTCCACCCAAAATAGAAGGGTACGATGTTAAAGATTCTACTTGAACAGCTTGAACACCCCAAGAAGTAATCATGCTGTAAGTTCCACCTGTTGAGTAGATCGTTGTGCCCTGCGCGCTTAACAAATCTACAATGGGTCTAAGTCCGTCTTTATGGAATACAGAAACAAGGACGTTTTTGGGAGACTTTACCACAATAAAAATTTTTTCAAAGGTAGGCCCCTAATCACAGAGTTATGGAGTGTTCTTGCACACGTCTTCCACGGTGTTTACAAAATGTTGAGACTCTAGCGAACGGACCTTTGACTCGATTCCGTTTACGTCATCATCTGGAGATATATCTACAATGAATTGTGCTATTACCGCCCCCGCATCATATTCTTCCGAAACGTAGTGAATTGTGATTCCTGTTTGCTTTTCTTGAGCATTATAGACCGCTTGGTGTACGTTGCGACCATACATTCCCCTCCCTCCATATTTTGGCAAAAGGGATGGGTGAAGGTTGATTATTCGTTGATAAAACGCATCGACAACCTCTTGGGGAATAAGCCTTAGGAAACCAGCAAGTACAATAAAATCAATCTTATGTTCCCTCATGATATCGATTAATCCAGTAGAAGAAGTTTCTTTCCACCGAACCACCACAAGAGGAATAGAAAAGTCCTTTGCATGATTCTGCACCCCCGAGGAGGGTTGGTCCGTTACAACTAACGCCACCTCATAAAAATTGCTTCTGCAACCATGAAGCATAAGTCGCCGTGCATTGCTTCCACCACCAGAGGCAAAAATGGCCATTCGTTTACCCATGCCTTAAAAATAGGTCAATGCCTGGAAAGACCTTAAATTGGTTGAACAAAAAAGAATATCGTTTGCAAGAATTAACATTACATTTAATCTATGGTCAGCAACAGCGATTATACAACGGTTATCAAGCCACACGCCGGACTGTTCAACCTGAAGCTACGTGAAGTTTGGGCCTATAGAGACCTCGTATTTATTCTTGCAAGAAGGGATATTGTAGCCGTTTACAAGCAAACCATATTGGGACCCCTTTGGTTTCTTGTGTCGCCTGTTTTAACCGTAGTCGTTTACATGTTTGTTTTTGGGTCGATTGCTGGCATATCAACTGACGGGATGCCAAAAGCTGTTTTCTACCTTGGTGGCATTACCCTTTGGAATTATTTCTCTTCATGTTTTACTGCGACGGCGAATACTTTTACTGCAAACGCTCAAATCTTTGGCAAGGTATATTTCCCAAGAATTGTTGCCCCGATGGCCAATGTCTTATCCAACATGGTCAAGCTTTTTATTCAAATGCTGTTGTTTGTGGGAGTGTTGGCTTTTTACCTAGGTCAAAATGGTTCAACGATTCACCTCACCAAAGAAATCTATCTCTTACCCGTGCTAATACTCATGATGGCAGGCCTTTCGCTTGGCATAGGCATTATTATTTCATCCTTGACGACGAAATACCGAGACTTTAAAAATTTCATTGGGTTTGGCGTCTCTTTGTTGATGTATGCAAGCCCTGTTATCTACCCTATCTCAGCCGTTAAAGACAAGGGATACGGGGCACTGTTAGCCTATAACCCCATTGCCCCCATCATAGAAACCTTTCGATACATTTTTACTGGTCACGGAAGCCTTGATTGGGGTGGTTTAATCATCAGTGGTATTGCTACTATTTTAATTCTATTCTTTGGGCTTGTTTTATTTAATCGAGTAGAGCGAACGTTTATGGACACCGTATAAATGAGGCTATGGCAAAACCGGCTATAATATTAGAAAACATATCCAAGCGATACCGCCTAGGAATGGTTGGTTCGGGCACACTTAGGGAAGATGTTATGGGTTGGTACTACAAGGTGCGAGGAAAAGAGGACCCCTATTCACTCATTGCAGAAACAAATAATCGGGCGCAAAAGGGGTCATCCAACTACGTTTGGGCATTAGAAGATATCAACTTTAGCGTTGAAGAAGGAGAAGTACTTGGTGTGATTGGGAAAAACGGAGCCGGTAAATCAACCCTTCTAAAACTATTGTCTCGAGTGACCGCGCCTACTACCGGCAGTATAAAGGCTCGAGGACGAATTGCTAGTTTGTTAGAGGTTGGCACCGGATTTCATCCAGAACTTAGTGGTCGCGATAATATTTTTTTAAATGGCGCCATCATGGGAATGAGGCGTGCAGAGATTAAATCAAAGTTTGATGAAATTGTTGATTTCGCAGGTGTTGAGCGATACATTGATACCCCCGTGAAAAGGTATTCCTCAGGAATGTATGTGCGGCTTGCTTTTGCCGTTGCAGCACACCTTGAGCCTGAAATTTTAATCGTAGACGAGGTGCTCGCTGTGGGTGATGCGCAGTTTCAAAAAAAGGCCATCGGTAAAATGAAAGATGTTTCACAGGGCCAAGGGCGCACTGTGCTTTTTGTGAGCCACAACATGGCAAGTATTCGAAACCTCTGTAGACAAACCATTCTTCTCTCAAATGGAACGATTCAGTCTATGGGGAACACAAGCGAAATCGTCTCCGACTATCTCGCCTACCATTCAGATAACCACACACACCAAAGCCTTAAAGAGGCTAAGCGGTTTGAGGGCAATTTAAATATCGAATTCTCTACAATTGCTACACTAAATAATGAGTTGTTGGAAAACCAAACCATGGTGTCCGGCGAGCCCATGAATATTCGATTGGGCTTAGCAATTAATGCAAAAAGAAAATACTCCAAGCTTCACTGTTCGGTTTCTGTCGCTAACGAACAATTTGTGACCATCATGCACCTGTCAACAGATGAGGGGATGGGGGAGTCTTTAAATATTGATGATGGCGTGAGGCACCTAACCCTTAACTGCTTCATAGAACAATTGGCTTTACCTCGTGGAAAATATTATCTATCTGTTTTTATTTGGGACAAAAGCGTCGTGTTTGATCACATTCTTCATGCTAAGTCATTCTTTGTTTCTGATGGAAACTTTTTTGGAAACGGGGCCATAAAAGAACCACGCCATACTATGTTTCTAGTAAAGAACCAATGGACACAAATAGACCAACATGGCTAATGGGTCATTGGTCCATATCATCTTATGCCACAACAACCCTGCACAAGTTGAACGGCTTGTCAACAAGCTCCTTGCCGAAAAAAACGACCTCGTTATTATTCATGTTTGCAAAAATGCTGGAGAAGGTTTCTTTAATGGTCTTCGCTCCTCACTTGGGCAATCGCAACGCGTTCATTTCTGCGAAAGAGAAGAGGGAAACTGGGGAGAGTTTGGTATTGTCCAAGGCACAATTAATGCCCTTCGGCTTGGACTTAATATCATGGGGACTCAAGAGGATTTTCATTTTAACCTTCTCAGTGCGCAAGACTACCCCATTAAGCCGCTTACTTCGTTTAAGCACTTCCTCTCAGAAAGGAAGGGTCAAGACTTTTTAAATGTCTATCATTGGTACCCAAAGGGGCACGAGGAGGTAGAAAAAGATCACCCCTGGCAACAAAGCAAGCACCTTCAACACCTCCGATTATTGCATTGGTATAAGCGCGTTGGAAATAGCCGGATTGCTATACCGAGAAAATATAAAGAAAGCTATAGGGGAAGTCTTATTCAACGCATTGGCGAATTGCTTTCGTCTATTCTGGCAACACGGGGAAATTGGCAAAAAATACAAGAGGAAATCGCACTTTTTAGACTCACCCCAAAGCTTCCTTTTCCACGAAAACCTCCACCGTATCAGTTTTACAATGGTTCACAATGGTGGACGATAAGCTCGGAAAGCGCCCTGTTGGTTGTTGATCAACATAATACAAAATATCAAGATCTAACGGTCCATGCACGCGACAGTATGTTAAGTGATGAATTCTTTTTTCAAACGCTTCTAATGAACAGCGCGCGCAAGGACCATGTTGTTAAAAACAACCTCCGTGAGATTCATTTTGAGCTCAACCAATCAAAATCAAGACACCCAAAAGTGTTTAGTATAAGTGATATCGACTTACTTCTAGCTTCTCCTCAGTTTTTCGCAAGAAAAATTGACCCAGATAGTCCTCTTTTAAATCAACTTGACCGCTATGTCTAATCCCCATGTATCTGTAGTTATGGCGGTCTATAATGCCCAAAAATATGTGTCAGATGCTATCGAAAGCATCTTGTGTCAAACGTATAACGATTTTGAGTTTATCATTATAGAAGACGGCTCTTCCGACGAGAGCCTGAAAATCATACAATCCTATAGCGATCCGAGAATTAAAGTGATTAGAAATAAAGAAAACTTGAAACTTATTAAATCATTGAACCTTGGTTTACAAAAGGCCTGTGGCAGATATATCGTCAGAATGGATGCCGATGATGTTTCACGGCCAGACCGAATAGAAAAACAGGTTAATTATATGGAATCCCATCCTGATTGCGTGCTCTGCGGGACATCCTATAGAACATTTGGCGACGGGGTGGCGGCTAGGAATATTGTCTACCCAAGTGAAAGCCAATCTATCCGTTATCACATGCTGTCCAATACTTACTTCTTACACCCTTCGACCTGCTTTCGCCGAGAGGTCATTGAGAAGCAAGCGCTGGAATACAGTCAAGACTTCCTCCATGTGGAAGATCATTGGTTTTTCTTTGAGTTGTTACAACATGGAGAGGGGCACATAATGAAAGATGTATTGTTGGACTATCGAATACATAATCAAAATGTCTCCGTAATCCATACGGCAAAACAGCTGATCACACAAAACGCGATACGAATCAAAATAGCCGAATACTATGGTTTAACGTTTAATACTAGCGAAGAGGTTAAAGAATACCTTTCCTTTTTACTTGTTATGAAACCCCAGCCGCATCAGGAATCCAGCGTTGAGTTATCTGGTGATTGTGGTGTTTTTTTAACCCTATTAGACCGCCTGAAAATACTGTCAGACAATAGCCATAATGAGGTAGTCATAAAAAACATTTTGCGGGCCATCCAACAAATTGTTCCCCTCTTTTGTGGGTTTAGGTGGAAGGATTTTCGTGCCATCTTAGACCACCCTCTTTGCAAAGAAGCCTTTACAAGAAATGGATCCCGTCTATGGCACGCTGCCAAATGTATTTTGGGAATGCGTTATGACTTCAATAAAATCTTATCCTTCAGCCATGATTAGAAAAAGAATATTGGGGCGCTACCAAAGGTATAAGGAGAAGATGGCCCACCATCAAAAGATTGCCGTTGTAAAGAGACACACATCCCTTTTGCACAAAGGGTTTGCCAGTGGACATCATGAACTCCCAGTTGTTCTTTGTCTCGTCAAAAATGGCATGGAACACTTGCCAAGCTTTATGAACCACTATAGAGAATTGGGGTTTGAGGACTTTGTTTTTATGGATAATGGGTCTTCAGATGGCACCTTGGACTTTTTGGTGAAAAGTAATTGCACCGTCTACCAGTGTTCCCTTGGTTATGAAGAATATATCTACGCAATGAAGCAATTTCTGGTGCACTTGTGTGGGCAGGGTTGCTGGACCCTCTATGTCGACGTGGATGAGTTATGGCTTTATCCGGGTTGCAACACCGTCGATCTTTCTCGATTTGTCAACTATCTAGACCGTGCCGGATATAATGCCTGTCAGGCCCACATGCTTGATATGTTTCCGAAAAACTTCCAATTTTCCGACGGCCCAAAAGACAGCAATACAGGTGTTCTTGGCGAGGATTATCCTTTCTTTACATTACAGGGGTTAAAAAAATCCCCATTCGATCGATACTTTATCCAAGATGATGGAAAGCGGTTTCAATATCATGGAGGCGTTAACCAACACTTATTCGGTCTTAAAGACATCTACTTGTCGAAAATCCCCTTAATTAAGTTAGACAAGAATATGTTGGTACACATCACATCGCACATCTCTAAACATGTCGTGCTTGCAGACCTAAGCTGTGCTTTATTGCACTATAAGTTCACCAATGCATTTTTTGTAAAAGCAAAAAAAATCGTTGACGAAAAAAGGGATCGATGGGCAGTTGATTACTATGGAAAAATCCTTAAAAAAATGGAGGGTGGTGCCATTGTTATGGCTGAGCAGGATGCTTTCCAATTTAATGACATACAACAGCTTCTGCAGCTAGGTTTCATAGATGCTAGCGATGCCTACTATGCATCCAACAACACAAATCAAAAGCCATGCCCTTAGTTTCTGTAATAATGTCTGTATACAACGGGGATAAACATCTTGAAAAAAGTTTATCCAGCCTAATAAACCAGTCTTTTTTAGACTGGGAGCTCATTGTTGTAAACGACTTTTCTAAGGACGGCAGCGAGAAGATTATTCAGCGCGCTATGCAGGAAGATGGGCGAATTCGTTGTATTGAAAACAAAAAGAACCTTGGGCTTGCCGCGTCCCTCAACCTAGCCATAGAAGAATCCAGTGGACAATACATAGCGCGAATGGATGATGATGATGTTGCGCTACCTTATCGATTGGAAAAGCAAGTGGACTATCTTGAGGCAAACGACCATGTTGGTGTAGTTGGAGGGCGAGCAGAATTGATTGGAGCAAAAAAGGGTATTCGGCGGCACGCCGAAAAAGACTTAGATATAAAAAACCGAACCTTATTTAGTTGCCAGTTTTGTCACCCCACCACGGTTATTAGAAGAGAACTCTTGGAGCGGTCGGGTATACGATATGATGAAAGTTTTCGCACGGCACAAGACTATAAACTATGGGTTGATCTACTGCCCCACACAACCTTTCACAACCTTTCAGAAAACGTCCTTAAATATCGTGTACACTCTGGACAGGTTAGTGCCACCAAGCGACAAGAACAAAAGGAAAATACACACAGGATTTATCAAATCATGCTCGAGCGCATGGGTCTTTCTGTAACCGACGAAATGCTTCGCCTCCACGAAGCGATTGCAAGTTTTTCTTATCAAAGCCAAAACATAGTAGAAGTAAATTTGATTAAAGACCATCTTTATTCCTTGATTCAAGCAAACACCTCTAAGCTTTACTTCCCCCAGGAGGTGTTTTCGTCGTTTTTAAGCGAATTGTTTTACAATATTTTGAAACGATCGTCCATCTCCAAAAAGTCTAAAGTGGACCTCTATTTCGACAGTGGTTTTCATCAGCACTTTAAGCCCTCTTTAGCTAAACTAAAACTCGCAATAAGTTAATCATGAACGCCTTGGCAGATAACCTAATTTTTCTTCATATTCCTAAGGCGGGAGGATCTACCTTGCGTACTATCTTTATTGATCAGCACTCACGTGTCAATCAAGACGCAGAGAGTGTTTATGTAATCAATAGAACGCGTGACGCGCCTGCGTTCTCTAAACTTTCTTCGAAAAAGAAGGAAAAAATTAGCCTTTTAATAGGACACTTCGCCTATGGAATACACAAAGAGCTCCAAGGAATCTCTCGATACGTTACCATGCTTAGAGACCCCGTTGATCGGGTGCTATCTGCCTATCACTATTCTAAATCCTTTGAACGCTCAGACGCCTTTCAGGTCATACAAGAAAACAATATGGACGTCGTTGAGTTTGCCGAACATTATGGAGGGTCTTGGTTAATAAATGGTCAAACAAAAATATTGGCAGGCGCTGAACCTCAAACGTCACTATCTGACGAAGAGCTATACATAAACGCTTTAAAAAATATTGAGAACCACTTTCTCTATGTTGGGCTTTTGGAGTCCTTTGACCGATCACTCATACACCTTCAAAAGGTCTTAAACTGGTCAACTCCGTATTATACAATAAGAAATAAAACGCGCGAAAAATCATCAGTAGATACACATTCTCTACGCAAAATACAGGACCTCGTAAAGTATGATATTGCGCTTTATGAGCATTGCAATAAATATTTTAATCGCCAAGGGGGATTAAGAGAACGTTATGCTTTAAGTAAGTTTAAAATCTTAAACAAGGTTTATGGACTCACCCGTTAATTTTATTGTGTATTCACATCAGCGTTCGGGAACGACCTTTTTTTGTAATGATGTGCTGTCGTCTCACAACGAGGTGTTTTGCTTTGATGAACTTTATAATCAGCGAGGGCACCAACCAACCATTGACGCCCTTAGGGCAAAGAATCTCCCTTCGCTGTTTTCGTTACAAGCCAAAATTGAGGGTCGGCTTTGGGGTACAGGCCAACGATACATAAGGTATCACAAGCGCTTTGTAGAGGCTTGCCGAAAGTCTCAAGGAAAAAGGGCCGTTGGTTTTAAGCTCTTTCATCAACATATACCCATGGTTTTGCTCGCTGAATTTCTAAAGCAGAACAACTTTAAGGTGGTTGTCCTTAACCGAAAAAATCTCAGTCAATGTGCCGTTTCGATGTATCTCTCAAGGTTTTATAGGAGAAGAAGCAGTATTGATATTGGAGAGCATTCCCGCTTTACGGTGAACCCAGAATGGTGTGCACGGTGGATTGCCAATACACGATACAACTTTATGGAAGGGTTGAGTGAAATTGAGGCATCAGGGTGCGCCACCCATCACATAAGCTACCAAGACATCAACACTTTGGGTCGGGTCAATGAAGTGTTCGGATTCCTTGGTCTTGCCCCCCTTGGCAACCTACCTAAAAAGGGGCTAAGAAAAATAAACACCGACAGCATTTACAAAAACATTGATAACCTAACACAAATAGAGAAGGCTATTTGTAATGATTACAATGGGCACCTTCGCCACACGACTTGATCTCGAAATATGTTGTTTAACTCCTTAAAGTTTCTTGTTTTCTTTATTGCCGTTTTTGGTGGGTATTGGAGCATCAGACCTATTATGCAAAAGTTGGGCAAGTTGTCTTACGTGGTCAGTTTTCAAAACCTATTGCTCCTTTTAGCTAGCTACACCTTTTATGCTGCTTGGAACGTTAAGTTTCTTGGCCTAATCTTAGCAAGCTCTGTCTTAGACTATTATGTTGGCAAGAGAATGAGCAAAACCCGTTCCGATTGGAAAAGAAAGGCCCTTCTTGGGTTGAGTCTTTCCTTTAACCTTGGGATGTTGGGCTTGTTTAAATACTTCGATTTCTTTTCAGAATCCTTTGCAGACCTTTTACACTCCGTGGGGATGTCTATTAACCCAGTGGTCCTTGGCTTGGCGCTTCCTGTTGGAATTAGTTTTTATACGTTTCAGACCTTGAGTTACTCCATTGATGTCTACAGAAATAAAATACCTGCAGAAAAAAAGTTGCTCACCTTTTTGGTGTACGTGGCGTATTTCCCCCAACTTGTGGCAGGGCCGATTGAGAGGGCAAGTAGGTTTCTTCCTCAGCTTCACTCCGCCAGATCCTTTTCGTATACATTAGCTATTGATGGCTGTCGACAAATTTTGTGGGGCTTCTTTAAGAAAGTCGTTGTCGCTGATACTTGTGCGCTGTTCGCCAACGAAGTGTTTGCGCCAGGCTATGAAGGTGGGGGAGTACAGGTTGCTTTAGGGATACTGTTTTTTACTCTTCAAATCTATGGTGACTTCTCTGGCTATTCTGATATTGCCATTGGTATTAGTAAGTTGATGGGGATTCAATTAATGCAAAATTTTGCAACACCCTATTTCTCAAGAAATATCGGAGAGTTTTGGAGGCGATGGCACATATCGCTAAGCACTTGGTTTAGGGACTATCTTTATATTCCTTTGGGTGGAAGTCGCACAAAACCGCTAAAAAACATTTTAATCATATTTCTTGTCAGTGGTTTTTGGCATGGGGCTAATTGGACCTTTATACTCTGGGGCGCATACCATGCCCTACTATATGTGCCTCTTTTTTTAATGGGAAAAAACCGATCCCATCTTGACTCCTTAGGCAGCTCTGGGACTACTGTGTTTTGGACAAAAGAGTTGCCTGCCGTCCTCACAACCTTTATCCTTGTGGCCGTCGGTTGGGTTTTCTTTAGAGCTGAATCCATACACCACGCATACCGCGTTTTTCTTGGCCTTAAAAGCACCAATTACGTGGACTTTCCTTTGTGGTCTTCTTTCGATTGGGCTTGGGTTGGATTGTACATCAGCATAATGATTGTTATAGAGTTTTTGGGTAGAAACCATGAGCACCCTTTGCAGGGTCTAAACATTTCTGTTTTCTTTCGTTGGTCGCTCTATTTGTTCTTATCCTTCCTTGTAATCCATCACTTTGGAGATGAGGCGCAATTTA
Source organism: Bacteroidota bacterium (assembly GCA_002862745.1). Lineage (GTDB taxonomy): Bacteria > Bacteroidota > Bacteroidia > Chitinophagales > UBA8649 > UBA8649. The sequence goes on along the minus strand of PKDX01000053.1, from coordinate 7,291 downwards.
TTTACTTCCAATTTTAAATCGTTTCTATGGTCTCCTTCCTTTTTCGATTACTCTTTTTCTTGATATTGGTTGTTGGGACAATTAATGTTCCCCGCTTGTTGTTGCCCGCCTATTGGGGAAACGAGGGACATGCTGTTAAGATGCCATATGTGGAGTCTCATGAGCATATAAATACTTTGTTTATTGGTTCGAGCCGCACTCAATTTCATATTGACCCCCTTTTGTTTGACTCTGTGACCGGAAAGACCAAAAGCTTCAACTTGGGATACTCTTCGACACGGGGTGAAGAAAGTATGTTTTTCCTAGAAGGCCTTCTGGCCCAAAAGGATTTTCTTAAGAATATAGACTACATTTTTCTTGAGGTACGCCCTCTCTTTTATGATGAGCAGTTGTATAAAAACCTCAGGGGGAAGTATCAACTTAACAGGGATCGGTTGCTTTTCTTACAGTCATACTTTCAACCCATCAACGAGTTTGCAACAAAAGATCTATCAAAGGCCTATGTTGAATCCCTCTTGGGTATTGGTATGCTTCGTGAAGAATGGATTCAACTTTTGTTTCCAAGTGTGAGGTTAAATAAATCTATTGCATTCTTTGAGAGGCGTGGATTTGCAAATCGAAAGAAGGCCATTGAAAGCGACCAAATCAATTCAAATCTCGTAGCGGCAGGTGTCGACTTTACAGATAACCTCGATAATCGAAGAGTGTTTGCTCTGAATTGCTACGAAGCCGATACGGAGACAATAAGCACTTCAGACTCTTTCTATGTAGCGCGGCTAAATGCTCTATATGGGGATTTGTCCAAAGAGGGGGTTACCTTGTATTTTATACCCACTCTTCGTTTTGAAAACACAAACCTGCCATCTCTTTTTAAGAAGCTGCACCAAGGAGATTTGTATGTAGAAACTAGCAACCCTTCTCGTTACCCTGATTTTTATAATCCCGAATTCTCTGGAGACGCAGCTCACTTAAACTTACAGGGTGCAAGACAATACAGCATTTTATTGGCTGAGCTTTTTTTATCTATTAACGGCCCACTTTGACACCTGAGTTTTCCATAATTATCCCCACGTATAACCGAGCAAACCGGGTGCGCGAAGCCATCGAAAGTGTCCTCAGTCAAACCTATAAAAATTGGGAGTTGATTGTCATCGATGATGGGTCCACAGACAACACAAAAGAGGTTTGCCAACGATTTAAAGACCAACGAATAACCTATCTATATCAAGAAAATGCTGAGAGAAGTGCCGCGCGCAACAGGGGGATAGCAAAGGCAATTGGTAAATACATCGGGTTTTTAGATTCCGATGACGTTTATGCTCGCTCGTTTCTAGAAGAGGTAAAAACCTTAACCCAAAACACCACCTCTCCTTCGTTGATATTTACTGGGCTCTCAATAAAGCAAGGGGGGATAGATATTCCTCAGCCTATCCCGCCAGCCGGGAATTTAGCCTGTGCAGACTTTTTGCTAATTCATTCTATGGCAACGCCGAGGGCTGTTATCCATCGTGAGTGTTTCCAAAAAGGTTTGTTCCCCAAGGACTTCTCTATAGGAGAAGATCGGCATTTGTGGGTCCGACTAGCAACCTATTTTCCGGTCTTGTTTTGCCCAAAAGCTATTGTAATTCAAAATGATTATGGCGATCGGTCTATTGCTAGCTTACCCGCAATAAAGGAGAACTACTTGTCTTTATGTGCTGCCATACAATCTGAGGAAGGAAAAACACTTGCGCGAAAATCTGTCTCAATCGCAAAAGGAAGGGCCCTGTTGGTTATTTCACGCTGGCACATTGTCAATAAAAGTCGAGGGGGGGGTATATTATATGCTATTAAAAGTTTATGGGTTTCCCCTGTTGATCAAGTGAAGTTTAAAGTAAACCTTCTTTTGAGGCTATTTTTAGGATACCAACTTAAATCAATTGCCGCCTTATTTTGACCTTCGCGATATTGCCCAATTTACCCAAAAGCCTGGAATGAACCCCATAAAGAATATTCAAAATAACCTAAACGACTGGGGTTATAAGCGTAAAATTCAATCCCTGAGCAATGATAAAAAAATTATTTTATCAAGCACCCCTCGCGGTGGTTCAACCTGGGCTTATGAGATTCTTTTGGGGAAAACGGGAATAGGGGTATGGGAGCCATTGCACCCGGTTTGGTTGGAAAGGTTTGCAGAACAAAAAAATGGGCATCATGATTTATTTGCACCAAAAGAAATGGAGATTCCCAACCTACAAGCGTATCTAGACCGTGTAATACACAAGGGAATATTACACAAGGAGAATCGATTTCATCAGGTTAGAGATCATTCATTAACGCATATTAGATCCTCCACACATGTTGTCTACAAGTTTTGTCGCCTTGGCCCACTTCTTCCCTGGTTTTTACATCGATTTCCACTAAGGGTTTGGCACATTATAAGGGACCCTTTCTCCGTAGTTTCTTCGCAATTAAGACACCCTGCTTGGTCATTTGTTTTTAGTCAAAAATCCTACAGAAAAAACCACAACAGTTATAACCCCCCTTTCTATGAGCGGTACCACAGCATAACAGATAAGTTGGTCTATCCTGAAGAGTTTCTTACTGCAAAGTGGTGCTTGGATCTAATTCCACTGTTATCCCTTGATAAAACCCCAAACCTATATATATCAGACTATGAATCCCTCGTTAAGGACGGCGAGAAAAATTTTCTATCTGCATATAACTTTTTTAAACTTCAGTATGATAACGACCTGCCCCAAAGCATTTCTAAACCATCAATGACCACCTTGAGGGGTAGCAATGTTCTTAAAGGAAAGAATCCAGCATTATCATACAAAAACCATTTGAGAAGTAATCAAATATCAAGAATTCAGGGGGTTTTAGAATCTTTTGATTTGGATCAATGGAAAAACAAATTCATTAATAAAAATCCTCATTTATAGGTCTTGTCATTAGAACGTTTCTTACCTTGTCGCCAATGTCAAATATTTATTGGAAAATAAGAGAGAGAGCCTACACATACTTGTCTCAGGGGCCATTCGAAAACCTAATTCATAAGACATTCTCTTCACTTGAACTCGACGTGTTTGTTGTTGTGATTGGAGCCAACGACGGAATCACAAATGACCCCCTTTATCAAGTAAGAGTAAAAAAGGGATGGGGAGGGCTTTTTGTGGAACCCCAAAAAGAAATCTTTCGAAAATTGAAAGAAAACCTTTGTGGAGAACACAATCTTTTTTTTGAAAATTCTGCGATTGTAAATAGCTCAGCGAGTCAAGTAATTCTTTATAAGCACGATGACCCAAATTTGTCTGTTATGGCCACCACTGAGCCAAGAGGTTACGATAAATGGGTAAAAAAGGAGGTTGTTTCTGCTTTGACCTTTGATGAACTTTGTGATAAATACAATCTAATTGACAAGGGAAAAATTGTTCTACAAATCGATATTGAGGGAGCTGAGTCCGATTTACTATACTCTATAAACTACCAAAAAATAAAGCCATCATATATCTTATATGAACATCGATACATGACATATAATGATCATCTTTTGGTTAACCAATTTTTACAAGAGAAAGGATATAAAATATATCGAGACCGATGGGACACCTTGGCTGTTCTAGGTTTTTAGGCCCAATCGATATGTAAAGGAGTCAACTAGTTTCTTTTGGGTGCGTTTCAAAAAGCCGAGTATTTGCCTGTAACGCCTTATAGGATTCATCATTAAGCGCCCCACAAGGTTGGGCTTGTGAAAAAAACCCTCCGAACAAATGATGTAATCATTTGGGATTTCCTTCCACAGTGGAATGGTAAATTCGGGCTGCTTTTTATGATATACTAAGTGAAAGGCTATAAAATCATCATACCCCCCTAACATCTGAACACTTCTTGGTTTAATCGACAACATGCTGCCGTAAGGAAGTGACTCTTTTAAATAATAATCTTCTGCATAGAGTGATATATTTCCAGCATCAGCTTCCTTTTGTACAATAGAGGTCCAACAGGTCAAACTGTCTATATCAAAAAGGTTATATGCCTTTGTCCACTTACGACATTCCCCCATTTTCCCTCCAGCCTCATCAAAACCCACGTATCGATCAACGAAAAGTTCGTCAATCGAATCACTCAAAAATCCCATTTGCTTTATCTGCTCGCTGTTTCTTAAAACCGTTAGCGCCCCAGAAATATAACAGCGCCTGAATGTGATAATATCATACTCACTGTTTAGTGCTGGGGAAAGGAACTTATGAAGATTGCCATATATAATATCTAAATCCCCGTATGCCCAATATTTATAACCCTCTATATAATCAGAAAATAAAAGTCCAAAAAATGGTTTAAAGTCACAGAGTTTATATGGAGACCAGTTTCCTATCTTCTTGTTGAAAAGCACCTCCATTTTGCTTTTTAATGTTTCAAAAGGTAGGTCTATAAGCGAGACATTGGCGGGAAGGGGTGGGTGGCCTTTAATGTCAGAAAAAATAAAAACCTCAAGTAACTCTTGACCCTCTAAGCTTTTTAAGAAGTGAGGGAAAAAGACCGGCCACTTGCCGTAATATGGAATTAAAAGGGCAACCCTACCATGGCTTCGGTTTAAATCACTTTTCATTAAAATGAAAAATACAAAAAGAACAAAACTCAGTCAGTGTTGAGGTCTCATTGAATTACTATTACTTTTGAGGATACGGTATGTAATTACTCGTCTAAATTCAATGGTTGCGATGCGCATAGTACACATAATACCCACCCTAAATATTGGTGGTGCTGAGCGATTAGCTCTTGACATATCCCAGAGGTTGGGGAAGATGGGTCATGCTGTTAAACTTCTTGTGTTGCACAAAAATGGCGGGTATATTCTACCCAAAAACGCAACATTCATGGTTGAATTTTTACAGGAGGATTTTGAATTGCACTTTTTACGTGGTTCAAAACATTACCCCAGTAAACTTTACAGCGCGATTAAGTCCTTTAATCCAGATATTATTCACTCACACCTTCAAGAGTCTGAGTTCCTTAGTCGTTTAATTCCTCTATCCGAAGATCATAAAACAGCATGGTTTACCCATTGCCACGACTCTATGCCGCGACTTCGTCCCCCTTCAACATTCGCGCCTTGGAAAAAATCATGGATTGTTTCATGGTATGAACACTTGCTTTTGCGAAAGCTTTACAAACAAAAGCAACCACAACATTTTATCGCAATATCAAAAAGCGAAAAAAAATATGTAGAGGATTCAAAAAGTGTTCGGGGAGAAATTACCCTTCTTTCTAATGCTATAAACTCCCATAATTTTACCAAGAACCCAAAGCAAAAGGAGCCAGACTTCTTAAGCCTTATAAATGTTGGGAGCTTCAAGGCTAAGAAAAACCAAGCATACCTTTTGCGTGTTCTTGGCCACCTTAAAAAGCAAAAGCAATTCCATTCCAAGCTTACTTGCTTAGGGGATGGTCCACTCAGGGCACCATTCATAGAGGAAGCAGAACGCTTGGGGCTATCGTCTAGTGTTGCCTCAGAAGGAAATGTAAACCAAGTGGCTCCATATCTTTGGAAAAATACTCTTTACGTCCACTCTGCAACATACGAGCCCTTTGGATTGGTTTTGGTAGAAGCAATGGCAGCGGGATTGCCTGTAATTGCACTAGATGCTAGAGGCAATAGGGACATTGTAAAAGACGGGGTTAATGGGTATCTCTTGCCACAGGATACAAAGCCCGAAGAGTTTGCGGCGAAAATTATTGCTGTCTGGGAGAATAAAAAACTGTTAAAGTCTCTGCAAAAAGGAGCCATAGAAACTGCCGCCCAATATGACATTAAGCCCTATTGCAAAAAGCTGGTTACGCTTTACGAAGACGCGCTGCGCTAGGTTAACCGCTTTAAGAACGCTGTGTGGTTCTTTTCCGCGTTAAACTTATTCTGCCAAGTGTTCTTCGCATTTTCTGCCATAGAGTGGAGACGGTCTTCATCTAGTGCCTCAATCAAATGAGCCACAGTCTCAACACTTAATCCATCGTCATGTAAGAGCCCATTATTGCCATCTTCAATAATCTCAGAAACTCCGCCTACATTGGTACCCACACAAGGAATGCCAACACTCATGGCCTCCATCATAGAAACCGGCAGACCCTCTGTGGTGCTTTGGTTTATGAAGATGGTGTTATTGGCATTTTCACTGAGCCACTGGTGAATTGTTTCGTTGGATTGGCGACCATGAAAAATATATCCTTCCGCCCCTGACTTATCCAACCACTCTTTTACTTCTGCCTCCAATGGACCGTCTCCAAAGTGGTTCCACCTCCATGTGGAGTCCCGCTGATAAAGCGCAGCAAAGATTGCTGCGATCCGCTGAACGCGCTTTAACTCAATACATGATGATATAGACACTAGCGTTTTAGTGCCTTGACGGTTTTTTACTTCTACTTTTTTTGGCTGTGGAGCACCAAGGTAAAAAAGGTCTAGATTGGTAAAACCCTGTTCTCGCAATGCCTCTGCTCCGTGCTTTGAAATTGGACAAACCACCAAATCCGAGTTAGCTAGATACGACCTATATGGTAAATATTTGTGAGGATGGCGTACTGGATAAACGTCCCATCCGTGGGCTCTACTTATCGCAAAGGACCCGTCTCTTTGGGCAAGAAACGCTGCCGCCATCGCTCCTTCATCTAACCAATAACTGTAATACACCAATTCACCAAGAACACCTTTTGTTGAGGTTGAAATCTGCGTAAGTCGTTTGTTTATACTTTGCCATGAACGATAGGCAATTTTGAATTTGCCCCAATGACCCATAACGCTGAAGCACTCTTGGTACAAAGTGCGCCAGCCTATTGAACGATATTTGGAGCCATAGAGTGTCCCAATGATACAGTTTGATGGCATTGTTCTGGGACTGCCCGGAGTGCTTTTGGGTAACACAATGATTCGGTCAAATGCTTCTGATAGTAAGGAAATCTCATTTTCTATAAAGGTCTCTTGCTTGCCAAATGGATACTCTGCTGTAATAAACACGAGACTACGTTGAGAAGCTAGGGAATTCTTTATAGGATCCATGACTACCTTTAAATTAGGTACAATTCCCTATTAGAACCCCATGGCAGAGTGTCGAATTTTAATTCTTGCTTATGATTTTCCTCCAAACCTATCTATTGGTGGTCAACGACCTTGGTATTGGGCTAAGTATTTAAACGAACACGGTGTATACCCCATCATCTTAACAAGGCACTGGGACGCTTCGCTTCAATCTTCTGCAGATTGTGTCAAGCCTAGCGCAAGCCAATCCATTCAAGATCTTCGTCAGGATTCGCATCGAAT
>PKDX01000048.1 GCA_002862745.1 Bacteroidota bacterium | reverse complement strand
AAAATGCACTAAATGGAGAATTCGATGCGTTCCCATATAATGATCCGCCATGGGAAAAGGTATCTAATTCAATTCCTTTAGGAGTCCAAACTTGTTCAAATCGGATTTTTGAACTCAACGTAATGCCAAGCATTGACTCAATTTTGGCTAAAATGTTATCCTTAGCTCGAGCCACTATTTCCTCCCAATCCTGGCCTGAGTCATGCGGGACATTAATCATAACAAACCAGTTTTCAGATTTGTCCGGCGCGTCATTTGGAATATGCTTCTTACTAATATATAAGTATACGGTAGGATCATCGCTTACTCTACCATTCCGTAAAGCATCGAATTCATGCTGGTAGTCTGCACTAAATAAAATATTGTGTACATCCAGGTCGGAATGCTCCCCATGTACACCCCAATAAAAAATCAAAGCGGAAGTAGACTTTTCTTGATTGAGCACTTTTTGAGGTGGCTTGACCGATGGAAGGAGTTTGTTGTAAGTGGGTTGCACATCCATATTAGTAATCACCCGGTCAAACAAATGCTCTTTATCTCCTAAACGAATACCGCTTGCCTTCCTGCCTTCAAGCAAAATTTCCTCAACAGGTCTATTGGTGTAATACTCTACGCCCAATTCTTTTCCCAATTGTATCAGTGACTGTACGACTTGATGCATGCCTTTATTCATAATAAAGGCTCCGTGATTATGCTCAAGATGGCTTATTACTGCCATAGTTCCTGGCGCTCGATATGGGTCGGAGCCATTGTAGGTAGCATAGCGGTTAAATAGCTGAATTGCCTCGGGAGTAGTAAAAAACTTTTTATGCAGAGCATTTAATGTTGTGAATGCCTTTAAGCGTCTCAGAGAAGCCGTTTTTGGAAGAACGTGCTTTGGTATGTATCGCCAAGCCTTTCGCAGTGGATGACGAAGAAAAACCTCTTCGGTTAGTTCAAAGACTTTCTGAGCGTGATGCAAATACTCTAATACATGATCACTTCGCTCTCCGAAGACCTGTTCAAATTCTTGGGCGAAATCTTCAGCTTTCGCATACGCATGAAACACTTTGCCATTAGGATAAAAATATTTTGTAATAACAGGCAGTCTAGAGTAGCTGTAATAATCTGAGGGATTTTTACCGCATGTTGTGAATAGCTCATCGAGCACTTCGGGCATCGTAAACAGGGAAGGACCTCTGTCAAATCGAAAACCGGCCTCACGAATTTCACCTGCCTTCCCCCCTAACACTGAGTTTGCCTCAAACACGGAGACATCATATCCCTTATTCGCAGCTAGTGCGGCAGAAGCTAGTCCAGCCACCCCAGAACCAATGACAGCAATTGTACTCACAAAAGAGGGATTAGCTTAATTTATGGCCTCCTAAGTCACGCTTAGCTTGCAAGTACTTCTCATTATGGGGATTTGGAGCAACCTCAATAGGAACGGCCTCAACGACTTCCAACCCATAACCAATAAGGCCAACCCTTTTAGTAGGATTGTTCGACATAAGGCGCATCTTTCGAATACCAAGCTCCCTAAGTATTTGAGCACCCACTCCATAATCTCTTTGATCCATCTCAAAGCCCAAGGCTTGATTGGCTTCATAGGTATTCATGCCTTCTTCTTGTAGCGCATAGGCTTGAAGTTTACTTCGAAGCCCAATACCTCTTCCCTCTTGTTGCATATATAAGAGGACACCTTGTCCTTCCTCTTGAATGTGTTGGAGGGCTGAACTCAGCTGATCTCCACAGTCGCAACGCAAGGAGGTTAAGAGGTCACCCGTCAAACAGGAAGAGTGAACTCGGGTAAGTACGGCATCCTCTTCACGCCATTCCCCCAAGGTCAGAGCAAAGTGAAATTCTCCTGTATTTTCTTGGGTAAATCCATGCAATTGGAAATCTCCATACTTTGTTGGGAGCTTAATTTGAAAATCTTTAGATACCAGGGACTCGTGCATAAGCCGATACTTAATGAGGTCTTCAATGGAGACAACTCGCAAGTCAAACTTTTCTGCAACCTTCCAGAGGTCAGGTAATCGTGCCATAGAGCCATCATCGTTGAGTATTTCTACAAGGACGCCCGCAGGCTCAAAACCTGATAATCGGGCTAAATCCACGGCTGCCTCAGTGTGACCCGCTCTTCGAAGTACTCCACCATTTTTTGCTTTTAATGGAAAAATATGCCCAGGCTTGCCTAAATCCTCCGGGCGCGTTGCAGGATCGATAAGCGCCTGAATAGTCTTTGCACGATCTTGCGCACTGATTCCTGTAGTCACTCCATCTTTTAAGAGATCGACCGAAACGGTAAACTGGGTTTCATGGAGCACCGTGTTTTTACCAACCATTAAATCAAGCTGTAACGCTTCCGCGCGTGCTTCAGTAATCGGAGCACAAATCAGCCCTCGTCCTTCCTTAGCCATAAAGTTTACCACCTCAGGATTGGCATTGGCAGCAGCTGTAATGAAGTCCCCTTCGTTTTCCCTATCCTCGTCATCCACAACAATGACCAATTTGCCTGCCTTAATCGCCTCGATGGCGGATTCTACCGTATCCAACTTTCTTTCTTCTTTAGCTTTACTCATTGCGCATTCTTTCTGTTGGTTTCCATATTCCCTGGCGCCGGCCCAATATAAAATCAAACGTTCCACAAAGTACAGCCACATTCATAATTATGAAGTAGCTAAATCCCTGAAGAAGTTTAGGACTTCGATGAAATAATCTTTCTCCTAAATAATGAGCCACCATGCAAAGGGCGATTAACCCAATACATGTTAAACTCCAAAAATATCCATAGGGTTGTAAAAAAGTGTCAAGAAAACAACCCGAGACAATAAGCGCTATTCCCAAGATGGGCGTTAACCACCTCAGAATCTTATGCGACCACAATAACCATAGTGTTTCAAAAGATGCTCGACCAGGCAACTTGGGCAACTTCAAAAGATTTTGCCAGTTCCCGCAAGTGATTCTTCGCTTTCTTCGAAACTCAACGGCTAACTTCCCTGATACAGATTCTTGGGCTACAATTTCATGACTGACTATGGATGGTTTACCTGCCTTTAATTGAGCGTAAGCGATAAAAAAGTCATCTACCATCAACTTTGGAGGGATAACAGGAAGGTTCTTACAAGGCAAGATGTAACATGCGCCAAAAACACCTATTGCACCTTGAAAGACATCTCCCTCCGCAAGCTTTAATCGGGTCTCCAAGGAAAGATACATCGACTCGCTATCAAAGTAAACCTCTTTTGAATTTGACTGGCTTCGACTTCGCCCTGCGACTATGGCCTCTGGATTTTGTTGCACAAGTCGATGCAGTATGCCCCATCCTTCGGATTGTATAACAACATCAGCATCCAAACTCAACAGATACCCCTTGCGAGCTCTCAACATATCTTGATGCTTATGCCATTGCCCGGGTTTACCGAGTCGCTCATCACTTTGAATAAGCGTAAATCGTTTATCAAGGGCCTGAAAGCGTTCAACCACAGCGTGACTTCCATCTGTTGAGGCATCTGATATGATGATAAACTCAGCGTTCCATAGATCTCCAGAGCAAGTAGTTAAAGCACTAAGACTGTTTTCCAAAACACCTTCTTCATTATGGACGAACATCACAATCGTCAATGGCAAGGTGCCTTCATTACGGGGAAGAGCTGCTCGATTGTGATGGTCCCTGCGAAATGCAAAAAGCATAACGCCTGGAAATATAATCCACGTATAGATCAAAAGGAAAAATAAGACGCCTACTATAATCATTAATCCTTCTTGTCTATACTGTTTGAATATTTCTCATAAAGCGCCTCGCCAATAGTTGACGGGTTGTGATGCTGTTTAACATAATGCATACCACGCTGCCTCAAGCTATCCCACAAGCCCTCTTCACTTGAAATCCTGCAAATTGCCTCCACAAATTGTTCGGCATCTTCTGCAATGAGCACCTCGTGATTGTCGGCAACGGCAAGACCTTGAAATGCCTTTGAAGTGCCAATACAGGGAATACCTGCGGCAAGTGCCTCTAAGACCTTGACGCGAACTCCTCCACCTGATTTGAAGGGCATAACCATGACATCCATGGACCGCACAAAGTGCAAGGCCAATTTGACCTCTCCAAGTATATGAATTTGGTTTGATCGCCTCTTGACTAACCAGCTCGGCATATTGCGACCTGCAAGATGTAAGGTCCAGTTATCGAGCACATTAAGTTGCGGCACTATTTCATCTAAAAGCCATTCGGCTGCCTCGGCATTCGGCGACCAATCCCAGGAAGCAATCAACCCAAGACGAAGGCCTCCACCCGTTATTCGGTTAGGCTGAGCAATATGATCCGCTACCATTCCTATAGGTATAACCTTTGTGCTGACCTCAGGGCAGTTCATCCGAACCAATTCGTTGTCGGCATGAGATATGGGTAAAACAAGATCCGCGCTAGACCACGCCAAGCGTTCAAATCGTCTGATATCGTTCGCCATTTTCTGATATAACGCATAATGCAGTCCTCGAACACCTGCGAGGCGATTTTGCCAAATCTCTTCCTCGATATTATGAAGACGTAGAATGATTGGAGCATGGCTAATTTTTCTTAAGCCTTCTATATAGGTAGCAAGAAAAACGCTTTCAATTTGGATAACATCAGGTTCGTAATGGCTTACCACCTCATGTAAACTCGATGCGGCATCTGCATTATAGAAACGCCTTACCTGCAAGGGATACTTTCTCTGATAGGAAAAAAAATGGGAAGCGACTGCCGTATTGATTGGCATTGTGTAGGCCTGATTTTCCTCATCATAGCGAAGTTCCTTCAAGGATTTTCCTGAAGAATCCAATGAAAACCAAACCACGTCTGCCCCGGCACATTCCAAACTTTTACCCAGCGTGTAAACAGCCATTGACTCTCCGTCCGTGGGCGGATGAACTTGTTTCTTTGAGAGGATTAAAGCTTTCATCAACGTCTGCTAAGATATTGAGTTCTTTAGCACTAACGATTACTTAGAATCCTTGGTATCTTTGTTTTATGTCGTTGTCTCCTAAAAGAGTGCCTCAGATCACCATTATCATGCCTGCCTATAATGCAGAGGAGACCTTGGCAAAAACTTTATCCGAGATTCCACCAGGTATAGCCCAGCATGTTATTCTCACGGATGACGCCAGTACAGATAATACAGTACGTGCAGCAGAAGAACTGAATATTGACATCATTATTCAACACGAATTCAATAAGGGATATGGTGCGAACCAAAAATCTTGTTATCGAAAGGCACTTGATATAGGGTCTGACATCATCATTATGTTACATCCAGACTATCAGTACTCTCCTAAACTAATCCCTGCCATGGTCGCAATGATTACCTCCGGCCACTATGACGTGATTTTGGCTTCTAGAATCCTTAGTGGAGGGGCATTAAAAGGGGGCATGCCTCTCTACAAGTATGTGGCCAATCGCTTACTTACGTTTACGCAAAACATATTTATGGGCTTAAAACTTTCGGAATACCACACGGGCTACCGTGCATTTCGATCAGATGTTCTCCAATCCATTGATTTTGACTCCAATTCAGATGATTTCATATTCGACAATCAACTTCTTGCTCAAATTGCCTCAAAGAAGTTTGCTATCGGAGAAGTAACCTGCCCCACAAAATATTTCAAGGAAGCGTCTTCAATAAATCTCAGACGAAGTGTGATTTACGGCCTAGGATGTCTACGGATTACTTGGCTCTATTTTTTATGGAGAATAAAGTGGCGCAAAACGCTAAAAGTTTAGCCGCGTTGCTTTTAACGTTTTTTTGTAGGTCTTGTATGTGTTCTTTGTTAAATCTGCGTTAGAAGTACATGATTCGCCTTATTTTTGAATTATGGTCTTTCTGAGAACCTTACTTATTTTTTTGGCAGTAAGTATTGCCACTTTGCTCCATGCACAGGTTGACAATAAAGAGATCAAATCCTGCCTAGTTCTCAGTTTTAATGAAATCTCCCTAGTCGGAAGCGATCAAGAAGCGGTGTATCAAGACATAGCTTCCTTATGCGAAACCGGTGAGTGCAGTATAGAAGAAATAGCAAGTTTTCTTCCCAATCTTCCAAGCTCTAACCGGAATTTATCGACTTTTCTCAAAAGAAAGAATTATTCTTTCGAGACCGATTTACCCACCGATTCTCTTACTACCTTAGTCCTCTTATCCATTGAAGACAACCTTCTGGTAAAAAGCTTTATGGAACGTTCAGAGGATCGGCCAACTCGACTTCATACGGCCTTAGTTAAGTGGCTCAACCTTTTTAAAGAATCATAAAATTCGTTTAATGAAAATCAGAAAATATATCCTGTGGACTATACTTACTAGTCTAATACTCTCTACAGCGCCCACCGCGAAGCTGTACAGTCAAATCACAAGGGATGATGTGACTACCTGCATTATATTAAGTTGCAACCAAGTATCCCTAAGGCAGGCACAACGAGATAATGTCTTCAACTCGTTTAGTGAGCCTTGTGATATGGGAGATTGCAAACAGGATGATTTAATGGCCAATATCGATGGTCTTCCTTCGGCTAATCAGTCACTCACTTTACAAATCATTGATTTGACAACTACGGCAAATATTGATTTAGATGCTCAACAACTCGCCGAAGCCTTAATGACGGAATTATACGTTGACGGTAAACTAAAGGCATTTCTTGATAGAAATCCTAATCGCAAAGAAATGGTTGCCGCAGAACTCCAGGGGTGGCTTGATGTCTTTATCAATGCTCGAAAACCAGAAGTCGTAGACATCGCAGAAATTGTTGACTTTCCTGAAATCGAAGAGAATTCAAGCACTAACAGTTCTCCGAGTAACACTCAAACCGAGAACGGTGAGAATGAAATTCGTGGAGAGAATGGCGAAGAACAAGTGACTGAAGAAAAAAGCGGTAGCAATTTGGTATTTATTATAATCATTCTTTTGTTGCTTGGAGTAATTGGCTTACTTGCCTTCCTCTATTATAAACTGAATCTCGAAAAAGAGGATCTCGAACAGTCAACTAAACGCCTCCGGGACGAAAGCGCGCAGTTCAATGCTGAGCAATATAAACTCAAACGCCTGTTAAGCGAAAGAGAACGAGAGCTTAGATCTCTTATGGAAAATCAACAAATAACTCAAATTCCAAAAGCTGTTAATGAGGAAGTGGTGGAAAAGAAAAATCCAGATCAAAGCAACGATAACACCGCTCAAGAGGTCACTGGCGAGATTCCTTTTAATCAAGTAGAGGACACCCAGGTATTTAATGAAGAAGAAAATCAAGAAACAAAAAAAGAAGAGGCAACTAAGCGCCCTGAAGATGATAATCCAGGGCACGTGAGCTATCCACCAAATATAGAGGGTCAGCGTTCCGTTGTTTTCTTCAGTGCACCTAATGCCCAAGGTGAGTTCCCCTCCTCAGCCATGATGACAGATTACAGCCCTGAGGCAGTGATTAGGGTCTTTCTACGCGATGAAGAAGCGGATTACGGTGAATTCCAAATTGTCACTAATCCAACATCTCAGCGTAATTTATTGGCGAATTGGGAGCATACGCTTGCCCATTTTGCCGTTCCTGTAAATCCTGAACATCCCGAACCAAGAAGTATAGAACTTGAGCGTGCTGGAGGAATTCGGGAAAGCCAGGGAGTTTGGAAAGTTGTACGAAAAGCGAAAGTGCGCTTTATGTAAGGCAATATACTTTGAGAAGATTACCATACTTTTGACCTGCTCAACGTAGAGGGTAGAGATAGACTAAATAAAAGACATGTTTAATACACTTCAGGATCGCCTGGATAAGGCCTTTAGTATTTTAAAAGGCCAACACAAGATTACCGAAATAAATATCGCCAAAACGACAAAGGAAATTCGCAGAGCCTTGGTCGAAGCGGATGTTAACTACAAAATCGCCAAAACCTTCACCGATAGCGTAAAAGAAAAAGCCCTCGGTCAAGGTGTACTCAAGTCTGTACAGCCTGGGCAAATGCTTGTTAAAATCGTAGAAGATGAACTGCGGGATCTAATGGGTGGAGAGGTTGCGAGCTTTCAGATTACAGGAAATCCCGCAGTCATCTTGATCGCCGGATTACAAGGTTCAGGTAAAACGACCTTTACACACAAGCTTGCACACTGGGCAAAATCCAAGAAAGGTAAATCTCCATTAATGGTCGCCGGTGACGTGTATCGACCAGCAGCCATCGATCAGCTCGCAAGCTTAGGGGAAAAAATCGATATCCCGGTCTTTTATGATAAAGAGGATAAATCACCCGTATCTATCGCAAAGGCTGGAATTGACTTTGCCAAAAAAAATGGCCACGATGTTGTCATTATCGATACAGCGGGACGTCTTGCAGTAGACGAGGTGATGATGACAGAAATCCAAGACGTCAAACGAGCCATTCAACCCCAAGAAACGCTCTTCGTAGTGGATTCAATGACAGGACAAGATGCCGTCAATACGGCAGAGGCCTTTAATCAAACGATTGACTTCGATGGTGTGGTCCTGACAAAACTTGATGGGGATACAAGGGGGGGTGCAGCACTATCCATACAATACACAGTGGGTAAGCCTATCAAGTTTGCTTCATCTGGCGAGAAAGTTGACTCCATTGATCTTTTCCACCCAGACCGTATGGCACGACGTATTCTGGGAATGGGAGACATCGTAACCCTTGTAGAGCGAGCTCAACAGGACTTCGATGAAGAGGAGGCAAGAAAGGTTTCTAAAAAAATTGCCAAAAACAAATTTGACTTCGATGACTTTATGGGTCAATTAAAGCAGATCAAAAAAATGGGCAACATGAAAGACTTGCTTTCTATGATGCCTGGCATGGGTAAAGCACTGCGCGATGTTGAAATCAGTGATGATGCCTTCAAAAAAGTGGAAGCGATCATGCAATCTATGACACCTTATGAGCGAGCAAATCCCGATTCCCTTGATGGATCCCGAAGAAAAAGGCTTGCAGCGGGCAGTGGTAACTCAATCCAAGAGGTTAATCGATTTATTAAGCAGTTTGAGGACATGAAGAAGATGATGCGCAAGATGCAAGGAGGTGGAAGTGCCAAAATGATGCGCTCTATGATGAAATCTCGTCGATAAAGCCTATATTCGCAATCCATTTAGAAAAATAATTAATTAATTACAAGCATAATTTAGACTTATGGCAGTAAAACTAAGACTTCAGAGACACGGACGAAAAGGACGTCCTTACTATTATATCGTAGCCGCTAATGTAACGTCAAAAAGAGACGGACGCTATATCGAGCGTATAGGAAGCTACAATCCTGTAAACAGTCCAGCAACTATCGATTTAGATGTAGATGCCTCATTAAAGTGGCTTGAGAATGGAGCAGAACCAACACCAACGGTGCGCAGAATTCTATCCTACAAGGGTGTCCTCTACAAAAAGCATCTAATGCGTGGAGTACGTAAAGGTGCTTTAACGCTAGAAGAAGCTGAAGCAAAATTTGCGGAATGGTCAGCCAATAAAGAAGCTGAGATTCAAAAGGCAATCGAAGCGAACGCTCAAAAAATTCAAGAAAGTAAAAAAGCTAAGGCGAAAAAAGAACTCGAAAAGAGCGCTTCAATCCTAGCAGCAAGAAGAGCTAAACTAGAAGAGGCAGCTGCTCCTGCAGAGGATGAAGCAACGGCTGACGAAGAAGGCGCTCCTGCAGAGGAAGCAGCTGTTGTCGAAGCTCCTGCCGAAGAAGCAGCCGCTGAGGAAGCTCCCGCTGAAGAGGCCCCTGCTGAAGAAGCAGCCGCTGAAGAAGCTCCCGCCGAAGAAGCTCCTGCTGAAGAAGCAGCCACTGAGGAAGCTCCCGCTGAAGAGGCCCCTGCTGAAGAAGCTCCCGCCGAAGAAGCTCCTACTGAAGAAGCAGCCACTGAGGAAGCTCCCGCTGAAGAGGCCCCTGCTGAAGAAGCAGCCGCTGAAGAAGCTCCTGCAGAAGAAGACAACAAAGAAGAAGACAACAAAGAAGACGAAGCTGCAGAATAACAAGCAGACCTTCGTTCAACTTTTCATCATACTAAAAAGGCCTGGTTTCCCAGGCCTTTTTCTTTATCTATAAGAGTAGTTTTAGAGGTTCCCGCGTAAACCCTGCTCACGCTCAATGGCTTCAAACAATGCTTTGAAATTCCCTTTACCAAAAGATCGCGCTCCTTCTCGCTGAATGATTTCAAAGAAAAGCGTTGGTCTGTCTTCCAGAGGTTTAGTGAAAATTTGAAGGAGGTATCCCTCATCATCTCGGTCTACGAGAATATTGAGTGAACGCAAAGCATTAATATCTTCTTTGATCTCTCCAACCCTGTCAAGCAAATCGTCATAGTATGTATCAGGTACATGTAAAAACTCTACTCCTCGATCCCTTAAGGCTTGCACGGTCGTCAGGATATCTTTTGTAGCAATAGCAATATGCTGTACGCCTGCTCCTTGATAGAACTCAAGGTATTCGTCGATTTGTGATTTGCGTAATCCTTCAGCGGGCTCATTGATTGGAAACTTAACATATCCATTTCCGTTTGATACCACTTTAGACATCAAGGCAGAGTACTCCGTTGAAATGTCTTTATCATCAAAGGTGAGAAGTAAAGAAAAGCCCATAACCTTTTCATAGAAGGCAACCCATTCATCCATTTTGCCCAACTCCACATTACCGACACAGTGATCGACATATTCTAAACCGACAGGGCTCACCGGTGCCGTTGAGTTTCGTGGCTGATAGCCAGGCATAAAGATCCCGTTATACGCTCTTCGTTCAATAAACTTATGAATAGTCTCACCATAGGTTTTGATTGCAGAGACCACCACAGAACCATGTTCATCACTGAATTCTTTTGCTTCCATTACTACCTCTCCTCCTCGTGCTCGAGTTTCCTCTAAAGCTTTACGAGCGTCTTCTACTTGGAGCGCAAGCACTTTAACGCCGTCACCATGAGTGCGCACATGATCGCTTATCTCATGATCAGGACGTAGTGCGGTAGAAAGGACAAAGCGCAACTTATTCTGCTGAAGAACATAAGAAGCTTTGTCTCTAACTCCTGTCTCCGGACCGGCATAAGCCACTAATTCAAAGCCAAAGAGATATTGATAATAAAATGCTGATTGTTTAGCATTACCACAGTAAAACTCAATATGATCGGTACCAAGAAGCGGTAAAAAATCTTCTGCCTCTACTAATCGATCTTTACTGCTTGATCTAAAACTTTCCATAATTTTTGTTCTTTTCCCTTGCTCTAAAGATAGGGCACTATTCAATTATATAGACCTTGTATTTAGTGCCGGATTAATGGCACGATACGCTCTGGTTTAAACGACACCCCTTGCAGATATACCCCACCTGAATTTTCAGCTAGCGTTTTTAATTGGTTCACATATTTATCCTCAGCAAATGTTGTTTGAACCACATGCAAAATACAATTCAGCGAATCAATTTCAGAAGCAATGGCGTCCAATCGATCGTCATTGGGAGCAAGTCCATCACTTAAAAGCACGATGACACTTTTGCGAAGTTGATCAGGATTTCTCCAATTGTGTGTCTCAAGCGCAAGGGATAGTCCATCATAAACATAGGTCGCCAAGGTGGGAGTTATATCTTCAACAACGTTGAGCATAAACTGTCTGTGATGGACAGGTAAAAACGGAACACTAACCTTTGCATAGTTTGAAAAGGTGATTATGCATAGTGAATCGCCATCATTAAAATAATCAATCGCCGTATTAGCCCAAGACTTCATAATATCGAGCGAATTGTTTCCTCTCATGGTGTAGGTTCCATCTAATACAAGGATGACACGCTTAGAATCAGCATGCTGAGAGAATGCTACGTCCTTTGAGAAAAAGAAAACGAGAAAGGTTAGAATGAGGGACCTACTGATTTGCTTCACAGCCAACTTTTGTGGTATCCCTCATCTTCTATGGATAAGGCTTGTTTTGTAAGTTTTAAGGGATGAAAGGTATCGACCATTACGGCCAATTCTTCTGTTCCTTTTTTACCAATACTGTTTTCAACCGCCCCGTGATGAGGACCATGAGGAATTCCTAATGGATGTAAGGTTAACATACCTTCTTCAACGTCATTACGGCTCATAAATTTTGGCTCTACATAATAAAGTACTTCATCAGAGTCTACATTACTATGATTGTATGGCGCTGGAATACCTTCTGGATGATAATCGTACAGCCGCGGCACAAAGGAACAAATCACAAAATTGCGACCGCTGAATGTCTGATGAACCGGAGGGGGTTGGTGAACACGGCCTGTTATTGGTTCAAAATCATGAATACTAAACGCATAGGGATAGAGGTAACCATCCCAACCAATGGCATCAAAAGGATGGGATGCATAGACCACATCATAAATAAATCCATTTTTCTTGATGGAAATCACAAATTCCCCTTTTTCATCGTGAGTAACAAGATGCTCAGGTTTTCGAAAGTCGCGTTCACAAAACGGGGAATGCTCGAGATGCTGACCAAATTGATTTCTATAACGCTTTGGGGTTACAACAGGTCCTGAAGATTCAATAATCAAGCATTTGTTTTCTTTTGTTGCCCATCGCATTTGATAAATCGTGCCACGCGGAATAACAACATAATCACCAGGCTTAAAGGGGAGTTCGCCATAAATAGAGTGCATAGTTCCTTCGCCATGATGGATGAAAATCACCTCATCGGCTGTAGCGTTTTTGAAGTATTGGTCAACCATGGATTCCGTGGGAGCCGCCATGCTAAGCTGAACATCGTTATTGACCATTAAGGGAATTCGGTGTGCAATATAATTCGGGCCAAATGCCAGGTTAAAGCCAAAGAATTTTCGGTGTGCAATATGTTCATCAACTGCAATCTCAGGGCGAACATCCCGTCTTTGTCCAATTTCCTTAATCAAAGTGGGTGGATGGCAGTGATAGACCAAGGAATAGATATTGTCAAATCCTTCGGTAGATACAAGTTCTTCGGAATATAACACGCCCTCCTTATTTCTAAACTGAGTATGACGTTTTGATGGAATGTCCCCGAGTCGATAGTAATGTGGCATATAGTGGCTTTATATAAATTTAAGAAAATGAATAGGCTCAGGAGATTACAGAAGGTGTAGTTTTGTGGACAATTTCAAACGTTATGGACATCAATGCACTCCTGACTGCAAGTCTTACCTTATTTGCCGTGATAGATATCGTTGGCTCAATTCCTCTGTTAATCGATATCAAAAAACAACAGGGACATGTACATTCTCTTCAAGTAACCCTGTATTCTGGCCTTTTGATGTTTCTCTTTCTTTTTACGGGAGATAAACTGCTCACACTACTAGGAATTGATATTCCCTCCTTTGCCATTGCAGGATCTATTGTGATTTTTATCATTGGACTTGAAATGATTCTTGGGCATCGCCTGTTTAAAGAAGAAAAGCACATTATGTCGTCAGCGATTGTACCCATAGCTTTTCCTCTTATCGCCGGTGCGGGAACTATCACAGCGATTCTTTCATTGAAAGCGGAGTTTTCTAATCAGGTATTATCCTTAGCCATTGGACTTAACTTATTGATTGTCTTTCTTGTACTAAAAATGATTCCTTTCATTGAAGGAAAGATTAAAGAAGCTGGACTATCTGTTTTACGGCGAATCTTTGGCGTTATCCTATTAGCTATCTCCGTAAAGATCTTTACAACAAACCTCGGCAACCTCATTATGTTATGGCAATAGGTTTTCCCGCAAAATTTAGCGCTCGCTGTAACCATAGTTTCACAGCATACGAAGCCTTTTCTGAGGTGATGAAGAAGGCATTAGAAAAGAAAGGTTGGAAACTATTAAAAGAAGATGTGGAACGCCATCAAATCATTGCACAAATACCTGCTAGTGGCAGCATGACATTGGGTGAGCTATGTAAAATTCAATTCGATACGACGCAGTATGTTATTGAAAGCCGATGTATCCTTTTCACTCAATTTATCGACTTTGGCAAGAACAAAAAGAATGTAAAAAGCTTTATATCTACAGTTAACTCACTTTAGATGTCCAAAATTTGGCCTTGGCAGAAGCCGGTAGATCCCACTCCAGAATTTATTGAATCCGAGTCTGCAAATGCTTGGTCGCACGGGTTAGCCTTTCTCGCCGTCTTGATCAGCTTGCCTTTTTTCTTTTCTGCAGTTCAATGGGAAAGCTTCAACCGATTAGTAGTCATAGGTGTCTACGTAGGTTGCCTTTTGCTTATGCTGCTATCCTCTACGCTCTTTCACGGATTTAAGTTTACAATACATGGGAAGAAACTCATGATTTTAGATCATATAGCAATCTACGCAATGATAGCAGGTACTTATACAGCGCTACTCTACCGCTATATTAACACAAACTCCGGGCAAATCCTCATGATTATTCTATGGGTGATTACTGCCGTGGGCGCCGTGTTTAAGATATTTTTTACCGGAAAGTGGGATACCTTGAGCGGGTTGTTTTATCTCTTTATGGCAAGCCTAATCTTCTTTATTTTTCCTGAATTTCTATCATCGGTTCCTGTTCACATTCAGCATTGGATTTATATAGGAGGCGCGGCGTATATAGTCGGTTTACTCGTATACTTTCAAAACCATATTCCCTACAATCACTTAGCGTGGCATTTTTTTGTAATTGGTGGAGCCTTTAGCCATTACTACGCTATCTATAAAGCCTATGTGTAGGCAATAGCCTTTTTAGGCTCTAAAAAGAGCCCGCATATTTTCGCAGAACCCACTCAGACCCAAAAAACAATAAGGCAAGGCACAACCAAAGCATTTCATTGACCCTTGGTTTTACAGAACGAATCACTTGATTTTTCTTCAATCCACTAATCCGATTCATGACATCTGAGATAAGGTTGTCCACCTGCTCCTTACTATGATAAACTCCTTGATTAGCCTGTGCAATATGTTGAAGGAGTGTAGTATCTCTTCTTGTTACATGGTATTCACGCAAATCCTCTTCGATAACAATTCCTGCATTCGTTGAAAGCTCTTTGTTATCAACTAGTGCACTTGCTTGCACAAGATACATTCCCGAACGAAGGGGAATAGGGTCAGAACTTACGACTCCTTCATTATTGCTTTTAGCAACAAAGGTTGTATCCCAATCACTCTTACTATCACTAAGATTTATTTCTATGTTTCGAGGTATAACCCTTGTGTAATTCTCTCCTAAGGCATCAAGCGAAAAGATAACCTCTTCCCTTCCCTTGGGACGACTAGGTGTCCACGAAAGCAACAGACGTTCTTGTGAAAAGTCCTGAATCAACTCATTGGTTAGCTGCTGAAAAAAGGTCTTAAAGGCATCCGCATTCCCATACGATTGGCGTTCTGCCATTTGCCATTTCCACCACCCTTCACCAATCAGCGTAAAGATCTTTTTCCCTCCCCTGGAAAGGTTGGACAACACAGGCTCTTGAAGCCCCTCGGTAAGCAAGGTTTGGGCCGATATATTGAGCTTATGAACAACACCACTAGGATATCGAATGGATGGCATCTCCGCAAGACGCTGAAGAATTTCACTTGTAAAAATCAAGGGTATTGATGATGGTTGAAAAACCGCTTTTCGATTAGCTGACCAAGCACTTCCCGTGGGAAGCACAATGCCATCAAACAACGCATTATAAAGCTCTGCAGAAGTTGCTGCGCCAACGATAAATAACTGCGGAACTCTGCTATCTCGACTAATGGCTAATTCTCCATAACGCCCATCAGGTAAATTATGCCATATTATGCCATCTAGGCCATTCAATGTAGGTGGGCCATCTTTCATAAAATGCAGCGACACATTCATTGTCTGATACTCAGATAATGCCTTATGTATGGCACGAATATCAGGATGAGGGCCTGCTGCACAAAGCAATATATTTTGTCTACCATCTTTTACCTCCATAAAAAAGGAAGCAGTATTGTTGGCTTGTGTCAATTCATCCATTGTACAATTTGCCTTAACTGTGAAGGCCTGTATTCCCTTTTCTTGAGGACGAATGGTTAACGTTATTGTGGTATCAAAAACATCCTGTGAGATAGTGAAATCAACCGAAGCTAAAGGGAGACCGCCTTCATTATGCGATATTTCAAGGCCTATCTCTGCACCATTGAGCAAATTGGCTTGGCAATCTACTTGCACCTCCACTTCATCGCCAGCATTTACCACTCTAGGATGACGCACATCAACAATTTTAAAATCTTCTACTCCACGTATTTCGCCTAAACCCAATGTGTAAATTGGCTTTTTACTTAGAAGTGAATAGGGATTTACCACTGCATTATGTATCCCATCACTTGCTAAAATGATCGCATCGGAAGAAGAAAAAGTTCTTTCGGCATCTTCTAGGCTTTGAACAATGTTTGTTTCATAGGGATTCAGCAAACTCCCTCTTTCTTTGCCAACCTCATTGGAAAAAGAGCTTATCTCAAGCATTACTGAATCCGCAAATTCTTCTTTGAGGCGGTTAATCAGATAACTAATTGTGGAGGAGTCATCCACAAAATCGACGGACGCTGAGCCATCAATTAACAGTTGCACGGCAACCTGGTTCTCTTGAATCTCTTCTTCTTCCAGCCATGGACTTAACAACAGAAAGACTATGATTGCTGTCGACGACGCTCGGAGAAAGGCACTTGCCAGGCGAACGCGTCGAGTTAAAACATCCTCTTGATCAAAGGTAGACTCCCTCCAATAGAGCGCTAAGGCAAAGCCAACTCCCGCAAGAATTGAAAAAAAGATAGCTGGACCAAGTGCTAATGACATCGATCACTTAACGGTGAAGCCCTCCGCAAACATTAATTACCTGCCCATTGATATACCCCGCACTGTCAGATGCTAGAAAACTAATCAATGAAGCAACTTCTTCGGGCTGTCCTAAGCGACGAGCAGGGATGGCATCCAAATATTTTTGGCGTACATCTTCTGGAAGAACTTCGGTCATCTTAGTCTCAATAAAACCAGGGGCTACAGCATTCACCGTAACATTGCGAGCAGCAAACTCGGCAGCCAATGATTTTGTCAATCCAATCATACCTGCTTTGGAAGCTGCATAGTTGGCTTGACCGGCCTGTCCCATTCTACCAACAATAGAAGAGATATTAATGATACGGCCTGACTTTTGACGCACCATTTGATATCCAGCGTGCTTGCAAAGGTTGTAGGCAGACTTTAAATTGACATTAATCACAGCATCCCAATCTTCTTCCTTCATGCGCATAATTAAATTATCACGCGTTATTCCAGCATTGTTCACAAGCACATCCAATCGACCTTCTTCTGCTACGATGTGTTTAACCGTTTCTTCGCATGATGCATAATCTGAAGCATCTGAGGCAATAGGCTTTATCGCAGGATTAACGTCTTGAAAATCTTCAAGGCTTCTCGAAGTTGCATACACTGTATGCCCTTGATTAAGGAAGAATTCTGCTATGGTTAAGCCGATTCCACGACTACCGCCAGTAATTAAAATAATCTTAGTTGGATTGTTCATGGCTCAAAGGTAATAAATGGTAAGGTGGGGTACATGAGATATATATGTAAATCCTTATTTTGTTAACAATTACTTAACGTACATGAATCGCTACATTTCTCTCATTTTAATCGCTTTCCTTCCATGCTTACTTCAAGCACAAACATTCAATTGCGACAATGACCAATACCTCATACCTGAATTTTCTGTAGATGAAACACCAGGTATTCTTTTTGGAAACAACACAGGAGTCAACGGACAAAGTGAAGACTTGCTCTTAGACATTTATGAACCAAGTGGCGACACCTCAGCTGTTCGGCCGGTTATTTTGTGGGGTTTTGGAGGAAGTTTTGTAGGCGGGAGCAGAGGGCAAGTTGGGTTTCTCTGTGAAGACTATGCCGCATTGGGCTATGTTGCCATTGCCTACGATTACCGTATTGGATTTTTTATACCCTCTTCCATATCGACAGCTTTAGCAGTACTCCGTGGAGCTCATGACACAAGAGCGGCAGTACGCTGGCTCTATAAGTCGGCCCAAGAGGGAAATCCATATCGCATTGACACCAATCGAATTTTTTTAGCGGGTGTTTCAGCGGGAGCCGTTTCGGCCATTCATGCAGCCTACCTCTTTGAAGGAGATAGCGTGTTTGATTACTTCAATCCTCAAACATGGAATAGTCTTGGAGGCTTTTCAGGACTGAGTGGGAATGTAGGATATTCAGAAAAAGTTCATGGTGTTGTGAACTATAGTGGTGCTGTCGGTTTAAACGAATGGATTGATGGTAATGAAGTCCCTATGATTTCCTTTCATGATGTAGGCGACAATATCGTACCCTATGACCGCCGCGAAGTCAATGTGTTTGGGATACCTACTGGGCTCATTGCAAGTGGAAGTGAAGTCATGGCCCGAAGATTAGACACTTTAGGTCTTAGAAACTGCCTTCAGAGTTATAACTCTAATTCACATGTATCCTATCTGTCTGACAGCGAACCTGTTGAGCGTTCAGCAAGATTTTTAAAAGCCGTTATGTGTAATAGATACTATGATTGTGAGGCCGATAGCATTGGTGGGGAACTTTCTCCCCCAGTGTCTACATCGATTTCTTCTGTGAGTGACCATTTTGCAATAGACATAAATCAAGGTGTATTATCCCTTAACAATGAGTCCATTGAGCGAATTGAAATCTATGACTTGCTCGGACAGCGCCTGGCATCATGCCAAGGAAACAGCCTTCCTCTACCTTCCTATAACGGATTGATGTATGTTAGACTATTTAACGGAGTACAGTGGGCGAGCTTTGGACTTAATGCTCGCACACAATAAAAAACAGGAACTATGCCAATGCTTTTTGCATAGTCTCTCCAATATCTGCAGGAGATTCTACCACATGAATGCCACATTCAGTCATGACCTTCATCTTGGCTTGAGCTGTATCATCCTTACCGCCAATGATTGCTCCAGCATGGCCCATTTGACGACCTTCAGGAGCAGTTTGTCCTGCAATAAAGCCAACAACGGGCTTTGTCGCATTTTCTTTAACCCAACGAGCGGCTTCGATTTCTAAGGTTCCTCCTATCTCCCCAATCATAACAATGCCATCAGTATCGCTATCCTTCATAAGAAGCTCAACTGCATCCTTTGTCGTTGTTCCAATAATAGGGTCACCTCCAATTCCAATTGCCGTAGAAATTCCTAGACCAGCTTTCACCACTTGATCTGCAGCCTCGTAGGTAAGTGTTCCGGATTTAGAAACTATTCCTACTCTGCCCGCTTTAAAAACAAATCCGGGCATAATACCCACTTTTGCTTCGTCTGCCGTAATCACCCCAGGGCAATTAGGTCCAACTAAACGGCAATCATAGTCTTGAATAAAACGTTTAGCCTTAGACATATCTAAAACAGGAATTCCTTCCGTAATCGCGATGATTACCTTAATGCCGGCTGCAGCAGCCTCCATGATAGCATCTGCCGCAAAAGCAGGAGGGACAAAAATGATACTCACGT
Source organism: Bacteroidota bacterium (assembly GCA_002862745.1). GTDB lineage: Bacteria > Bacteroidota > Bacteroidia > Chitinophagales > UBA8649 > UBA8649. Next base: position 60,003 of record PKDX01000048.1, on the reverse strand, counting down.
CAGCCCCTGTGTTTCGCACAGCCTCATCAACCGAGTTAAACACCGGTCGATCTATATGTACTTGTCCTCCCTTTCCTGGAGTAACACCACCAACCACAGGACTACCATATTCAATCATTTGAGAGGCATGGAAGCTTCCCTCCTTACCCGTAAAGCCTTGGACGATGATTTTTGAGTCTTTGTTAACCAGTACTGACATGGATTATTGTTTTGCATAGTGAAGGTATTAAACCTAAGAATTCCCTCGACTATTCACCGTAAAAAATTATCTACAAGTTGGCCTTATTTCTCAACTGCTTTAAAAAGTCTGATGCGAAGATGAAATCAGTAAGCTCCTTATTATCCGAGCTGAGAATGTCATCCTTACTCCCTTCCCAATGTTTAAGCCCTTTGTGCAGAAACGTAACCTTGTCCCCTATCCCCATGACGGAATTCATATCATGCGTATTGATCACCGTGGTAATGTTGTGTTCAATAGTCAATTCTCGAATCAAATCATCAATGACCAAGGCCGTTTTGGGGTCAAGCCCTGAATTGGGTTCATCACAGAATAAATACTTAGGCTCCATGACAATTGCTCGTGCAATACCTACTCGTTTCATCATACCGCCTGAAATTTCACCAGGATACTTTTTACCCGCACCTTTTAAGTTTACTTTTCGCAAACACTCTTCAACTCGAGAACGCTTTTGGTCGTCTGATTTTGAAGTGAACATATCTAAAGGAAAACGAATGTTTTCTTCAACAGTCATCGAATCAAACAGGGCATTCCCCTGAAAGAGCATGCCCATTTCCATACGTAACTTTTTTTGTTCTTTAGCTTTTAAGGCATTAAACTTTCGGTCCGAGTACAAAATATTCCCACTATCGGGTTTATGAAGACCGACCAAACATTTTAAGAAGACCGTTTTCCCCGCACCACTCGTTCCAATCACGAGATTGCATTGCCCTGGGTAAAATTCCGCAGATATACCTTTTAACACCGTCTGCTCAGCAAAAGATTTTTTGATGTTTTCTACAACAATCATAGGAACAAAAAAGCGATGAGGAAATTTGTAACAATAATCATAATGGAGCTATTGACCACAGCCCTTGTGCTCGCCGCTCCAATTTCCAAAGCTCCTCCTTTTACATAGTATCCTTGATAGCAACTTACACTAGTTACAATAAAGGAAAAAACATAACACTTAAGCAAAAAGATTACCGTGTAGTATGAGGTAAATGTATCTTGAAGCCCTGTTTTATATTCCTCCCAGGAAAAAAAATCCCCAAGATATCCCGCTAGGAATCCACCAACAATACCCAATATGATTGCAGAGGCAAAAAGCAATGGTACAATAATCAGAGCACCCAATATTTTTGGCATAATCAAATAAGCCTTGGTGTTTACACCCATAATTTCCAAGGCATCAATTTGCTCGGTCACCCTCATAGAACCAAGCTCCGAAGAGATGTTAGATCCAACCTTTCCAGCAAGCATTAGAGATCCAATCGTAGGAACAAGTTCCAAAATCAATGAGTCTCTCACAATATATCCTATGAGAGACATAGGCAAAGGTAAGGTCATGTCAAGAAACTGTTTGGCAAACTGCACAGCGGTTACTGCGCCAAGAAAGGTAGATATAATAGCAATAATAGGTAAGGAACCAATGCCAATATCATGGGTTTGACGAAATGTTTCTCTTGCATACATAGAGAATTTCTCTGGGCGAGTTAACCCCTGCCATAACAACATTAAATACCGTCCTAAACTCCGAATGAGTGTCATTCGTTTTATTTTAAAGGAAAATACATCAAATACTAACACATTTATGTCGAAGCGAGCAATAATCACAGGAGGAAGTGCAGGTATTGGACTAGAAATAGCCAAAAAATTCTATGCAAATGGTTTTAATATCACATTTTGCGCTAGAAATAAGGAAAATCTTGATCGAGCAAAACACGACATTGAGCAGTTACCTCTTACAGGCAAAAACCCTCAAGAAGTTCAAGCCATACAAGCTGATTTCTTGAAAGAAAGTGATGTCGATCGCTTTGCTTCAGAAGTACTTGCCTCAAGTGGGACCATCGATGTGCTCGTCCATAATGCAGGTATCTTTCTTCCAGGAGACCTTGTTGGCGAAAAAAATCTTCAAGCCATGCGCGATATGATGGAGGTTAACTTTTTTTCTGCCTACCACCTTAATCAGCTCCTGCTTCCCAAAATGATTGAACAAGGACATGGTCACATTATTCTTATGAGTTCCATTGCAGGTCTAGCGGCCTATCCTGCAGGTTCAATGTATACTATATCAAAGTTTGCCTTGACAGGCTTTGCCAAGGCGCTGCGGCTTGAAACCCAAGATAAAAATATCCGAGTCAGTGCCATTTACCCCGGGGCAACTTGGACTCGCTCATGGTCAGAAAGCGGACTTGATGAAGACCGATTAATGCCTGCTGAAGATATTGCTCAACTTGTTTTTGAATGCCATAATACATCAAGCCGAAGTGTAGTAGAAGATATTATCATACGACCCCAACTCGGTGATATCTAAGAATGATCAGTAGGTGCGGTCTAATACATACCAGCTAAAGGCCCGTAAATTGATTTTTACCATACTGTCTTCTACAAGAGGGTCTAATCTGCGCCAAGCAGCTTCTAAACTTGTCCTTGCCTCCTTTTCGGCAAGATCAATAGCTTGACATGAATCCATAAGTGCAATCGCCCGAGCTATTACCTCTATATCCTCTGTTTTGGACTGTATAATGGAGTACAATTCACGGCGAGCTCTCTTAGAAAGCATGGAAAAGGCACGAGCCATTGGATAGGTAATCTTACCTGCCGTAATGTCTTCCCCCTTAGTCTTTAGGCCATCTTTAAAGCCCTTCAAATTCAACGTATCGTCTATAATCTGAAAAGAAATACCTAATGCGGCAAAGTAATTCGCCAAGCCTTCAATTTGTTCCTTACTTCCTCCACCAAGCATGGCTCCTATTCGGGCAAGATAAGAGGCGGGTGCCGCAGATTTTAGTCGATGGATAGCCTTCACGCGCTGGACCAGCAGTTTCCCCTTACCGTGTTCTACCACCTCATCCATCAAGTAATCTAAACCATACAAGTCCATGGCCTGACCCGTATGAGCCGCTCGTAAAGCCTCGAAGTATAAGTGATATATATCCAGTTTTAGTTCAGGATCTATATCCGCTATATACACACAAATCTGGCCCAAAAAATAGGCCGCTGATCCGCTGTTTATCGCTATAGCTTCTCCGAACATATGATGAGCAGCAGGGCCACCTCGCCGCAAGGCCGACTTATCCTGAACATCATCGACCATAAGTGAGCCAACATGCATAAGTTCCGGTAAGGCCAGCCAGTCTTTAGCCAATTGAGCATTCCCTCCTACGATGTCTGAACAAGCAACTGTGGCATAGGAGCGCCATGATTTTCCCCCTCGATCCGTTATGGTTCGTATCGGCTTAATTAAGGCTTCATAGAAGATGTCGCGCTGGACTCCCTGTGTCCAAAGGGTATTTCCCTTAACGGCAACAAGTTCCTGGAATTTTTCAGTATCCATGGCCCTGGGAATAATGTATTGAACTGACTTCAAGGTTTCTTTGGATACTGCCTTAAAAAAATCTTGAAGGGTTTCGTTTTTATGAAAACCACTTCGTTCAAAGTATGCCTTACCCGTTACCTCCTTACCTTTCCACCATCCTTTTACATCAAGCCTTCCTTCCCAAAAGGCTGGTTTTGAGAGCACCGTTCCAAACTCCTGAGCGTCAAATACTGCAGAAGCCTCCACCTTTAAATCAAGTGACTCACAATCTAACTTCCAATGGGTAGGGTATTCATTAAAGGTTCGAAGTGAGGTCCAGCGCTTATTATTCTTAGGGGTTAGAGAAAACTCATTGGATGTTTGTTGTTTCCCCTCTTTGTCAACGGCAACGAGATAAGCCCCTTTAGAACTACCTGTTTTATCATTGCGCAGATCATACGCAGTCACCTGCTCTCCGTGATCGAACTGAATGGCAATCCAATTCCAGCCCACATCCGCTTTACTTGTGCGCTTGTTTCCTTGGGGATAGCATCCAAACTCATGGTCATACCACAAGCTTCCTTCCACCTCAATCACCTCATCTTGTAAAAAAACTTTACCCTTAGCATCATTTTTCGGAATGAAGTAATAGAACATGTCCTCTGACTTAACTCCAGCGACGACTCCCTTATCGCCATGTAAACATGGGGCACAACGTGGCGAAAAATTTAGCTGAATTCCCTGTTGTTTTAAGCTACGGTCACATTGAAGTGTGTAAGAGGCATCGTCTTCTTTTATGAATCGGTTGCCATCGTAGTTTATATCAAGCGCTTCCCATGATAGTCCAGCTTCGCCTGTAAACATCTCGTCTGGGAAAGGGACTTTACCGCGCTTTACGACTTCTAATGCGGCCTTTTTGAGATAAGGATCGCGCACCACATCTCCTTTTTGCAACCGTTCCAATCCAATCTTTGGCGCCTGTTTGTCCACTAAGGAAATGGGATGATAGGTCTTGTTATCCAAATCGGATATCGCCCAGGTCAGAGAATACGCATAATTAGGCAGACCTGTTTTCGTATCACCTTCAAGGAGGCGAAGAAAAAATGAGGCGAACATAGCCAGCTTCCTAGGCTCACCCTTCTGGTTTTTTCCATCCAAATGCGCGTGCATATACCACCACTCTGTGGAGGATGATCTATGAGGAAGGTCATGCTTCTCAAGATCAAGACGCTTGCCTTCGGCAGGCCAATCTAATGGGTGTTTGTTCAGCAACACTTGCGTTTACTAGGTTCTACCGTCTAAGGTACATAGAACGCACTTTATGCAAGTCTCTGAAGTAAGGGTCAAGGGTATCTTTTATAAAATAGATTCGCTCTCCTGTTGACTTCATTTCCGGCCCGAGCTCTTTATTGACGTCAGGAAATTTATGGAATGAAAAAACAGGCTCTTTAATGGCGTAACCTTCGAGATTAGGCTCCATGGTAAAGTCCTCCAGCGTATTGGCCTCAACCATAACCTTGGTGGCAATATTTAGATAAGGAATGCCATAGGCCTTGCAGATAAAAGGCGTAGTTCTTGAAGCTCTTGGATTAGCTTCAATAACGTAAACTTCATCGTCTTTAATCGCAAACTGAACATTGAGCAACCCCCTTACATCGAGTGCCTTAGCGATCTCCGCAGTAAACTTTTCCATTTGCTTAATCACAAACTCGCCAAGAGTAAATGGAGGAAGGACTGCATTAGAATCCCCTGAATGGATTCCCGCAGGCTCAATATGTTCCATAATCCCCATGATTTGAACATTTTTCCCATCAAAAATAGCGTCTACTTCTGCCTCCTTTGCTCGAACTAAGAAGTGATCAATCAAAATATTGTTATCAGGATGATACTTCAAGATTTTCAAAACTGCTGTCGTCAACTCATCATCATTGATTACAATTTTCATACGCTGTCCACCTAGAACATAGGAAGGACGAACAAGAACAGGGTAACCAACCTCGTTGGCTACAACTATAGCTTCTTCTGCCGTTTTAGCTGCACCATATTTTGGATAAGGAATACCTAAATCCTTCAGAAGGTCAGAGAATCGTTCACGATCTTCCGCCATATCCATCGCATCATAACTTGATCCTAAGATCTTTACTCCGTAGTCTTTTATTCGTTTGGAGAGTTTTAGCGCGGTTTGACCACCAAGTTGAACAATGATACCATGAGGCTTTTCTAAATCAATAATCTCTCGAAGGTGCTCCCAATAAATCGGTTCGAAATACAGCTTATCGGCTAAATCAAAATCTGTCGAGACGGTTTCGGGATTACAATTCACCATGATGGCTTCATATCCTGCTTCCTGCACAGCTTGTACACCATGAACGCAACAATAATCGAACTCAATACCCTGCCCGATACGGTTAGGACCAGAACCCAGAATAATCACCTTGGGTTTTTCTGTGACCTCGCTTTCATTTTCCAACCCAAAACTGCTGTAGAAATAAGGCGTCTTTGCCTTGAATTCTCCCGCACAGGTGTCGACGACCTTATACACTCTCTTAATATCGCGTGCATGGCGCTCATCATACACTTCATCCTCGGTGATATTACCCATGGCTTCTGCCAACTGGGCATCACTAAATCCTTTCAGCTTAGCACTAAAGAGCATCTCATCAGAAACCTCATCCATTGATTTCCCTCGGAAGCGCTCCTCGATTTGAACTAACTCTTGAATCTGCTTGAGGTACCAAATATCAATCTTTGTTAGCTCTTGAATTTTTGCCGTTGGCACTCCGAGCTTATAGGCTTCTTTAACTAAAAAAATTCGGTCCCAAGATGGATTTTTCAATCCTTCAAGAATCTTGTCCGTTTTCAAATAAACTCCTTTGGGTGAACTCAGTCCAATACGGTTATTTTCGAGCGACTGACAGGCTTTTTGAAGGGCTTCTTGGAAGTTTCTTCCAATCGCCATGACTTCACCCACTGATTTCATTTGTAACCCAAGCGTCGCATCCGCCCCCTTAAACTTATCAAAGTTCCATCGAGGCATCTTCACTATAACATAGTCTAGTGCAGGTTCAAATAATGCTGAAGTATTTCCTGTAATGGGATTGTCCAACTCGTCAAGTCGGTAACCTATGGCTAGTTTCGCAGCGATTTTTGCAATGGGATACCCCGTAGCTTTTGAAGCCAATGCCGACGATCTTGAAACCCTCGGATTCATTTCTATTGAGTAAACTTCCTCTGTTTCTGGATTGACCGAAAATTGGATGTTACATCCTCCAGCAAAAGAACCTAACTCTTTCATCATGAGCTTTGCTTGATTGCGCATATCCTGGTAAACTGTATCAGGGAGCGTCATAGCCGGAGCAACGGTAACAGAATCTCCCGTGTGAATCCCCATGGGATCAAGATTTTCTACCGTACAAACCACCGTGACATGATCGGCACTATCACGAAGCAACTCAAGTTCATATTCCTTCCAACCGATTACCGCTTTTTCAATAAGCACTTCATGGGTTGGAGAAGCTTCCAATCCTCTAGTGAGTTTTTCGTCAAAATCCTCCGGACCAAAGACAAAACCACCGCCATACCCTCCAAGAGTGTATGAAGGTCTAATAACCAAAGGGAAGCCCAATTCTTGAGCAATCGACTTTCCTTCTAAAAAGCTATTGGCAACTTTTGACGGACATATCTTAATTCCAATATCCATCATAAACTGTCTAAACTCCTCTCTGTTTTCTGTTTTTTCAATCGCATTTAAATCTGCACCAAGTACTCTTACGTTGTGCTTTTCCCAAATACCAAGCTCCGAGCATTCCTTAGCCAGGTTTAATGCCGTTTGACCGCCCATCGTAGGCAAGACAGTATCGATGTCGCTCGAAGACAAAATCTCGACAATGGTCTCTGGCTTTAATGACTTCAGATAGATATGGTCCGCAATCATTGGATCCGTCATAATCGTCGCTGGATTGTCGTTGAGCAAGGATACCTTAATCCCTTCCTCTCGAATGGCTCTTGATGCTTGACTTCCGGAATAGTCAAATTCACAGGCTTGTCCAATGATAATTGGGCCACTACCCAAAATCAAAATGTGCTGAATCGATGTATCTTTTGGCATAAATGGCTTTGGTGCTCAAAAATAGACCCTACACTTCGTTTCTCGGCGTATTGATTCCACGCATACTCAACATTTTTTTGTACAAATGTTCATAGTGACTCTTTACATAGGGATGGGGGTAGTCATAGCCTATTGTTTTTTTGCTATGTGGTTGTTTTGGCACTGGCCTATTCGTCTTGCTAAAAAGGAGGGTCAGGCGGCAGAAATCATGAAAGACAAGCCCTATAAATTGCCTACCATCGACATTGTTCTTTCCGTCCGAAATGAGCCCCTCTTAGAACGCACCATTGATTCACTTGCGCAACAAGACTATCCTGCAGACCACTTAGGGGTAATCATTGTCGATGACTTTACCAATGATGAAAGGTCTTTGTCAGTACTTAACCAAATTGAACAAAAGGAATGGCCAATAGCCCTTCAGATTATTCGCTTGCATCATAAGTTATCTGCATCCTATGCAAATCTGCCGAATAAGAAGCGGGCCTTAACTATGGGTGCAAAGGCTTCCAAAGCTTCATTTCTCGCCTTTACCGATGGGGATTGTATTGCGCAACCTAGTTGGCTCAAGGGCCTTACCCGTGAGATTAACCGCAACAACCAATGCAAAATGGTGCTAGCCGGCATCAAACCCATTGACCAAGGTGGGTTTGTACGACATTTTGCGATGATGGAACAAGCTGCCTTAACCATACTTAGTGGGACTAGTCTAATGGCAGGTCTTCCGCTTATGGCCAATGGGGCGAATCTTTTAATATCGCGCCAAGTGTTTGAAGAAATAAAAGCATATTATCCTTGGGAGGGAAAACCGTCGGGAGATGATATTATCCTTTTGCGAAAGGTACATGGTAAATACCCAAACGATATCGCATTCTGCTTCCATCCCAATGCCATAATGAAGACCCAATTCCCTTCCGATCTGCCAACATTCTGGAACCAGCGAAGGCGATGGGCTTCAAAAACATTTACAATGCCCTCAAAACAGATAACCGCTGTTATGATGCTCATGTTTTTTACCCAACTTTTTGTTGCCTTATTTCTCGGAGTTATTGGCATAAGCCTCTACAATCAGGATCTAAAATATGTTGGAATTACATGCATTGGAGTTTTTATAAAAACCCTCGTGGATGGCATCCTTATTTTTTATGGCGCTAAATATGTCCAATATCCTCTAAAGTTTATTGATATTCTCCTTATGCCGTTCTTCCAAGTCATCAGTGTACTCTACAACCTAGTATTAGGACTTCAGAGTATTGTATCCAATGGAAAAGGCTACCTTTGGAAAGGTCGAATGGTTAACACCAAACCGTGACAGGCAAGATTATTGAGTTGGGAAAATGATTACTAAGAAGCAAGTAGATACAAACTTATCGAAGGAAGAACTCCTTCAAATGCTTGCTGTTAAGCAGAATCAAATAAACTCTTTACTCGAAGTCACCAAGGCCGTCAACAACAATTACTCGAAACACGCCATTTTTCGAATTTTTGAGTTCATACTGAGGGCCCAATTCGATGTAAACAAGATTCTCCTTTTCTCGCGTACCGCCAAAGATGGAGAGTGGGTATGTGGGATGGAACACAATGCAGAAGATGCCATCCAAAAGATTGATGTTGGCCACGATCTAGAACGATTTCAGTTCATTCAAAAGATCACCAACTTCCCATTTGAGGGGTTTGAAGCTTTTGATTTGCTTATTCCCATTTCCCATAAAAAAGAACCGCTTGCCTATCTTCTCCTAGGATGCCCACTCTTTGAAGGCGAGATTGAAAAAGCCAATGATCAAGTAAAGCTTATTGAGACCTTAGCAAATATTATCGTGGTTTCTTTGGAAAACAAGCGATTGTTTAAGCGTCAGCTGGAACAAAGTCAGTTAAAAAAGGAAATGGACTTGGCTGCAGAGGTTCAGCAACTCCTCATTCCGACAAAACTGGATATTTCTCAGAGCATTGAGGCCTATGGTCATTATGAGCCCCATGGTGAGATTGGAGGAGACTATTACGACTACCTTCAATACAGTGATCATGAATATGCCCTATGCATTTGTGATGTTTCAGGAAAGGGACTTTCCGCCGGCATGTTAATGAGTAATTTCCAGGCCAACCTCAGGGCTTTAATCAGCAGAGAATATCCCCTTGAACAAATAGTGGACATGCTCAATTTTAAAATTCGAGAGATCACTAAATCAGCTCGTTTCATTACGATGTTCCTAGGAGTATATGACCATGAAGTCCAAATCATGCGCTACATCAACGCAGGACACAATCCCCCCATATTACTCCAAAATGGAGAGCAAAAGCTTTTAAAGGAAGGATGTCCATTATTGGGAGCGCTGACCAGTCTACCTAAAATCACTATTGGCGAAATAGCCATCGAACCAGGTGCCATGTTATTTATGTATACGGATGGACTCATTGAAATAGAAAATGACGAAGGGGCCATGTATGACTTGGAAAGCCTACAAGAATCACTGAAGAATGCACCAAAAGAGAATCCGAAAGGTTTATCTGAATATATCCTGAATGAGGCAGACCGATTCAGGGGGCAACAACCCTACCCAGATGATTTGAGCCTTCTTGCATGCAAGTTTATCGGATAATCATTACTCTTCAACGGTGAGTTTAGGCTTCTTGTCCTCGAATTCATCTTATAATCTCTATCTTTAGACGGAATTAAAAAACACTCAAAATATCCTTATGAAAAATTCATTTCTTTTAGTTTCTGCAATCGCTCTTCTTGGGTTCGTTTCCTGTGGTGAGGATGACGGAAACGCCGCTGGATGCCCCGATGGCTTTGAAGGGGATAATTGTGCAGAACAAGTAAACACAAAGTTCATCGGAACCTATGATGTTGAAATGTATGGACAACTTTCTGGCTCTGTTAGCGGCCTTGCTTCCATCACACTCGACGCTGGCACAGAAGCTTCACCTAAAACTGCCACAGCCGTTATCACACAGGGAGCAGAGGATGGGCCGGATGAGGTGCGCATTAATGTAACCCTTCCATTAACCGCAACAGGTGATCTCAATTCAGATTTTACGATTCCAGTGGAAATTGTGGGTGAAGTCAGAAATAGCACTGAATACTACATTCCGCAAACAAGCATTGGTTTTGCCTTTAACGTACCTGTTCCGGTTATCGGGGGCATTTCCGCGTCAGCTAATCTTAGCTTTGGTATTGATGGAGTTTTCCAAGGAGATACACTTGTAAGCACTCTAAACGGCGGAGGTGATTTTGCTGGAACAATTGTAATGAAAGGCCTTAAATAAGTTTACGCCCTTTCTTAATATGCAAAAAAGGCTTCCCAATGGGAAGCCTTTTTTTATTCGGATAATTAGAGAAAATAAGTTATTTATCTCCCTCCATCTCCTTACGGATTAATGCTTCTATCTCATCAGCTAACTCGGGATGATCTTCCAGCAACTGACGCGCAGCTTCCTTCCCTTGGCCAAGCTTAGTATCTTGGTAGGCATACCATGATCCTGACTTCTGAACGTGACCAAAGTGCACTCCTAGATCTAAAATTTCTCCAGTCTTTGATATTCCTTGACCATAGAGTATTTCGAATTCAGCGATTTGAAATGGAGGGGCCACTTTGTTTTTAACCACCTTCACCCGCGTCTTATTTCCTACTACTGAATCAGACGATTTAATCTGACCAATTCGACGTATATCTAAACGAACCGAAGAATAAAACTTAAGTGCATTCCCTCCCGTAGTTGTTTCAGGATTACCAAACATTATCCCGATTTTTTCGCGAAGTTGATTAATGAAGATACAAGTACAACCTGTCTTGTTAATGGTACCTGTCAACTTCCTTAATGCTTGGGACATAAGTCTTGCCTGAAGGCCCATTTTCGAATCGCCCATTTCACCCTCAAGCTCGCTTCGGGGAACCAGAGCAGCTACAGAATCAATAACACAGATGTCAATAGCTCCAGAGCGAATCAAATGCTCTGCAATATCAAGTGCCTGCTCACCACAATCTGGCTGAGCGATAAGTAACTCATCGGTGTCAATGCCTAATGCCTTAGCATAATGCTTATCAAATGCATGCTCCGCGTCGATGAAGGCAGCGATTCCTCCTTGACGCTGTGTTTCTGCTATAGCATGTAGGGTTAATGTTGTCTTACCAGATGATTCAGGACCGTAAATTTCAACTACCCTTCCTCTTGGAAGGCCTCCTATACCGAGTGCCGCATCTAAAGCAATTGATCCAGTAGAAATCACATCTACCTCTACTGTAGGACTCTCACCCAGCTTCATTACGGTACCTTTACCGTATTGTTTGTCTAACTTATCGAGGGTTAGCTTAAGCGCTTTGTCTTTGTGGCTCGCCACATTCTCTGTTTTTGCCATTATATATGTATTACTGTTACAGGGTTAAAAGTAATATAGCAAAACACATAGGATATGTGGTAAAGAGTAAAGTCTTTAAAAGAATGTGTAATTCGTCAATTTATTGTGGAAAACAGGCACTTTTGGTGCTTAGAATACATCTAATGCTGGCGAGGAATTCCGAGACTCATTTTTGGATTCCTTGCTGTAATCCATAATAATTTTCAAAGAGGACTCAGAGGGAGAAGGAATGGGACTTTTTAGGGCTTCTAAAATATCTACTATCTCCTGCCACTCATCTCGAAGATCTGGCCTTGTAAACAGAGCATTCATGACATCTTGTACCGTCTGATTATCTGCCTCCTGAAAGTAAACCAATAAAAATTGTTGTAGGGTAACGTCTTTTGTCATACGCATTTGTTCGTTTATATCCCTATAAACGAACCTTTGAATAACAATATTGTCTACACCTTAATGACACTTTTTTAACAAGGCATGGCCCAAGTCCTAAAAGACAATCTTTTTATCCTCTATAACCTTGCGCAGATTGATCAAGGCATATCGCATCCGGCCAAGAGCAGTATTAATGCTAACACCTGTCAACTCAGATATCTCTTTAAATGAAAACTCAAAATAATGGCGCAATAAAACAACTTCGCGCTGCTCCTCTGGAAGCTCATTTAATAGATGGCGGACTTTGTCTTTGAGCTGCTGATTGATAATCATTTCTTCGCCATTTGTGCTATCCACTGGAAGAATTTCAAAGAGATCAAATTCTTCACTGGTTACAATGGATACCTGACGCTTCGTCTTTCTATAATTATCAATACAAAGATTGTGAGCCATACGCAACACCCAAGGAAGAAACTTACCTTCCTCATTGTACTTTCCTTCACGTAACTTATTTACAACCTTAATAAATACCTCTTGAAAAAGGTCTTCAGTGAGGTATACATCTTTTGTGAAGTTGTAAATTGCACCATAGACTCTATCACGGTGTCGGACAATTAACTTTTCGAGAGAGGATTCGTCGCCAGCAATGTATTGCTTAACGAGTGCCTGATCGGAAATAACTAGACTCATAATCAATCAATTTTAGAAAAATGTAAAAAAGAGTAAGAGTCTAAATCAAAGGCAGTTTATTTGTTGTTCTCTTATAATACGACAAATTCTTTGCCAAATTTTATAATAGAGCAATTTTTATTGATTTTTTATGAAAAAAAATTCCATTGACATCTATAAAGCTGAGATGCACAACCTAAAATCCGTTGATGTATCACTTCCTAAAAATGCTCTTATAGTATGTACTGGTGTATCTGGTTCTGGTAAATCTTCATTATGTATGGATACGATATATGCTGAAGGCCAAAGAAGGTATATCGAAAGCCTATCCTCCTATGCAAGACAATTTTTAGAGCGGATCAACAAACCAAAAGTTGAGAAGATTACCAACCTTTGCCCCGCCATAGCCATCAATCAACACAATGGAGGTAAGTCCTCAAGGGCTACTGTAGGTACGACAACGGAAATCTATGACTACCTCCGCTTATTGTATGCTCGTATTGGTAAAACATATCATCCCAAAACCGGTGAATTGGTCAAAAAACACCAAACGGATAATGTCTTTGATGCCCTGATGAAGTATCCTGATGGCCAACGAATCGCAATAGCCTTCCCCTATTCCTTTGTCGATGATGTAGAACAAGAAATCGCCCTTTTACGTCAAAAAGGCTACGTGCGCATAATTGTAGACAGCACTGTCCATTTATTAGACGATGCGATAACCATCCCACCTGCTGTGAAAAGTATCTTAGTCATTGTCGACCGCCTAAAATGTGGTCCTGGGATAGAAAAAAATAAATCGCGATGGAATGATTCGATTGATCAAGCTTTTCAAGAGAGTCAGGGCTACTGCCATTTAGTTGATTTAAAGAATACTGCTGAGTATCAAATTTTTAGCAATCGCTTTGAATCATCAGGGATGATCTTTGAAGAACCTTCTGAGAAATTCTTCAACTTTAACAATCCGTTAGGAGCCTGCACTACATGTAACGGATTTGGATCGACAATCGGAATAGACCCAGAACTGGTGATACCCAATCAAGGATTAAGTTTAGTGGATGGTGCTATCGCGTGCTGGAAGGGAGAACGCGCAAAAGAATGGCTTGAGCCCATGCTCAAAGAAGCACAAAAGGAAGGACTTTCGATTCACAAGCCGTATAAAGAGCTTTCCAAAAAGGAAAAACAGCTTGTTTGGAATGGAGGAAGTGCCTTCCCTGGCATTCATGCTTTTTTCCGATATATTGAATCAAAGGCCTACAAAATTCAAAATCGTGTGTTGCTCTCCAGGTATCGAGGAAGAACGAAGTGTACCGATTGCCAAGGCGCTCGTATTAGAAAAGATGCCAGTTATGTGCTCATCAATGACACACCTATTCATGATATTGTTCAGATGTCCATAGCCAAGATGATTCAGTTTTTTAATTCGATTTCTTTAGGATCCTATGAAAAGGATGTGGCCAAGCGAATCCTCGAGGAAATAACACACCGTCTTCGCATTTTAGAACGCGTGGGATTATCCTATCTGACATTGAACCGAATGCTACACACGCTCTCCGGAGGTGAGGCGCAACGAATAAAACTCGCTCGCTCGCTAGGAAGTAATCTGACCCAGACACTTTACGTACTTGATGAGCCAAGCATTGGACTTCATCCAAGAGACACTACCCACCTTATTCGAGTCCTTAAGTCTCTTCGCGATATGGGGAACACTGTATTGGTCGTAGAACATGATGAAGACATTATTCGCGAGGCAGATTTTTTGATTGACGTAGGACCCGAAGCAGGAACTTTTGGAGGAGAAATTATGTACAGCGGTCCAATGCCACCGCCTGCTGACGTGGATACCCTCACCACAACGTATTTAAGAGGAGAGAAAGCAATTTCCGTTCCAGAGCAGCGGCGAAAAAAAATGAGCAGAATCGATGTAAAAGGAGTAAGCCACTTTAACCTAAAAAATATTGATGTTTCTATCCCATTGCATCAACTCGTTGCCATAGCAGGAGTTAGTGGCTCAGGAAAATCCACCCTAATAAAAAGAATACTCTATCCGGCACTTGTACGAGAGATTGATGGCTTCGGAGAAAAGCCAGGAAGTTTCTCTTCCCTATCTGGAGATATCTCTGCCATTAAGCGCGTTGAAATGATTGATCAACAGCCTCTAGGTAAAAGTTCACGTTCCAATCCGGTCACCTACATCAAAGCCTATGATGCAATTCGAACACTCTACTCAAAACTTCCAAAAGCGCAGGCTGAGGGGTATAAGCCAAAGGCTTTCTCATTCAATGTTGATGGAGGCCGATGTGATGAATGCAAAGGAGATGGATTCCAAATTGTAGAAATGCAATTCCTTGCCGACGTTCGCTTAGAATGTGAGTCATGTAAAGGCCAGCGGTTTAAGGATGAAATTTTAGAGATTACCTATAAGGGTAAGTCCATTTATGATGTATTGTCTATGACGGTCGATGAGGCCATGGCTTTCTTTACGAGCAATGCAGAGATCAGAAATCGATTAAAACCATTACAAGATGTTGGATTGGGTTATGTTCAGCTTGGTCAGTCAAGCTCAACACTATCTGGCGGTGAAGCTCAACGTGTCAAACTAGCCTCCTTTCTTGTTAAAGGCCAAGAAAAAGATCCCATCCTCTTCTTCTTCGACGAACCCACTACTGGTCTTCACTTTCATGATGTAGCAAAGCTCTTAGCTGCCTTTGAAGCATTAATCGAAAAGGGGCATAGCGTAGTCGTTATCGAACACAACTTAGATATTATTAAGTCATCAGATTACATGATTGAACTTGGGCCCGTTGGTGGTGATGATGGAGGATACCTTATGTATCAAGGTAGTCCAGAAGGTATAGAAAATGTAAAGGAGTCTCCAACGAGACCCCATCTTTTGGCTAAACTCGGTCTGTAGACAACACAAAAGTTGCTGCCGATTTGCGCTTATTGCAAGGGCACTTACTCTGTTTATTCACTGAACATTGGCTTAGCAAAAGTCCCCCTAAAAGAATTAGACATAGTATCCTTTGATATTGTTGCATATTTTCAAGCATGTAATTCTATAGTAATATACAGTGAAAACGCTTTTTTGTGTACTTAATTGGGGGCTTGGTCACGCAAGTCGGAGCAGCGTGCTGATTCAGCGATTGATTCATGAAGGCCACGACGTGACTATTGCTAGTGATGGAGTTGCTCTAACCCACCTAAAAAAACGTTTCCCCGATCATTCCTTTTTAGAGCTTCCGGCCTACAGCGTTCGATATGCTTCGAGTAGCATGATAATCAACATGGCCTTTCAAGCTCGAAAAATCCTTCGAGCAATTGAAGATGAACACAGCGTTGTCTCAGCGTTTTGCAAGGACCATAACATTGAACAGATTGTTTCTGATAATCGCTATGGATGTTATCATCATGACCTGCCATCTCATTTTTTAAGCCATCAGCTAAGACCTATTGTACCAACTTCTAAATTCTTTGCGCAATTGTTTTACAAAAAGTTGGATCATTATATGGCCCCATTTACATCCCTCTGGGTTCCTGATCATGCGCCACCGGATAATTTAAGTGGGCACCTTAGCACGCATTCTAGAGACAAAACATATAAAGGATTCCTATCTGACCTAGCCACCTATAAAATTCCAAAAGAAGAGCGCTCGTATTGTTATGATATAGGTCTTATATTATCCGGTCCTGAGCCTACGCGTAGTCACCTCGAAGAACGCTTGATAAGTATTCTGAAACCCCTCAAACATCTCCAAATTTTTCTAGTTCGAGGACTTCCAAACGAGGGCACTATCTCGCTCAACCTACCGCCTCATATACATGTATTCAATCATCTTCATGGCCAGGAACTTGCCACAAAGCTTAATGGATGCAAAGCGTTAATCTGCCGAAGTGGTTACAGTACACTAATGGATTTATTATGCTTAGATATCGATGCTCTAGTTATCCCAACACCAGGGCAAACTGAACAAGTTTACCTTGCCGAACAAATGGCAAAGAAATCAAACTATACGATGTTGTCCCAAAAAGAGCTCACCTACAAAAGGCTCACACAAGCATTAGCAGACCTACCGGCTCAATTGCGTTTCTAGAATTGTGTTAATTATGGATGCATCCTTATACTCTGGACTATCTTCCGTTAAGAATACCATACAGCGCTGCATCACTTCGTCGGCCTTTTCATAATTCTCTTGACGCATAAAAAGATAGGCTTGAAGAAAATAGGGCGCACTCTGGTTAGCGCTGCTTTCCATCACGCGATTCGTCCAAGCCAAGACTTGGTCGTCGTAGATTGGATCAGAGTGGTAAAGAGACCACGATGCGCTCATAAGCGTCGTTTCATCAGTTTTACCTGCTTTTGATTTAAAATAGGTGTTTGCGGCCTTTAAAAAGACATCCCAATCCCCAAAGGCCTCAGCAAAAGCCATTTTCCATAAGTATACTTCTCTTTTATAACGTTTATTGTTGATTGACTTAAACACATCATAATAGGTATCAAAATCTTCGGGAGTGATAAACCTACCATACTCCTCCTTAGTCGCTCCTTGCCATAGCCCTTTTAGAATAGAGAGCACAGTCTCCTCAAATTTTTCTTTACCCAATTGGTCGATAAAGACATTTTGGTAGTCCTTGAGAATATGTGTTGGATAATATCCGGAAGCTAGAGGGCTATATCCCAAAAATGCTTGCTGAACTTTTTCAAGTTGCATGTCGCTTGGGGAAACGCTTTCCGCCAGCTTAGCCATTACATTGGACTGCCCTTCCTTTCCTGTCCATTGCAATGCCTGGAGGTAATCCACTAAAAAGAGCACATCATATTCACCGGATTGGAACTGATCAGCCATATCTAGCATTTGCGATTCACTAGGAAGGAGTGCTTTGCGACCAACTTGCAGGAGTCCGCGCGCATCGCGATAGCCCTTTTCTCGAAGAATAATTTCGCCATCTGCATCAAGAACAAAAAGCGTTGGATAGACAGCTACCTGATACGTCTTGTTCAGCAAACGTCCTTCTTCTGTCTCCATGTCCATTTTCAAGTTGACAAAATTTGCATTAAAGAAGTCCCCTACTTCTTCTACAGTAAATACATCGCGCGCCATCCGTTTACATGGGCCACACCACTTTGCATAGGAATCCATAAAAATTAACTTGCCCTCTTTGGCTGCAAGTTCCTTTGCCTCGTCGAAACTCCCCTCAAAAAAGGAGATGCCTTGACTAGTTAACGAAGCACAAACGAAAAAGGTTAATAGGAAGGATACTATTCTCATAATTTTAATCGGTGTTGTCTAAGATCTACTGGACCGCCAGCGAAAATTTCTGCAGTTTTCTGAAAGCTCTTGGTTAAATCGCTTACATAAAAGGTAGTACTTCCCTTGGTTTCACTAGAAGTATCCTGAATACAATCACGCAAGGCAGAAACCAACGCATTGTGCGCATCAAACATTTTAAATCGACTTCCAAATACTGCACTTATATCCTTTCGGATGAGAGGATAATGGGTGCATGCAAGCACCAAGCCCTCGATCGATTCAAAAGAAGGATGGTTTAGATAATCTTGAACTACTAGTTCGCTAACCGGATGGTTATAGTATCCCGCTTCAATCATTGGAGCAAGCAACGGGGTTGGCAAACTATATACCCTCTTGTTCTGGCAACTTGACAAAATCTTTTGTTCAAAAATGTTGGTTTCTATTGTGCGGGATGTTCCAATAACTCCGATGTGTGTTGCTGATGCATTGCATACTTCTTGAACTACTGGATCAATCACATTGAGCACAGTAGCTCCGTTGTTAAGACGTTGCTTTAATGAATCATAAGCCACCGCACTAGCGGTATTGCAAGCAATAACAAGAATATCACACCCTTCTTCATGTAAGAAGCTAGCCATAGCATGACTAAAGCGTTCTACAGACTCAGCTGAGCGATCACCAAAAGGAAAATGTTCTGTATCGCCAAAGTAGATAATGTCGTGGGAAGGAAAGGTATTGCGAATCGCAAAAGCAAGGGGGAGTCCACCTATGCCCGAATCAAAAACACCAATCTTCGACGAGCTCAACCTACCTTATTGTATGCCTAAGTGGGCCTTTACCTTACCAGTGATGTCGTCACTTTCAGGATATACTATAAATTGGTTAATATCGGTTACATGAGTATATCCGTTTGCTTTGGATACAGAGTTAATTGCCTCATCTAACTTATTAATGATAGGTGTCATTAAGGTTTCTTGATAACCCATTAATGATTCCTGTGCACGTAAATCGGCTTTTGAATACTTTTCTTCCAAACTAGCCAACTCAGCCTGTGCGGCTTGTGATGCCCCTGTTGTAAGGGTTCCAGAATTCATCATGTCTTGATATTCTTGGGCCTTAACCATGTACTGCTTCTCTATCATATCTAGCTCATTTTGCATTTCGTCCGACCTACTTTGCAATTTTTCTTGGGCCGATATAGATTCGGGCATTTCAGCTAAAAGTGCTTGATAATCTACCAAACCCATTTTACTAGTCTGTGCAGTGCTCGTTAAGGTGAAGCCAAAAACCATGGCTAGAGGAAGAATAAATCGTAATGCTTTCATTGTAAATTATTGTGGTGTAAAGAAACTATTTTTCAGGTAATAAAAACTTACTTGGACACAGTATATCCAAGTCTTTTTAAGATTTCGTCACTTTTGTTGTAACGATCGGATCCAAACAATACCATTGTCGACGCTGATCGATCGAGTATAAAGTCATACCCCTTCTCTTCAGCGTACAGCTGAATCTCATCATAAATCTTGTCTTGAACAGGACGAAGCAGGGCATCTTTTTCAGCAAAAAGCGCCCCTTCAGGACCAAATTTTTCTTGTTGATAGACCTTTATTGAGCGCTCCATATCTTCGATTTCTTGAATTTTATCAGCCTTCATGCGCTCTGTCATAAGCACTTGTTCTGCTTGAAAAGCTTTGTAGGCGGAATCGACTGAGAACATCATATTCTGTATCGTTGTTCGCCATCCCATAGCCTTGGCATCCAATTCTTCCTGGGCACGCTGAACTTCTGGAATCTGACTAAACATATATTCCATATCTACGTAAACGAAACGCTGTGCACTAAGTCCATGAAAACTTAAAACAACAAAAAGTAACCCTAGTAATTTTCGCATATTTTTTCTATTGAGGTTCAAATCCTAAAATAATCCGAAACTGGCCATACTTCTGAAACAAGTTGTCACCCGTTGCGGCATCCAAGTCATCATCATCAAAGCCTATGCCATAATCAAATCCAAGCAGACCAAACATAGGCAAAAAGACTCTCAAACCCACACCAAAAGAGCGTTTGAGATTAAACGGTTGATAGTCTTGGATCGAATTCCAAAAGTTTCCGCCTTCTAGGAAAGCCAATGTGTAAACAGTTGCTGATGGGTTCAAAGAAATCGGATAGCGCATCTCCATGATAAACTTATTAAATATTGGCGCTCCACCACTTGGCGTGATGACATTGTATCCTCGTAAACCGATTGGATCCCTTCCCAAGAATCTTGTTTGCTGAAACCCTTCCCCTCCTACTTCATAACGCTCAAAAGGCGTAAGCCCGAGGGATTTATTGTATGTCCCTAAGAATCCCATTTTTGCAGCAGTATACAATACCAGCTTTCCAGCTAATGGCGTATAAAATTCTGCATCAAAGCGTCCTTTATAAAATTCTACCCACCGGAAACGAATCTCATCATCTAAGGTTGGGTCACTAAAGTCAATATTACGTCGTCCCTTAAACAATAGACTGTAAGGCAAGGTTGCTTGCAGGGTTAAGGATATGTTTGAACCTCTACTTGGAAACAATGGCTGATCAATAGAGTTTCGCGCAATCGTAGTAGAGAAATTGATATTATTGGCCTGACCATTAGTAAAGCTGAAATCAAAGGTGTTAAAGTTATCGAGTTGATAGCGCTGAAAGTTTAATGACGTTTGGACGATGAAATAGTCATCTGGCCAACGAAGGCGTGTGCCCAGTGCTACAGAGCCTCCTGTAGTAACTAAACTTCCCTCAACGTCGCGATTAATATCTAAATCATTGAGACGCTGACGAAAAAAGCTTAGAGATAACGAGTTGGGCTTACGACCGCCAAGCCATGGTTCGGTAAAACTTAAATTATACGATTGAAAGAGTTTACCATTGGACTGAACACGAACCGTTAAGTTTTGTCCATCCCCAGAAGGTAATGGCGACCATGCTTTCCCATTAAACACATTACGCAGCGAGAAATTGGTAAACTGAACACCAAGCGTACCCACTACTCCATTTCCTCGGCCTCCCCACCCTGCTGAGAGTTCTAATTGGTCAGAAGGCTTCTCAACAACCTTTAAATCGATATCCACCGTTCCATTTTGAGGATTAGGTCGAGGAAGAATCTCCATTTGCTCTGGATCAAAATACCCGAGATTGGCCAGCTCTCGTTGAGAACGCATTAGCGCCGTTCTACTGAATTTGTCGCCAGGTTTTATGTAGAGCTCACGACGAATGACTTTCTCGTTCGTCTTTGTGTTTCCGTAGATATTGATTGCGTTAATGGTCGCTTGTGGCCCCTCATACACTTTGAGTAACAAGTCAATGGAGTCCCCTTCTACCCGTTGTTCGATTGGAGTAACATTGAAAAATAGATAGCCATTATCCATATACAATGAACTTACATCATCGCTATTTTGGCTTTGGAACAACCGCTCATTGAGCAGGCCTTCACTGAACACTGACCCCTTCTTTATATCTAGGATTTGTAGTAGAAGCGAGTCGGAATACTTTGCCTGGCCTGAAAACGTAATGTTTCTAAAATAGTATTGATTCCCTTCCTCGATTTGCATTGCAATGAAGACATTCCCATCGGGTAAGAACACCGCCGTATCAAAAGTGATTTTGGCGTCGAGATAGCCATTGTCTCGATAGCGCGTAAGCAAGATCTCTTTATCATCCTTGTAACTTTGCGGAGAAAATTTTGAGGATTTGAAGATGTTGAGATTAACAAACCGATCACCATATTTAAAGGCTCTACTCGCAGAAAAATCGGTAATAACATCTAGCGTACCAAACGCCGAATCTATTTTGTTTTTTGGAATATTGAGTAACTCTTGAAGTTCGAATTTCACGCGCTCACGAGTGTTTTTCATGCTTCGCTTAATCTGGCGATTGGTCATCTCCGTATTACCCTCAATCTGTATTTCATCAATACGAACTTTTCTTCCTCGATCGACCTCAATACGCAATAAGACACTATTTGCCATAATGGTATCCTCCTGCTCTGTCATAGTAACGACCGGCTTGTAAAAGCCCTTGTCTGTGTAATACTTTGAGATTTTATAACGAATCTCATTTTTGTCCGACTCCTGAAGCACCGAGGCAATCCCTAGGTTTAAAATCTCTCGAATCTCTTCAGCATCGCCTTTTTTTACACCTGTAATCACAAATCGTGATAGACGAGGTCGTTCGGTAATCGATAACCTTAAAAAGACTTGATTTCCTTGCACAGAATCTATATAAATGGAGACACCTGCGAAAATTCTCTGGTCCCAAAGTCGCTTAATCGCCATGGCAAGATCATCCCCAGGAAGGGTTATTGTCGAACCAACTGGAATTTCAGCAAGATTTAGCAGAACACCTTTATTCAAATTGCTTCCCTCTAAAACAGCACCTGCTACAACGTATTCTTTAGGGTCACTAAAGTCCCATGGATTAATATCCAATGTAGACTCTGTGCTATCATTTTGTGCCCACACCATGCCGCCTAAAGACATCCATCCCAAAAGAAGTAACCAACGCAAACGGAACCTAGACATCATGAAGCATCACTTGAAGTTCCAAACCTACGGTTTCTACCCTGAAAATCTCGCAGAGCATTCCATACGTTATGCTCATTAAAATCAGGCCAAAAGGCATCATCAAAAACGTATTCACTGTAGGCCGATTGCCATACAAGAAAGTTACTTAGTCGCTTTTCCCCACTTGAGCGAATAAGGAGGTCAGGGTCAGGCATATTAGACGTTTGAAGATGTTGGCTAAACGTTTCTTCATCAAGATCTTGGAGGTCCAATTCCCCATTGACAGCCCTGCGTATTATGGCTTTCGTTGTTTCGACAATTTCCCAACGGCCGCCGTAACTCAACGCTACATTGATGACCATGCCGGTATTCTCTTTGGTTTGGTGCACAACCTCTTTGACGGCATCCCTTGTTAAGGAAGGAAGCTGTTCTATATCACCAATTGTCCGCAGAATAAAGCCCTCTTTCATGAATCCTTTAAGTTCACGCTTAAGGGTAAGCATTAACAAGTCCATTAAACCACTAACTTCTAGAGCTGGACGCTTCCAGTTTTCGGTACTAAAAGCATAGAGTGTAACATACTTTACACCTGCGGTAGAAAGGGCTTTTACCACTCGTTTAGCAGCTTCAACTCCTTCTTTATGTCCTGCAATGCGCATTTTACCCTGTTGCTTAGCCCAACGACCATTTCCATCCATTATGATGGCCACGTGTTGAGGGACTGTTTTCGGGTTAATATCGTGGGGTAATTCCAAGGAGAGAGCGTTCAACGGCGAATTTAGAAAATCTATGGAAGTCTAGAGATTTTAGGACACTTTTCGTAGGATAAAAGATAGGTTAACCAAAATCCTCCCATAAGGTAGGCATCTCGTTTACTAGACGTTGCACGCTGAAACCCCTCGTCGCCGATGGGTGCACCGACTTCGCCGGATCGATCCGAGAGAGCGGCAGCCACACCGCTACCCCCATCGGGTAGAGAAAGCGGACTGGGGTAGACTCCTCCAACATCATCTAGATAATCGGTAAATGCTATCCTATGGACATACTCTATACCCACATTAATTTTTCTGCTCAGATTATACTTAAAACCAAAGCCTGTAGGCAAAATGGGTGTCACGAGTTTATATGGCTTTACATTGGAATAACTTAGATCATTTTGACCCTCAGTACCAAGGGGTTGCAAATCATACCATTCCCCTCCTAACTCAGCCTGAGGGTTAAAGTAGGTGAATCCTAGTCCGATAAACAGATAAGGGGAAAAACGATAGGACTTCTTACTCATTGAAAATTCAAGGAAATTAAATTCCAGCCCTCCGCTAACCTCTAAAATATTAGTCCTAAATGAAAGGTTTCTTCTAGCATTGAATGCATCTCCGCTTAATCGATCTGAATAATAGAGTCTACCAAATGTCATATTCCCCCGGAGAACAAAACGATCGTCTACGTTATATTTTACCATTGCCTGAGCATGCCATCTTGGAGCATTAAACCGAGCCTTAGGATTTAAATCGCCGAAATACTGTGTATTCCCCAACAATAAGCCCCCCTCAATATTCTGAGCGGAAAGTGACCCAAAGCTTGCAATCAAAAGAAATATGGCAAGAATAATAAAACGCATAAAAAGATTTAAGGTAAGGGTCTAATGACTAACGAGCGATGGAGATAATTGTTTTAGCCATGACTATTTCTCTTATCAATACCCCAATAAAGCTTATCGCGAATCGCTCCTGTAAAGTAGTCATTTTGCAGCCTACAGATTTTAGTAATATAGGGCGAACTTGAAATTTCCACATGACGCGAAGTATCTAAGCGAATAGAGTGCGTATCTAGTGTTGCTAAAAATTGAGGGTCACGGGCCTCTACTTCAATAGTAATCTTCACACCTTTATCTAAGATTAGCGGTCGAATATTGAGATTGTGGGGTGCTATGGGCGTTAACACAATGTTTTTTGTCGATGGATGAATAATTGGACCGCCACAACTTAGAGAATACCCTGTTGAACCCGTAGGGGTGGAAATAATTAAGCCGTCTGCCCAATAAGAGTTTAAGGCTATCCCATCAATCGTTACGTGAATCGTAATCATAGAAGAAGATGACGCCCGTTGAATTGTAATATCATTAAGCGCGTGCGGAAAACGGCGAATCGGCTCACCCTCAGGATTAGTCCAGAGCAACATGCTGCGCTCATCGATTACCAAGTCTTTCTCTTGTAATCGCTTGACTGTATCCGCTGTAAACGAGGCTACAGTGTCCGTAAGAAAACCAAGCCGGCCAAAATTAAGGCCGAGAATAGGAATCGCCTTATCTCCGATCCAAGTTACTGCCTCGAGCATAGTCCCATCACCTCCAAGACTTAAGACATAGTCAATGGTATCATCTGGTGTGTTGATTTTAGAGACGTTGTACTGTGTTTGAAGGTCGTCCTGAATCATGTATAGTGACTCGTTTAGTAGAACTTCATGACCTGCATCCACTAAAAGTTGAATAACATTCTCAAATTGTTCCATTTTTTGAGCAACAGTAGCTCTGCCAAACAAAGTAACTCTCATACGTAGATTTTAAGTGTCTAAAAATCGCATTAAACTTTGATATCGATCCTTTAGGTAGTCGTCAGGCTGCTCACCTTGATAAGATCGTCTAACGACATAATCGTATCGCTCCAATACAGCAAAAATTGGATTGAGCTCCTCTGCCACTAAATTTATGGTAATACGAAGCGGGCTATTTTGCTCTGTATGGTTATGCATTAAGGTCCCTATAATTTGACCTCTATTGGATTCAATCAAACGACATAATTCAGCCATGCTAAAACCTCGTGCTTCTGCCTCAACAGTAATGATGTAAGATGTTCTGTGAAAGGGAACAAAAGCCATTAAACTCTCAAGTGCGCTAGAACGAGTAATTAGTCCACTGTATGCAAGGGAAGCATTATCTACAACAGGCAGGCAATCTAAATCGTGGTCCAGCATAAGCCGTATCGCTTCAAAAACGTGTTTGTCTTTTTGAACAAATCGGGCCTGAAATCTACCGCTGAGCATTTCAATTGTTGTATCCTCCGATAGCTGATCAACATCTTCCAAACTCAACATCGTAATATAGTTGCCATCATCTCCAACTACGGGAAGGACCTCTACATCTTGTGCTTCCATAATCAATCTCGCCTCACGAGCAGTATTCGAAGGACTCAGCGCTTCAAAAGAAGGGTCAATATATTCGGCAACGTACATTACTATAATGACGTTAAAAAGTCCATTAATATTTTATTGAATTCTTGAGGCTTTTCCATCATAGGAGCATGACCACATTCATCGATAAAACTCAAGGATGAATTAGGCATTAACTTATTGAACTCTTCGCCCACAAAAGGAGGAGTGATTCTGTCGTCGCTGCCCCAAATCATCTTTGCGGGCATGGTAAATGCACCTAAATCGTCCCGCATGTTATGACGGATAGCACTTTTTGCCATCGTAATAATTCGAATGGCCTTGCCGCGATTATTGACCGTCTCATAGACTTCATCGACTAGTTCTTTAGTCGCCGTCTTGGGATTATAGAAAGTATATTCCGTTTTGCTCTTGATATATTCATAGCTCTCCCGGTTGGGATAGCCATCACCCATGGCATTCTCAAAAAGCCCAGACGAGCCAGTTAGGGTTAGGGATTGCAAACGATTAAGATTTTCCTTTCCATAAACCAAAGCAATATGCCCTCCTAAACTATTTCCTAAAAAGTGCGCCTTCTCTATTGACAGTTGATCTAAGAGTTGACCAACATGATCCGCCATTCCTCGAACGGTAGATTTTTTTAACGAAAGAGAATACAAGGGCAAAAAAGGGAAAATGATTCTAAAGTCCTTCTTGAAGTGGTTTATAACCTCATGAAAGTTGCTTAGTGCGCCAAACAAACCGTGTAAAAGGATCAAAACATCCCCTTCACCTTCATCGATATAGGTAAAATTCTCATCCTGGATTAGATTGAAACCACCATTTTGCGCCATTTCTAAAGCTTTTTTCTCCATTTTTTACTCTTCTATCCACAATTTGTCCAGCCTGTCTACACTGACCTAGTCGTATTATACTCAACAAGTTATAAAAAGGAAATGCGCTAAAAGCCCCGCTGTAGGCGATTTATGCACATATTGTTTCCCTTACAGGTCTTGAATTTACGTTCTATACTTCTATTTTTGAGTCAATTCAAATTTTATCTATTATGAACAAAGCACAATTAATTTCTAAAATCGCTGAAGATTCAGGTATTACTAATGCGCAAGCTAGCAAAGCTTTAGGAGCAGTTATCAATGGAGTGACTTCAACTCTTGAAAGTGGCGACAAGCTAACTCTTGTTGGATTCGGTACTTTCTCTACTTCTGAGCGCGCTGCACGTAAAGGACGTAACCCACGAACTGGTGAGACGTTAAACATCGCTGCACGAAGAGTAGTACGATTCAAAGCGGGTAAAGACCTTGCTGGCCGTGTAAACAGCTAGAAAATCTCTTTTCTAAACGTGCAAAAGAGTCCTTCGGGACTCTTTTTTTTGCTCAAGAATTTTTAACTACGGCGCGAGACGATGCGTAGACCAACTATCCTTACTATCATCTTTTGCGTAGATAATGCGGTCGTGCATTCGGCTTGGTCTTCCTTGCCAAAACTCAATAATATTTGGCACCACAGCATAACCACCCCAGAACTCGGGACGAATCAATTCATCTGAACCCGAAGAAACCTTAGCAAATCGCTGCTCCAAATCGTCTCGGTTCTCGATGATTTCACTTTGGGGAGAAGCAATTGCAGCTTGCTGGCTTGAAGGAGGCCTAGATGCAAAATATTCGTCCGACTTGATATCGTCTAACTTCAAGGCTACTCCTTCAATTCGAACCTGTCGTTCTTGGGCTTCCCAATGAAACAATAGAGCCACCGAAGGGTTATGCTCAATTTCTCTTCCTTTGCGGCTCTTATAGTTAGTATAAAAGATAAATTGGTTGTTCCACACTTCCTTTAACAATACTTTCCTTAATGAAGGCTTGCCATCAGAGGAAACAGTAGCCAACCCCATCGCATTGGTCTCGATGGAAGAAATTTTCTCAGCGTCCTTGTACCATGATGCAAAGAGATCAAAAGGGTTTCTTGGAATCGTATGCTCTTCCAATTGATGCTGGTTATAACTCTTTCTTGAGTTCTCTAAATTTAAATGCATAGTAAACGTCTTACAGGGTTATATCTACCCTTAACGTTTTTGTGACAATTAGGTTTCCAGATTGTACTGCAAAAACAAATCGCACAATATCTCCGGGGACGACAGGACTTGTACTTCCACCTGATGGTATAGGTAATGAAAACTGAAGTTGGTGCTGATTCCGTGGAGAGGAGAAGCCAATTCGTTCAGTAATCTCATCTACATCGCTTAAGGCAAGATTCATAGGTGGCTGGTTCGACGTATCAATTTGATACCCTACAAAAACGCTATCAATTACTGAATCTAGACTGAAGTGAGCATCTACCTCTATTACATCATTGACCGTCCGTGTAATGGATGTCGTATCCGGCGAAACAAAATAAATCGCTTCATCGGGTGTAAATACCACGTCGTCATCGCCACAGGCGACGACAAACAAACTCATTGCGAGTAGAAAGTATCCTACAATTCTCATACTAGTTTTTTCCATTGATCATATACAAAGGAAGCAAGTTCTTTCACATAACGGTCGGAAAAGTCAAATTGTATACCAGCCGCCTGATAGATTGAGGGAACATCTTTTGTATAACCCAACGCTAAAGCATTCTTGTACTGCTCTATTGTCTTCTTGGGGTCTTGGCAATAGTTACGCCACATAGCAATCGCCCCCAACTGGGCTAAACCATATTCAATATAATAAAAAGGTATATGGTATATATGGAGCACCCTCTGGTAATTGACCGCATCAAACTTCTCTAAACCTGATGTATCAAAAACGTGACTTGTAAAACGACGTGTAAGATCAAGCCACGCGGCATGCCGTTCTCGCGCAGAATGACCAGGATTAGTGTATGTCCAATGTTGGAAACTATCAATCCTAGCAACGGCAGGTAGTGTAGTCAATAGACCTTCTAAATGATTTCTTTTTGCGCGCTTTAAATCCTCAGGATTGGGATAAAAATGTTCCCAATGCTCCATGGTAAAGAGCTCCATCGACATAGAGGCGAGTTCAGCAACCTCTGAAGGCGTATCCTTCATCCAGTCGTGACTTAACTCATGAGATATAAATGAATGCACCGCATGTCCTGCTTCGTGTACAAGGACCCGAACATCATATTCGAGACAGGCGTGATTCATAAAAACAAAGGGAATACCCGTTTCTGGCAAGGGCATGTTATACCCGCCAGGCGCCTTACCTAGACGCGACTCAAGATCAAGACGTCCCATAGCGTCCATCTTACTGATGCATTCTCCGAAAAAAGGATCGACATCCTTAAGTGAGGCAACTCCTCGCTCAACGAATTCCGCTGTAGTAGAAAATGGTTTGAGTGGTGGATTCCCCCCTGAATCAATCTCAGTATCCCAGGGCCTCAATACACCATAACCCAGATCCTGTTTGCGTTGCGCTTGAATCGCATTAACGATTGGCATGACATGTTTCTCTACCGCGTCAGCATAGTCATAACAGGCTTGGACCGGCCATGAAGTGCGGTGCATTGCCTTGTGCTTATAATCTCTAAAGTTTTCAAAACCCGCATTGCGAGCGACCTTCTGACGCATATCAGCAAGCTCTGAATACAGCTTATCCAACGTTTCGTTGTCTTGATAGCGCGCTTCGGCAATGGAGCGCCAAACTTTTTCTCGAATCGAGCGGTCGTCCGACTCTAAATAGGATTTGGCTTGCTGAAGTGTTTTTGTCTCACCATCAATATCGACGGACCAATTTCCACTAATGGCATCGTATTCACGAGCCTTTAATTGGATTTGCGTCCCGAGCGATACATTCTCGTCACGAAACATTTCGATATCGGTTGAAACCGCGTGAATATAGTTATTGCAAGCCTCATCATTTAAGGGAAACCTGCCCTGTAATTCATTGAACTTTTGATTGAGTGTATGACTGTTTTGTGCCCATTTTGGACGAATCTCAGCAATAATAAACTCTCTTTCTTTCTTGGCAACCTCGTCTTTTGTATCCAATGACGTATGGATATATTTCCAGCGAGCAATTTCCTCAAAGACTACCGTTACCTCATTGCGATCTGCCAACCATTGTCGGAAGTCCTGTTCGCTTTCGACTGCGCGCTGCTCCAAGTCTTCAACAAAGGGCTTAAGACCATCCCATGCCTCCAAGGTAAATACCTCTGGCATAAAATTTCTTGGTACGGATTGTATCTCTTCTGCGTGTATCATAAATGTTTTATTCTTTGTCTTTTGAAGACTCTTTAACTTCTTGATCCTTTTGTGATGGGACTTCTTCTGAATCTATTGAGGAAACTTTTTCTTGATCCTCGTCAAGTAAATGGAGAAGATCAGCGTCCTTGAGCTGAGTAAACCACAACAATACTTTTTTGATGTCACTTGAATAGACCCTTTCCGTATCATGTTCAGGAACAATTTCCGTGAAATAATCTCTTAATGCTTTGCCATCACCTCCAGCCGGTATTGCTGTTGAAGAATCCCTCATTCTTCGAAAGATATCCACAATAGGGAGTCCTTCTTCGTCGGTATAAATTGTAATATTATCGAGGGGTGTGAACATATGCTTTCTCGATGAAGCAAAGCGCTTTTTATCGCCCGATAAACCACGTATAATTAAACCGTTTTCTCGTTTACCCTCCATAAGATGCAGGCCTGAGATACCGGTAACCACTAGAAGTTCAGAAATTGTCATGAATCCATTTTTAATCGCGTCAAAAGTAGCATTTTCCCCTTGAATCTATTGAACGACTTGTAGGGCACTCTTGTTTTTAGTAATGTTTGAAATAGTGGTAAATTTCTTGTCTGTCTAATCCTATGTTTAAACTTGAATCATCTTACACCCCTAAAGGAGATCAACCCACGGCCATTAAGGAATTGGTCAATGGACTAAATGAAGGCAGCTTAGCGCAAACACTTCTTGGCGTTACAGGTTCTGGAAAAACCTTCACCATTGCCAATGTTATAGAACAAACCCAGCGCCCTACACTCGTGTTAACCCATAACAAAACGCTGGTTGCTCAACTCTATGGAGAATTCAAGCAATTCTTTCCAGACAATGCAGTAGAGTATTTTGTATCCTATTACGATTACTATCAACCCGAGTCCTACATCCCCTCAAGTGACACATATATCGAAAAAGATCTCTCCATTAATGAAGAGATTGACAAACTTCGTCTTAGCACCACATCCTCATTACTATCAGGCCGTCGAGACGTTATTGTAGTAGCTTCCGTTAGTTGTATTTATGGGATGGGAAATCCCAAGGATTTTAAGACGGGGGTAATAACCATCAATAAAGGACAAACTATAAGTAGAAATACGCTTCTCTTCGATTTAGTGAATGCGCTATACTCAAGAACGGTGGCCGACTTTTCCCGCGCCACCTTTCGAGTGACAGGAGAGGTTGTAGATATTAATGTACCCTACGCAGATTATGGGTATCGACTACTCTTTTTTGATGATGAAATCGAAGGCATTCAGAAAATAGACCCCAAGGACAATGCCGTACTCGAAGACCTTGAACAGGCTGTAATCTTTCCAGCAAGCTTTTACATCACTCCCAAGGAACAAGTGCAATCCATGATTCATCAGATTCAGGATGATCTAGTAGATCAAGTCGACTACTTTAATGAGGTTAAGCTACACTTGGAAGCGGCTCGATTAAAAGAGCGCGTCGAGTTTGACCTCGAGATGATTCGTGAGTTGGGCTATTGCAGCGGCATTGAAAATTATTCTAGGTATATCGACAAGCGGAAGCCCGGTGAACGGCCTTTTTGTCTCTTGGATTATTTTCCAGATGACTTTCTCCTTGTCGTTGACGAAAGCCATGTTACCCTCCCTCAAGTAGGCGGCATGCACGCTGGAGATCGTGCTCGAAAAATCAATCTTGTTGAGCATGGATTCAGGCTACCTGCTGCTATGGATAACAGGCCACTGAACTATGAAGAATTCAATCATTTAATCGGACAAAGAATCTATGTTAGCGCAACCCCAGGGGATGAAGAAATTGAGCGTTCTGAAGGTGTTATTGTCGAACAAATTGTACGTCCAACTGGCCTTATTGATCCTCCGATAGACATTCGACCAAGTAAAAATCAAATTGACGACCTTTTGCATGAGATCCAACAGCGAACGGCCATCGATGAGCGAGTACTTGTAACCACGCTAACCAAACGCATGGCAGAAGAATTGGCTAAATTTTTAGCTAAAGCGGGTGTGCGCTGCCGTTACATTCACTCGGGCATTGACACCTTAGATCGCGTTGAGATTATACGTGATTTGCGCATTGGGAAATTTGATGTACTTGTGGGAGTAAATCTTCTTAGAGAAGGACTTGACTTACCCGAAGTTTCTCTTGTTGCCATTATTGACGCGGATAAAGAGGGCTTTCTTAGAGATCGAAGGTCAATGATTCAAACAGCTGGACGTGCCGCTAGAAACATCCATGGAAAGGTAATTTTTTACGCAGACAAGATAACGAAATCGATGCAAGCTACGCTTGACGAAACCCAGCGTCGTAGAACGATTCAATTAGAGTATAACCAACAATATAATATCACGCCAACTTCCGTCAAGAAGTCAAAAGCCGATATTTTGAAGTCGACTTCTGTGCTTGAAATTCGAAAACCCAAGGCTGACTCCATGCAACAAGAGGAATTGGTAGAGACCACATCAAGGGCTTCTCTTGACCGGAAACAGTGGCAAAAAGAAATCGAAAATCGAAGAAAAGCCATGCGAAAAGCTGCAAAGAATATGGACTTTTTAGAAGCCGCTCGTCTTCGAGATGAGGTATTTGAATGGGAAAAAGCTTTTGAGGAAAAATACGGCAAGTCCTAAATCTGCGTATTTTTGGCACATAATTTGAAATCAACACGCTTATTTGCTATGAAAATTTCTATGAATTTTAAATTCACTTTTTTTGGATCACTGCTTATTGGTTTGATGGTCACTAGCTGTGCACGCCAGGTCCCCTATGACAAAAATCTACGAGCTAACGCTAATCTGAGCTATGTCGACTTAGAGAACATCTATTTCTTTTTATCCCATGAAGTTCAACTTGAACGAAAAGAGACTGAACAAGGCTCTCAAGTGCAAACGGGAAGAATTACTGCAGAAAGTGCCACTGCTACTGAGCGCGTGATTTTTCCAAAAGAAACCAAAGGACTTTTGGTAGGTTATTCTTCGAACGGCGACACACTTCGTGTAAGTTTTGAAAAAGATGACAACCATTACCTCACCTTTGTACGTAAGCCCAACGTAGTCAATCCACGAGATACTATGCAAGGAAGGTTCTATTTACATGCTATCAATTCGTTTAACAAGGGCACGGGCAAGGTCATTTATCACGGAGATGAATTCAATGCCAAAGTGATTCCTAACGATATGAGGGACTACAACTGTACTATCAGTGTTAAAATGCGTGAGTTTAGAAGAAGCCGTGTAAACACAAGATCCGTTTCAGGAAGAAGTCTTGACTAAGGTCTGGCAACATCAAGCTACATTTTTTAAATAACCAACAACTATGAAAAATCTTTTATTAGGAATCCTATGCCTGGGCATAATGCAAAGTTTTGCCCAACACCAACTGACTGTATTCTCCGAAGTTGGTGAGCCCTTTTTTCTTGAAGTAAATGGGATACGTCAAAACGGTACAGCCTCTACCAACGTTCAAGTTGATGGATTAATGTTCGACTTAGCTTCTGTTCGAATTGAATTTGCTAATAGCCTTTATCCCGCAATTACGCGAGGAAACTTAATGCTTAAAGGCATTGATTGTCCATCATATTGTGCGACAAGTTATCGAGTAAAAGCCAATCGAAAAGGTGAGTTTGTCTTACGAGCTTTTGGTGCTACTCCAATTGAAACCGCTCCACCTCAGAGCGCTGAGGTTACTGTTATTGAATACCATAGCACCCCGCTTCCTCAAGAGACAACGACGACTACTGTTCAAGTCGTTGAACAATCGTCAAGTGATGATGTCTATCAGGAAAATGTATCGATTGATATGAATATTGGAGGTGTAGGATTCGATATGGATGTAACCATCAATGATGGTATGCCTGCTACGACCTCAGAAAATTCTAGTAATTCCACGACGACGACAACCACCACAACGACAACAACAACGACGAGCCCTCAAACCCAATACATACCGGCGCCAACTCCCGCAGCGCCGCCTTGCACAATGGCAAGTAGTGATTTTAATGATGCCTTAGAATCAATTGCAGACAAGTCCTTCTCCGATTCAAAAATGGCCATTGCTAAACAGGTTTCTCGCTCAAACTGTTTAACAACAGACCAAATCAAGCAAATTATGATGGCTTTTGATTTCGAGAGCGACCGTCTAGACTTTGCCATCTATGCCTACCGAGAATGCGCAGACCCAGACAATTACTACAAAGTCTATGATGCCTTTGATTTTGAGATGACGATCGATGATTTAGAGGAAGCAATTCACTAATTCTACTTCGTAATAGAACGGGAAATTACAAGACGCTGGATTTCTGAGGTTCCTTCATAAATCTGCGTGATTTTTGCATCACGCATTAGTCGCTCCACATGATATTCTTTGACGTAGCCATAACCTCCATGGATTTGAACAGCTTCCACGGTTTGTTTCATAGCGACTTCTGAAGCATAGAGCTTGGCCATGCTACTCGCCAAGTCGTAGTTTTCACCCTGGTCTTTGAGCCAAGCACTTTTGTAGACTAAAAGGCGGGCAGCTTCTATTTCCATGGCCATTTCCGCCAACTTAAATCCAATGGCTTGATGCTTGTGAATTTCCTTCCCAAAGGCTTTGCGCTCTTTGCTGTATGCCAGAGCTAACTCATAGGCTCCCTGAGCAATACCAAGAGCTTGAGCGGCTATACCAATTCGTCCTCCTGAGAGGGTTTTCATAGCAAACTTAAATCCAAAACCATCTTCCCCTACCCGATTGGCTTTAGGGACCTTGACATCATTAAACAATAAAGTATGTGTATCGGATGAGCGAATTCCTAACTTATCTTCTTTCGCACCTACCACAAAGCCCTCCATGCCCTTTTCTACTATCAGGCAGTTAATCCCACGATGGCCTTTCTCAGCATCAGTCTGTGCGATAACTAAAAAGACACTAGCAGATCCTCCATTAGTAATCCAATTCTTCGTGCCGTTGAGCAAGTAATGATCTCCTTGATCGATAGCAGTAGTTCGCTGACTCGTTGCATCAGATCCTGCCTCAGGCTCCGACAAACAAAAAGCACCAATCTTCTTTCCCTGGGCTAGGTCGGGCAGATATTTTTGTTTTTGCTCTTCTGATCCGAAGGTTTCAATACCCCAGCAAACCAAAGAATTATTGACCGACATAGCTACAGAAACCGAGTTGTCGACTCGAGAAATTTGCTCCATCCCTAAAACATAGGAGAGGGTATCCAATCCACTTCCCCCATATTTTGGATCGACCATCATTCCCATAAAGCCTAACTCTCCAAGCTCTTTAATCAATTCGGTGGGATGAATCATGTCACGATCGCGTTCAATAACGCCTTCCTTACATCGATTATCAGCAAAATCCCTTGCTGCCTTTTGAATCATTAAGTGTTCTTCGGTGAGCTTAAATGTCATGTTTACCCTTTTTTTGTGAATGTACAAAGTTCAGAATCTTAGTTGTAGAATGCCCTTGTAATAAATCGATAATTTCTACCCTTCCTCCAAGCGAGCGAACAAAGTCTCCGCCTACAATTTCTTCTTCTTTGTAGTCTCCTCCTTTGACTAAAAGGTCAGGTTTAAGGCTATAGATTAACTCTTTGGGTGTATCCTCAGAAAACAATACAACGACATCTACACATGATAGCGCCATGAGTTGCATAGCACGCTGATCTTGGACATGATAAGGCCTTGCCTCTCCTTTTAAGCGACGCACAGAGTCATCACTGTTTAATCCAACAACCAAGTAATCCCCCATGGCTTTAGCACATTGCAAGCAATGAATATGACCTGGATGTAAAATATCAAAACACCCATTGGTGAATACAATCTTTGCCCCTTCAGCCTTCCATAAGTTGACTTGCTCGGAAGCTCGGTCCTGTAGTGTAATAAATTGGCTCATTGCACTTCGATCGGTTTACTAGCGTTTGATTGGTCTGGTGTATTCGAAAGGATTAAAAAACCAATAGTACCAAATACGATATTAGAAATCACAAATGGCCAGAACATAATATTGGCAAAAAACAGGGCAGAGGCACTCGCCATCCCATAGATAACTAAGGCTGTTTGCGCAAAAAATTGAAATGAACCAATGCCGCCTGGAGTTGGAACTACAATACCAAAGGAGCTAAAGATGAAGACAATAAGTGCCACTTCAAATCCGAAGTTTGATGCAGGTGGGTAGGCAAAAAACACCAAATACTGCATCAGAACATAGGAGGACCAAATCAATAGCGTCAACGCAATAAACAGAAAAGGTCTTTTAAGATTTTTTACGGACAGAATGCCCTCCCAAAGAGCCATTACAAGACCCCATGCCTTAGCGAAAACACCCCCCTGACTCCTTGCAAGATTTTTGATCACAAACAAAGAAGCAAGACCAAGAAGGCCACCAAATAACCCTAAATACAATAACCAATAGGGGACCTTAGCTTCTTCGAGCAAAAAGGAAATCAAAACATCGTACTCTAAAAAAAATCCGATGCAAACGATTAGTAAGAGGCAGAGTACATCAATGGCTCTCTCGGTAACCACTGTACCTATTAATCGAGGTGTAGAACTGCCTGTCTTTTTACCGACCCAAGCGCATTTCAACAATTCACCGGAACGAGGAATAAGGTAGTTAATAGCAACCCCTGCAATCGAGGCAGCCCATAAATCACGAAGAGCATAGCGCCTATCAATGGCTTCGATTTGCATTTGCCAACGAATAGCGCGATACAGCCAACTCAACTGAAGATTAAGGATACCAAGAATAATCCAGAACCAATTGATTGTAATCATCTCCGTCCTGAAGCTCGCCCAATCAAGATTTTCTTTGGTAAACAGCCAATAGAGAATACCGATTCCCAAGGCCAAGGAGGCCAAAATCTGTAATGCCTTCTTTAGCTTACTCAAACCAAGGAATTTGATGGGGCTTTAGGATGGACAGTTGTCGTCTCCCATGTCGCTACATCCTCTTGGCTAATCCAAGCATAGGAGATAATTATAATTGTATCGCCCACAGAAACTCGGCGAGCTGCTGGTCCATTTAAACAAATCACACCAGAATTTTCCTCCCCTTCAATGATGTAAGTCTCTAAGCGTTCACCATTATTTACATTGACAATTTGTACGCGCTCACCCACGACCATATTCGCCGCTTTAATAAGGGCTTTATCAATGGTTATGCTTCCCTCATAGTGCAATTCAGCTTGAGTAACAGTAGCTCTGTGAATCTTTGATTTAAAAACCTGTAACATCATGATGGTACAAAGGTAGAAAACGCTTAGTCAAATACCTCTACATTGTCAATTAAGCGCACTCCTTCAACATGCGCTGCACAAAAGACAACCCATTCTTCAGGATTACCAACTTCGTTAATACTCATTGTGTGTCGGTTAGCGATAAGGAAGTATTCCTCTGTCACCCCCTCAGCAGCTTGTAAAACAGCCTTGCCTTTAGCGCAAGCCATGTCAAGACCCTCACCATGTAATGCACTAGCCTTGGCGCATTGCAGAGCTTCATAAATATTGGAGGCTCTAACTCTTCCTTCCTCACTGAGTAAAGCATTTCGAGAACTCAATGCT
This sequence comes from Bacteroidota bacterium, assembly GCA_002862745.1. Classification (GTDB taxonomy): domain Bacteria; phylum Bacteroidota; class Bacteroidia; order Chitinophagales; family UBA8649; genus UBA8649. The sequence goes on along the minus strand of PKDX01000048.1, from coordinate 22,288 downwards.
AGTCCTGAAGAGGCTCGCTGTGTCGGCACCCCGATAACATCTAGGGCAAACTTCTCCTTTTTCACCATAGCTTTTAAAACGTTTAACTGCTGGTAGTCCTTTTTCCCTAAGTATAGTTTTTGAGGTTTTACAATAGTAAGTAAGCGGCTTACCACATCCACTACTCCTTGAAAATGTCCTGGTCTATGATCTCCTTCGAGGCCCTGTGCAAGATGAGCATAAGAAGTCATGTCGATAGAAGTGGTATCATTTGGAGGATAAATCTCCTGTATTGAAGGTACAAGAACGATATCGACGCCTTCTTTGGACAACAAGGCAAAATCTTCTTCAAGTTGAACTGGATAATTTTCAAGGTCATTTTTGTCATTGAACTGTCTTGGATTGACAAAAATGCTTATGACCACTTGACTGCATTGTCGCTTAGCTTGTTGTACTAGATATAAATGACCTTGATGCAAAGCACCCATGGTAGGAACAAATCCTATGGAAGAATTTTCCTGGGGAAATTGAGACCTCCATTTATTATAATCCCTTGAATTTATTGACTTTACCATATAAAAATCGTACCTTCAGGTTCATTTTTCAAATTCAATGTACGTAATACATGGAAAAGTCTAGGCTTTTAATCATAACCCACGAACTCGACCCATACGTCGCGATAACTGAGATTGCTAATACGGTATCTAAGATTCCTCTTCGACTTCATGATGAAGAATTGGAAATTCGTGTGTTAATGCCCCGCTTTTCAACGATTAACGAACGCAGACATCGTCTACATGAAGTAGTACGTTTATCAGGTATCAATATTGAAGTAGATGGCGAAGATTATCCATTAATCATCAAGGTCGCCGCACTCCCAGGAGCTCGTCTTCAAGTCTATTTCCTAGATAATGAGGATTTGTTTTGGGACAGAAACATTTACTGTGACGAGGACGGGGACTTCCATGATGAGAACCTCAACCGTATGGTTTTCTTCTGTCAAGGCGCTTTAGAAACCGTTATCAAATTTGGATGGCCACCAAAGTATATTCAGTGTCATGGCTGGATGACAAGTGTTATTCCTGCCCTGCTTAAGACCCAACATGCTGACAACCCTGTCTTTGCTGATGCTCAGTTAATGTACACTGCATATCCTAATGAAATGGCGGGATCCATTGCCGAAGACTTTGCCGATCAGTTTTTAGAAGATACTGCCCTCACTGAAGAAGACCTAGCCCCTTATGGCACAGGTTCAGAGGAAGATTTACACAAGGGAGCGATTTTTTATGCTGACCATATCGCGCTAACCAAAGGAGTTGATGAATCCGTTGTAAAAGCTTCTAAGGATTCTAAAAAAACCTTGGTAGAGATTGAACAAGCAGAAGAAGCAGAAGAAGTTTTTGCCCAATTTTATGTTTCTCGAGAAGAAGAAAATGTCTAAACCATCTAGATGCTTCTTTTCCTTTGGTCTTCTTTTAACCCTGCTACTCTTTACAGGGTGTGAAAAAGATATTATCCTTGGGCCCGACAGTCCCCTATATCCCGATAATACCCTGACCCTTGTTTCTGAAGAAGGCCAAGTAGTCATTGAGTCCGTCAACACAACTCCCGATTCTGCCTTTAATGGAAAAAATATAGGTGTCTCATCGATCGGTTCGTTCTATGACCAACGTTTCGGAGGGCAGCGCAATAGCATTTACAGTCAACTTCTACCCGAAACGTACAATGTTGAACCAGGCACAAACGCCTTTGCTGACTCCTGCATTTTGTTTATCAAACTCAGTGAACTTTATGGACCCTGGACGGCTCCCCAGGACTTTTACGTCTATGAAATTTCTCAAGAAATCCTATCCACGGAATCTTATTCGACATCCTCTTCATTGACCACTAACCCGTCTCCGATTGGACAAGCCCTACAATATGCCCCTAGCTTAACCGATAGTTTCTTAATTGATGACACATACAAGCAAGGATTTTTACGTATTGAATTAAATGCAGGCTTTGCTGATAATCTTGTAGCCAATATGGGAACAGATGCCTTTTCAGGGACTTCAAACTTTTGGAGCTTTTTTAAAGGAATACATATCCTTACGGATTCCACAGCGCCCTATGGAGATGGTCTTGCTATAGTCGATTTATTGAACTCAGAAAGTCAAATGACATTGTACTACAGTAACGACGATACAACCGGCTTGTCCCTTGAATTTTTATTTGATGGTGGAGGGTTAAATACTCGTGTAAATCGCTATATAAACGTAGCTAGCGGAAGTGATGTTGAGATGGCTTTAAACGATAACAATAGTCCTGACAGCGTCTTATACCTAGCGCCTTTTTCAACTGCCCGAAGTATCATAAGTATTCAGGGGCTTGATACACTTGCAGATCGAATCATTAATAAAGCGGAAATCGAATTCAATCAATTTGACCAGGATGCTCCGGATGCCTTGGATTACGGAGCTCCAGAAAACTTGTTTCTGTACTTTACCAAAGACTCAAGTGATCTATTTTTTCTTCCCGACTACTCGTCTACGAATAGCACATCTTTTGGAGGAAGAAAAACTGAAGTATCTGAAAATGGTGTAACCTTTAATCGGTACACATTCAATATTACCAATTACTTACGGAACCAAATTGAAGACTCTACATACAGTGTTGGATTAGTACTTACCACATTGAGCAATCACCTTCCAGGACAAATCGCTCTCGGCGGGGGAAACAATGTTTCCAAGCCAATAAAAATTCGTGTAATTTATACCGAAACTGAATAGTATGTGTGGAATTGTAGCATACATCGGGCCGAACCAAGCCTATCCCGTCGTTATAAATGGACTAAAACGTCTTGAATATCGGGGATATGATAGTGCAGGAGTAGCCATCTTCAAGGACCAAATTGTTACCGTTAAGGAGAAAGGAAAGGTCGCAGAACTTGAAGCGCTTTGTGCCCAAACTGATGTATCAGGCCACCTCGGCATTGGGCATACGCGATGGGCAACGCATGGTGAACCCAATCAAGTAAATGCCCACCCACACACCTCCCATAATGGCAAGTTTACCCTAGTACACAATGGGATTATTGAAAATTTTAGCACATTACGCGATAGACTATCCCAAAGAGGCTATTCATTTCAAAGCGAAACGGATACTGAAGTCCTCGTTACGCTTATTGAAGATATCGCTGATCATGGCAAACTAGATTTTGCCGACGCCGTGCGCGCTGCTCTGGCTGAAGTTATTGGAGCCTATGCCATTGTGGTCATATCAAAGGACCATCCAGAATCCATCGTTGCAGCAAGAAAAGGATCTCCTTTAGTTGTGGGCATTGGAAAAAAACGCGGAGAATTCATCTTTGCCTCCGATGCTACACCTATCATTGAATATACCAATCGGGTAATCTACTTAAATGATGGAGAAGTTGCGGAGGTTAATCGAGAAGAGCTTGTAATTACCACTGTAGACAATGTCGTTCAAACACCCTATATCCAAGAACTGAAAATGGAGTTAGAACAGCTCGAAAAAGGAGGATTTGAGCATTTTATGCTGAAGGAAATCTTCGAGCAACCCAAGTCGATTTTTGATTCATTTAGAGGACGTTTTGATGCAGAAAACGGGGAGTTTATGATGCGAAGCATCAAAGAATACAAGGATAAACTTGAAGGTATTAACCGTCTTATTATCGTAGGTTGCGGAACAAGTTGGCACGCAGGCCTAGTGGCTGAATACCTTTTTGAAGATCTGGCACGTATTCCTGTAGAAGTAGAATATGCCTCGGAATTTAGGTATCGAAATCCTGTAATTTATTCTGACGATTTAGTATTGGCCATCTCCCAAAGTGGCGAGACCGCAGATACCTTAGCTGCCATGGAACTCGCCAAAAACAAAGGAGCTACCGTATTTGGGATTTGTAATGTTGTCGGTAGTAGTATCCCCCGTATGAGTCATGCTGGAGCTTATACCCATGCAGGACCTGAAATAGGAGTAGCCTCTACCAAAGCATTTACCGCTCAAGTCACGGTACTTACACTCATGGCACTCGCCCTTGCTAACTTGAGGGATCAGATGAGTCAGGATGAAGTCCGCGAGGTCTTAACAGCTCTAGAAGCTATACCCGCAAAAATTGAGGATTGTCTTGAGCTTGATGCACAGATACAAGAAATTGCCAAGGAATATCACGATGCTAAAAACTTCCTTTACTTAGGAAGAGGATATAACTTCCCTGTGGCACTTGAAGGCGCCTTAAAGCTCAAGGAGATTAGTTATATACATGCTGAAGGATATCCCGCGGCTGAAATGAAACACGGGCCTATTGCCCTTATTGATGAAGAAATGCCGGTTGTCTTTGTCGCGACAAAAGGAGCGAACTATGAGAAGGTAGTGAGCAATGTTCAAGAAGTAAAGGCACGTAAAGGAAAAATCATTGCTCTGGCGAGTCATAATGATCCTCATCTTGAAGCATCCGTTGACCACATCATTCGAGTACCCGAGACGTTGGAGTGCTTGAGTCCTCTGCTCAATACCATTCCACTTCAACTGCTGAGTTACCATATTGCCGTCTTGCGGGAATGCAATGTAGATCAGCCGAGAAACTTAGCAAAGAGCGTTACTGTAGAGTAGTTCCAATCCTAAAAAGTTCAGATATACGCCCATAGGCGTATTGTACGAACAAAAAGCCTTCTATAAATTCATTAATGAGTTGACAGTGTTTAACGCTTTGTTCAAAAGATTAAGCAAACCATAATTTTACCCTTAACTAACCAACAACTCTTTAAAAAGCAGCTTTTAATCGAGCTGCTTTTTTTATTCATAGCAACAATATCTAAGAATCTATGAGATTCTTACCTCATTGAACATTTAACCCTTGTTGCTGGACTAAAAAGTCAAAGGAATGATCTGAAAGACTTTTATTATTGACATATGCATTCCAAGCACCATGGCCGTAACCCTCTAGATGAAGGAGCTCTGCATAAATTCCAAGGGTTGCATAAATGTTTAACAGATCCAAGGAATTTGAAAACTCTGTATACGGTGTATTATCCATCGTTCCATGAGCCATAAAAAGCCTTGGGTCATTGCGATCATAACGTTGCTCCCCATAAATCTGCTCAAAAAAATCAAGCTTTATGGAAGATCCCCAATAACTGATAATTGAGTTTACTATATAGGTCTCTTGCAAATTGGTTGTCTCTAATGTAGAGTCCTCCTCCACACCTAACTCGTTAACAAAGTCATCTAGATTAGACACCCCAAGGGCGAGGGCTGTGATTGCCCCAGCAGAGCTTCCTCCCACAGTGATATAGTTTTCATCGATAGATAATTGTTCAGCATTAGCCATTGTCCATCGCATTGCAGCCTTAGCATCACGTTGAGCCATATACATCGCAATAAACTGAGCGCTTCGATTTTCCTCTATATTTTGAAGTGCCATATTAATCCACTCTTGCGGTGCTAATTTTGATACGTCTTGACCAATGTGTGCCGTCGTTCTGTAATCTATTGAAAGAAAAACCCATCCTCGTGAAGCAAAGTACTCTCCCATTGCCTTTATATTTTCATTGGATTTTGCCCCCCCTACAAATCCTCCTCCATGCAGGAACATATACACTGGACGCGGTGAAGTAATACCCGTTGGTCGGTAGATATCGAGCATAAGTGCTGTTTCAATGGTAGAATCTAATTCAGCATGGTAACCATAGCCATAGCCATAAACCACATCCATAACTTTTTCAACTTCATACGTTGGTTGACGCTGAACTGTGGGCACAAAAGGTGAGGGCTCACTTACCGCGTCATCCATTGCACAAGACGCTAACAAAAATTGCAAAGTGAATAAAGCTCCTATCATGAGTCGACTTAAAAAGACATAGATAAATGATTTATTATACATTGAAAAAAACGACATAAACGGCATTATCGTCTACTACGCTGGTAAACAAACAGAAGTTACAATTCAGGACATCCACTTATACACATAGGCCTATACTTAGTGACCAACCCTATTCTAAACCTTCATCACAAACATTTCACTTAGACTAAACTTGCCTTGAGCATTGCGTAAAACAATGATAACCGTCGAATAAATTTCTTTCTTCTTCGTTAGATTTACAGCATGCAAAGACAACCGCTTCACATTCTACCTAGGCTCTTCAAAGTCCTAAGCATATTTCTACTTCTCACTGTTCAACTGCAAGGGGCAACAATACTTATTCCGATGGATGAAGATCAGAATGACCACCTAAAAGCCTATGGGATTACCTACTGGGCGTTAGCGCAAGGATATACAGGGGATTGGCTGCTGAACTATCGTGGAGGAAGTTTCGCATTTCCTGACAATCAATCCTTACAACTTGAATGCCGTATTCGGGGAGTTGACTTCGAAGTGGTCTCAACGGCCAGTTATGATAACATCCTGCGAGAAATCGCAAGCCCATCGGTTAATGCTGAAAAAGTCAAACTTGAAAAGGCCCCGAGAGTGGCTGTGTATTCTCCCAAGTCAAAAAAACCCTGGGATGATGCGGTTACGCTTGTCCTTACCTATGCCGAAATACCCTATGACGTGCTGTATGACGATGAGATTTTAGATGAACGCCTTCTACTCTATGATTGGCTACACCTTCACCACGAAGACTTTACGGGGCAGTATGGTCGGTTTTATGCATCCTACAGAAATCAAGCGTGGTATAAAGAAGAAGTGGCTGAAATGGAAGCCTCAGCCCATAAGCATGGGCATGGAAAGGTCTCTCAACTCAAGCTTGCCGTAGTCAAAAAGATTTCCGCCTTTATGGCCGGAGGAGGATATATGTTTGCTATGTGTTCGGCAACCGATAGTTATGACATTGCCTTGGCCGCGCAAAACACCGATATCTGTGAATCCATGTTTGATGGCGATCCGATGGCTCCAAACGCACAAAGCCAACTCGATTTTTCCAAGACACTAGCCTTTAAAGATTTTAACCTCCGTACCAACCCTATGGAATATGAGTATTCTGACATTGATGCCAACTTCCAAAGACAAGTGCCGCAAGAGGTTGATTACTTTTCATTGTTTAATTTTTCTGCTAAATGGGACCCCATTCCCACCATGCTCACCCAATGCCATACGCGCATTGTAAAAGGCTTTATGGGGCAGACAACAGCCTTTCGGAAATCTAGACTAAAATCCAATGTTACCATTCTTGCTGAAAACGACGCCTTTGGAGAGGCTCGTTACATTCATGGCAAGTTTGGCTTAGGGATGTGGTCATGGTATGGAGGTCATGATCCGGAAGACTACCGACACTATGTTGGCGATCCTGTGACGGAGTTAAAAAATCATCCAAATTCCCCAGGGTACCGTCTAATTCTTAACAATGTGCTCTTCCCTGCTGCAGAGAAAAAAGAACAGAAGACGTAGAGAAAAAGATTTGCAATAAATTTCTTTACTCAAAAAACCGCCATACAAGACCTCCCGTGTAATTTCTTGGTCGAGCAGGGTGCCGAGCAATGCCATAATAACCTGTAGGCCCTAAATACTGATTGAGGTATTGTGCTCTCACAAAAACTCTCATGTGACTGACTTTAATTCCAAGAAAGGCTTCAAGTCTTGGTGGCATGGCACTTGCCTCCTCGTCCAGAGGTAATCCAAAACGGGATAGATAAGGGTCATAGGTCATTCGGGGAAAGGCTGTATTCCAAGTTATCTGAGCGCCCAAGTTTAGAATGAGCCTCGATTGAAAAAGGGTTTGCTCGGCATACATTCTATGGCGAGTATAAAAAGTTGGCATGATAAAAATATCTTCTGACGTCATCTGTGCACCGAATAAAGCATCCCAGTTTAACCAGCCATTAAATGCACTGAAACTATAAGAAAGGCTTCCAGCAAGACGATGAACGGAACCATTAAACTGAAAGGTGAGCCGGTTGCTGTCTACTAAAACAGGGTTCTGATCAAGAATATAGTGCCCAGAAAGAACTAAGTTATCACCAAGACCATAAGTTAATCTACCCTCAAAGGTCATGGGCCTCGAATTCACTTGGAAACCTCCTGTGTAACTAGGGTCAGCAAGACGATCGACGGGATTCATAACACGGCGAAGAAAAGTAGTCTCAACGTTTACAAAGCCTGAAGAAGTCTTAAGATGGAATTGAGATAACAGATGCTGACTGCCTCTTTGATAGCCTGAAAAAATCAAATGGGCTTTGTTTTCCCAGGACCATTGATTTCCTTGAAGTACGTATCGAATTTGAACAAAGATTTCATGAAACTTTTGATCTATTCCTTGTAAACTCCATGGTATGTATCGATGGCCTGCCTCAACATCAAAAAGTCCTTTATTCTTTAGATATCGGCGCCAAAAGAAGCTATTCTCCAATACTTTGGACTGATAATTCAAACGAAAAGTGTCTGAATCAAGCCAAGCATAACTTGCATAATACAGAGAGTCATCCCCGTTTTTCGGGTCTTCAAAAAGATTTGACCATGTAGAAAAGGTAAGTCTATGTCCTAAAAGACTTTGTACTTGAAAATCAGAGACTTGGAGCGAGTCATTAATCTGTCTCATTGTGTTCAATCCAAAGTTTAGATGACTTTCTAAACAGATTCCAAACCCACGATCACTTTGAATAGCATTATCAAGTACAGGCGTATACAAACTAGGAGAGCTTAGCCTTAAGCTATCGTTACCAATAAAGTCTTCTTGAATTCCTCCATTCGCTTTTCTACGAAGTCTATGGAAGTTGATCGTGAGATTTCCCGAATAGCGACCGCTATTTGAGGCCCAACGATTGTAGAGAGAAAAGGCGGCATTGCGTGTCTCTTCTTCGGGGTAATACCCTATAGATGACATACGGTAGAAGGAAAGGCCATAATCCAAGCCTAGATTGACCCGCTGACTGTGTTGGGCACTGAATACATTTTGACGCTCAGCACCAATCGCATAGGCAATCTGAGAGAGCGGTTTTTTTGTTTTGTACCACTGAATAGAATCTAATGGCATCCTGTAGGCTTTTAGGCCATGAGCGTGACTGCGCCATTCTAAGTTTTGCATGGCAGGCTGAACCTGCATACGTAAATCATACAGCGGACTTCCTGTATTTCCCAAGTCGACTTTTGGGCTGTTAAAAGCCGAAGCAAAATCAAAATTGTAAATACTTGATAAGGCGGTATCTATAGAACAAACTTTCCAAGGCTCAGCGCTATAAAAGAAACTATCCGTCTCTAAGCCTACCTCACGCTGACCATACGAAGTGCTGCAACATACTATGCTTATAAAAAGCAATAATCTATTGCCGAACCCTTTAACCATGAGCACGGATCAAACCACGAAAGAGCGTTTCTACCCGATACCCAGCTTCTTGGGCTGCTTTCAAAACATATTCATGATCAACGTGCTCGACGTTTTCTGGAGGATATCCGATATCTGTAATAACAGATAAGCCAAAAACGCGCATACCACCGTGCGTAGCAACAACAACTTCGGGAACAGTAGACATCCCCACTGCGTCACCGCCCAATCGATAAATCATTCGATATTCTGCGGGCGTTTCGAAAGTTGGTCCCGACAATCCATAATAGACTCCTTCCCTTACATCGATCGCTTCTTCCTTGGCAATACCCTGTACGGTGTTAATGTATTCCCTATCATACGGTTCAATCATTTCCGGAAATCGAGGGCCAAGTCGATCATCATTTATACCGCGCAATGGACTTTCGGGTGTGGCATTGATATGATCATTGATAATCATTAAATCTCCTACCCTCATTCCTTCTTGAACACCACCTGCAGCGTTTGAAACAGCAACAGAATGACACCCAAGTGCTTTCATTACGCGCACTGGATAAGTAACTTCTTTCATGGAATGCCCCTCATAATAGTGAAGTCTACCAGCCATTAAGACTACGTCCACTCCTTCGAGTTGACCAAAGATTAGAGCCCCCTGGTGACCCTTAACAGAAGAAGCCTTGAAGTGCGGGATATCTGTGTACTCAATACGTTGAGCATTTTCGATTAAACGAACCAATCCACCAAGTCCACTGCCTAGAATAATGCCCCATTTCGGCTTGATTGTTATATTCTTTTCTAGCCATTGTCTTGTTTCTTCAATCTGAGTATACAAATCCATAGTTTAAAAATAAGCTTTGAAAGGTTAGTAGCTCTACCCTGAGGTCAATGAATTTCTAAGAATCAGGAGATGGCGGTTCTGGGAAAGCATTCATAGCTTGCTTCACGGCATAATCAGCATAATGATCTACCAAGTCGAGAAGCAAAGGACCGCCAAGTGTGACATCTCGAACTTCAATGGGATGTACAACAAGACGTATACCTCTTTTTTCAAAAAGATGTATGTGCGGCTTAAGGCGCATCAAATCCTTTTCTGTTGTATGAATGTCAGTTATGGTAAGGCTGCTTTCCGTTTCAAGATGACGGATTATCGATAGAATGGACTCAATATCATAGGCTGTAAAAGCATGGTGGTCTTGGTAACCCCGACATATGACCGAATCATTCATCATGCGCATATAATCGAAGAAATCGTTGTTGTCCGCAAGCCCAGCTATTGCTAACAAAGGCTTTTCATGCTCAGAAATTCTCTCTGCACCGCCAGATGTCACCCCATAAGGGGAATTGTTGTCTGTGGTGGTAAAACAAACGTATTGATAGGACAGTGGACGCAGTCGATCACGAATGATCGCCTGCTCATCAATCGTTAAATGTTCAGGGCACTTGGTAACTACCATGATATCTGCCCGGTAGTAGCCACTGCGAAACTCCCGCAACCTACCGTAGGGCAACAAAAAATCATCACAAAAAAGCAAATCATATCGAGTCAGTAAAATCTGAAGTCCTGGCTTTATACTCCTATGCTGAAAAGCATCGTCCAATAGAGTTACTTGGTGAGCTGGTCTGCCATGATATACATCGGGGATGGCTTGGCTTCTGCTTTCAGATACCACTACCCTACTTTGTGGAAATCTGTGTTTGGCTAACAGGGCCTCATCGCCGCTGTTGTCAACATTGGATTGTATGCTCACCTCTCGATAGCCTGTACTTTTTCTACCATAACCTCTACTTAAATACGCAGTGGGGAGACCGCGTTGTGTGAGGTGATGTAATAAATAATAAGTATGAGGAGTTTTGCCACTTCCGCCTGCTGTCAAATTGCCCACTCCAATGATGGGCATTTCATAATCCATTATGGAGTTGATTCCCCATCGAAAGGCTAAATCGCGTAGGGTAACACCCATCGCATAGAACAGCGATAAGGGGAGTAAGAGAAGATTACGTGAATGACGCTTATGGTGCATGGATTGAATAATATCCGCCTTTATGGAAAGATACAATTCTCGCGGTTTCCAATTCCAATAAGGTTTCACAGATAGGAAAACTTGTGCCAAACGTATTGACCATGGCTTCTAAACTTACTTTACCACATTGCGCAATATGGTCCAATACCGCTTGGGACTCGACACTTAATAATGTGCTGTCCTCCGTGACACCATATTGTATACGCGACACATAAGACGACCAAAATGTTTGGGGGTTTTCGATGAGTTGAGCTATGTTCTGAGCAATCAAATAGTTGCATCCTAGACTACTTTTATCATTACATCGACCGGGCACAGCAAAGACATCGCGATTTTCTTCGTAGGCTCTTCTTGCCGTAATCAACGCTCCCCCTTTTAGCGCACTCTCAACGACAATCGTTAATCTAGACATTCCAGCAATCACACGGTTTCTTTGCGCGAAGTGATAAGGACGTGAAATCACATCAGGCAAAAATTCGGTGACAAGAAGTCCTCCATTATCAACTATTTTATCTGCTAAATCAAAATGCTCTGGTGGATAGATGTGCTGAGGCGGATTCCCTAAAATAGCAAGAGTACAAATACCTTCAGAAAGAGATGTTCTGTGCGCCTGGGCATCAATGCCTCGGGCGAGACCACTAACGATACTCAACCTATTTTTACGACCTGACGTGGCAATCGATTGGACAAGATCAGCACAAACCGATAGCCCCTCTTCTGATGGCTTTCGCGTACCTACGAGGGCAATATGCTGTCGCAAAAGATGTGAACAATTACCCTTAACAAACAAAAACAATGGGGCATCAACCAAATGACGTAAGTACGGAGGATAATCCTTATCATCAATCAACACCACTTGCCATGTATGGCGATACACAATATCGAGTTGACGATTAGCATAGCCTTGACGTTCAAGCATTACAAGTCGATTACGCCAAGCATTACATTGTTTGTGTTGAAGTTTATTAAAATCAACATCTTCCCAGTGCCGTAAAGGGCCTAAAAGCTCCCAAAGTCGGCGTGCGTAAACCAAGCCTATACCTTCCACCGCTTGTAGTTCGATGGCCCGTTGAATTCTACACAATCTATTTTCTGGTGAATCTGGCATTGTTTACCTTGTGTTGGTTTACTAAGAGTCAATTATTATGCGCTGTCTACATAAATACTTTCTTCTTGCCCTTACATTTTTCGCCGCTGAGTATTCAGTTGGTCAGGATTATAATCCAAATGCTGGCCCCAACTCTTTTACCAGTGAATCAAACCCTAACTATTGGAAAAACAAATCCATAAAACCGGGGTATTGGCAACAAGATGTGCATTATACTATGACAGCTCGCATTGACGAAAAACGCTACTTCATTCAGGCTAATACCGAGTTGGTTTATACCAATAACTCACCGGACACCCTTGAACAGGTGGCATTTCATTTGTATCAAAATGCCTTTCAGCCCGGAGCATATTATGATAATCTTCAAAAAAATAATGGCGTTGATCCCATTTACAGCGACTATGAGGAAATGGGGCTTGGAACGGTTGTAAGCAATTTGAGGGTCAATGGAGATGTCGTAGATACTTCCATGGACAACACCATTTTGTTTGTATACCTCAATGAGCCCTTGCTTCCCAATGAAGGAATTACCCTAAGTTTTGATTTTCAAACCTTCTATGGTTTTGGCAGCAGTCGTCGCCGAATGAAGCTGTTTAATTCATACGGGGCCATTCAATTTAATGGCGCACACTGGTATCCAAGAATCGCTGTATATGATGAGAAATTTGGATGGAATGTTGACCAGCACCTCAGCCGAGAATTTTATGGAGACTTTGGAACCTTTGATGTTACGCTAGACTTCCCCTCTAACTATATAGTAGGAGCAACCGGCTTTTTGCAAAACCGTGATGATGTATTACCTGCAGAACTCAGAGCAAAACTTAATATTGAAAACTTCAAGGACAAGCCATGGGGCGAAGCGCCTTCGATTATTATCCCGTACGTTGAGGGCGAGCGGAAGCAGTGGCATTACTATGCCGAAAATGTACATGATTTTGCCTTTACTGCAAACCCGCATTATCGGATAGGTGAGTCGGATTGGCAAGGAGTAAAAACCTATGCCCTTTGCCAAGAACCCCACAGTAGTCGATGGCAAAATGCAGCGGAATACACTGCAGCCATCATTCAAGTATTCTCTGAAGACATTGGCATGTATGGTTATCCAAAGATGATCGTAGCTGATGCACGCGATGGCATGGAGTACCCCATGCTCACCTTAGATGGTGACAAAGACCCTGGATATCGAGACCTCCTAGTTCATGAAGTGGGGCATAATTGGTTCTATGGAATGGTGGCTAATAATGAAACCTACCGAGCCATGATGGATGAAGGGTTCACTCAGTTTCTAACGGCTTGGGGTCTTGAGGCCATCGACGGAGTTGATTATGTGAGAAATACACCCCCAACGCCATATCTTCGAAATTTTAAGGAGCCTGTAGAAGCCCGTGAAGGGGAGGTATATATTGGATATATGATGGATGCCACCCTGGGGCAGGACCCTCAGCTCAACACGCATAGCGATGGATTTGATGGGGCATTGCGTCATGGCGGCGGCTATGGTCATGTGTACTACAAGACAGCGGTTATGCTCTATAATTTGCAATACGTCCTAGGTGATTCTTTGTTTTTGGCAGCGATGCAGCATTATTTTGACCAGTGGTCCTATGCCCATCCTTATCCAGAAGATTTCAGACACTCCATCATTGACTTCACAGGCGTTGATTTAAACTGGTTTTTTGATCAATGGATTGAAACAAATAAGAGCATCGATTACAGCATTTCATCTAAAAAAGAAGCCGAGGCCAACACCTATACTATTACTCTAGAGCGTCATGGGAGAATGCAAATGCCCATCGATCTTCAACTTCAGGATAAATCGGGCACCACCTATGATTTTCATATTCCGAACCAATATTTTGAAAAATCAACAGAAGCCTCTATACTTCCTAAGTGGACGGGATGGGATAAGCTCCATCCAACCTACAGTTTTACCGTTGAACTTGAGGATAAACTCGCCAATGCAATTATTGATACAACGGATCGCTTAGCCGACATAAATGCGTTTGACAATCGCCTTAAAGGAAATACAATTTGGCGCTTCAATAGCCATGTTTACAATTATCCAAGCCGTAAACACTACATTATGCAATGGCGCCCTGATGTATGGTGGAATGGTGTAGATGGACTAAAAATCGGGCTTCATTTAGAAGGGGATTATATGCGCCGTAAACGCTTTTTTGATTTTACGGTTTGGGGAAATCTGTCTTGGCCGAGTATAAGTCGGTCTTATCAGGGAGCCCCAGCTTTCTTAAATAGTGGAAGAGCATACCAATCGATCAACTACAGACTCTCCTACGCGACACCAGTGTATAAATTTATGGAAGGTGCCACCGCCTATGTCAAGTCAAAATATCTTGATGGGCTTATTGACCAGCGCCTTGGTATCCAAAAAGAACTTCATGAAAAAGGCACGCTCAGGTTAGAAGGTTTTGCTATGATTAGGCCCAATGAAGAGGACTTGTCCTACCTTCAAAACCCAGAGCAAGGTGCTTGGTGGATTAGCAGTGCTTGGAATGCTGGACTTAACCTGCAATACACCTCTGAAAACTTCCGCAAAGCGCGACCAGGGAAAAGTCAACTTAAACTTTCAGGAAGAGTGTCGATGACTCCTGATTGGAATTATCAATACCTCGAAGCAAGCTTTACCGATCATATGAAAATGGGGAAATTTGATTGGAAGAATCGTTTCTACAGTAGGTTTGGTTTTGGAAAAACCCCACCAGAAAGTGCCGTGTACTTAGCCGGTGGCAATCCTGAATCCATGATGGAAAACAAGTTCGTACGAAGTATTGGATTCTATCCTCAAAAAGAAATTGGTCCTTATCAAAGGAACGCCACCACAGGATTTCATTATGCAGGAGGCTTAAATCTTCGTGGATATGCGGGTCGCTTAGTAACCAATGAAAACGGACAACGATTAGTCTCTGGACGGTCAGGCGTAAGTCTTACGTCAGAATTGAGCTTTGATCGTTTGATAAGCATCAAGAATAGCAAACTGCGAAGAAACTACGATGCCAATATATACCTCTTTGCGGATGCTGGTCTTATTAATAGTGATTCATCCTCACGGGGTAGAAATTGGTCTAAAGTCTATGCTGATGCTGGGTTAGGTCTTTCCCTGACATGGAAGCGCTTCTTCAAACTTTACAACCTGAAGCCCTTCACCTTTCGCCTAGATTGTCCCTTTTGGGTCTCCGATCCGGGTACTGGAAACCAAAACCTTTATCCTAGGTTAGTCTTTGGATTTAATCAAACCTTTTAATCTAGACTTTTTACCTATATGAAACGATATTGTTTTTTTCTACTCACCTTATATGTTAGCAGTGCTTCGATCTTCGAAGTCAATGCGCAAAATGAAAAAGGGAATGCTGATGCTCGAATAGCCATGATTGGATGCCATAATCAACATGCTCCAGCTCCTGCTATACCCTATATCGCTGAAGTACTTCAACCAGATATTACCGTGTGGATTGGAGATAATGTTTATGCCGATACAAAGGACGACCCCCAGCATATAATCGACCAATTAGAAATTCTACGAGGAAAAGAAGGGTTTGCAGCTTTAAAAGATATATCCTCGTTTGTTGTCACTTGGGATGATCATGACTATGGACTTAACAATGCCGGAAAAGAATATAGTATAAAAGAAAAATCAAAGGATATTCATCGGTCTTTTTGGGAATTAGAAGCTGAAATCCCTAGCTCACAAGATGGAGTCTATTACGCTACACAATTCTCCTTTAATGGCAAAACCATACAATTTATCCAGTTAGATGGTCGCTTTAACCGTGATAAACCAGGAAGAAATGCTGACGCCTTAGGAGAAAATCAATGGGAATTTTTGGCGCAAGCCCTGCGACAAGATGATGTTGACTTGCGTTTTATATCCTGTGGTTATCAAATTCTTATCAATCGACCGATGCGATGGGAGGCCATGGTGAGGCTGGGAAAAAGTAGAAAGCGTTTGATGGAGTTAATTGAAAGCCAAAATGCACCGGTACTTTTTTTAACCGGCGATCAACACTATGTTGAGGTACTAGAAAGTCCGAGAAATGTAAGCTATAAGACCTATGAAGTCATGGCAGCGGGTATTAACAAAAATGAACGCCCAGGAAGAGCCCCTAATCGAGTAGAAGGACCTGATGTCACTTTACACAACGCACCTATACTTGATGTATTTTTTGATGAAGAGAATCCCCATATCGAAGTAAAAAACTTTAATGTTGAGACCGGAGAAATATCTATGTTCTACAGGATAAATCTGAATTCTATCGGAAAATAACCCAATCTACACCCAACTAGACGTAATACTTCATCTTTCGATTTCAGCGAATATCCTCAACTACTTTCGAGGCATTATTCACCTAAAAATTTTATGTTATGAATCGATTACGCAATCAAGTTCAAGTTATTGGTAGGCTTGGGAATACACCTGAGTTTAAAGAGTTTGAAGGCAATAAAAAACTCATTCGATTTCGCCTTGCTGTCCACGAATTTTTCACGGATTCAAAAGGAGAAAGACAGGAGCGCACACAATGGCACACATTAATTGCTTGGGGAAAGACAGCGAGCAATTTATTTGAATATGTCAACAAAGGTGATGAAGTAGCCATTCTTGGAAAGCTTGTTCAGAGCACTTATAAAGATAGTGAAGACAAGACTCGAACTTCTACCGAGATACAAATTGAGGACTGGCTTCTTGTACAACGGGTTTCTGTGCCGGCTGCCTAGCAGCCCTCGACGACGACTACGAATTCTCCTTTGACGGCATCGCGGCCTTGAAAGACGAATAAGACTTCCTCCGCTGTGCCGCGCTGGGTTTCTTCGTACATCTTGGTGAGCTCTCGGCTCACCGAGATGCGTCGTGTGGGGCCAAATGTTTCAACAAATTGGCTTAATGTCTTTAACAAACGATGAGGCGACTCATAAAAAATCATGGTCCGATATTCAGACTTTAGTTGCTCTAATCTTGTTTTTCGTCCTTTTTTCACTGGCAGAAAACCTTCAAAGACAAATTGATGCATTGGAAGACCTGATAACATGAGTGCTGGCACAAAAGCCGTAGGCCCTGGCAAGGCCTCAATCCGCAATCCCTTATCAATACATGCACGGCTTAGATAAAAACCTGGATCGCTGATGCAAGGGCTCCCTCCATCAGAAACCAGTGCGCAGGAGTTTCCTTGGTCTAACAGATCTAAAATGCCTTTTGTAGACGCTTGCTCGTTAAACTTATGATGGGCATATACCTTTTTCTGTATATCCAAATGTTTCAACAATTTGCCTGTTTGACGAGTATCCTCTGCTAAGATGAAGTCCACCGACTTAAGCACATCTATAGCCCTCAGGGTAATATCTCCGAGATTGCCTATTGGAGTGGGAACCAGGTATAGACTAGCCTTCTGTGACTTCATAGGAATAGCGTTCCATTATAGGGTTAACTAACAGCTTTTCACAAGCTTCTTTAGCCAACGCATCCGCCTCTTGCATGGAACCAGCCTCTATGCTTAACACAATATGCTTACCCACGCGCACATCTTCGATCGCCGTAATATTCAAATTTGACAGACCCAATAAAACTGCTTTCCCTTGAGGGTCAAGCAATTCTGGGTGTGGCAGGATTTCAACGTGTGCAATGAAGGTCATGATTTATCTTTTAATCGATGGAAAGTAGTTAAACTCAAAAGTAAATATAACAAGAGTCCAAGGGGTATAAGCAATGAAGTTTCGAACAGTACTTGTAGACCCATCGCGAGCACAAAAACAAATCCTGCCAATATCAAAAAAGGTTTTGGAACATGCTGAAATCCCTTAGTTTTAAGCAAAGGAAGTGGCGCATTCATTAAAAAGGCCAGCAGACCTGCCAAAAGAGGATAACAAACTAAAGGCAATGACCCTAGTCCTATTCCAACCCACCCCACTACGAGAGCAGCTAGTGGGCTAGATAAGCCCTGGAAAAAGATGGTTTTACTTTCTGCAACATTAAATCGGGCAAGGCGCAGAATAACACCCAACAGATACATGATACACCCGAGTGAAAGCAATGGATCCCCCGCTTCACAGAGTGTGAACAAAAAATAAGTAGGCAATGCTCCGAAGCTAATCGCATCAGCTAAAGAATCCAACTGTTTTCCTAAGTCACTTTCTGCCTTTAAATAACGAGCTAACAAACCATCTAAGCCGTCAAAAACATAACAAGCACCCCAAAAAATCAAGGCTTTATCTATCCCAGCTTGACTCAAGAAAAAGATACCTGCCATACCAGAAAAGGCATTAAGCAGTGTACATATATTTGGAATATGGTGACGAAAATTCATTACTGGATACGCTCAAAAATAAATTTACCCATGTTTTGCACCAGGGTATCCCCAGGCTGAATCAAAGGCCCGCTGGTTATTGGATAAACTGCAGAAACCGAATCCATCGGCATATTTGGCGAAGTAAAGTCAATTCCTGCATCACTACCTCCGTCAAGACTAATGGCATCGATAGTAACCTTATCATACCATCGGCCATCCTGCGTATCAAAGAGCACAGCTCGCCCTGCGACAAACCAATCGGGACTTGGGGCAATCATCGACAGCACAGTAACTGCATGCCTTGACGCCGTTACTCCAATGGAAAGCTCACCTTGTCCAGGGCTTTCGACATCAGGCCCTACCCGTGCGTCCAAGGCCTGTCCCGTATTTATAGAATATGAAAACTCATCCATAATGCTATCTGTCTGTCCTGTTTCGGCTAGAATACGAAGACCAGAAGATGCAGGGTATCCCGAGAAAAAAACATAAAAGTTTGGAGTGTGCGACAAGGCTACCAATGGACTGAAGTGAGCATTGGACGGATAAGCATTAGGATGCGTGGAATCCGACCAGGTTGCTTCAAAACGCACAGCATAGACTACATCAAAATTAGAAAGGCCGTCATCTGTTTGGCATGCTTGAAGACAGACCAGAACAAGTGCAAGGAAAAACAGTATACGTTGCATACTACAAAGGTAACTATCCCGCATCAACATTGATTTTTAATCGAACACTCCGAATGGCGTGTTCTGCCTTTCGGTAGTCCTCTAACTCCCTAACGGCATTCCTCCATTGCTTTGCTGCAGATGAATTACGCGAAGTCTTCAGAATAACCTCACGTCGGTAGGTGTTGCGCACCCGTTCAACAGGAGGCAAAGATGGACCAAGAACGCAGTCATCACCTAAACGATGTTTCATACCTGTTGCAAAATATCGAGCGGCAGCGGCTGTCTTTTCTACGTCCTTATGTGAAAACTCAAAAACGATAAACTGAAACGTAGGCGGATAATTGTATTGTTCCCGCACGAATTGCTCATGTTCAATAAAGGCTTCCCAAGAATCTTCAGTTAGTGCCTTGAGTACTGGATGGTCCACTTGCCGTGACTGAATCAAGACTTGTCCCGCCTTTTGGCCTCTTCCTGCACGACCTGCTAATTGCTTTAGCGTATTATAACAGCGCTCATTGTTTCTGAACGTTGGGAAATGTAACATTTCATCAGCGTCCAGCACTCCAACCAATGTAACTCGTTGAAAGTCTAATCCTTTTCCTATTAATTGGGTGCCGATTAAGATGTCATACTTGTATTCCTCAATTCCTTTTAACATGACCTCATAGCGCTTACGCGAAGCAGCAGTATCTCTATCCATTCGAAGAACTCTCGCCTGAGGGAATAGGGATTCAATCTCTTCCTCAATCCGCTGAGTACCTGAGCCATAGAGTTCCCATTGTTGAGAAGAACATGAAGCACATCGCGAGGTTAAGCGAGCCGTGCTCCCACAATAGTGACATCGAAGATTTCCAGAATACTTGTGATAGGTTAGGCTCACATCACATTGGTGACATTTGGCAGTAGATTCGCATGTGGTACAGCGTGCAAGCGTTGCATATCCTCGACGATTTTGATAGAGAATCACCTGTTCATTGCGATCTAAACAGCCTTGTATTGCCTCAATCAATACCTGACTAAAACGTCCTTTTACTCGATGCCGTTTTTTTGCATCGACAAGGTCGATAAGCTGTGGTGTGGGAATTACTAATTGATTAAAACGATTCTTGATTTCTACCTTCTCCCATTTACCCGACACAACATTGTTAAGGCTTTCAAGGCTTGGCGTTGCTGAACCTAAGATAATCGAAGCCTTGTGCTGTTTGGCAAGCACCAGAGCTACATCTCGGCCATGATATCTCGGTGTTGGGTCTTGTTGTTTGTAGGATGCCTCGTGTTCTTCATCTACAATCACAAGTCCTAAATTTTTATAAGGCAGAAAAACGCTAGAACGAGCACCAAGAATGATTGAGATTTCACCACGTAAAACCTTCTGGTAAAGTTCTACGCGATAAGCAGGAGAAAATCGTGAGTGATATACCCCAATAGGACAGTCAAAATATTGCCGTATTCTTTGAATCATTTGGGTAGTCAATGCGATTTCTGGTAACATAAAAAGTGCCTGACGACCTTGCCGCAAGCAGTCTTTTATCAACTCTATATACAACATGGTCTTCCCGCTACCTGTAACGCCTTGCAATAAAACAGCTTTAGTAGAATTTGTCTGCCATAACGATTGAATGGATGCCAAGGCTGAGGCTTGCTCGGAGGACAACTCAAAAGTTGTAGACTGACGGGCAATGTAAGACTCTTCCAAACGATTAAGGTCGACCCAATACTTTTCCACCCACCCTCTCTTTACCAGCGCATTTAATGCCGCTTTGTGGGATGCGTCCGACCATGCCTCTTGATCGGCGCGTTGAAAGGATTCGTTGTTTTGGCCACTGCTTAGTTTAAGGAAGGCCTCTTCTTGTTTTGGAGCACGGTTTAATTGAGCCAACGCCTTGTCAAAAGCCTCCGGAGACTCCAATAAGTCCTTGGTTAAACGATATCGAATAGCTCTTTTGGGAGAATAAGTTTGTCCTAAAGACTCTTTAACTGCGACCAGTCGGAGTTTCATTAATCGCTTAAGCGAGGTTAGCGGATTGGCTAATCCCGTGTGGCGGACCAACATAGATTGCGCAAGGGGGCCATGAATGGTAAGTGTATGTAAGATTTCCATGTCTGCGTCATCTAAGCTCACATCATCTTCAATTGATTCCAAATCGTCTATTAAAGCGACATACAGGGTTTCGCTAGAAATCTTAAGTAGGGTTGGCAATGCTGCTTGCATTACATCCCCAAGATTAGCCATGTAATAGGCTGCCATCCAGCGCCAAAGTTCAAGCTGACCTGCAGTACTCCATTTGCCCTTGTAAATGATTTGCTTAATGGGTTTAACCTCGTGCTGAGTGTTTTTTTTCACACCGCTAAGACTCAGCACAAGCCCTGCATACTCCTTGCGTCTTCCCAAAGGAACTAAGACAATAGAACCTTCGCCAATCCTGTCTTCTAATAAGATGGGAACAGCATAGGACAAGGCAGTACCCAACGGTAAGGGTAGCAAAACTTCAGCGACCACTGAACCTATATTTTTATCTGCATGGGTAATATCAAGCAAGTTCATTATTGACTATAGCAATTTTGTGCATTTCTACTTTGAATAGAACACAGGGTAAGTTACCTTTGAACAACATTAAAAATAACATCGTCAGAAATTATGGCAAATCACGGTAAAATTATCTCTATTATCGGCCCAGTTGTCGACGTTCGATTCGAAGGATCAGACAATGCACTACCTAAAATTCTTAATGCATTAGAAGTTATCAAAAGTGGTAACGAAAAAGTCATTCTTGAATGTCAGCAGCATCTTGGAGAAGATAGTGTTCGTTGCATAGCTATGGATGCAACTGAAGGACTGACACGAGGTATGGAAGTTGCCGATACAGGAGCACCTATTAAAATGCCAAAAGGAGAAGCTATTCGAGGCCGTCTCTTTAATGTTGTAGGTGATGTGATTGATGGTATTGGCGAACCCCTA